>NZ_CALXSK010000019.1 GCF_944391105.1 uncultured Victivallis sp.
GGGAGAGTAGCACGGCGCCGGGAATTTTTTTACCCGCTCTCGCGTTTCGCACACACGAGCGCGGGTCTTTTTTTGCCACGATTCCGGAAAACTGCGTAAGATTGGCATCGCCGGAAGCGTCTTATTCTCCGGAGATACTTGGGAAAGCGGCTTGGCAGATTTTCACGAGAATCGTTGACATGAAGAAAAAAATAATTGCCTGGATCTTGTGGATTGTGGGGATAGGATATATTATTTTTTCTATTCTCACAGGGGGATTATTGATCTATGTCACAGAAGAGATGTATGGTTTTACCCTGAAGGAATCAAGCGGAGCTTATTTTTTGAGTCCATATTTGTTGACCAATTCAACAGAAATTAACGTACCTTTTGTTGTTGAATATCTGTTTGAGGCTGCCCCAAAAGATTTTCTTTTGTCTAAATCATCTTGTTCAACAGAAGACGAGTTGGGAGAAAGAAGCTGTCTGGGGATAGATGATAAGATTTCATCAGTTGAACTTTTTTCTGTAATTTATATCACTGTGGATCATCAACAATACAATTTATTGTCGTTATCATATCCGGAGCAACCTCAATTCGTTTTGCGTGAAGGAGGTTTAGCGTTACATTTACCGGAAAAAATACAAAGCGGAGATACAGTAAAAATAGAAGGAAAGATTCATTTTAACGATGGCGAGGAGATCAATTTCAGTTCCGTATATTATGTAAAAAGGCATCCGGCAGATTTTCACATTTCATTATTGATATTCGACCCTCCCAATGCTTAAGAGGTTTCTTTTTCGATAAGGCTTTCATCCGGTTCGACACGATCCGACGCCTGGGATGTCCTTTTCTGGATTTGCAACCGGCGGCCAATGCGACTATAGTAACTCAAGGACCTTGCGCCGATCGTCCAATGGAAAATTGTCCAAGCGGGGAAAGACGCGCAATATACACGCAAAATTTTTACCGGAATTTTAGAGCCGGATTCTTGGTAGTGTCCGATATTTTGCGCATTTTCATAAAAAATCCTCCCACTCGGGGAGCGAACCACACCATTACGAGCTTCATGGGAATCTTTTTTTGAAGATTTTTTCTCTCGCCTCTTGACATTTAAAGAGATTTCCGGTATAATTTAAATAGTTATTAAAAGCATTTAATAAGGATAAGACAATGAAACCGGTGTCCTTGGGTGAACTTGCGGCGAGAGCAGGTGTATCGCCGGCGACGGTGTCGATTGTACTGAACGATCGTCCGCTGGCGCGTCACGTCGCCGATAAAACCCGGCTGCGGATCCGGCAGCTCGCGGCGGAACTGAATTACCGTCCGAATCACTTGGCAAAGGCGATGCTTCATCAGTCGACACGGACAATCGGCTTCATCTGCGGGGACATCGCAACGCCCTACTACGCGGAGCTGGCCGATGAGCTGGCGAAAGTGGCGGAGGAACGCGGCTATCGACTCATGACCCAGCCGACCCGCTGGGACATTGAAAAGGAGTTCGAGGCGCTGGAACTGTTGCTGACCCGCGCGGTCGACGGGATCCTCATGTACAGCATGATCGGCGTAACTCACCGGGAACGGCTCGAAAAGCTTTGCCGTCCCGGGCAGGCGCTCGTATTTCTGGGGAATCCTTCCTGTAATGGATTCCGGAGTGTCGGCTTCGATATGGAACCGGGCATGATGGAGCTGTTCTCGTATCTTCTTGAGAGTGGAATCCGGGAAATTGCCCTCATGGATGATCTGCGTTTTCACCAGAAATGCGAAGCATACCGCGCCGCCTGTCGCCGGTATGGGGTATCTCCACGCGAGTATGAGTTTCATTACGGAGACCTCGAATCCGAGATTGCCTGCATCGACCGGGTGGCGGACGAACGTCCAGAACTGATCATCGCAAGTTCCGATTACGTAGCGGCAATGACAATCAGTCGATTGGGGCAGAAAGGAATTCGGGTTCCGGAGGACCTTTCGGTCGTGTCGATCGACGGAACCCGCTGGGCGGAGCTTTACAACCCGCCGCTGACGGCGATCAAGCAGGACAGCGCCCTGCTGGCCCGGGCGGGAATCGAAGAGTTGCTTTCAGCTCTGGAAGGCGAATCCGAACCTCATGCGGTTGAGATTCCGACAACATTGAAATTTGGCGGCAGTGTAAAAATTAATTCGACTCGTTCAAACAGGAAAGGATCGGAAAGATGACAAGAAAAAGCTTTACATTGATAGAGCTGCTTGTGGTGATTGCGATCATCGCGATTCTGGCGGCGATGCTGCTGCCTGCACTGAATCAGGCGCGGGATCGGGCCAAGACTGCCGCGTGCGTCAACAATCTCAAGCAGGCCGGCCTCTCGATCGATCAGTATTGCAACGATAACGACGACTGGTGTCTCCGGGGGTGGATGCCGGGAACTTACGAGAAAGCGCAATGGGGAGGCGTCCAATGGGACAACTATCTGATCACGAAAAAATATTCGACTCGCAAAGCTCTCTATTGTCCCGTTCTTTGCTCCCGGCCGGAGTCGATTCTAAATGTGAAAGCCGGCTTCTACATGATGCAGAATTTCAACTCAGGCAGTGAAACCTGGAACAGCGCAGGCAAGCGTTCCCGCTGGAAGAGCCCTTCCCGCAAGGTCGGAGTTGTCGACGGCAATAAATTTGAATTTGGCGATCACTGGGGCGGCTGGTACTGGTATCCGTTCAGTAAGGCGGAGACGACTGTGGATGCCCGCCACTCAGGCGCAACGAATGTCCTCTGGCTCGACTGGCATGTCTCTCCACTGCGTATCGGGGAGCGGCAGCCAGGAAGTGACGGAGCCGACTGGACGCACAGCTACGATTTTCAAACCACAAAATAAAGGAGTTGTCTCCCATGCGAAATGTGTTGATCGCACTCTTATTGTGTCTTTTTCTGGCGGGAGGGGCCGCTGCAGAACAGAAACGGGGAAACCCTGTTGAGCTTTTCCGCAGTGAATGGAATGGCGAAACGGCGAAGCAGGTCTGGAAGGAGTCGAAGCCCGGGAACGATTTTACCGTTTCCGCGCAGGACGGTTCGCTGGTGCTGACCATGACCGGCCACAACGGCAAATCCGATGTCGGTGGCCGCCAGATCTGGATCAATCGCAATTTCGATGCGAAGAAAGGGAGTGTTTACCGGGTTCGCTTTCTGGCATCGGCGAGCGTTCCGGGAAAACTCGGAATCGGCGGATACGAGTCCGGTGGAAAATGGAGAACCCTCGGAACTCCTGTGACCGTTGCAATTTCGACCGAGCCGCGTGAAGTGAGCTGGAACTGCGTTTGTGTACTGGACAAGAAGGGACAGTTCCGGCTGCCTTCCCTGACCTTCGGCGGGTTTCCCGCCGGGAGCACAATCACCATCGGCACGATCACGGTCGAAGAACTTTCCGCTTCCCTCGCGGAGACACCGCGCAATCCGGTTCAGCTCTTCAGTTGCAAATGGAACGACAAAACGGCCAAACAGGTCTGGAAAGAGTCGAAACCGGGGAATACGTTCACCGTTTCCGCACAGGATGGGGTTCTTCTGTTGACGATGGAAGCCCACAACGGCAAGTCGGATGTCGGCGGCCGTCAGATCTGGACAAACCGGGATTTTTCTGCGAAGAAGGGAACCGTCTACCGGATCAGGTTCCGGGCACGGGCGAGCGTTCCGGGAAAACTCGGGATCGGCGGATATCAGGCCGGCGGCAAATGGCTTACCCTCGGAAAACCGACAACGGTCGAGCTCACCTCCGAATGGCGTGAGGTTGAGTGGGTCTGTACTTCCTCGCTTGACTGGACGGGACAGTTCCGGCTGCCTTCTCTGACCTTTGGAGGTTTCCCGGCAGGAAGCACGGTTTCGATCGGAACGATTACTGCCGAAGAGCTCATGCCGTTCCAGCCGTTGTCATTCGTCCGGTCGAAACAGGCACCGGAGTGGTTTTCCGCATTTTCTCCTCTCGGGGAAATTTTCTGCGGCATCCCGTTTCAACCGGGAATTCCGACCGAGGTGGAGCGGCGTCTGGAGCTGAAGTGGGAAAAGGAACCCTCGGTTCGTGATGCACTCTATTTGCTGCACACCGGCGACGGTCTCCGTGACGAAGCGATCGGGAAAATCTCATTCTGCCAGGGGAATCGGCAGGTGAAATCCGTAATGGTCCGCACCGGTGTCGAACTCGACAACGTGCGTTCTCCAAAGCTCTGTGAGAATGGATTTCCCGGCAGCCGGGTCAGCGACGGGACGGATGAACTCGGCTTGTACTTGAGCCGGATTGAGCTGCCGGTTGAGCCGTTTGACCGGATCGTGCTGGAACGTCAGACCGGGCCGGGGGAATGGTACCTCGTTGCCGCTTCGCTTTCATCGCTCGGCGTCGATGAAAAGCAGGTTCGCGAGGTCAAGTTCGTTGCCAATGCCGAGTGGCGCCCGATCGATCTGAGTGATCTTTACATCCGCCCCGGCAGTGCGCTGGATCTTTCGGATCTCGCCGACCGCGCGCCGTGCGGAACTTATGGACGGGTCATCGTGAACGCACAGGGACGGACCGCCTTCGAGAAACGGCCGGAGAAGCCGGTCCGGTTTTTCGGCCACTCCTGCGGTCCGGAAGGAATCCCCGCGGACAAGGAAAAAATCGAGGCGTTCGCCGATGCGCTTGCAGCCCAGGGATACAACATGATCCGATTCCACGGCATCAACGGATTTCTGATTTCGCGCAATCGCTGGGACGGAAAACTTTACGATGATCCGGAGACGATTCCGTTCATCAAAGAGAACGAGGATCGATTTCATTATCTTCTTTTCTGCCTGAAACAGCGCGGGATCTACGTCTATCTGGACCTGGCGACGTTCAGTTCCGGCTGGACGACTGCGAGCATCTGGGGCGGCGGTCCAACCGGATTCGGCGTCGGACTCATCGCCGGAAATGAGGCTTACCGCGCGAACTACCGTGCCGGAGTGCTCCGCATGCTCACCGCCGTAAATCATTACACGAAAATGCGTCTTGCGGACGATCCGACGATCGCGGTCGCGCTGTTCCACAACGAACAGAATCTGCGCTGGAGCATGTCCGACTTCATGGGCCGCATGATGCAGCCGAAGTGGATCGCCTTCCTGAAGAAGAAGTACGGCTCGATCGAGGCGGTTCGAAAGGCATGGAAGGAGACTCCGATCCCGGAGGATGCCACCTGGGAGTCGCTGCCGCTCCTGAATATGCCCGCCACTCAGAAGAACACGGTGTTCGCCTGCGACATGGCCGAGTGCATTGTCGACTCCGAGCTGGAACTGACCCGCTGGTATGAGGGCGTCATGAAGGAGGCGGGATATCGCGGGCTCACGAGCCAGTGGGATTTCATCTACCGGTTGAGCGAGATTCCGCCGCGTGCTTCGGTTCCGGTGGTGTCGATGCACGCTTACCATGCGCATCCGTCCGATTACATTTCACGCAACTCAACGGTGCCGCAGTCGAGTGTGATCACCTCCGGGTGCAGCATGCTGCGGGTGATGGCGCCGGTTCGTTTCATCGATCGTCCATACATGGTCTCGGAGTATGGTCAGGTGTTCTGGAACCGGTATCGCCACGAGCAGGGGCTCGCAAGCAGTTACGCCGCACTGCAGGAGTGGGATCTCATGATGGTGCATGCTGCGCCGGTCGTGCATCACGGCGGGCGTCTGGTGCCGTTTCAGGTCGGTCCCGACCCGGTGATCCGCGCTTCGGACGTGGTGACCGCTTTCGCTTATCTGCGTGGAGATGTTTCTCCGGCGCGGCGGACGGTGGTTTTTCCCGTGAACGATGAATTCATTTTCCAGGGGAACCGTCCTTTTTCAGCCTTCAACGGGAATCTCGCGTTTCTGTTCGCCGTCAGCCGGATCGGTTTGCGCTATGACCGCGATGTCCGTTCGAAGATCTCCGCGGATCTCGAAGTTCCTGCGCTGGGCGACGCTTCGTTCAACGACTTCGGCATGTACGGTTCCGTAACCGATTCCTACCGTGGCAGCGACAAACTGGTCGAGGCTGTGGCCGGAATGCGCGCGAATGGATTGATCAGCCCCGAAAACCGGACGGATCCGGACAAAGGCATCTATGAGAGCGATACCGGAGAGCTCACGATGAATATCCGCAACGGCGGGATTCTTGATGTTGTGACTCCGCGTCTCGAAGGGACCACCATCAAGGGCAACGTTCCGAAACGGCTGGATGCGCTGTCGGTGGAGGCGGCGAGTTGTCCGGCTTCGATTACGGTCATCGCCCGCAATGCCGACCGCACGATTGAGTCCGACGACCGGCTGCTGGCGATCATCAATACTGACGCTTTGAATTCCGGCATGACCTTCACGGACAACTCCCGTTACCGGCTTGTTACGATCGGCACGGCTCCGGTTCTTGTCCAGACCGGTACGTTCCGGATCGGGATTCGGAACGGCGCAATTCGGGACCCGGAAGTTTATGCGTTGAAACTGAACGGATTGCGCGGAGATCGCATCCCCGCAAGGTCGATCGGCGGCGAGATCGTGTTCGAGGTCGATACCGCAAAACTTCCCGTGGCCGGCCCCACGCCGTTTTTCGAGATCGTTTCCGCGGCCGCCGCGAAATAGCACCGTCCGTCTGCAGCCGCGCGTTGCTGTTTCTGAAATCCGGCCGAAGATCGGATGACCCGGCTCAACGGCGGCGAAGGACGGCGAACAGTTCGGGGAGTTCGGGTGATCGGAAGATCCGGCTCCCCGCAAAATAGAGCAACGCAAAAAGCGCTCCCAGCAGCGCAAATGCCGGGAATTCCCCGACGTAACGAAACGTCAGGTGTTCCCGCAGAACCGGATAAAGCCACATCAACGCAAAGCCCGCAACGAGGGAGAGGACAAGAGAACGTACGAACGTACGGCCGATTCCGCGCGCATCCAGCGGAATCCCCTCATTGTGCAGATGGCGCAGCAGCAGCGTGTTGTTCAGCATCGAGGAGAGCACCGTCGCCAGCGCAATTCCCCCCTGCCGCAATGGCCACATGAGCAGCAGATTCAATACGACATTGCAGCCAATCGCGATGAGCGAGCAGCGCAGCGTCGTCGTCATCATTTTTCGGGCATTGAAAGGAGCGAGCAGCACCTTGATCGAGCAGAATGCCGGAATTCCGGCCCCGTAGAAGATTGCAACCATCCGGGCCGCCTCCAGATCCTCCTCGGTGTAATTCCCGCCGAGACAGAGAATCCGCAGCATCGGTTCCCAGAAGAAGATGACCCCGACCGCCATCGGGACGCAGAGAAAATAAACGTGTCGCAGACTGAATCCGAGATCGTGCGAAATTTCCGCAAGGTCTCCGCGCGCCGCCGCACGGGACATCGTCGCGGTCAACACCGAACCGAGTGCGATCGCATAGATTCCGATCGGCAGATCGATGATCCGGTCGACGTAGTTCAGCGCCGGAACCGCCTTCGGCCCGAGGCAGATCGCGAGCGAACGGTCGATCAGAAAACTGATCTGCAACGCAGCTCCGCCGATCATCCCCGGAAGCACGAGCCGCCAGAGCCTCCCGAAAATATCACTCTCCCGGAACGCTCTCCATGAGAGGAGCGGGAAGCGCCCCGCTCTCCAGAGCAGCAGCAGCATCAGCAGAAGTTGAATCGCCCCGGACAACAATACCAGATAGGACAGCGTCTCAAGAAAAGCGGCCAGACTCTCCCCGGCGACATCCCGCCGGAATCCCGCATACAGCCCGCCGATGAGAAAAAAATTCAGCAGCAGCGCCCCGAGCGCAGGCAGCACAAAGATTTTCCTTGTGTTCAACACAGCCCCGATCGCTCCGATCAGGCAGATGAAGAACGCATACGGCATCAGAAGCGGCAGAATCGAAAGAGCCAGTTGTACACGTCTGCTTGCGAGCACCGGAAACCACCTGGCAAACTCCTCTTCCGCGGCGAGCTCCCGCAAGCCGATCGCTCCTGCCGCGACCACTGCCACAATCAGCGCCAGAATCAGCGACAGCACCGAGAAGACGATGCCGAGTTCGCGGCGTACCTGCTCGGGACCCGCCTTCTCATCGGTTTCGGATACGAGCGGAATCAGCGCCGTGCCGAGCGCCCCTTCTCCAAGCAGCCGGCGGAAGGTGTTCGGAATCGCAAACGCAAGCCCCCAGGCACTCGCCACGGCATCTCCGCCGAGCACGCGTGCTTCGAGCATCACCCGGACCAGTCCGAGCAGACGCGAAAGCAGCGTCGCAAGCGAAACGCCGAGCGAACTCTTCAAAATACCGTGGCCGCGCCGGGAACTCATGGATGCTTTATTTCGAGTAGGGTTTCATCGCTTCAAGCATCTCGCCGACGGCGCGTTCCATGCCGACCATGATCGCCCGGCCGATGATCGAATGACCGATGTTCAGCTCCGAGAGATGGGGAATCTCAAGGATTCCGGCGATGTTCTCGTAGTCGATCCCGTGTCCCGCGTTGACCGAGAGCCCGATTTTGTGCGCGTGTTCCGCCGCCGCCTTGAGTCGTTCAAGCTCCTGACGCCGCGCTTCACCGGTCGTGTTTGAGTAGGTTCCGGTGTGGAGTTCGACGTAGTCGGCGCCGACCTCCTTCGCCGCGTCGAGCTGTTCTTCGACCGGATCGATGAAGCAGCTCACGACGATTCCGGCTTCATGCAGTTTCGCCACGGCTGCGCGCACCTTGTCTCGCTGCCCGGCAACGTCGAGTCCGCCTTCCGTGGTCAATTCCTGCCGCTTCTCCGGCACGAGGCAGCTGCTGTGCGGCTTGACCTCACAGGCGATGCGCACCATCTCATCGGTGACGGCCATCTCCATGTTCAGGTTCTTCACGTTCTTTGCGAGTTCGCGGATGTCCGCATCCTGGATGTGGCGGCGGTCTTCGCGCAGATGCGCGGTGATCCCCCATGCGCCCGCTTTTTCCGCGAGGCGCGCCCCTTCCAGCGGACGCGGTGACGACGCAAGACGCGCCTGACGAACCGTCGCAATATGATCGATATTCACTCCCAGTTTCAACATGATTTCACCTCCCTGTTTTCCTCCGGCACAACAGCCGGGCGGCGGAACTCCTCCGCCAGCGCGGCGGCCGCCGGAACATCATCGGTCACGATTCCGAACCGGCGCGGCGAAACGCAGAGCGTTCCCGCCTCACCGGCAAGTTTGCGTATCTCATCAACGCTCCAGCCGCGTCCGGTTTCCGGATCCGGGTGCAGCGCAAAAAAATCCGAGTAAAACCGCAGCGTATGCAGCGCGTCAGTCTCCACCGCCCCGGGTGTGCACTCCAGCGAAAACACCAGCCCCGGGAACTGCATCTCCCGCAGAAATCTCATATACGCCGCCGCATTCCCCGGCAATCGCAGCGCGAGCCGCAGCTTCAGATGGAATTCATCGAGTATTCCGAACGTACCGCGCAGCAACTGCCGCAACGCGTCGCGATATCCTTCCTCCGCCTGCATGCGCTCCCAGTCGATCCGGAGTCCGACTTCTCCGCTGCGGAGTTCCAACGCCCGTTTGCAGCGTGCCCGGAATACCCGGGCGAATTCAACCTTCAGCGCCAGATTCTGTTCCGGAAGCAGAGAGATCATCTCATACGCGAGAAGCTCACGCGGCATAACCGCCACCTTGCCGGAAACAACCTTGTGGAGTTTCATGCGCAGCTCCTGGCTCTCAAACGCCTCTCCCGGAAACGCGAGAAATCCGAGCCCTGCCGGGTACGGCTCCGGCATCCGGGCCAGGCCGTCCGCGGAACAGAGCACCGCACCGAATTCCACCGCCGGCGTCACAGAAACCCCGCTTCCCGCAGCGTATCCATCGTGATTCCCGCAGAGGAGGGCTCCACTGCAGCCTCTCCCATGCGCAGTTCGAATTGACGACGGATGTATTTGCCGACAAGATCTCCTTCCAGATTCACCGGCGTCCCCGGCGTTCGAGCCACAAGCGCGGTGTCATTGCGCGTGACCGGAATCAACCGTACCGAAAAATCGCGTTTCCCGACATCGACCACCGTCAGGGATACGCCGTCGATCGCAATGCTGCCCTTTTCGACAATTTCAGGCGCGAGCGACTCCGGCAGTTCCACGCGAAGCTCGTAATCCCCGTCCGCCATTTTCCGGTAGTCGATCACTTCGGCCGCAGCGTCAATGTGTCCCGAGACGATGTGTCCGCCGAACCGGTCGCCGAGCCGCAGCGCCCGTTCCACATTCAGAAGCGATCCCGGCTTCAACCGCCCGAGATTGGTCCGGCGCTGTGTTTCGGCCATGGTGAAAAACTCCAGCACTCCGCCCGCAAGCTCCCGTTCGAGCGTGAGGCAGCAGCCGTTCACCGCAACACTCTCGCCGTAAATTGGTTTTTCGAATTTCTTCGCAGGGCGCAATGTCAGATGTTCTCCGTGCAATCCGACCAGTACGCCGGTCATTTCCACTAGCCCGGTAAACATCGCTACTCCTCCAGGTGTCCGCTTACGGCGATGTCCTCGCCGTAGTGGGTTACTTTGACGTTGTGCAGCTTGCGTGCAAACTCCATTGATTCGGGGTTGTTTCCGCCGAGCACGGGACGGCTGTCCCGTCCGCCGAGCAGCTTCGGCGCAATATGGAACTCGACCATGTCGACCGCGTTCGCATCGAGTGCCGCCGCCGCGAGTTCGCCGCCCCCTTCAATCAAGAGACATGTGATGTTGCGCGCGCCGAGACGGATCAGCAGACTGTGCCACTCCTCGTTCGTCTCAAGCTCAACCCGCTCAAAATTTCCGTCCGGAAAATAAGACGCGACCTCCTCGTCATCCATGCTGCGGCTCGCGATGATCCGCAGCGGCTGACGCGGCCACGACTCCGGTTCGCGCACGTTCAGCTGCGGATGATCCTGCCGCACGGTTTCGCCACCGACCATGATCGCGTCGCTGAGGCGGCGCAGCGTCTGTACGCGCCGCCGCGCCTCCGGTCCGGTGATCCACTTCGATTCGCCGGAGGCGGTGGCGATCTTTCCGTCGAGCGTCATGGCCATTTTCAAAATCACAAACGGCTTGCCGGTGCTGATCCATTTGAAGAACGCCTGATTCAACTCGCTGCACGCGCTCTGCTCGACGCCGACCGTCACCTCGATTCCGGCCGCTTCGAGCAGCTCCACACCGCGCCCGGCATGGTGCGGATTCGGATCGAGCGAACCGATCACAACCCGCCCGATTCCGGCGGCGATGATCGCGTCCGTACAGGGAGGGGTGCGTCCCGTCGTACAACACGGTTCGAGCGTAACGTAAAGCGTAGCCCCCTTCGGATCGAAACCGTGCCGCGCCGCATCGGAAAACGCATTGATCTCCGCGTGCGGTTCCCCCGCCCGGAAGTGGTAGCCGCGCCCGATGATGACCCCGTCGCGCACGATCACCGCACCAACCATCGGATTCGGGCTGGTCAACCCCCACCCCATGCGTGCAAGACCCAGCGCTTCAAGCATGTAGGAACGGTCTGTATTCTCTTCGCCCATGGGGATCAGTCATGCTCCTCTACTTCGTTTCCTGACTCTTCTCCGAACAGTGCGTCCGCAAAGAACTCCGGACTGAACGGCTGGAGATCCTCCGGCTGCTCCCCGAGACCGATGAAAAACGTCGGCAATTCGAACTCCTGGTGCAGCGCTACGACCATGCCTCCCTTGCCGGTGCCGTCGAGTTTGGTCAGCACGAGCCCGGTTACGCCGGTCGCCTTCGAAAACTCTCTGGCCTGATTCAGCACATTGCCGCCGAGACTTGCATCGACCGTGAGCCACACCTCGTGCGGCGCGCCGGGATAGACCTTCTCTATCGACCGGCGGATCTTCGCAAGTTCCTCCATCAATCCCTTCTGGTTGTGCTGGCGGCCCGCCGTGTCGATCAGCAGATAGTCCGCATTGCGCGCGAGCGCCGCCTGCGTGGCGTCATACGCGACGCTCGCAGGATCGGCCCCGTGTTTCGCGGAGACCACCTGCGAGTCGGTCCGCTCCCCCCAGAGCTGCAGCTGTTCGACCGCCGCCGCCCGGAATGTGTCGCACGCGGCCAGAACCACCCGCTTCCCGTCCGCCCGGAAGCGGGCCGCAAGTTTCCCGATGGTCGTGGTTTTGCCGCTGCCGTTCACTCCGACCATCAGAATCACGGTCGGCTTGCCCGCTTCGGCATAATGAATCGGGCGCGAACGCCCGCGCAGAATCTCTTTCACCGTCTCCGAAGCGACTTTGACGAGGTCGGCGTTCGTTGAAATCGCGCCCCGCTCGTACCGATCCCGGATCTCCCCGACGATGCGCAATGACGCCGGCACGCCGAAATCGGCCGAAATCAGCAGCTCCTCGAGTTCATCGAATGTCGCGGCACTGTGCGCCTTGACCCCGGTGAAGATCGAGCCGATCGTCCGGGCGACACGGGTCGTGGTCTTTTCCAGCCCCCGCTTGAAGATGGAGAAAATCGATTTCATTCCTGTTCGCCTTTGTTCGGTTGTTTTCCGCCGCGCGGATTCCGTTTCAAGGTATCCTTGATGCCGTTCAGAACTCCGTTGATGAAACTGCCGGCCTCGTCGCCGGAGTAGTCGCGCGCAATCTCGACGGCTTCGTCAATGCTGACCACAGGAGGTACATCCTCCATGTAGAGCATCTCCGCAACCGCGACCCGCATGATGTTGCGGTCAACATGCGAAATCCGCTCAAAATCCCAATTCTGGCTCCGCTGCCGGATGACCGAGTCAATCTCTTCCCCGTTCAGCGCCACCGTGAGATAGAGCTTTTCGGCATACTCTCGCGCCTTGCGTCCGAACCGGTTCTCCTTGAGACCGTGCTCCTTCCGGATCTGATCGTAGAAGAGTGCGAACGTCTCCGCATCCGGCAGTTCCTGCCGCATGTCGCAGCGGAACAAATACTGCATCGCCAGCTCACGCCCCATCCGCTTGGCGTGGGGACGGGGCTCCTGCGCCCCGGTAAAGTCGTCGTCCTCAAACATCACCGGATCGCCCTGGTCAGATTCGCCATTTCAATCGCCGCGACCGCCGCGTCGACACCTTTGTTGCCGGCCTTCGTTCCGCTGCGCTCGATCGCCTGTTCCAGGTTCTCCGCGGTGATCATGCCGTAGGTCACCGGAACGCCGAATTCGAGCCCGAGCTGCGCAAGCCCCTTCGCCACTTCCGCGTTGATGTAACCCGCGTGCGGAGTCGCTCCCTGAATCACCACGCCGAGTGCGAGTACCGCATCGAACTTCTTCGTTTCAAGCAGCTTTTTCACGGCGAACGGAATTTCATACGAGCCGGGTACATACGCCACCGCCACATCCGCCGCGCTGCCGCCGTGCCGCACGATCGCATCCATCGCTCCGTCGAGCAGCCGGCTCACGAAAAAATCGTTGAAACGCGCGCAGACGATTCCGAATTTCAGGCCTTTCGCGTCGAGATTTCCCTCGAACACCGTCCCGGCACTTCTGCTGTTGCTCATTGTCATATCCTTCCCAATTGCTGTTGCACATTCACTTCGGGACTCCCGGTCTCCGGGAAGATCACCGCAATTCCACCTTCAACTCATTCTTCAGCTTCTCGCGCAGCTTGTCGAAACGGGCGTTGACCTCCGCATCGGTCAGCGTCCGCTCCCGGTTCCGGAACGTGAGCTGATAGGCCATGCTTTTGCGCCCATCCTTCTCGAAGATATCGAAGAGCCGCACCGATTCGAGATCCGCCGGTTTCGCCTTGCGGATGAACTCCAGCACGTCCGCGTGCGTGAGCCCCGTCGGAGCGACGAACGCCACATCGCGGCTCGTCGCCGGGAAGAGCGAGAAGGGAACGTAGTAGCCGACTCCGTGATCCGCCGCCAGAAGCACCGCCATATCGAGCTGTGCGACGAAAACCGGATAGGTCGTGCGCCATCCCTTTACGAGCGACGGCGCAAGTTCGCCGAATGCGCCCGCCTTCTTCCCCTCAATCTGAATTTCGGCCGCGCACCCCTTGCGGAACCGCCCGTCCTCGACCGGAACAAACCGGTAACGCTTGGTGTTCATCAACTCGAAAAGTGACTCGAGCGCGCCTTTCATATCGAAGAAATCGTACTGCGCCTTGAGCTCCTCCGAGTATTGCTCCGGATGCTTCAGCCCGGTCAGCGCCAGGCAGAGCTCGAACCGCTCCTCCGGGAAAAGCTCCGGATTGCGGCAGAACGCCTTGCCGGTCTCGAAGAGCTTCAGCGTGAGATTCCGGCGCGAGATGTTCCGCTCGATCGTGCCGAGCATTTCGCCGAGCAGACTCGGCCGCATGATCGCCAGCTCCTGGCTGATCGGATTCTTCAGCCGGATCAGATCCGATTCCGTGAACCGGCTGTCCGAGAGCGCCGACTCCCGGTTCACCGTGCTGTAGTGCAGACACTCGTAAAAACCAAGTGAAATGATTTTGTTCCGCAGTGTCTCAAGCGGCAGATACGCATCCTCACGGATCGAACCGCAGATCTTGCCGGTCACGGCGATCTCCGGAATCCGGTCGAGCCCGTCGATGCGGGCCACCTCTTCGATCAGGTCCGCCTCGCGCTCAAGGTCGAGACGGAAGAGCGGCGCAGTCACAACGCAGCCGCTTCCGGTCACGTCGTCCACCTTCAAATGCAGCGTGCGGAAGATCTCCACGATCCGCTCGTTCGACACCTGCGTGCCGATGAGCGCGCGCACCCGGTCGAACCGGCACGGAATGACTTTCTCGGCGGGGCGGCCCGTGTTCACATCGACCGCCTCGCTGCCGAGTTCGCCGCCCGCGGTTTCGAGGATCAGCTGCGCAGCCCGCTTCGACGCGAGCTCCGCCATGTCCCAGTCGACGCCGCGTTCGTAACGGTAACTCGAATCACTCGAAATGCCCAGCTCCCGGCTCGTTGCCCGGATGTTCGAAGAGAAGAATACCGCGCTCTCAAGCAGCACGTCTGTCGTCTCCTCCGTGACGCCGGAGTATTCGCCGCCCATGACGCCCGCGAGCGCCATCGGCTTCTCGGCGTCGGCGATCACGAGGTGGCGCGGTTCCAGCGTCAGAGTTTTGCCGTCGAGTGTCGTGATCTTCTCCCCGGACTTTGCGCGGCGCGCGATCACGCGCCCCTCCTTGAGTTTCGCGAGGTCGAACGCGTGCAGCGGCTGCCCGAGTTCCATCATCACGAAGTTCGTCACGTCGACCACGTTGTTGATCGGCCGCAGACCGATGCTTTCGAGCGACTTCTGAATCCACTCCGGCGACGGCCCGATCTTCACGTTGCGGATCAGCCGCCCGATGTAGCGGGTGCAGAGATCCGGCGCCTCGACCGTGACAAGTCCCGGCGCGGGTTTGTCGCACGCGGGAATCGTGATTTCCGGAAGTTTCGCCTCCGTCCCCAGCAGACAGGAGACATCGCGCGCGACGCCCCACATCGAGAGCCAGTCGGGGCGGTTCGGCGTCACTTCAATCTCAATGCGGGTGTCGCCCGGGAAGAGCCGGTCGACCGGCTGCCCGAGCTCCGTCGCCGGATCGAGAATCATGAGCCCTTCGTGATTTTCGGAGAGCCCGAGCTCCTTTTCACTGCACATCATCCCCTGCGACTCGACGCCGCGGAGCTTCGACTTCTTGATTTTGAAATCCCCCTCCGGCGTGTGGAAGACCGTCCCGATCGTCGCGACCGGGACGACGCACCCGGCGTCACAGTTCGGCGCGCCGCAGACGATCTGGAGCACCGTTCCTCCGCCGATGTCGACTGTGCAGACCGACATGTGATCCGAATCCGGATGGGGTTTGCGGGTCAGGATCCGGCCGGTGACGACGCCGGCGGGAACCGTCCCCGCCGATTCGACCGCCTCGACTTCGATTCCGGCCATCGTGAGTTTATCGCAGAGGGTTTCAAGGTCACAATCGATCGTGACGTAACGGGAAAGCCAGTTTCTTGAAATATTCATTTGAGATCCATCCTCATTTCAGCCGTTCAGAATTGTTCGAGGAACCGGACGTCGTTCTCATAGAGATAACGCAGATCCGGAATCCGGTAGCGCAGCATCGCGAGCCGCTCGATGCCCAGCCCGAACGCGTACCCCGTCCAGATTTCGGGATCGTATCCGACATTCTTGAACACCGCGGGGTCGACCATGCCCGCTCCGGCGATCTCGATCCAGCCGGAGTGCTTGCAGACCGGGCACCCCTTGCCGCCGCACATGATGCAGGAGAAATCGTACTCGACCGACGGTTCCGTGAACGGGAAGAAGTGCGGCCTCAGCCGGATCTTCACCTTCGGCCCGAACATCTCGGTCGCGAACATGCGCAGCACACTCTTCAGATCCGCCATCGAGACCCCCTTGTCGATGTAGAGCCCCTCGATCTGGTGGAAGTTCATGCCGTGGGTCGCGTCCGGCGTGTCACGGCGGAACACCCGCCCCGGCGCGACGATGCGGACCGGCGGCTCATGCGACTCCATCGTGCGGATCTGCACGGGACTGGTCTGCGTGCGCAGAATGCGACCGTCCTCAAAGTAAAACGTATCCTGCGGATCGCGTGACGGGTGATCCATCGGCGTATTGAGCGCGTCGAAGTTGTGGAAGATATCCTCGATCTCCGGCCCCTCCGAGACGATGAATCCCATGCGGCGGAAGATTTCCGCGCACTCGTCGGCAACGATCGTGACCGGATGTTTGCGCCCGCAGTTCCAGCGCCGTCCCGGCAGCGAAAGGTCGAGCGCCCCTTCGGCGGCGCCCGGAGCTGACGCGAGGCGTGCTGCGGCCTCCTCAATCATGGCCTGAATCCGGTTTCTCCCTTCGTTGAAGGCGCGTCCGGTCTCCTTGCGCTCCTCCGGCGCGACGCTGCCCATCTCCTTCGAAAGCGCCGGGAACAATCCATTGCGTCCGAGGTAATCGATCCGAATTTGTTCGACGGCGTCTGCGGCGGAGGCTGCCGCGGCCTTCGCCGCCGCCTCTTCCAGCGCCCGGTTGATTTTTTCAATGATCGCGTTCATAAAATTCCGTTCCTGAACTGTATCCATCCGCCGCCGTCGGGGGCGGCTCTATTCCTGACTCCGAATTCCGACAAATCCTCCCGCCGCCGGATGACCCGAATCCGTCCCCCGGGGACGGCCTCGGGTCATCCGGCGGCGGCTGCTAAATCGCCTCAATCCAGACATTATCGTGATCCTTTCCGCAGATAAAAGCAAAAACAGCTTGAAGCCGGTGAAAAAAGTCACCACCTTCAAGCTGCTTGAGCCATGTGTTGCGAGCCTCAGGCCTGGGTGACTTTTTCCACCAGCGCCTTGAACTCCGCGGGTTCGTTGACCGCGAGATCGGCAAGAACCTTGCGGTTCAGCTCGATGTTCGCCTTCTTGAGCCCGTTCATGAACTTGCTGTAATTCACATCCAGCGCGCGGCAGGCGGCGTTGATGCGCACGATCCAGAGACCGCGGTACTGCTGCTTCTTCTGCTTGCGCCCCTTGTACGAATGGACGCCCGCCTTGTCGACGGCGTCGTACACGGTACGAATGTTCTTGCTTGCGTTCCCGTAGAACCCCTTCGCGCGCTCCAGAGTGCGCTTGCGACGCTTGCGCGACGGCACGGCATAAGTAACTCTCGACATCTTTGCTTTCCTCCGTCGTTAAGAATTAGAGACCGTACGGGAGCGCGGCCTTGATCCGGCTCATTTCGGTCGACTTCACGGCTCCGTCCTGACGGAGACGACGACGGCGTTTGGCGTTCTTGGACGACTTCAGGTGTCGGGCGCCCGCCTTGTGATGCCGGAACTTGCCGGTTCCGGTCTGCTTGAGCCGCTTGGCGGCACATTTTCTGGTCTTGAGCTTCGGCATTGTTCGTTCCTTCCCTTTTGTAAGGATTAGTTTCCGTCGAGCCGGTCAATGCACCACCGGCTGCGACGCGTTTCCCGCTCCCCTTATTTCGGAGCGAAGTTCACGGAAATATTCCGCCCCAGCATCTTCGGTTTCCCGTCGGCATCCGCGTACGGCGCCAGCTCGGCCATGACCTGATCCATCAGCTGAAAAGCCAGATCCTGATGGGCCATCTCACGACCCCGGAGAGCCAGAGTGATCTTTAATCTACACCCTTTATCCAAAAAGTCAAGCGCATGTTTGATTTTTGTCTCATAATCGTGACTGTCGATGTTCACATGAAACTTGACTTCCTTCAGCTTCTGGGCTGCGGAATTCCGGCGCTGCGCCTTCAGATTCTTCTTCTGTTCATACTGAAGTTTGCCGAAATTCATGATGCGCACCACCGGCGGCGTGGAACGATCCGATACCAGAACCAGATCCAATCCGGCCTCATGCGCCAGCTCACGCGCTCTCGCCAGCGGAACCACATCCATCTGTTCGCCATCCGGCCCGATCAGACGAACCTGATCCGCAGTGAAGCTGCGATCATTGGGTTTCAACAACTTAGCAATAGCGATACCCTCCTTCCAGACGTCGGCTCTTTGCTATTTTTTCCGCGCCGGGCACCCCCCGGCGCGAATTGTCGTATCCGAATACAATACTTCAAACGATCTTATTTTCAACCTCGTAACGCATTTTTTCCGCAAGTTGTTCGACGGAAAGCGTCCCGAGTTCCCCTTCCCGGCGGTTCCGGACCGCCGCCGTTCCGTCCGCCGCCTCGCGCTCGCCGACCACGAGCAGATACGGAATGCGCTCGTTGCGTGCATCCTTGATCTTCGCCCCGAGGCTCGACGCGCGCACGTCGGTTTCGACCCGGAATCCCTTCTGCCGCAGCTCGAGTTCGAGCTTCTTCGCGTAGTCGAGCTGTTTCTCCGAAACCGGCAGCACCCGTGCCTGCTCCGGCGCAAGCCACAGCGGGAACGCTCCCGCGTACTGCTCGATCAGAATTCCGAAGAAACGCTCGAGCGAACCCATCAGCGCACGGTGCACCATGAACGGACGGTGCTTTTTCCCGTCCTCGCCGATGTAGGTCATGTCGAACCGTTCCGGCAGATTGAAGTCGAACTGGATCGTCGCGGTCTGCCATTCGCGGCCGATCGCATCCTTCACCTTCAGGTCGATCTTCGGCCCGTAGAATGCACCGCCGCCCTCGTCGACTTCACAGTCGAGACCGAGCTTGTCAACTGCTTTCCGCAGCGAGGTGATCGCCTTCTCCCACCGCTCCGGCTCGCCAACCGCCTTCGCAGGACGCGTCGACAGATACGGCTTGATATCTTTGAACCCGAAGCAGTTCCAGATGTAGAGGCTGAACCGCAGCACCTCGGCGATCTCATCCTCGATCTGTTCCGGCGTGCAGATGATGTGCGAGTCGTCCTGCGTGAACCCGCGCACACGCAGCAAGCCGTGCAGCGCTCCGGACTTCTCATAACGGTAGACCGTCCCGAGTTCCGCCCAGCGCAACGGCAGCTCCCGGTAGGAGCGCAGGCGCGACTGGTAGATCTCGATGTGGAACGGGCAGTTCATCGGCTTGACAAAATAATCCTTTTCGTCGATCTTCATTGCCGAATACATGCTCTCCCGGTAGAAGTCGAGGTGTCCGCTCGTCTCCCAGAGCACACTCTGGCCGATGTGCGGCGTGTAGAGCAGCTGATACCCGTTCTTGTAGTGCTCCTCCTTCCAGAAAGTCTCAAATGTGTGCCGGATGAACGCCCCTTTCGGATGCCAGAGCACGAGCCCCGGTCCGACGTTCTCGGAAAAGCTGAAGAGATCGAGCTCCTGGCCGAGTTTGCGGTGGTCGCGTTTCGCCGCCTCCTCCTGCATGCGGATGTGCTCCTTGAGTTCCGCCTCGGTCGCGAACGCGGTCCCGTAAATGCGCTGGAGCATCTTGTTCTTCTCGTCTCCGCGGAAGTAGCTGCCCGCAATGGACAGCAGCTTCACCGCGCCGATGTCGCCGGTATTCGAGACGTGCGGCCCGCGGCAGAGATCGACGAAGTCGCCCGTCCGGTAAAAGCCGATCTTCTCCCCCTCGGGAATGTCCGCGAGACGTTCGAGCTTGTAGGGCTGGCCCGCCTCGGTCAGCATTTTCTGCGCCTCGTCGCGGGGAAGCTCGAAGTGCTCGAACGGCAGCTTGCGGCCGATCAGCTTCTTCATCTGTTTCTCGATCTCTTTCAGGTCTTCGTTGACGAGGCGGTGCTCCATGTCGAAATCGTAGTAGAACCCGTTCTCGGTCGCCGGACCGATGTCGAATTTCGCATCGGGATACAGTTTCTGAACCGCCGCGGCCATCACATGCGCCGCGCTGTGGCGGATCGTCTCAAGAGGATAATCACTCATTTTCGTAAACCTTCCATTCCAAACTTCTTACTGCCTGCACGAAATAAACGTCATCCGCGGCCGCCGGTCACGCCCGCGTCGGTGACGCGGGGGATTCCTCTCTTGGTCAAGTTCCGATTCATTCTGTTCTCCCTTCCCGGCATCTCTCAGTAACGATAACTCTCCGGCTTGTAAGGCCCGTCAACCGGAACGCCGATGTAGGCGGCCTGCTCCGGAGTAAGTTTCGTCAACTTCGCGCCGAGTTTCTCAAGGTGAAGCCGCGCAACCTCTTCGTCGAGCTTTTTCTCGATCAGGTAGACGCCGACTTTCCGATCCTTGCTGCGGGCGATGTCGATCTGAGCGAGCGTCTGGTTCGTGAAGCTGTTCGACATCACGAACGACGGATGTCCCGTCGCGCAGCCGAGGTTCACGAGCCGCCCCTCCGCCAGCAGATAGATGCTGTGCCCGTCCGGGAACGTGAAACGGCTGACCGGACACTCGCTGCCTTTGATGACCGTCTTTTTGATGCCGGGCCAGCTTTCGAGCCGCGCAACTTCGATCTCGTCGTCGAAATGACCGATGTTGCAGACGATCGCCTGATCTTTCATCTTCGCCATGTGCTCAGCCGTGATGATCCGGCAGTTGCCGGTGGTCGTGACGAAAAGGTCCGCCTGCGGCAGCGCATCCTCGACCGTGCAGACCTGGAAACCGGCCATGCAGGCCTGAAGCGCGCAAATGGGATCGATCTCGCTCACCAGCACCCGGGCGCGTTCGTTGTGCAGCGCCTCGGCGCACCCCTTGCCCACGTCGCCGTAGCCGCAGACCATGACCGTCTTGCCGGAAAGCATCACGTCGAGTGCACGCTTGATTCCGTCGGTCAGGCTGTGGCGGCAGCCGTAGATGTTGTCGAACTTGCTCTTCGTGACCGAATCGTTCACGTTGATCGCCGGAAAGAGCAGTTCACCTTTCGCCTGCATCTGAATGAGCCGGTGGACGCCCGTAGTGGTCTCCTCCGAGACGCCCTTCACGTTCGCGGCAACCTTGTGCCAGTGCTGCGGATCCTCCGCAAGCACCCGCTTGAGCAGCGCATTGATGATCGCAAGTTCCGCCACATCGGTCGGCACATCGAGAATCGACGGATCGTTCTCCGCCGCATACCCGCGGTGGATCAGCAGCGTCGCGTCGCCGCCGTCGTCGACGATCTGGTCCGGCCCGGAACCGTCCGGCCAGGTCATCGCCCGGTAGGTGCACTCCCAGTACTCCTCAAGCGTCTCGCCCTTCCAGGCAAAGACCGGCACCCCGTCGGCCGCGATCGCCGCCGCCGCGTGATCCTGCGTCGAAAAGATGTTGCAGCTCGCCCAGCGGACGTCCGCGCCGAGCGCCTTGAGCGTCTCGATGAGCACGGCCGTCTGGATCGTCATGTGCAGACTTCCCATGATCTTGACGCCTTTGAGCGGCTGCTGCGGACCGTATTTCGCGCGGGTCGCCATGAGTCCGGGCATCTCCTGCTCGGCAATTTCAATCTCTTTCCGGCCGAAGTCGGCCAGATTGATGTCTTTCACCTTGTATTCCATCTCAATTGGTTCCTTCCTGCATCCTGCTTCTGATATAGCTCCAGCGCTCTTCCGGAATTTCGGAGCCGACCACCTTGACCACCTCGGAACTCACGAGCGCACCGTAATAGGCCGCTTCCGCCAGATTCTTTCCCTGGCAGAGCCCGTAGAGAAACCCCGTCGCCCAGAGGTCGCCGGCGGCGGTCGTATCCACCGGATTTTCGACGAGCTGCGCCGGGATCCGCACGGTTTCGTTTCCGGACTTCACGAGCGCGCCTTTCCGTCCGAGCTTCACGGCGGCGACGTCGCACCATGAGGCAAGACGTTCAAGCCGTTCCTCGACCGACATCTCCCCGAGCAGCGCGGCCGCCTCCTCCTCGTTTGCGAGAATCACGTCGACGTACTCCTTCAGAATCGACGGCAGACTCTCGCGGAAATCCCGGACCACTTCGAACGAAGCCAGGTCGATTCCGATCCGGCAACCCGCCTCCTTCGCCTTCCGCAGCACGGTCGGCATGACCGCCGAATAGAACATATATCCTTCGATATAGACAAAATCGTACTTCGAAAAATCGACCGCGGCGGCCTCCTCGGGCCGCACGAGCAGCGAGGCGGCCAGCGCCGAACGCATCGTGCGCTCCGCATCGGGCGTGATCATCGAGAGACACGTCCCGGTCGGCAGCTCCGAGGTCGCAATGAACTCCTCGTCGGATCCCCCGAGCTCCCGCAGCCGGCGGCGGTAAAAACAACCTTTCTCATCTGTGCCGAGCTTGCCGAACATCGCGACCGGAATCCCGAGGCGCGCGAGCCCGAAGATCGTGTTGCCCGCCGAACCGCCCGGCACAAGCCGCGGCTCCGACGGCAGCCGCCGCAGAACCTCCTCCTGAAACTCCGGCTCGACCATGACCATCCCCCCCTTTTCGCCGGGGACGGTTTCGAGAAACGCGTCATCGACCGGTACGAGGATGTCCAGCAGCGGCGACCCGACGCCGAGCAGCCGGAATTCCCCGCCGTCCGCGGAGTTGCGTCCGTTCAGAATTCCCATGATCTTGATTACTTCAGATATTCCGCGGCGGCGGCCTTGAGTTCTTCGACCTTGTCGAGCTTCTCCCACGGGAACTGCGAACGGCCGAAGTGACCGTAGGCCGCCGTGTCCGCGTAGCACCAGCCGTTGCCCGGATGCTTGAGCCCGAGCGTCTGGATGATCGCCGCCGGCTTCAGGCTGAACACCTTGCGGACGACCTTCTCAAGATCCTGTTCGTTCTTGAGCTTGCCGGTACCGTAGGTGTCGACATTGATCGAAAGCGGTTCGGCCACGCCGATGGCGTAGGCAACCTGAATTTCACACTTGTCCGCAAGTCCTGCCGCGACGATGTTCTTCGCGATGTAACGGCACATGTAGGCGGCCGAACGGTCGACTTTCGAAGGATC
Organism: uncultured Victivallis sp.; assembly: GCF_944391105.1. Taxonomy (GTDB): domain Bacteria; phylum Verrucomicrobiota; class Lentisphaeria; order Victivallales; family Victivallaceae; genus Victivallis. The sequence continues at coordinate 23,076 of NZ_CALXSK010000019.1, forward strand.
CTTGCCGGAGAACGCGCCGCCGCCGTGGCTGCCGACGCCGCCGTAGGTGTCGACGATGATCTTGCGGCCGGTCAAGCCGGTGTCGCCGTGCGGACCGCCGATCTCGAACCGGCCGGTCGGATTGACATAATACACAATGTCGTCATTCAGCAGCTCGGCCGGAACAACCTTTTTCACAACTTCCTTGACGAGAGTTTCCAGCCACTTGATGTCCATGTCCGGCGTGTGCTGGTGCGAAACCACGACCGCGGTCAGCGCAACCGGCTTGCCTTTGGAGTAGCGGATCGAAACCTGGCTCTTCGAGTCGGGCCGCAGGTAACGGTAGTTCTCCGGATCGGTGTGGCGCAGCCGCGCGAGTTCCTCGACGATCTTGTGCGCATAATAGATCGGCGCCGGCATGTAGGCGGGCGTCTCGTTCGACGCGTAACCGAACATCATTCCCTGGTCGCCGGCGCCCTGCTCGGTGAAGAGGCCCTGACCTTCGGTCACGCCCTGCGAGATGTCCGGAGACTGCTTGTGGATGCAGATCATCACCTTCGCATCATCGGCGCAGAAACCGACACCATGCTCATTGTAACCGATCTTGCGGACCGCGTCGAGAGCGACCTCCTGCCAGTTGACTTTCGCTTTCGTCGTGATCTCACCGGAGATGACGACGAGATTCGTCGTGGTCAGCGTCTCACAGGCAACCCGGCTCTCGGGATCCTGCGCGAGGCAGGCGTCGAGGATCGCATCGGAAATCTGATCACACACCTTGTCGGGATGCCCCTCCGAAACCGATTCGGAGGTGAAAACATGATCGGCATGAATTTTGCTCATTTACATAAACTCCTGATATTTAAAGATTTATTGCATTTTTATTTCATACATAAAAAGCCCGACCGACCGCGAATGCGGTCGGACGAGCGAAGTTCAAAACGTCAGAAAGAGTCAAGAACGAACATCATGCGGTTCGTCATGATCAATATTGCGGCATCCGCATCGGGACCGGAACGCCGCGACGGTTCTGCCCCCAGACCGCTTCGCCCGTGCCCTCGACCGCCGGCTTGTCCTTGCCGTAGCTGAGGGTTCTCATCCGCGCGTCGGCAACGCCGCAGCCGGCGAGATAAGCGCGGATCGCATTTGCCCGGCGTTCGCCGAGCGCGCGGTTGTACTCCTCGGTGCCGCGCTGGTCGCAGTGACCTTCGATCACGAGTCCGAGCGACGGATTCGCCTGGAGATACTGGGCGATGCGGTCGAGGTTCGCCTGCTCCGAGGGGACGAGCACATCCGAGTCATAAGCGAAATAGATGATCGGCATGTTGAGCCGGTTGGCCGGATCGGCCTCAACCCAGTCGGAGCCGTTCCCGGCGACGGAGTCGATTCCCGCATCGGTCGCACCCGGAGCCCAGCCGGACGGTCCGTTGCCGAACGAATCGCCGGGGACGCCGTTGAGACCGGTGTTGTTCATGCCGAAACCGGGATCCGCGTACGCCTCCTCCACCGGGGTGGTCGCCTCCGCCGGGGTTTCGTTGCTGAAAAGACCGCAGCCGGCTGTTCCGAATCCGAGAATCGCGAGCGCAAGCGCCGAACCGAAAAGATGCTTCATCATAACTGTTGTTCCTCTCTGGAAATAAGTCTCCGAAAACCAATGACAACCCGTTTTCTCATAACATAGACTTGAAATAAAAAATTTCCAATGATTTTCCGACAAAAGCGGTTTTTTTTTATGAATTCCGGCCGCGCAGCGGCGCCGGGACGGAAAATCCTCCCGCATTTGCCCCCAAACTTCAAAAAAAACCTTGATATTGCAACGCAACTCTGCTATATTTTCCTCTGTAACATCCTGTAAATGCAGATAGGGAGGACAGCAGATCATGGATATCGATTGGGAGAACCTCGGATTCAAATTCATGCCGACCCGGAGCAATATCCGGTTTCACTACGCCGACGGGAAATGGGATGACGGCAAGCTGTACAACAGCTACGACATCAGCATCAGCGTCGCGGCCAATGCGCTCCACTACGGACAGGCGATCTTCGAAGGCGGCAAGGCGTTCTGCTGCAAGGACGGCAAGGTCCGCATCTTCCGCCCGGATGAAAACGGCATCCGTCTGAATCGTTCCGCGGCCCATCTGCTCATGCCTGAATTTCCGGTTGAAAAATTCGTCGAAGCGGTCAAGACCGTCGTGCGTGACAACATCGATTACGTTCCGCCCTACGGCACCGGCGGCGCACTCTACATCCGTCCCGTGATGTTCGGAACGACTCCGCAGATCGGCGTCGGTTCGAGTCTTGAGTATGAACTCGTCATCATGGTCGTCCCGGTCGGCGCCTACTACAAGGGAGGCATCAAGCCGGTCGACGCGATGATTTCGCGCGACTACGACCGCGCCGCGCCGCACGGAACCGGCCACATCAAGGCGGCGGGCAACTACGCCGCAAGCCTGATCTCCAGCAAGCAGGCCAAAGAGAAGGGATGCGCGGTGGCGCTCTTCCTCGACCCGGCGACCCACACCTTCGTCGATGAATTCGGAACAAGCAACTTCCTTGCGATCACGAAAGACGGCAAATACGTCACGAGTCTCTCCGACTCGATTCTCGCTTCGATCACGAACAAGTCGCTCATGACCATCGCGGCCGATCTCGGCATGCCGGTCGAGCGGCGGAAGATCCGCGCCTCGGAACTCCCCGATTTCGCGGAGGTCGCCGCCTGCGGCACCGCCGTGGTGCTCACCCCGGTCGGCCGCATCTTCGACGGTGACAAGGTGATCGACTACCATCTTACGGAGATCGGTCCGCATTTGAAGAAGCTCTACGACGAAATGACCGGCATCCAGGACGGCGCCCGTCCGGACAAACACGGGTGGCTGGTGGAGATTTAATCATGAAGATCTTCAGAACGCCTGCCGAGTTGCAGGCGTATGCGCTTGCGAACAAGCGGTCGGGCAAAACGACCGCGCTGGTTCCGACCATGGGGTATCTGCATGCCGGGCATCTGTCGCTGATCGACATCGCCCGGCAGAAAGCCGATATCGTGATCGTCTCGATCTTCGTGAACCCGATCCAGTTCGGGCCGACCGAGGACCTCGACAAATATCCGCGCGATTTCGAGCGCGATTCGAAACTCTGTGAAGAGCACGGCGCGGACGCGGTCTTCGCTCCGGAACCCGGTGTGATGTACGCTCCGGACGCCTCGACCTTCGTGGAGGAGACCAGACTCTCCCGGCCGCTCTGCGGCGCACGGCGGCCCGGCCACTTCCGCGGCGTCACGACCGTGGTGGCCAAGCTGTTCAACCTCGCGCTGCCCGACTACGCCGTCTTCGGCATGAAAGACGCGCAGCAGCTGCTGGTCATCAAACGCATGGTGCGGGATTTGAACTTCCCGGTGGAGATCATCGCTGCTCCGCTGATCCGCGAACACAGCGGACTGGCGCTCTCGTCGCGCAACGCCTATCTCTCCGAAGATGAAAAAGAGCGGGCGGTCGTGCTCTCGCGCGTGCTCGACGCCGCGCGGCCGGCGCTGATCGAGGGGGGGATCGAAGCGATTCCCGCCGTACTCGAGGCGATGCGGCATGAGATCGAAAAGGCGGGCGGGCGGATCGATTACGTCGAAGCGCTCGACGCCTCGACCCTTGAACCGCCGACGGAAAAATCTGCAGACCTGCTCGTCGCGCTGGCCGTCTACTTCGGCAAAACGCGACTGATCGACAACACTCTCGTATGGGTGAAACGATGAAGAAACTTTATTACAACGCTCCCGGTTTTGAAGAGGAACTGCGGGCGCTGGCGGACCGTCCCGGCTACCCGCCGGAGATCGAATCCCAGGTTGCGGCCATCATCGAGGATGTCCGGAAAGAGGGAGACGCCGCCATCGTCCGATATGCCGCGAAATTCGATCACACCGAACTTGATCCGTCCCGCTTCCGGGTGACGGAGGAGGAGATCGACGAAGCGGAACAGCTGCTTTCGGAACGGGAGAAGAAAGCGATCGATACGGCGCTCTTCCAGGTGCGCGATTTCGCTCTGGCGACGCTGCCGCGCCCGTGGAGCGCTTCGCCGCGCCCCGGGGTGACGCTCGGTGAGAAATTCACGCCGATGGATCGTGTCGGCGTCTACATTCCGGGCGGCACGGCGCCGCTGGTCTCGACCGTGCTGCACACGGCGGGGATCGCGGGGGCGGCGGGAGTCCGCGAAATCGTGGCGACCACCCCGGCGAACCGGGAGGGGAAGGTTCATCCGGCCGTGCTCTATGCGATGCGTCGGGCGGGGGTGACTGAGATTCTGCGGCTCGGCGGCGTCTACGGCGTCGCGGCGCTCGCGCTCGGGACGGAGTCGATCCGCCGGGTTGAAAAACTCGTCGGCCCCGGCAACGCCTACGTGACTGCGGCCAAGAAGCTGCTGTACGGCCGGGTCGCGATCGATATGGTTGCGGGTCCCTCGGAGATTCTCGTCATCGCGGACGCCCACGCGAATCCGGAGTTCATCGCGGCCGACCTGCTGAGCCAGGCCGAACACGGATCCGGACTCGAGCAGGCGGTGCTGGTCACGACCGACCGCGCGATGATCGAACGGGTGGAGGCCGCGTTCCGGCGTCAGAAGGCGACGCTGCCGCGCATCGCGACGATCGAACGTGTCGAAGAGCACGGCGTCTTCCTGATCCATGCCGCCGACCTTGAACAGGCCGCCCGCATAGCGAGCGCCTATGCGCCGGAGCACCTCGAAATCCAGACCGAAAATCCGGAAGCGGTCGCCGCGAAAATCACTGCCGCGGGGGCGATTTTCCTCGGGCCGTGGACGCCGGAGCCGATCGGCGACTTCTGTGCCGGGCCGTCGCACGTGCTGCCGACCGCCTCAAGCGCCCGTTACTTCAACGGGCTTGAAACGGCCGGATTCTTCCGGCGCACGAGCCTCGTGAAATATGAGGAGTCCGCACTGCGCCGGGAGGTCGGCATCGTCGAGTGTTTCGGTGAAATGGAGGGACTCGCCGCCCACGGGCGCGCCGGAACGATCCGGGTGAAGTAGCCGGGTTGAGCTTGACTGCCCGGAAAGGCGGAGTATATTTATTCAGAACTCAAAATATTTCGTTTTTCCGGAGGAATTCTGTATGGAGAAAAAAATTCTGCTGTTTGCGGCCGCACTTCTGGCGGCGGCCGAGGCGTTCGCACTGCGCCCGGGCGATCCGGTCGAGGAGCTGATCGGGGTGAACTGGGTGCAGGGCGCTCCGCTTGCGATGCTGCCGCCGGAGAACCCGTCGCCCGGCGACCCCGAGTTCAAGGTGGTGGTGTTTCTGCTGACCCGCGCCCAGAATACGGACGATACGCTCACGCTGCTGAATTTTCTCCGACGCACATTTGCGAACAGGGTGCGTTTCGCAGTCGTGACTCCGGACTCCGAAACCGATGTGAAAGAACTGCTCAAACGGCGCCCGGACTTCACCGCGAGTTTCGGGGTCGACACCAAACGGACGCTGACGCCGAAATACATCGGCAGCAGTCTGCTTCTCCCGTTGGCTTTTGTTGCGGACAGGGAGGGGGAGATCGTCTGGAGCGGGGAGGCGGCCTATCTCGGGGAGGCGCTGCAGAAGTGTCTCGACGGCACGCTCGACCGCGATGCACAGCGGAAACTCTCCCCGCTGCTCGATGAACTCCCGACCCTGCTGCGCGGCGACAATGAATCGAGAATGCGGAGACTCGTTGACTCCATCTTCCGGATCGAACCAGGCCAGCCGACCGCGTTGCGGATCCGGCTTTTCGTGCTCGAAAGCAACGGCCGCGCCGCCGAAGCGTTGAAACTTGTTCAGTCGCAGATCAAACTTGCACCGAAGGTGACCCGGCTCTACTTCGAGGCGATGAACCTCATTGCCCGCAATCCGCAGCTCGCCTCGCAGAACGAGGCGGTCGTCCGCGCCTATACCGAGGCGGTGAAAAACGATCCTGATGCCGACAATCAGATGGCGTGGATGCTCCTGACCCGCCAGCCGGACGAGCCGGAAGCGCTCAAGAGCGCCAGGGTTCTCACGGAACGCGCCCGGACTTTGCTGAAGACCGATGCGCAGGGGGCGTTGCGCGGCTCATGCCTGAATACGCAGGCGCTGCTCGCCTACCGCTTGGGAAAGCTCGAAGAGGCGAAAAAGCTCCAGGCGGAAGCGATTCGCGTCTTTGAAGCCGCAGATCTGCCCGGAGCGGTATCTGACGCCCGGCGGCGCCTTCTCTATTACGAAACGGTGCTCTCGCTCGCGCGCTGATCCGGAGCCGGCTGAATCTCCCACCGTTCATCGAGCCGGGCACATTTGCCGGGTTCGACCGGAGCGAGCGGTCCGAGCGACTCGATCTCGAGGAATCCGGGCATCGTGAAGAACTCCGCATTGCAGCCGCCGTCCGGATAGGTCGCAGTTGGATCGTATGGAAAGTGTTTCACGAAACGCTCGCCCGCGAGATCATACGCGGCCCAGCCCGGCTTCACGGTTGCGCCGAATTTCTGCTTGGAGACGTACCGGTTGTCCTGACGCATCCGGATGAAGTCGTCCCCCCAGGTGAAGCGCGGATCCGCCATTTTCGTGAACCGCCAGAGAACGACCGGGCGGGCGTATTCGAACGATTCGTCCGGTTCTTTGCCGTGCGGCACATAGGGTTCCTGCGGAACGACGAGTTCACCGCCTTCGGCCATGACGGTCAGACACCACGGCGCGAATGTGACCGCCCACGGATTTTCGTTGAAGATGCGGTGGCGCAGAACGACGCCGCTCCCGCTGCCGAGGAGGCAGATATCGATCTCCTTGCGCAGTCCGGTGGTGCGTTCCGTCGCACATTTGAGGAAGAGCGTCCGTCCGTCCCAGCTGTGTTCGACCGGATCCACGTCGGGGTAGTAGGTGCGCGGCCACACCTCCGGCGCATGCCAGAGACGGTGGCCGCCGTAGCTCTGCCACTCATCCGGTTTCACGTCGGCCATCTCTTCGTCGAAATTCTTCATGAAATTCACGCCGCCGTCGATCCGGCGGTAGCAGAGAATGCGGGGGCCGAGCCCGACGGAAACGATCAGTTCGACTGTCCCGTTTGAGAGGCGCAGGCAGTTCTTCCAGTTCCGATAAGCGACTGTATCACAAAACGTCATTTTGATTTCCTCCGGAATTTGTTATGACTTGCGCCGGAACCGGAAACGCGTTTCGATCTTCCGGTTCGGGACGCGGCAGGGGTCGTGAACATCGAGGCTCCAGCTGTTGTCTCCGCCGACGCCGCGCTGCACGTGATCGAGGGTAAGTTCCCAGATCCCTTCGTCATGCAGCTCTCCGGCGTGGCGCGCCCGCTCCAGCGACGCGGCACGGTAAGGCCGCAGCGTGAAACCGAACAGACGGTCCGAGGTGATCTCCATTTGCTCCCCCGATGCCGAGACAAGCGTGAGAATCCGGACGTCGATCCGCTGCCCGTTCTCCTGCGGTCGCGTGTAGGGCGTGCAGAGTTTCTCCGGTGCATCCGTTCCGTACCGGCCGACCAGGGCGGAGTGTTTGCGGTCGCAATACGCCTCGTGCGGGCCGCGGCCGTACCACTCCAGGCGCGCCACGGCCGGCTTCGGCAGCACGAGCCGCAACCCGACCCGGGCGACTTCGGGGCAGGCGGGTTCGGGATCGAACACGAGTTCGGCGAGCGCGCCGTCCTCCGTCCGTTTCCAGACGAGGAAGCTGCGGAAATCTCCGGGGCGGCGTGTCCGGGTGCGTCGATCGAATCCGCAGCCGCGGTCGTTGTCGGTTTCGGCGCGGTCGAGGACAATTTCCGGCGGTTCCATGCAGGGGAGATCCGGCGCAACGGCCTCATCGGCTTCTTCCGGCTCGCTCCACAGCGGATTCGGATCGGGAAAGAGAGTGAACGTGGGTTCCCCGCCGAGCGGCAGCTCGATTTCGGCGGACGCCCCGAGTGCGATCCGCCAGAAAAGTTCGCCCGTCTCCGGCAGCTCCGCCGGGTACGGTACACGCTTTGATTCACCGGGGGCCAGAATGAAATCCCAGGCGCCCGAGGCGGCCTCTTCGCCGTTCCGGAGAAGGCTCCAGACGAGCGGCTCTCCGGCGCTTGAGCGGAAACTTCTCCGCAACGTCAGCGTGATCGTCCGTGCGACACGGTCGAGCGACGCCGTCAGCGGTTGATGCACCCATTTCACCTCCGCGAGGCCGGGATTCGGCGTTCGATCCGAACGCACAAGGCCGTCGCAGCAGAAATTTCCGTCGTTCGGGCGGTCGCCGAAGTCGCCGCCGTAACCGTAACCGCCTCCCGGCAATGCGAGCGCATGTTCACACCACTCCCAGATGAAGCCCCCCGCGAGACAATTGTGACGCGCAATCACATCCCAGTACTCCTGAAAATTCCCGGTGCTGTTTCCCATTGCATGCGCGTATTCGTTCATGATGAATGGTTTCGTACTCGGGTTCGGTCCATGCTGGCGCGGGTGCGGAATCTCGCCGTGTTCGCCAATGCGGATCGCGTTGTCCTTTGAATACTCCGCGAGCCAGTGCGGCGTCGGGTAGGTCTGACTGTCGAAATCGGCGACGACGTTCATGTCGGCATACTGGATCGGACGTGGATCAAGTTCGCGGATGCGCGCGGCCATCGCTTCGAACGCGGTGCCGAATCCCGCCTCGTTGCCGAGCGACCAGATCGTGATCGAAACCGAGTTCCGGTCGGTCCTGACGAGCCGGTCGGCGCGGTCGACCACGGCAGGCGTCCAGGCCGGATCGTCGCCGGGGAGCACGCAGGCGTGATAGGAGAGCTCGTGGCTTTCGACATTCGCCTCGTCGATCACGTAAAGGCCGTAGTGGTCGCAGAGTTCGTACCAGAGCGGATGGTTCATGTAGTGGCTGCACCGCACCGCGTCAAGATTCGCCGCCTTCATCATCTCGATATCGCGGATCATCCCCTCCCGGGTGACGGCCCGGCCGCGCCGGGGATCGAGTTCATGGCGGTTCACGCCGTGGAACTTGATCGGCTTCCCGTTGAACAGAAATGTCCGGTTGCGGATCTCGATCGAGCGGAATCCGGTGCGGAAGTGGCGGATGTCGAGGATCTCTCCGCCGCGGCGCAGAACGAGCGTCGCGCAATAAAGATTCGGCGTTTCGGCGCTCCAGAGTTCGATCTGTTCGAGCCGGGCTTCGAGCGTCGTTCCTCCGGAGACCCGCGCAACGGTTTTTCCGGAGGAAGTTCGTACGCAAAGTTCAAGCGAACATGCGTCGCTCCATCCGGAAATTTCACATGCCGCCCGCACTGTGCGACGCTCCGGATCGGCGGAAATCACCACGTCGGCGAGAAAAACCGGCGCCGTCGAATAGAGAAACACACTGCGGAAAACGCCGGAGAGACGCCAGAAATCCTGATCCTCCAGATAGCTTCCGCTCGAATACTTGTACACCTCCAGCGCAACGAGGTTGCTTCCGGCATGAAGGAGTTGCGTAATGTCAAACTCGGCCGGTCCCATCGAATCCTCGCTGTATCCGACGAACATTCCGTTGATCCAGAGCCGGAAGGCGCTCTGCACGCCCGCGAAGTGGATGACCGTGCGGCGGCCCTGCCATTCGGGGGGGAGGTCGAAGGTTCTGCGCAGCTGCCCGGTCGGATTGCGCTCGACGAATGTGGTCCAGTCGTGCGGAGGCTCCTCCATCACATGCGGAGGAGCGCAGCGAAACGGATAGGTGATGTTCGAATAGATCGGCGTGCCGAATCCGGCACATTCGAAGTTCGCCGGCAGTTCGATCTGATTCCATGCGGAATCATGGAAACCGGGAGCTTCGAAGCCGTCGATCCGGCCATCCGGCGTCGGCGACCAGTGCAACTTCCAGCTGCCGTCGAGTGTGAGGCGCCAGTCATCGACATCATAGAGGAATTCTCCGGGGGCAAGTTCCGTCCGCTTCGACGGCCAGGAGGTGGCGCGGGGAGAAAGTTTATGAATCCCGAACACGGCGGGATTTTCCAGCAGTTCAGTCAGTTGGTTCATGATTTTTCCGGGTGACTCCATTTCGTCTTTGTTGATTAATGGAACGGCCGGGGAGTGGATTTGCAACCCCTGTCGGACGAAAACCGATGAAAAAAATGCGATTTTTCATCCGGCAGCTTGATTTTTCCATGTTCCCGGCATATACTGTTTGACATAAGCAGACATCGGGCCGGGCGCGGAGACTGGAATATGGGAGACGTCCCGCGGCGAAGGCCCATTCACCAGTAACACCGGGAGCGACATATTATGGACGACCTCAGCAAGAAAATCACCGATCGGCTCGAAGAGTTGAGAGTGCACCTGCAGGCGGATGGCGGCGATCTCGAAATCGTCGGGATCGATGGGAAAACGGTTCAGCTTCGGCTGCGCGGCGCCTGCGGCGGCTGCCCCCATGCGGCCATGACCATCAAGGGGGGGCTCGAACGCATTCTGCGCGAGGAGATCGATCCGGAAATCGTGATCGAACGGGTTCTTTAACGCCTTTTCCAGGATATGGAGAAAATCCGGCGCTCCCCTGATGGAGTGCCGTTTTTTTGGAGGTGTGCCCGTTTTTTCTTTTTTTTCGTTTGAAAAACGGAAAAACGGGTGTTACATTAATTGCTCTGTATCTGTAAGAGTTTGAAAAGGTAATGCAAAGCCCGGCCGCAGTCGGATGTTCGGAACAGAGCAGCCGGACGGCTTAGAAAAGAAAGGTTTGATTCAGATGGCGAAGAGTCTCGTAGATTCCATGCAGATGGAAGTGCGTTCCAAGCAGCCCTGCCGCAAGGAGTTGGATTTCGTTGTTCCGGCAGAGACCGTCAAAAGTGAACTGGACAAGGTGCTCCGCGAATTTGCGTATGCGGTCTCCATTCCGGGATTCCGCCAGGGCAAAGCGCCGGCTGCGATGCTCAAGAGCAAATACGCCAATGAGATTCGTCAGGAACTTGAGCGGAAGATCATCTATGCCGCGTTCGAACTCGCGGGCAAGGACGGGTCGCTTGATCTTGTGACCTGCGGCATTGAGGGCGAACCGAAGCTTGAGTTCGACCAGGAGTTCAAGTTCACGCTCGGAGTGGATACCGCGCCGGAGTTCGAACTGACCGACTACAAGGCGATCAAGGTCAAGGAGGAGCTTGACGCCGTGACCGACGAGCAGATCGACGAACGTGTGAAATTCTATCGGACGATGTACGGCAACTACACCGAAGTGAACGGCCCGGCTCAGAAGGACGACATGCTCAAGGTGAGCTACAAGAGCGACTTCGCTCTTCCGGAAGACGCCTCCGCCGCTCTGAAGCGGCAGGTCGAGGCCGAGAGTACGTTCCTGTGGCTCAGTGATCCGGAGACGATTCCGGGCTGTACCGCTGCGCTGACCGGCGCCGAAGTCGGCAAGGAGTACACGTTCAAGGCCGAATATCCGGCCGATTACCGCGAAGCGGCTCTCGCCGGCAAGACGGTGGAGTACACGGTCAAGGTCGAAGGCATTCAGCGCCGCGCCGAGCTCAGCGATGAGGAGCTCGCGGAAAAAGCGCGCGTGAAGTCCGTCGCCGAATTCCGCGATATGCTCCGCAAGGCGATGGAGCAGGAGAATGCCGCCAAACAGCACAACGCGACCGTCGAAAAGATCTACGAGGAGCTGGACAAGGCGATTCCGGAATTCGAACTGCCGCCGTCGATCCTCGCGGCTGAAGTTCAGAAGGAGCTTCAGAAGATGGCGCGCGAGGTCGTGAAGAGCGAAGAGGACGCCGAGAAGTTCAAGGCGGCTCTCGAAGAGAATAAGAAGAAGGCCGAGGAGGAGGCGAAGAAGTCTCTGCGCCGCACCTTCATCCTCCGGCGGATTGCGAAGGCCGAGAACATCAAACTCGAAGACGACGAGGTCGATACCCAGCTTCGGGAGATGAGCCGCTACTACGGCTACAAAGAGAAAGAGTTCCGCTCGATGCTCGAGAAAAACGGCGGAATGGATGACATTCAGCTGGACATGCTCAGCAATAAAGTGCTGAACCACCTCGCCGAAATGGCGACGAAGTAAGCAGCACAAAGCGCACTTTGAAAGAGCCGGGTGGCGGACCGTTGCCGACGAGGGACGGCCCGACGCGGCTCTTTTTCTGTTTGACGGTTTTTTTGGAAGGGGGGCGCGGTGACGCGCCGGAGCAAGTGGAGTTCATAACCAAACAACTTGATGAGGTGACGGAATGAAAGCCAACTCTTTTCTGGTTCCCATGGTGGTCGAGCAGACTGGTCAGGGCGAAAGAGCTTTCGATATTTACAGCCGGCTGCTGAAGGACCGGATCATTCTGCTGGGTACGCCGATCGACGACGATGTCGCGAATCTCGTGGTCGCCCAGCTGCTGTTCCTGCAGGCGGAAGATCCGAAGAAGGATATCGACCTTTACATCAACAGCCCCGGAGGTTCTGTCACGGCGGGACTTGCGATTTATGATACGATGCAGATTCTCTCCTGCGACGTGAAGACCTACTGTGTCGGGCAGTGCGCCTCGATGGGGGCGGTTCTGCTCTGCGCGGGCGCCGCGGGCAAACGGTTCGCGCTGCCGAACAGCCGGATCATGATCCACCAGCCCTGGGGCGGGGCGCAGGGAACCGCCGCCGACATCGACATCCAGGCGAAGGAGATTCTTCGGTTGAAGTCGATGCTGAACGGCATCATCTCCTCCCACACGAAACAGCCGATCAAGAAGATCGAAAAGGATACCGAGCGCGACTTCTTCATGGGAGCGGAAGAGGCGGTCAAGTACGGAATCGTCGACAAGGTGGTGTCCAAACCCTCTCAGGAGAAGTAACGGATCATGGCAGGGAAACGCGGCAACGACAATAAGCTCATGTGCGCCTTCTGCGGTGCGCGTGAAGGTGACGAACCGCAGGTGATCTTTGCTCCGAGCGGTTACGAGGGACTCGCGATCTGTTCGAACTGTCTCCGCAACGGTTACGAGGCGCTCTGCCAGGAGAAGCAGGCGAAGCGGAACGTTCCGCCCGTGCTGAATCTCAAGGTTCCGACCCCTGCGGCGATCAAGGCGGAACTTGACGCCTACGTCATCGGTCAGGAGCGGGCGAAGCGGGTGCTCGCCGTGGCGGTTCACAATCACTACAAACGGCTTCAGACCCAGGCGGGTATCCACAGCAGGGCGAATGCCGAACTGTTCAAGGACGTCGAGCTCGACAAGAGCAACGTCCTGCTGCTCGGGCCGACCGGCAGCGGCAAGACATTGCTCGCGCGGACGCTCGCGAAGCTGCTCGACGTGCCGTTCGCGATCTGCGACGCGACGACGCTGACCGAAGCGGGATATGTCGGAGAGGATGTCGAGAACATCATTCTGCGGCTCTATCAGGCTTCCGGGAACGATATCGACCGCACGCAGATCGGCATCATCTACGTCGATGAGATCGACAAGATCGCGCGTAAAACGGAAAACGTTTCGATCACGCGCGACGTCTCCGGCGAGGGGGTGCAGCAGGCGCTGCTGAAAATCCTGGAAGGGACGGTCGCGAATGTGCCGCCGCAGGGCGGGCGGAAACATCCTCAGCAGGAGTTCATCCGGATCGACACATCGAATATTCTCTTCATCTGCGGCGGTGCGTTTGTGGGGCTCGACAAGATCATCCAGAGACGCTGCGGCAAGCAGGTGCTCGGCTTCAAGCGGCTCATCGACGATGAGGCGGAAAAGGCGGAGAAGGCTGCGGAAAAGCTCGAAAAGAACCCCTATTCGAAGTGCGAACCGGAGGATTTGATCCGGTTCGGGCTGATTCCGGAGTTCGTCGGGCGGCTGCCGGTGGTCACTTCGCTCGAGCCGCTTGAGCGAAATGATCTCATCCGCATTCTGAAGGAGCCGAAAAATGCACTGATCCGCCAGTACCAGCGGCTGCTCGCGATGGAGGGGGTCACGCTGGAATTCACGGACGAGGCTCTGATCGCGCTGGCCGACAAGGCCGTGCAGCGGGGGACGGGAGCGCGCGGACTTCGCGCGATTCTTGAGGAGCTCATGACCGATGTGATGTTCGAAGCGCCCTCTGCGGAAGGGGTCACGCGGTGCGTCGTCGATGCGGACGCGGTGCGCGGGGAATCCGCCCCGAAACTGCTCTCCGACACGGTCAAACCGGTGACGCGGCGCGTGATGAAGAAAGCTCAGGCTTGAAAAGGATAACCGTTTCCAATGACACGATCCGCCGATCTTAAAACCCGGGTCATCAACATCGGGGCCCCTCCCGCGGAACGGCGGGACGAAGTGGATGTTTTCGCCTCGCTGCCGATCAAGCCGCAGGAGCGTTATAAATTTCTGCGGAGCATCGGCTTCGGCGGGATGAAGAGCGTCCTTCTGGTGTTCGACACGGATACGGGGCGGGAAGTCGCGATGGCGATCATGCCGGATTTCAGGGAGCGTCCGCGCGTGGATCTGGAGCGGTTTGTGCGCGAGGCGAGACTCACGGCACAGCTGGAGCATCCGAACATTGTGCCGGTGCACGACCTCGGGGTCGACAGCTCCGGATCACCGTTTTTCACGATGAAATATCTGCACGGGCAGTCGCTTGCGTCGGTGCTGCGGCGGCTTAAGAAGGAGGATCCGGAGACGGTGCACCGTTTCAGTCAGCTCCGGTTGCTGCAGGTGTTCATCCGGATCTGCAACGCGATTGAATTCGCCCATTCGCAGGGAATCTGTCACCTCGATCTGAAGCCGGAAAATGTGAACATCGGCGAATACGGTGAAGTGCTGGTTCTCGACTGGGGGCTCGCGCGTTCGCTGAATCCCGATTCGCCGGTCGCCTCGCCGAACGTCAAGGATGTCGATGCGAACGGGCATGTAAAAGGCACCCCCGGTTACATGGCTCCGGAACAGATCCGGATTTCGAAGGAACATCCGGTCGGTTTTGCCTCCGACATTTATGCGCTCGGGGGAATTCTCTATGCGATGCTCACGCTGAGCAATCCGCTTTCGGCCCTTCCGATGGAGGAGGTTCTGCGCCGTACTGTCGCGGGAGAGATCCCGCCGATGGGAGCGGTCGCGCCGGATGACCGCCACATCCCTTCCGCGCTGGAGGCAATCTGCCAGAAGGCGATGGCGGTCAATCCCGCCAACCGGTACCGGAGCGTGGCGGAACTGCGCGAGGATATTTTCGCGTTTCAGACCGGTTATGTGCCGAAGGCCGAAAACGCTTCGCCGCTCAAGCACGCGGGCATGTTTCTCGGCCGGAACCGGCTGATCGTGCTGGTGCTGCTGACGTTGATTCTGGCCGCGGCGCTGGCGACTCTCGCCTACTACTATCTGGATGCGATCCAGTGACCTCCTCCCACGCCCGGGAGGAGGATTTGCTGGAGAGGTTCAACGTGGAAAGATTTCGTCCACCGAAAGCCGCCTGACGGGTCCGAATGCTTCGAGCGTTTTCCAGTCAACCTTGTCGGCGTCGCCGACCACGAGGAGTGCGCGCGGGCGCTCCTCGATCTCGCGTTGGTAGAACTCCTGCAGATCCGCCGCCGAAACTTTCTGAATCTGCCGATAGGTCACTTCGCGGTAATTCGGTGGAAGTTTCATTTTCCGAAAGTTCTCCGCAAGTTCAAAGAGGGCTTCGTCATGCCAGCGCTCGGCGGCCTGCGATTTCAGCAGCGTGTCGCGGCTGTTTTCAATCGCGGCGGAGTCGACGGGGAATCCCATTGCACTGACTGCCTTCATTGCGTCGGCGAGTTTGTCGGCCTGGGTGGAAAGAGAGATCAGAAAGAAGTGATTCTCCGTCGGTTCTTCGGGAGTGGCGTAATTCGAGTAGCAACTGTACGCGAGCGAATTCGATTCGCGCAACGTCCGGAATGTGACTGACGCCATTCCGCTGCCGTAGTAACGGTTGAAGAGAAACCGCACACCGATATTTTCAGGATTGAACCGCTCACCGGCGGAGAGATAGAGCAGTTTCAGCTGACTCACGTTCGGAACGTGTACAAAATAGACCGCGGGAGCCGTGATCGGCCGCTCCACGGGCCTCCACGGGGCGGGAGGATTCTTCTCCGGCGGCGGTATGAGTTTTGCGACGATGCGTTTGAGTTCAGGCAGCTCCGGACCGTAGTAGTTGATGCGGACCGGAAAGCCGGTCAATTCCCGCAGCAGCGAAGCGATCTCTTTCGCCTCCAGCCTTTCGAGTTCACCTGCGGAGAGGGTGGAGTTCTTCTGATACTCCGCCCCGAAACGCACAAAAGGCAGAAGTCCCGCGTACAGAACCGTGTCCGGGTTCTCCTTTTCCGCCTTGCGTTCAAGCAGAATCTTCCCGGTGAGCCGCCGCAGGGCGTCGGGATTGACGGCGGGGGAGCTGAGCATTTCGTTCGCGATTCCGGCGATGGCGGGCAGGTTCCGTGCGAGCCCTGTGAGGGTTACGACCGTTTCCTCCTTGTCGACGGTGATCGACACCGAACCGGCGAGTTTGTAAAGTTCCAGTTTCAGCGCCTCGGCGGAACGCTGTTCCGTTCCGGCAACCGCGCTGTATTCGCCGACAATCGGCAGCAGGCGGTTGTGGCGGCTGCCGATCGCGAACCGGTAACTCAGCTGAAAACGGTTGTCACGGGAATTCGGGATCCGGTTGAATTCGGCTTCCCGCAACACACGTTTCCCCCGGTCGTCAGACTGGTGTTCATCGCAGATGCGGATGCTGTCGCGGAGAATTCCCGATTCGATGTCGGGGAACTCCGGCTCGATCGCGACGACCTTCATCGCCGCAAGCTCCCGGAAGAGCGCCGAATGTCCCTGTGCGGTCACGAGCGGAGTGAGCGGAGGTTTTGCGAGTTTTTCGGCGGGGGAGAGCGGTCCGTTTTTCCGGAAGAAGACCAGGCGATCCGGGCCGAAGTGTTTTCGGGCGAATTCGACGAGCTCGGACTTTGTGATCGATCTCCGGCGGGCAAGCGTGTTTGCGGCGTCCGGCCAGTCGATGCGCTCAAGATAGCTGTCGAGCAGCTGATCGGCCCGGAAGTCGTTGTTCCGCAGCGAGCGGGTCCGGTCGAGCTCGGCGTGGTCCAGGATTGCCGTAAGCAGCCAGTCGGGGAAATCGCCGCGCTTGAGTTTTTCCATCTCGGCGTTGAGCAGTTCGAGCGCACGTTCCGGAGAATCTCCGGGATTTGGAGTCGCGCTCACGAGCAGGTAGCCGTAGACGCCCGGTTTCCCGCCGCTCCCGGCGCCGGAGTCGGCGACTTTCTGCGGGATATTCAGATTCTGGTCGAGAATTCCGGCTGACCCGTTCGACAGAACCCGTGCGGAGAGTTCGAACAGGTCGAGTTCCCGCAGCGTCGGTTTCTCCATTCGCCACGCGACCGCGCAGAGTTCGTTTTCCGGTGCGACCAGCGTGTGGATGCTCTCCCCCTTGACCGGTTCAAGTTCCGGCAGGGGCGATGGCGGAATTTCTCCGGCGGGAAGTGTCCCGAAGGTTTGTTCGATCATCCGCAGGGCCGCATCCGGGTCGAAGTCGCCCGCGAGTGCAATGATCATATTCCCCGGAACGTAATGCTGTCGGTAGAACTCCATCACACGGCGCGGCGAGGGATTCTTCAGATCCTTCGGCAGCCCGATCACCGGACGGCCGAACGGATGATTCGGAAACAGCGCCGTGAGCAGCAGCTGGGAAAACCGCGCATCGGAACGGTCCTGATAGAGGTTGTACTCCTCGAACACGGTTTCGAGTTCCGTGTGGAAACCACGGAAAACCGGGCTCCTGAACCGATCGAACTCAAGCAGAATGAATTTTTCGAGCTGATTGGCCGGAAACGAGCTGAAATAGACCGTCCGGTCGAGGCTCGTATAGGCGTTGAGTCCGCTGCCGCCCATCGCGTTGACGGCCTGAACGAATTCATTCTGGACGGTGTATTTCCCCGCTTCGGCCGAAAGGCGGTCGATCTCGCGGTAGAGCTCCAGGCGCTCCTCCGGATCACTGCTCGCCTCGTGACGGTCATACAGTTGTTCGATCCGTTCAAGCAGCGGCCGTTCCGCCTCGAAATCGATCGTGCCGAGCCGCTCCGAACCCTTGAAAAGCAGGTGTTCGAGATAGTGCGCAAGCCCGGTCTTGTCGGCGGGATCGTTGCCGGAACCGACCCGGAACGCGATACAGCCGCGGATGTTCGGCGTTTCGCGGTTGACTGAGAGCGCCACGGTGAGGCCGTTGTCGAGGCGGTGGAAGCGGGCCTGCATCGGGTCATCCCGGAGCGGCGTTCCGAAGAGCGGCGTCGCTCCGCCGGAAAGCCCCGACGCAAGCGTGAAGCAAAGCACCAATGCCAGTGTGATTTTATGAAAAAAAGACATGAGTCCTCCTCTTTTTGACTGAACAACCCTCCGGAAACATTTCCATAGGCAGATTCCCGGGAATTTGATTTTCAACATAGTGCTTTGCGCCGGAAAATCAAATCGAAACGGCACTCTGAGCTTGAAAGAATCCGGCAGAATCCACTCCGCCGCACCACGAAGAAGGAGCGATGATTCCCCGCCCTGTGAGATGGAAGCCGTTTCAGATGCGGCGAACCGATTCCCGCAGAATCAGAGTGCCGGGAATCGCAATGTCCTCCACATCACGTTCTCCGCGAACCAATCGCTCCAGCAGATCCAGAGCCGAGGCGCTCATTGCCGCATAATCGGGCCGCAGAACCGTCAGCGGAGGATCCCAGAATTCCGCAACCCCGGCAAAATCGCGTGTAATCAACGACAGATCGTCAGGAATTCGGATCCCGCGCTTCCGCAGCTCAGCGCAGACCTCCAGCGCCGTGTCACAAGGAATCACGACAAGAGCCGTCACCCCTCTGACGAGAAGGGAGTCCAGACGTTCCGCCAACGGAATTCCCGCTTCGCCGTAAGAGACGAACTCTTCCGCGTCTGCCAGCCCGAATCCGGCCATTAAGCGTGGAAAGAGTTCTCCGTAATTCTCATAGAGGACCGAATCGGCCGATCGGGTTCGCCGCAATAGAAGTCCGATCCGGCGATGTCCGAGATCATGAAGCTTTTTCAGCATTTCCCGCCAGAGCGGTTCCTCGTCGGTGTAGACCGAATAGATGTTGTCCGAATGCGAACTGCGCGCCGCAAACCGCACCAGCGGAAGCGTGGTGAATTCACTCCACCGGCAATTCAGGTCCCGGTCTCCCGAGATGGAAACCGCTCCGCTCAACGCCCGGCTTCCAAGCACGGCAAGGTCTTCGTTGAAAACAATTTCCAGTTGCCAAGACCGGCGGTAAACATCGGTTTTCAATGCAGAAAGCGCCATCGCCTGATAACTGCCGATCGGCGTATTTTTCGACATCACAATCCCGACACGCAGATGTTTTCCCCGAATCCGCACAGAATATCCAAGCGAGGCTGCGGCGGCCAGCACCGCATGGCGCGTCCGTTCATCCACAGCCGGATGATTGTTCAGAACCCGCGATACGGTTGCCTGCGAAACCCCCGCCGCCCGGGCCACCATTGTTGAATTGACCTTTTTCATCGTAATGACAATATAATTGCTAAAATCTCATATTTCCAATTTTATTCATTTTTATTCATCAAATAGCCTGGTTCGTCTATTGTTCCGAAAGGAAAAATCGAGTATAATTGGAAATGAAAAGCATGACAGACCGAAAAGAAGGAAACATCCATTGAAACCCATTTTTTCAGAGGAAAACGGATTGAAAAAAAACGTTCACGAGGTAGATTTCTGCGTTGTGGGGGGCGGAATTGCCGGAATGCTTGCCGCGATTTCCGCGGCACGGCATGGGCTCCGGGTCGCATTGATGCACGACCGGCCTGTGCTCGGCGGAAACGCCTCCAGCGAAATTCGCATGTGGATCTGCGGGGCCGGGTCACGCGTGCCTTACCTGCAGGAGACCGGCATTCTCGAAGAGATCGCATTGGAGAACATGCACCGCAACCCGAAGCGGAATTATTCGCTCTGGGACGCATTGCTCTATGAGAAGGTCAGGTTCGAACCGAACATTACACTGCTGATGAACTGCGCCTGCTGCAACGCCGAAATGAACGGAACGAAAATCACGTCTGTAACCGGATTTCAACTCACAACCTATACGTGGCACACGGTACGGGCGAAAATCTTTGCCGACTGTTCCGGCGACAGTATTCTCGCCCCGCTGACCGGAGCACTTCATCGGATCGGACGCGAAGCCGCCTCAGAACACGGCGAGGAGTTCGGACTCGAAACAGCCGACTGTCATACCATGGGAATGAGCCTGCTGCTTCAGGCCCGGGAAACCGACCGGAAAGTCGAATTCACGCCGCCGCCGTGGGCCTGCCGATTCACAAGCGACGCCGAAATGCACGACAAGCCCCATACGATGCTCCGGGATCTCAATACCAATTTTTACTGGATTGAACTTGGGGGGCTGCGTGATTCCATTCACGACACCGAGGAGATCCGTGACGAACTTCTGAAAATCGCCTTCGGCTGCTGGGACCACATGAAGAACCACGGCGACCATGGGGCGGACAACTGGGAACTGGAATGGGTCGGGTTTCTGCCGGGAAAACGCGAAAGTGTCCGATACATCGGCGACTGCATCCTGACGCAGAACGATGTGGAGCAGGGAGCCGCTTTCCCCGATGAAGTCGCCTACGGTGCATGGCAGATCGACAACCATCTGCCGGGAGGTTTCGAGCTCTCCGGATGCGGCGGCGCCCATCTGCAGAAACGGCGGTTGTCCGAACCCTACGGGATTCCTCTGCGGGCGCTCTACTCGGCAAACATCGACAATCTGATGTTCGCCGGCCGGAACATCAGCGCCACCCATGTGGCGTTCTGCTCCACGCGGGTCATGGGCACCTGCGGGATCATGGGGCAGGCGGTCGGCACGGCAGCCGCCGTCGCAGTTGCGCACGGACTTTCGCCGCGTGCGGCATGCCGCGACCAGATCGACCGAATCCGGGAACTGCTGCTCGATGACGACTGTTTTCTGCCCCATTTCCGCCGGGAGATTTCAAAACTCTGCCGGACGGCGACCCTCGATTCCCCTGCCGGCAACCCGGAAGCACTGCGCAACGGGATCGACCGTCGTTATGCCGGGACGGACAACGGCTTTTTCGGGAAATTGAATCAGCCGATCACCTATTCGTTCGGGAGGAAAGTGAAACTCTCCTCCTTCCGGCTCGTAACCGACAGCGATCTCGACCGCGAATTTGTGGAGGGGAATCCGAATCTCGTCAAGATTCCCATGCCGCTTTTTCATGCGCAAAGTTACGACGGTACTTCGTTTGGATTTCCCACGTGCATGTTGAAAAAATTCCGGCTGGAGATTCCGTCTGCCGACGGCGGCTGGGAGAGCGTCTATGAAAAAGACAACAATATCATGCGCCTTGTGCGGGATACTCTCCATGTGGAGACCGAGGCGATTCGTCTTGTCCCATTGGAAACCTGGGCTTCCGCCCGGCTGTATCACACCTACGGCAGCGGCAGCGTCCACCTTTTCGCCTTTGAGGTAAATGAATGAGGAAAAGATTGTTTGAAGAAACCTCCTTCCCCCGTCTGATCGCTCATCGCGGCTTTACGCCGCTGGCGCCGGAGAACTCCCTGTTCGCATTTGAAGCGGCGGGGCGCCTCGGATTCTGGGCGATTGAGAGCGACGTGCACGAAACGCGCGACGGTGCGCTGGTCTGCTGTCACAATCCGGATACGGGCGGCCGTTTCAACGCGGCGCTTTCCATCGCGGAGAGTATGCTTTCCGAACTGCGCCGCCTCCGCTTCACCTCGGGAAACCGGGTTGAACTTCTGGATGATGATGAACTGCTCCTGCCGACGTTCGAGGAGTATCTCGCCATCTGCCGGAAATACGGTGCGGTTCCCTTCCTGGAAAGCAAAGCGCCGGTTGCGGGGAAAATCCTGGCTGCTCTGCGGAAATACGACCTGATCCATCACGCCGTATTCTCCTCTACGGAATTTTCCCATCTGGAAGAGGCGCGAAGCATCGACCCGAACATTTTTCTCCACCACATTTTCACCACCCGGGAACAGCTGGAGCGGCTGGCGGAACTCGGCAACGGCGGAGTCTCGTGGAACTATCCGGATCCGGCCTCGGCGCCGCCGGAACGGATTGCGGAAACCAAAAAACACGGCGTCCGAGTCTGTCTCCGGGCGGCAGATTCACCGGAACGTCTCCGGATCATGATAGATCTGAAACTTGATTACATTCCAACCAATATTCTGATCCCGAAAGGAGGAAAATGAGACCATGAAACATACAATACACGCCGGAAAACCGACTCCCTGCCAAATCTCTTCAAAATTCGAAAAAAAAAGGTGTCCTCCTGCCGCTTTTACCCTTATAGAGCTTCTCGTTGTAATTGCGATCATCGCGATTCTGGCGAGCATGCTGCTGCCCGCGCTGAATCAGGCCAGGGAAAGAGCCAAAAGCGTCAAATGTGCGAGCAATCTCAAACAGTGTATCACGGCGCAGATATTCTACATCAACGACTGGAAAGGCGCCCTGGTGATCGATGAGGCGGAACACAGCAACTGGAGCAAGCCGTTGCGGATGAAGGGTTATTTATCATACGCGCCGAATGAGGTCTGCTGCCCGTCCAATCTGACCACAAAATTCGACCCGGACAACGCATACCGGATGCGGAATATTTACGCGTCCCGGAACAAACACATTCCACTGCGCTGCATGAGAACGGTCAACAAAAACACCTATTATTTCACGCAACGCATTGTCTATCCATCGGAGTTCGTGATGCTCGGCGACGTTTTCTGCCTTTACAAGGCGATGAATCCGGATTCCGATCACGGCCGGTGCGGCACAATGCATGCCGGAGTGCGCATAACTTCGAACCTGAACGAATCAACTTACGATGACAGTTCGTTCTTTTATCTTGGACAGCACAAAACGCATGGGAATTTCGCCTTTCTCGACGGACATGTCGCGGCCTACTCGGATCCGGGAAGTTTTCTGGACTCCCTGCTGAAAGAATACAAGGTGCAGGATCAGGCGAATGTCACTGTCAGCGTCTGGGACAAAAATCTGGTTTTCACCAGAAAAAAAGGAGAATAAAATCAACGTAACCGGTTCCGGACGGAACGTTTGACGAGCAATCACCGGAACATGGAAACACCGGAGGAGAAGTTATGAGAAAATTCAATTTATTTTGCCTGCTGGCAATGTTTCTGGCCGTGCTGCCGGCAGGGAATGCGGCGGAAGTGCTCTTCGATTTTGAACAGGAGTCGGATGTGGCAAGCTGGAAGATCCGCCATTCCGAAACCGACACCCTGACCCGATCCCGGGAAGTGGTATCCGGCGGCAGATATGCCCTGCTTTTCACCGCGCCGAAATGGGATGGGAAATACTCCATCTGGCCGGCATTTGAAACCCGCCGCGTGCCGAAGGACTGGTCAAAATTCGATCGTCTCTGTGTTACGGTCTACAATGACTGCCTCGAGGCGACACAATTCAATCTGTATCTCGCCAATACCGGGAAGAAGGCGCAGGAGGGAACTCTTTTCCGGCAGATTCTTCAACCGTTCTCGGCGCGGCAATGGGTGATTTCACTCCGGCGGGGAACCCGGAAAATCGATCTGACGGACGTCGGGTTGATACACTTCTACTCCGCCAATCCGAAAGGCGGCGTTCGGATCTTTCTCGACAATATCACCCTGCTCGAACCCGGGGAAGCCGTTCCGCCGCTCTCGCCGGATTTCCAAAAACTCGTCGCAGCGGGGAAAGAGGCCCGGCTCCAACCGCTGCGGCAGCAGAAATTAATCGCCCCCAAGGCAATCTCAGACGCAGCTGCCGGATTGCCGGATTCCTTCGTCGAATATCTGAACCGGGAAACAGAGTCGTTGAATACCGCGATTCTGAACGGAAAATTCGATATGCTCCTGAACAACCCGGCCTGTCCCACATGGCATTACCTGCCGAAACTTCTGCCTGTCTTGAACAGTTTCTCGAAAACCCGCCGGAACTTCTCTCCCGCCGGGAATTCCGAAGACATTCTGCTCGGCATGGCCGATTCCGCCGAAAAAGTTCTGCCGCGCGCGGCGGTTTTTCATCCGCTCCCGGAAAAACTCGAACTTGATGTGGCGGGCAACGAGAAGGAGTCTGTCCAGCTAATCGCCATGCCGCTGAACAAAGACCGGTCAGCTGTCGGAATCCGCCCGGGCGTCTTTATCGATCCGGCCGGAAGAACCCTGCCGGAATCCGCAATCACCGCAGTCCCGGTCGGATTCATCGAAACCCGTTTTCAACCGATTTTCGGTTCGGATTACCTCGGGTTCTGGCCGGATGTGCTGCTTTCGTTCCTGAAAGATGTGACAATCCGTGCAGGAGAGGCGCAGCCGTTCTGGATCAAGGCCGATATTCCGTCAGGACAGCCGGCGGGAATCTACCGGGGAGACCTGAGCGTCACGGTGGAAGGCGTAGAAGTGTTTCGCGTTCCTCTTGCGATTCGCGTTCGCAATTTTTCGCTGCCGGATCACTCCATGCTCCCGCTGGCCGTGACCTTCTGGCCGCGGGACGGTATCATCCCCATGATCAATCCGCAGGCCGATCCGAGGGAGCGCCTGAATCCCGACGCCCCGGCCAGGGCGTGGCGGAAACAGAAGAAAGCCTGGAGCGATTTTCTTCAGGAGTACTATCTGGGACTCGACAGCCTTTACGCCTACGATAACTGGGAACCGCAGTTTGACGATCTCGTCGAAAGAAAACGGAGAGGCACTCTGCGCGCCTTCAATCTGGACAATATCAAGCCCATCGAGGAAAATGACGACAAATTCCAGCAGAAAATCGAACGGATCCGGGCGCGATATGAAAAAGCCAAAGCCCTCGGACTGCTTGAATATGCTTATCTTTACGGATGCGATGAAAGCAAGCCCCCGACATTTTCCAACGCGGAACGGGCCGCCTCCATTCTGAAAAAAGAGTTTCCCGATGTACCGCTGTTCACAACGGCGTTCGACAAAACCTATGGCTGCGACGGCCAGCTCGCCTCATTCGACTGGTTCTGCCCCAAAACCTCCGAATATAACGTGAAGCAGGCAGAGCTAGCCCGTAAGGCGGGGAAACAGGTCTGGTGGTACATCTGCTTCAATCCACAACGCCCTTACGCGAATGTATTCATCGAATCCCCGGCGATCGAAGCAAGACTGCTGATGGGCGCAATGGCGGCGAAATACCGGCCGGACGGCTTTCTCTACTACCAGACCAGTCACTGGAACAGCACAAAACCGATCACTTCCGGTCCCTTCCTCGAATGGCCGGCGGAAAGCTATCCGGGCTACAACGGAGACGGAAACTGGACCTATCCGGGGCCGGACAGCACCCCGCTGGCATCGATCCGGCTGGAAAACTTCCGTGACGGACTCGAGGATTACGCCTATGTGAAGATTTTGGAAATGCGCCTGAAGGAGGCGAAAAAAAGCGGACAGGATCCCCTCTGGTGCTCAAAAGCGGAAAAAGCTCTGATCGTCCCCGCTGCTCTGGTCAACAGCATGCGGAATTATTCGCGCGATCCGAATGTACTCCGCGCCTGGCGGGCCGGAATCGCCTCCCTGATCGAAGACGCCCCGGGTACCCGTTAAAAGTCGTGTCCATACCGGAAATCCGATTCCCGCCGCAGAACGATGCGGCGGGATCCCTCTCCATCGCTCCTGACATTTCTTCCGCCGCCCGGCGAAACAATCAGGACGAATTGCCGCGTCCTGTCACGGAGCTTTATCACTCACAAATATGTTCCATGAAAAAACAAACCTACAAGTGCGGAACTCTCACCTACACCCGCTGCGGTGTCGTGACGCTGTTCTGCTGGCTGCTCTGGGGAGACTTCTGCCTGGTGCTGCTCGAGAACACCAGACCTGTTATCGTTCCTCTGCTGCTGCGGGCACACGACGCCAGCAACTTCACGATCGGGCTGCTGTGCGGAAGCATTCCGCCGCTGCTGAACTTCATCGTAAATCCGATTATCAGTACGGCCAGTGACCGGACGCGCACCCGGAGATGGGGGCGGCGCATTCCCTATCTTCTGTGGGGCGTTCCTTTTGTATCCATGTTTCTGATCCTGCTCGGATTCAGCGATCAGATCGGAAGAGGACTCGCCGGCCTGGTGACGGAAAACGAAGCGGCCGTCGCATCGTTTGTTATCGGGGTACTCGCATGTTTTTCCATCGGATTCCTGTTTTTCGATCTTTTTGCGGGTTGCGTTTATTACTATTTGTTTTCCGATGTTGTCCCTCAGGAACTGCTGGGACGTTTCATGGGTTTCTTCCGCATGGCCGGCAGTTGCGGCGGATTGTTGTTCAATCTGCTTGTCATGCCGGGAATACAGACTCACATGGCACTAGTCTGCATCGTTATAGCGTTGATTTACGTCATCGGTTTTGGAGGAATGTGCCTGAAGGTCAAAGAGGGGGAGTATCCTCCGCCGTCTCCCGGGGGGATGACTTTCGTCGACCGGATCCGTCTTTATTTCAAGGAATGTTTTTCCATGCCCTACTGGCTGATTGTTTTTTTGGGACTCGGTCTGAACAACGTATCCACGGTCTGCCGGGCATTGTTCAATATTCTCTACGGCACAGAATACCTCGGACTTTCGACCGGCGAATACGGCCGGATCATGGCATGCGGAAGCATTTTGTCGATCGGCCTGGCAATTCCGGTAGGTTATCTGATCGATCGTTTTCATCCGCTTCGCATGTATATTGCGGCGGCATGGATGGTGATAGCGGTCAACATTTATGGATTTTTCTTCTGCCATGACTATCCCTCATTTTTCATTACGACCATGCTGATCACGGTAGTCTATGTTATACAAAACAATTCGGGGTTGCCGTTGTCCATCTGCCTCTTTCCGAAAAGTCAATTCGGGCAGTTCTCCAGCGCCAACGCCATGATCAAATCCGTGCTGCTGGTGGCATCGAATGCTTTCGGAGGATGGTTCATTGATCAACTCGGTTACCAATACCTTTTTGTCTGGGATTTCCTTTTCACTTTCCTGAGCGTATTGCTGATGCATTGGGTCTACCTGCGTTGGAAACAACTCGGCGGCGAACACGGATATGTACCACCGACCATTGCACAGAGAGAAGAACAGAAAAACCGGTAACAACAAATCAAAGTTCCATATACGTCCACGGCAAAAAAGAAAAGAGCTGAGCCGTCACCGTACCGGAGGAATTCTTTGACCGGGAACCATGAACGAAATCCGTGCCCGTTTCCATTACCGCGTTCGCGGAAAACACACGGGACTCCGGAACCGGAACGACAAAAAAACCCGGAAGTGATGAACACCTCCGGGCCTCTGTCCGCAGAAGAAAATTATTTCTTCTTCGCAGCGCCGATCGCAGCGCGGATCTTCGCTTTGCAGCGTTCGAGGTAGGCCTTGCGGCGGCGGCGTTTCTGAATCTTGTTAAGCTGCTGTCCCATTTCAACTCCTGAATAATAAAGGGTTTTTCATGACCATGTCCTGATAAATATAGTGCCGGAACTGCAAATTTCAAATAAATCTTGCGTTTTTCATTTCATTTTCCCGGAAAAAGGTTTATCTTATAGGTTGAATGAATGCTGTTTTGAGTCCCGGAAGGTCTGGAGGAGAAAGAATGAAACGAGTGTTTGGAGTATTGTTCGCGGCGTTGCTGTCCGCAGTTTTGTCGCTGTCGGCGGCGGTTACGCCGGAACAGTTGAAGGCGCAATCGGCCCTCGCTACTTCAGAACGGTTTCCGAACGCCGAAACCGTTTTGCTGTACGACTGGCAGAGCGCCGTCTATCAGCCCGACGGAACCGGCGTCGAAACCGATGACTTCTATCAGAAAATTCTGACCGAAACCGGGCGGCGCAATCTGCGCGAACTCTCCTTCCAGTTCAATACCTCCTATGAAAAACTGGAACTCCCCCTCCTGGAAGTCATCAAACCCGATGGGAAAATCGTGAAAATCGATGTGGAAACCAATGGGAAAGTCGCGGTCGAACCCTCTCAGATGGGCGCGAACATCTACGATCCGGCCAACAAAATTTTTGCCGTGACGATTCCGGAGCTCGAAATCGGCGACATCGTCCACATTGTTTCTAAAGAGACGATCCTCAAGCCGCGCATTCCGGGGGTATGGAGCAACATCTACGTATTGCAGTCCGATACGCCGATCCTCCATTACGAGGTGAAGATCGATGCGCCGGAGGCGCTTCCGCTGCGCGCAATCCGGATCAAGGACGAAGTCAAAGGGAGCATCCGGGCCACCGAAGTGAAGAAAGACGGCCGCATCCTCTACACCTGGACCGCCGCCAACGTCCCGCAGATCATCCCCGAACCGGACATGCCGCCGGTCTACATGTGTGTCCAGCGGCTTCTGGTCAGCACCGCAAAGGACTGGCCGGAGATTTCCCGGTGGTACTACAACATCTGCCGTCCCCGCCTCGATGCCGTGACGCCCGAGATCCGCGCGAAGGTCGCCGAACTCACGAAAGACGCGAAAACTCCCGAGGCGAAGATCATGGCGCTCTTTCAGTTCGTCTCCCAGCAGATCCGCTACATGGGCATCACCGCAGAGACCGAAGCGCCTGGGTACGAACCGCACGATGTCTCGTTGACCTTCAACCAGCGTTACGGCGTCTGTCGTGACAAAGCCGCGCTGCTGGCCGCAATGCTCGAAGTCGCCGGAATCAAGGCGTTTCCGGTGCTGTTCATGGCCGGATATCCGAAAGACGACGAGGTCCCGAACAACTACTTCAACCACGCGGTCACGGCGGTCGAGGACCGGCCGGGCCACTACATTCTCATGGACCCGACCTACGAGACCACTGCCGAACTCCTTCCTTCAACCATGGCGAATATGAGCTATCTCGTCGCAAAACCCGAAGGCGAGATTCTGCGCCGGACCGAACTGGTTCCGACTGCGAAGAATCTGCTCAAAATCAAAACCGAGGCGTCCGTCACGCCGGACGGCACGCTTGAGGGGCGCAGCGTTATCGACTTTCTCGGCGTGAACGACCAGATCTACCGCGATGCGTTTTCGCGCTGGCCGCTCGACTACCGCCGCCAGTTCTTCGCCACCTGCCTGAAACGGGCGGTTGCGGGCGCGGAGCTGGAATCGCTGAAGATTTTTCCGGAGAACATCCGCGACATGAGCCGGCCGCTCGTTGCGGAACTGACCTTCCGCGCGGAAGGGTATCTGCCGGAAAAGGGGCCGGTCTATCTGCTGGAACTGCCCTGCTTCGGCTCCGAATTCGGCGCGGCGAACTTCGTGCTCGGCTCGGTCGGACTCAAGGAGCGGAAATTCCCGATGCAGCTCTTTTCGACCTGCGGCGTCTCGGAGCGCTACAAACTCACTCTCCCGCCGAGCTGCCGCATCGTTTCACTGCCGCAGAACACCACGATCAGCGCTCCCGGAATCATGAACTTCAACCGGGTCCTGCGGGAGGAGGGTGCGGTGCTGACGGGGGAGAACTACTTTTCGATCGACACGGTTGAACTCCGGCCGAAGGGGTACGCGGAACTCAAGCGGGCGCTCGCCAGAGTGGATGCGGCGGAACGCGAACTGCCGATCGCCTGCCCGGATTTTGCGACGGCGGCGGGAAACGCCGCCGCGACGGCATTCCCCGCTGCGAACTCGATCATTCTTTCCTCCTCGGTCGAAGTCAAACTGGAGAACGCCTCCGCCTGGACGCGTACCGACCGCATGGCGCGGAAGATCTTGAACTACGCGGGCGTCAAGGATTACTCCGAACTCAAAATCGCCTTCAATCCGGTCTGGGAATCGGTGGAGATCGAGGCGAAAGTGACCGCCCCGGACGGATCCGTCAAAACGCTTTCTCCGAAGGAGATCAATACCATGGACGCATCATGGGTCGCGGCCGCGCCGCGCTATCCGGCGGGGAAGCTGATCGTTGCGAGTCTGCCGGGAGTGGTTCCGGGTGCGACGGTTGAAACGGTCGTCCGCCGCGTCTGCCGGAATCGCCCGTTCTTCCATCTCGCCGTGGTGTTCGCCGCGGACTCTCCGATCGTCGCGAAGCGCTTTACGGTAGAAGCTCCGAAAAAACTGCAGCTGCGTTACTCCGCCGCCCCGGAAGAGGTGACGTTCTCCGAATCCCGGGAGAACGAATTGGCCCTTTATGAATGGAGCGCCGCGAATCTTCCGCAGCTGCCGGCGGAGTCGGACCGCCCCCCGCTCTGGATGTATGCGCCGACGATTGTGGTTTCGAGCGGGGACTACGCCGATTTCGGAAAGAAACTGGCGGCTGCGCTGAATGCGAAAACCGGGGATGCGCCGGAAGCCGCCGCGCTCGCCCGCAAACTCGCCCCCGTGTCGATGCCGGCCGATTTCCGGGTCAACGCGATCCGCACCTGGGTCGCGCGCAACATCCGCCCGGCCGGACCGCCGCTGAACGAACTGCCATGGTCGGCCTTCTCCCCCGCCGACGTGACGCTGAAGTCTGGCTACGGCGACTCCGCCGATCGCGCGATTCTGCTCGGCGCGATGCTGAAGGCGGTGGGAATCGACTACCATTTTGTGGCCGCCTCGGAACTCGGATACGCGGTGGCCTCCACGCGGCCGCTCATGCGTTCTCCGCAGAACATCTTTACAAAAATCCTCGTTTATCTTCCCGCGTTTGACAGTCATCTGAACGATACGGGCGAATACGCCTCGCTCGGCTCCACCGCCTCGGAGGAGGCGATCGGTCTCGCTCTGGACACCGGGCGGCTGATGACGATCCGGCCGCGCCGCAAAGGGGAGAGCGCGCTCGCGCTCTCCTGCCGGATCCGCCTGCAGGCCGACGGCTCCGCCCGCATCGAGGCGACCCGCAGCTACTACGGCCTCGACTATCAGGCTGCGCGTCAGATGTTCACGGAGATGACTCCCGCGGAGCGCGGGCAGTATTTTGAGTCTCTCGCAGCCGGAATTTCGCAGAACGCCGTGTTCCGGGGCGAGCCGGTCACCTCCTTCGACGGTTATCCGGGAAAACTTTTCTTCACGCTGGACGTGCCGGATTTTGCGGCGGTTTCAAAAGGGCATCTGCAATTTGAACTGCCCGAATTCTCCACCCTTTCGCGCCTGGTCAAAACAGCCGAATCGAGCCGGAAAACCCCGCTCTGGCGCAACCGCCCCGCAAAAGTCATGCTCGAATACCGGATCGAGCTGCCCCGCAATTTCATTCCGGTCGCCGCCGGGCCGGACCGGCTCGAACTCGGAAAACCCGGCAGCGCCACTTTCTTCCGTCACATGGAAGAGGGGCCCGGCGTGCTTTCCCTGGAATATGAACTCGCGCTTCCGGTCGAGGAGATCTCTCCCGCCGACTACGGCAGGCTCGTCGAGCTTCAGAAGGCACTTTCGAAACTCTCCGCTTCGCGGATCATCTTGAAACAACAGAAACGGATCAATCCATGAAAATCACAACCATTCCAGCCGGAATCCTTGAAACCAACTGTTATCTGGTTCAGCCTGATAACAGCAGGACGCTGTACATCATCGATCCTGGCGGCGACGCGCCGGAAATCGCCGACGCGGCGGCCCGGATCAACCATGACCGCTGCGCCGTGCTGCTCACCCACGCCCACGTCGACCACATCTCCGGCCTCGGAGAACTTGTCCGACTGGTGAAACCTGAGTACGTCTATCTGCGCGCGCCCGATCTCGATCTTTACGAAAGCCCCGAGAATGCACTCGAACCCTATCTCTCCGCGGCGGAACATCTGCCGAAGACGACGGACCATGTCGATGCGGCCGATTTCCGGATTATCCCGCTTCCGGGGCATACGCCCGGCGGCAGCGGTTTTCTCTTTCCCGGAACGCCTGCGACTCTCTTCGCCGGCGACACGATCTTCGCCGGCAGCGTCGGCCGCACCGACCTGCCCGGAGGGGACACCCGGACACTGCTCGACTCGATTCGCTCCCGGCTGCTGACACTGCCGGACGACACCGTGATCTATCCCGGTCACGGCCCCGCGACCACGGTAGGGCGCGAACGCAAAAACAATCCATATTTACAGGACTCCGGCTATGATCAATGGTGAAATTCTTGAAAACAACCGCCTCAAAGGCGACTACTTTCTCGTCCGCTTCCACGCGCCGGAAATCTGCTCGAAGGCGCGGGCGGGACAGTTCGTACACGTCCGGATCAACGATCATTACGACCGCATTCTGCGCCGTCCGTTCAGCATTCACAACTGCGAAAACGATACGCTCAGTCTGGTCTACAAGGTCGTCGGTCACGGTACGCGGGAACTCTCGGAACTTGCTCCCGGCGCGGTTTGCGATCTGATGGGACCGCTCGGTGTCGGCTTCTCCGACCCGGCTCCCGGTGTGACGCCCGTTCTCGTGGCGGGCGGTTATGGCGCGGCTGCGACTTATCTGCTTACGAAGCAGGCTCCGCAGCGCGGACTCTTTCTGCTCGGTGCGCGCAGCGAACGCGACGTGCTGCTCACCGACGAGTATGAGAAGGCCGGATACGAAGTCCGCGTCGCAACCAACGACGGCTCGATGGGATATTGCGGTTTCGTAACCGGGCTGGTCGAACAGCTGCTTGCAGAGAAGCCCGACGGGAAGTTTTTCTTTTACGGCTGCGGCCCGCATCCGATGCTGATGGCACTGGCAAAGCTGTTGCGGGCGCATCATCAGCCCGGTGAACTTTCGATCGATCACCTCATGTGCTGCGGCATCGGCGCGTGTTTCGCCTGTGTGGTGAAGGTCAAGGCAGACACTCCGGAAGGATGGGCCTATGCGCGCGCCTGTGTCGACGGGCCGGTTTTCAATCTCGATTCGGTTTATGTGGAGTAAGGAACATCATGGCGGATCTCACCTGCAATCTCGGCAGACTCACGCTGAAAAATCCCGTCATGACCGCGTCCGGCACGTTCGGGTACGGTTATGAGTATCATCAATATTATGACATCTCCCGACTCGGTGCGGTGGTCGTCAAGGGTATCCGCATGGAGCCGTCGCCCGGCAATCCGACGCCGCGTGTCGCGGAAGTGACCGGCGGAATGCTCAATGCCATCGGACTTCAGGGGCCGGGCGTCGACGCATTTCTGCACGGAGAACACTATTTGCCATTCCTGCGCAGCGTCCATGCGACCACGATCGTGAACATGTGGGGAAAGACCATTCAGGAGTACGGCGAAGTCGCCGAGCGGCTCGACGCCGAAAGCGACGGCATCGCGGCCCTTGAGATCAACATCTCCTGCCCGAACGTCAAGGCCGGAGGGGTCGCCTTCGGTACCGACCTCAAACTCGCGCACGAGGTGGTTTCGCTCGTCCGTTCGAAGACGAAACTGCCGCTCATCACCAAGCTCAGCCCGAACGTGACCTGCATCGCCGACTTCGCGCGGGCGGTGGTGGACGCGGGCAGCGATATGGTTTCACTCATCAACACGATTCCGGGCATGTCGATCGACATTGAGACGCGCCGCCCGCGCATCGCGAACCGTACCGGCGGTTTCTCCGGTCCCGCGCTCAAACCGATCGCCGTGCGCATGGTCTACGACGTTGCGCACGCCGTCAAGGTCCCGGTCATCGGCATGGGAGGGATCATGAACGGGGATGACGCGATCGAATTCTTTCTCGCGGGGGCGTCCGCCGTCGCAGTCGGCACGGCGAACTTCGTCGATCCGTATGCGGCGCTGAAGGTCATCGAAGGAATCAACGCCTATCTCGACCGCCACGGCATCGCGGGCATCTCGGAGATCATCGGCGCAGTTCGCTGCTGACACGGGAGACGCGGAATGGAGAAGAAAATTCTGTATGTCGCGGCCGCGGTGATTCGCCGGAACGGGAAGGTTCTGCTCTCGACCCGGCCGGAAGGGAAGCCGCCGGCCGGACTGGAGTTTCCCGGCGGCAAGATCGAATCCGGCGAAAGCCTGAAGGCGGCGGCGGAACGGGAATTGCGCGAAGAGCTGGGGGTCGAGGTCCTGGCGCTTGACGAACTTTTCCGGATCTCGCATGAGACGGAGAAGGCGGTGATTCATCTGCGTTTCATCCGCGCTTTTCTGCCGGAAGGAGAGGCGGTCACTCCGCTCGAGGGGCAGAGTTTTGACTGGTTCGATCTCCGGGGAGAAATGCCGCCGGAACTGCTTGCGCCGGATCGTCCGGTCTGGGAATTTCTGGCCGGATCGCGATGAATCGGGAAATTTTTTTGATTTCAGGACAATTTTTTACGGGTCTGCCGCGTTATATGGTGTGAACAGGGGCTGATGTTTATGGAAAAGAGTGATGTCGAAGCCAGTGACGGCGCATTGATCGCCGCCTTTGTCCGGGGGGACGAACGGGCGTTCGAGCAGCTCTACGGCCGGTATAAACGCCAACTGTACGGATTTCTGAACAATCTGATCGCAAACAACCCGGCCGAAGTGGATGAGGTGTTTGAGGAGACCTGGCTGCGGGTGCTGGAGAAACTGCCCCGCTACCGGGATGAGGGGCGGTTCAGCGCGTGGCTGTTCCGGATCGGGCGGAATATCTTCATCGACCGGATCCGGAGGAACCGGAATGCCGCTGCGGCCCTGGAGCTCGACACGGAAGAGGCACCGCAGGTCGCCGGGCCGGCCGCGATGGAGCCGGATCAGGAGCTGGAGCTCGGAGAGGTTGGAGATGTGATTGCGCAGGCCGTTGAACGGTTGCCGATCGAACAGCGGGAGGTGTTTCTTCTGCGTCAGCAGGAGCTCGCGTTCAAGGAGATCGCGGAGATCCAGGGGTGTTCGATCAACACCGTGCTCGGGCGCATGCAGTATGCGATGAAAAGTTTAAGACGGTTGATTCTGGAAATCGACCGGGGAGGGATCGTCACATGAAGAATCGGTTTGAAAATCTGAGGGTGCGCGACGTGCCCGAAGTGCTGGACCGCAGAATCATGGCGGCGGCGGCGCACAGGGCGAAGATGACGCGGTTCCGTCGTTCGCTTGTGCATTGCGTGTTCACCGCCACGGCCTCGGCGGCGGCACTGCTGATCGCGGGAACGGTGTTCCTGTTCCCGGAAGCGCATCATGGCGACCCGGCCATACCGACAAAATCGGTTGACAGTCAACTGCTTGAATTGGCTGACTGGTCGGCGCTTGAGCAGGAGTCCTACAATTTGAGTTTTGAACTTTACTCGGGCCGCCAGGCGCTGGCGGAACTTTCGAGTGTGAAGATTCCGGAGGGATATTGATATGACTGGAAAGCGATTCGCGGCGGGCTTGTTCGCGCTGTTGCTCGGAGCCGTGGCCGGAGCGGCGGAAGCGGTTCCACCCCCGGCACCGCAGACGGATGAACTTGCTCCACCACCGCCTCCGCCGGGCAAACCGGATCGGAAGGAACGTGGTTTCGGGCCGTTCGTATGGCGGGCTTTTTCGCGTCTGACGGAGCAGCAGCGCCTGGAGATGCTCAAACTTCAGAGCAGCGACCCTGAACAGTTCCGGCAGAAGATGCGCGAGCTCGGAGAAGCGCTCCGCAAGGAGGACATGGCGCGGTTTGCCGAGTTGCGCAAGGCGGTCGAGAGCTACCGGGCATCGAAGGACGAGGCGGAGCGGGCCGTCCTCAAAAAGACGATCACGGAACATGTTCGCGAAGATTACATGGAGCGGCTTGAGGACAACAAACGCCAGCTTGAAGAGATGAAACGCCGGACGAAGTTTCTGGAGGGGGAACTCGCCAAGCGCGAAGCCAATGCCGATCAGATCATCAAAGTTCGCGTAGAATCCATCCTGAAAGGGGAGTTGCCGGAACCGGGTAAACATCCGCCGAAACGGAAACCATAATCAAGGAAGAGCAAGAAGAAGAGGAGAGACATCGCAGGTTCGAACCTGCGAGCCCGGTCAGCTTAAGGCCGGAAACCACGAACCTGTTTTCCACACGCGAAAACAGGTTCGAATCTTTTCGGCTGCCAAAAAAACGGAGATCTGTGAGCGGTCGGGATATTTTCCACACTTCCTTTTGAGTGCCGTTCCGGTAAAACTCCTGTTTCAACATCCAAATATTTTTCGCAGTGATCTGCCGCCGCAAGAGATTTGAATTCCATGCGATATCGGGGGGGACAGGACGTTTGTCCCGACCGGAGTTGCATCTCCGGATGCTTCGGCTTTTGATTTTCTGGAAAAAAGATGTATACTGAAAAGAATAATCCATTTTCACCGGTAACGTATGCAGAAAAGTGAATTTCATCCATCGGAAATCCCGAACAAGCCCGGCGTTTATGTCTATCGCGACTGGTCGGGCAAAGTCATTTATGTGGGCAAGGCCTCGAACCTGCGCCGCAGAATGAGCTCCTACTTTCAGCCCTCCCGGCTCACCCGGGCGGACGCCAAACTGCGCTCGCTGATCAACTCCATCGAAGACTGGAGCTACGAGGTGGTCCGAACTGAGAGCGAAGCCCTGATTCTTGAATCGCGTCTGATCAAAGACTACGCTCCCTACTACAACATTCTCATGCGCGACGACAAACGGTATCTGCTGCTCAAAATCGACTGGAGCGAAACCTTCCCGACCCTCAAGCTCGCCCGGTTGAGAAAAAATGACGGAGCCCAGTATTTCGGGCCGTTCCCGAATGGCGGTGCTCTCCGGATGACCCTGGAGTTTCTGCTTGCGCACTTCGGATTGCGCGCCTGCCGCGATTCCAGTCCGGATGAGGAGACGCGCAAACGCTGCCTGAAACGAATTGTCAAAGACTGCTGCGCCCCCTGTATCGGTGCGGTTTCTCCGGAGGAGTATCGACAGCGGGTTGAGCGGGCCGTTTCCGTCCTTGAAGGAAATATCGGGGAGCTGACCGCGATTCTGAAACAGCGGATGGGTGAAGCCGCGCTTGAGGAAAAATTCGAAAAGGCCGCACATTTCCGCGACATCATGACAAATCTTGAAAGTGTGTTCGGGGAAAAGAACCGGATTTTCGCCCGGCCGGAACTGCCGGGAAGCACGCCGGGCAACGAGGCGGTTCGCGCCCTTGCCGATGCGCTCGGACTGGAAAAGCTCCCCTCCCGCATCATCGGCTTCGACATCTCGAACATCCTCGGAAAACTGGCCGTCGCCAGCCTGGTGGCGTTCAAGGATGGCAAGCCGGACAAGGACAACTATCGTCGATTCCGCATCCGCACCGTCCACCAGAGCGACGACTTCGCCATGATGCACGAAGTTCTCACCCGCCACTTCGGCCGGCTGCTGGAGGAGAAGCGTCCTCTCCCGGATCTCGTCATGGTCGACGGCGGCAAGGGGCAGCTCTCCTCCGCCATCGATGCTCTTGTGGAGATCGGTTGTCCGCCGCTGCCGGTGATCGGCCTGGCCAAACGCAATGAAGAGATTTATCTTCCCGGGCGCAGTGAACCGGTTGTTCTCGATCGGCATGATCCGGCTTTGCGTATGCTCCAGGCGTTGCGCGACGAAGCGCACCGGTTCGCCATCACGTACCATCGGGAATTGCGCAACAAGCAGATCGAACTCTCGAAACTCGATGAGATCCCCGGCATTGGCGCCGCTCGAAAGCGTGAGCTTCTGCGTTCGTTCGGTTCCCTGCGCTCTTTGAAGAAGGCGACGGCTCCGGAGATCGCGGAAAAAGTGCCCGGCATCGGCGACGAACTCGCCGGAAAAATCTACGATGCTCTTCACAAAAGTACCATCCCCGACAGGAAGGAAATATGATGGATTCAATCAGCGAACGACAGAAACGGACCCGACTTCTTCTCGGAGATGATCTGGCTCGACTTCAGAACGCCCACGTTCTTGTGCTCGGCGTCGGCGGAGTCGGCGCTTATGCCGCCGAACAGCTCGGGCGTGCCGGAATCGGCACGTTGACCCTCGTCGACGGCGATGACATCGAACCATCCAACTGCAACCGTCAACTGCCCGCATTGACCTCGACACTCGGACTGCCGAAAGCCGAGGTGATGGCGGATCGCCTGAAGGAGATCAATCCGGCAGTGAAGGTCCTGACCCGGAACGAATTCATCGAGGGAGGGAAAATTCCGCAGCTTCTGGATTCTGGATTCGATTTTATGATTGATGCCATCGACTCTCTGACCCCCAAGGTGGAATTTCTGCTGGAAGCCCGCAGACGAAAAATTCCGCTTGTCAGTTCGATGGGGGCGGGCGGCAGGATGGATCCCTCGCTCATAACGGTGGCCGACATCTCGAAAACGCACGGCTGCGCGCTGGCCAGGGCTGTTCGTTCACGCCTGCGGGAGCACGGAGTTTCACGTGGTCTCAAGGTGGTATTTTCTCCGGAGCCGGTCCCGAAATCCGCCATCGAATCCACCGTTGATTCCCGAGGGAAGTTCCGTTCCACGGTTGGAACCATCTCCTATCTGCCGGCCATCTTCGGCTGCATCTGCGCCAGTGTGGTCATCCGGGGGCTGCTGAGTCGGGAGTGAAACCTTTCCGGGATCTTTTTGCCCGGCAGGCAGCTGATGCAGTCTGGAGCCGCCGGGCAGGGCTCCTGCCTGTTCGTAAATTCACCTGTTTTTCGGAATGCGTGCCTTCAGCGGTCCGAGCAGTTCTGCGGGGACACGCAGCTTTCCTGCGCCGGAGCCGAGAGCGATATTCGGAGAATTTGCCCCGTGGTAGTCGCTCCCTCCGGAGAGCGCGAGTTGATAAGTCCGGGTGAGTTCGATCATCATTTGCGTTTCTCCGGGACCGAAGAGGCTGTAGTAACCTTCCGCAGCGTCGAGTCCAAGAGGAGCGAACCGTTTCATGACGCGTCGGGCCCAGGCCCGTTCATTGCGCTCGCGATAGACGGGGTGCGCCCAGACGGAGACGCCTCCCGCGGCATGGATCGCGTCGAATGCGCGGACCGGATCGGGGAGGGTTCGCTGGACATAGGCGGGGCAGCCCCGTTTCAGGAGTTTGTCGAAGACGGACTGGAGGGAGGGAAATCCGTAATCTTCCATGAGAGCCCGGGCGAAGTGTGGCCGTCCGATCGAGGCGGTGTCGCCGGCCGCGGCAAGGGCCGGATGGTCCCAGGTGAGGGGGTAGCCGAGGGAATTGAGTTTGCGGCGGATCGCCTCGTTGCGGATTTCACGATTTTTCCGCATCTCTTCGAGGAAGGCGCATAAATCGGGGTTTGTATGATCGAGAAAAAGTCCCACGATATGCAGTTCGCGGTTGCCGAACATGGTTGAGATTTCGACGCCGGGAATGGCCTCGATTCCGGGAAAATGGCGGGCTGCTTCAAGAAACTCAGGGATTCCTCCGACGGAGTCGTGGTCGGTCAGAGCGACGGCTGCGAGGTTGGATGCCGCAGCGATTTTGACGATTTCGCCGGGAGAATCACTCCCGTCGGAGGAGTTGCTGTGTACGTGAAGATCAATATATTGCATCATGAGCCATGAATGATGTTAAAAGCGTTCGCGCGGTTTAAAACGGCAGAGTCTGGTAAACCATCTGGAATCTTTTTTTTCGACGAGATGGTTATAGTGTTCGAGTTCTGCGCGGCATTCGGGGAGCGCCTGAGCAAGGGCTTCGCCGAGTTTTCTGTATTCGTCGATGAGCGCCGGAGAAAGGGAATCGTGGGGGAGTGCGGCGATTCGGTCTGCTGCAATGGCGTCGCATGCGAGGCGGGCGGCCATGGAGCTGGTTTCGGGGACGGGGGAGTGTTCGTCGAGTTCCGCTGCGATCTGCCGCCGCCGATTTAAAATCACGGACAGGAAATGGATTTTGATGTCAAGTTGTTTGCGTCGCATGGCCATTGCGTTGAAGAGGAAAATGAAGATGCCGACCAGAACGACCAGAATCAGAGATAGAATCGTTCCGGGGCTGGAGAAGTCGTTGTTTTTAAAAAAAGCATCGAGCGCAGAGCTGGAGGCGATCGTCATGTAAGTCTCCGTGGTTATGAATCATTGAATTGAGTTTGACATTTCATTAATGTACCGTTTGGCTGAGCATTCGTCAAGCGCATGGGGGCCGCAGGGAGCGGTTTCTTCATAAAAGTTGCGAAAAAGTTGTAATTTGAGCTTGAAAAGAGAGGGAGAATGGATTATTTTAAGAATCTGTTGCGTCCCTGCTGAGACGCGGTTGATGAAAAAGCGGGATTGAACCGGTTGAAAAAA
>NZ_CALXSK010000020.1 GCF_944391105.1 uncultured Victivallis sp.
CTTCGGACGGCAAAAAAAATCAAAAATGGTGGTGGGAGATGGATTCGAACCATCGAAAGCGGTGCTAGCAGATTTACGCTCTGCCCGCTGTACCGGAGTATGAACATTGCGGCGGCGCTTATGTAAATTGCTGGATCTCTTTCAATGCTGTTGAGCTTGTAAACGATCTCGCGCAATTCCATGTCGAAAAGAACGGGTGGCGCGTAAAGGAGTTCCGGACGCCGCCCCGCCCGGTCAACGCCGACGATCCGGAACTTGATCCCTTCTCCCGGCAATGCCGCGCAGAGGCGGTGGAGAAGGGGTATTCCCTCTCGTTTTATCCGTGGAGAACCGGAGAAAATCCGCCGCAGGACGCCGACGCCATGATCCGGGAACGGAATCGCGCCCGGCTGAAGAAAGAAATGCCCGCTCATCAGGAACTCCGCCCGTCAGAAAGACAACAGCCG
The DNA here is from genome assembly GCF_944391105.1 of uncultured Victivallis sp. Classification (GTDB taxonomy): domain Bacteria; phylum Verrucomicrobiota; class Lentisphaeria; order Victivallales; family Victivallaceae; genus Victivallis. The sequence goes on from NZ_CALXSK010000020.1 coordinate 447, forward strand.
CCCGAAATTCGCAGACGGCTGTCTCATTCGCTTATTTAATCGGAATGAAACCGGAAAAACATGGGAGCCAATGGCGCCAGTTCCCCTGTCGACTCCAATGGCCGTTCGGCCATCAGATCATAAAATTCACCATCGCCGGAAAGTGTGATCCGACGCGGCTTCCGATTGTAGTTCACCACGTTGACAAGCCAACCGTCGCGATCCGGAACCGCGCGGAAAAAGAGCCCGTCCCGGTCCGGTCCATCAACCCGGAGTTGAAAAGGCAGGGGGGAACTCTCATCCAGCAGAGCCTTCCACTCTTTCCCCGCAGGAACCAGGACAAAGGCGGGACGTTTCGTCAAGGGATTTCCGTAAGAGTCGAATTGCGGAGGAGTGCCGGTTGCAAACAGTTTGCCGCCGCGCACGGCAAATTCCCGAAGCCGTTCAGCCGCCCCCTGCGAAATGTGGGTCGCGTCGGTCGCGATGATAACCCGGAGTTCTCCGAAATTTCCCGCTTCAAGCTGCTTTTCGCTGATGAACCCGATTTTGTGGCCGGTAAAGCAGAGCTCCGTATAAGTCTCCTTCAATGTCCGACTCCAGTTGGCGCTGTTCTGAATCAGCGAAGAGGGAGAGTAGAGTATCCCAACCCGGGGCTTCGCCTGTACGAAGGCCGTGATCGGCTCTTCGAGACGGTTTGCATCAAGAAGCGCCCGGGCATGAGCCACGATATTCGACGGCCGGTGGTAGATCGAGCCGCGCAACGCGGCGTCCCGATCGCGTTCAAACGTGTTTTCCAGCCAGACCCAGGTGACGATGCCGGCGGCTCCCTGCAGGAACTGCTCGAAAACCGAGGTGTAAATGTGCTCCTCTGGAATAATTTGCGTCTCACCATCCCGGATGATATGACTTTCCGTGTTCATGATGCGCATCGGACGCAGGGAGTACTGCAGGTCATGTGAAAGAGCGATGGAGCTCCACGCGCTGATCCAGTGATCGGATTTCCAGGTCATGCCGGCATCGTTTCCATTGTAGTCGCTGAACTCCGCAAAGAGCTCGGGATCCACGGCGAAATCGACCCCCATCGGCAGCCAGGTTGCCCCGACCATGATTTTCACATGAACCGGCATATCCGGCATGTACTGTTTTACTTTTTCCGCGAGAAACCGGTGAAAATCTGCAAAAGAACACCTCCGGAACTGTTCGAACTCGTAACGAACCGCAGGATTTTCTGCAGGATCGGTTCCGGCAAGTTCCTCGAAATTCCGGAAATTCCGTCCGGATATCCGGTTGAATCCGGCTATCTCGCCATACCGTTCTTCACACCATTCCCGAAACAACTTCCGGGTCATGGGATTCGACCAGATCGCCCCGGAATAGTTCGGTTCATTTGCCAGTACGATGCTGTGCAAACCATTCCGATACGGGGTGTCCCGCAACAGCGGCAGCAGGCAGTCGAGGTATGCGGAAAGCATTTCCCGCGACTCCGGCGCATTGACTTCGTAATGGGTCAGGCCGTTGCCCCGCTTCAGTTCAGGATGATCTTCCAGCCACCATTCCGGATGGTAGTGCGGGGAGAGCAGCAGCGCCACTTTGACATGGTTTGCACAGGCCGCTTTCAACGCCGGTTCTATCCGGTTGTAAAACTCTCCGGGATCGGCGGAAAATGAACCGTTTTCGCCCCGCTTCTTCAGAAAATACCGCGGCCCGGTTTCAAATTGAATCAGATTCGCACCGATGGCGGGAAAGTATGGAATGTCCCGGATCACATCATCAAAATGTCCGTAGCCGGCAAAAAACATCGGACGCAATTCCTCTTTCCCGGCAGTGACGGTCGAAACCACCGGAAGCCCGGCGCGATATTCCCGGACGGGAGAGTTTCGGTACTCCGATGCCGGAGGTACGAAACCCGCCCCCGCCGCAGCCGACTCATAATCCGCCACCGTTTGAGCCAGTTCCGGAATAACCCGTTCCCCGAGTTCCAGATAGTGCTCCAACTGTTCCGGCGACTGTTTCTGCTCCAGATATCGCTCGTGCAGGGCAAGCTGTCGTTCGATGACCGCCGCCCGGATATGCTGCACCGGGTCGCGGGAATTTTCCCGCGCGGTAGAGCGGGCCGTCTCAAACCGTTTCCGCAACGCGGCAAGTTCCGGACGCTGCCTGCCCGGAAGATCGATCTTTTCGGCACTCCCGCCGGAGATTCTCCGTCCCGGAAGGGAAAACGAAAGCTCAAAAGCCCCTTTCGCAATTTTTGCCAGTGGCAGCCTCACTTCCCGGGTGACGATCTCATCGCGCCGCACCGGCGGCATTTCCGGAAACGGCAGCGAGAATTTTTCTCCCCGGGAATCTTTCAGCTCGGCAACGGCTTCCCAGTTCCCCGTCTGCTCGATGCCGGTGAGGAAAAGTGTGCCGGTCAGTTCCGTCGGACTGCGCCGCAGCCCCGCCTTGAAGAATCCCGTCGGTTTTTCCCGTTCAAAGAGAACCAGTGTATTCAGCGTCATGTCCTTGGAGTCGTGGATGCCGCGCTGCAGAAAAGCGACTTCGCGAATTCCATCGAAATTGATGTTGAAAATGGCATTGAATGTGAAACTGTCGGCGTTTCTGAAGTCCGGATTGGGAAACAAATTCCACTTCAGTCGAGCGGCGATCCGGTATCCATCCGGCGTGATTCCGCCATGGAGATCGACTTCGTCGCGGGTCAGCTCCCGGTTCCGAGTCCAGCAGTAGGAGACGACGCCTTCGGAAGTGGGAGAGAAACCGATTTCCAGGTCGCCGGATTCATATTTTCCTGCAAAACTGCTTTCGGGACTCAGGCTGATCTGAAGAGAGTCGAAATTCCACATGGAATTCCCCGTCCCGCCCTTGACGTTTTGTTTGACCACATCTGCGAGGATGATGATTCCCTGCGAATCCCGGGCGAGTGCGATTTTTCCCCGAAACCGATCCGGTGCAATTGGCGATTTCCCTGTATAAAATCTCCCGCCGGCCGGAAGCTCAACCGTTGCAAATCCAGCGGGAATCCCCGTCTCGACAACAGACTCCAGCGGAATGTTCAATGGTTTCGCCGTCAAAAGCCTTTCCTGCTGAAACTGCTCCGGAGCGATTGCAGTCCCGCCCACCGGCTGAATTCGAACTTCGTCGATCCACACCCCGTCCGTGATTCCTTCGGAGAGAATGAGAAACGGCGCTTTGCCGTTTTTGACATCCTCCGGGGGGAGGGTGAATTCGAAATCGTGACGTTTCCAGTTTTCCGCAACTTTCGGATAGAAGCGGATCCGCCAACGGTCGCCGATCGCAAAACCGAAGTTGTTCACGTTTTCTCCTTTCAGCTTGCAGCTCAGGCGGTAGCGGAGATTCGGCCTCAGCGGCACCTGCTGAAGAACGCAGGAGTAGACGCCGGGTTTCCACGGGGAGGCATTTTTCAGAAACAGCGCCTGCCTCCCTTCGGTTGCAATGTTGTCGATGAGGTAACATTCACTGCGGGCGTTTCCCACCCGGTATTCCCACCCTTTCGGAATTCCGCCGGGAGAGCCATCTTCAAAGGAACCGTTCTCTATCGCCGCGGAACGGCTGGTCAGTCCGATGAAGAGAAGCAGAAGCCCCGTAGACAAAAATCGCTTGAATTGCATCAATTTCATCCCATCTGCTCCCAGCTGATTATAAATCCTGTATGACCAGTTCTTTCAAAATGATTTTCGTGAAGGCCTGAGGAGACTCTTTCAATTCCTCCCGGCTGCGCGCGGCGGCGTGCCCGTCCGCGTAGGCCGCATTCATCCGATTGTTGTGTGCAAGCCACGGTCCGGACGTTTTGCCATCCTGGATGATTGTCGGCATGAAATGCGCTGCGCCCCGCTCCGCATCCACGCCGGAAATCCGGACTGTGTCGACCATGAGCTCGGTCGTACCCGGCTTCGTCATTTTCCGGATCAGAAAAACATGGTATTCCGGAGACGACCTCTGCCAGCGGGCGAAATCCCCGTATCGAGCCTTTCCGTACCAGTAGGCGGAACTGTCGGCTGCCGGCCGGAAAAATCCGTAGGTGTACCAGCCGCTGTTGAAGTTCCAGGTGTAACGCGTCGACGGACAGTTCATGACTCTCGTGTTGCCCGTGTAGTTCAGATTATAGAAAATATTTCCCCAGGTGCCATTTCCCTGAATGTAAAATACGAACTGATCATTGAAATCCCCTGCGTACATCAATTGAAAACCCATGCTCTGCTTCAGATTGCTCAGGCAGTTCGCCCCCCGCCCGCGTTCCCGCGCCTGGTTCAGCGCCGGCAGCAGCATTGAGGCAAGTATTGCGATAATTGCAATTACTACTAAAAGTTCAATCAATGTAAAATTCAACTGTTTTTTCTGCATTTGACGGATTCCTGTTGCTGTTGATTCTGATCTGGATGCGATATTCATATTTTTATCCTTTCTGTGAAACCATGCCAACGGATTTTCGTTCAAATACGATCGGCAGATTCCGAACCGTGATGATCTTCTCCGGATCGGGATGAATAAAGTAGTCGTCAATAGCCTCCGCCAGCGACTTTGCACTCGCTTCCGGGCTGCATGCGACGGTTGTCACCGGCGGATTCATATAGCACGGATCGCGGGAATATCCGTAACCGATGACGCTCAAATCTTCCGGGACACGAATCTCATGCTCATTCAAAGCACGCAGCACCCCTTTGCACGAATCGTCGCTGATGACGAAGAGCGCGGTAAAGTCGAGCTTTCCGTTCCTCCGATCAAGGTAACGCATCATCGCGTCATACGCCTTCTCGACGGCATAATCCCAGGAGTTTGTCCGGCACGGGATGACTTCCACCGCGCAACCGAACAGTTGCGCATAGGCCAGAAAACTGTTGTATCGAATATTGACTTCTCCGGAAAATGGTTCGCACGGCAGCAGTCCCAACCGGTTGTGCCCGTGTTTCATCAGATAATTCACCACAAGCAGCGCCCCGTATTCGGAATTTCCGCAGGTCGAATGCATCGAAACATCGGCCATCTGTCGTTCCAGACAAATAACAGGCATGGGCAGACGGTTGATGAAAGCGGTTTCCTCATGAGTCAGCGCCTTGCCGGAAAGACCGAAAATCACGGCGTCGGCATTGCAGTTTTCGAGCAGACTCCGGATGTCGGAGAAACTTGGATATGGGACCGGAGAAAGCAGATAGGTTCCGCGATATTGGTCAAAAGCGGTTTTCAGCGACTCCCTGAGATATTGCGGAGAATCTCCCGGCCAGTCCGGATAAAGGTAGACAATCGTGCGCATCAGCGAAGTCCGTTTCACAAAGACTCCGCTTTTCGGCCGAACTTCAAGCATTCCCCGGTTTGAGAGTTCCGCAATTGCGGAGTTGACCACGCGCCGGCTCACGCCATAGCGATTGACCATTTCGCGCGCCGAATAAAAACGGCCTCCCGCATGAAAGCGGTTCAGTTCCGTTACCAGTTGCTCTGACAGCTCCCGGGTTTTCTGCTTCATCATCATGCAAATCGGCCTCCTTTTCATAAATAATTATGATGGACGTCCGCAGTTTTGTCAATTTATGTCCGCAGTTTTTTTTCGAATATAAAAAAAGCGCCCCCCCGGAAACAGCCGGGGGACATTTTTCAATTCGGGAAATCGTGTTGCACACAATGCTTCACTTTGTCGGCCGGACCACCACCACCCCGTCATCAACCCCGGTGACATCGGTGGCGTCTGGACCGACTTCAATGAGGGTCTTCAGGTACGGCCCCGGAGACTCCACCCGGTTGTTCCGGAACGTGACCCGTTCGACTTTATCGATGGAAATCAGCGCCTCCGGGTGGTAACCCAGCGCCCGGCCGCGGTCGCTCGGATTCCACTGCGGGCGGATAAACCGGTTCCCTTCGACCAGAACATCCTGCGCGTTGTCGATGTGCAAATTGGTTCCATCCTGATTCTCAAAGACGTTGCCGAGAATCCGGATGTTCTGGTGGCCGTAACCGGCCGGTCCCTTCGACGGTGCATCCGACTTGATGTTGACCGCTCCCAGCACATACGATTCCGGTTTGGTCACGCCGGTCGAATATGAGTTGCTGCGGAACGTATTGTTGCGGATCGTCAGATTCCGGCTGTAACACGACTCGTTCCAGCCGAACTGCGGCGTGGCGATCAGCCCCGCAACCGTCGACCCTTCGATGAGATTGTTTTCGATCAATCCATCGTCGGCTTTGATCAGGAATCCGCGCGCCCGGTGGTTGCGGATCACGCAGTTCCGCACCACAAAGCCGCTCCCGGCGGTGTCGGGCGTACTGAGTCGGGAACCCGCCGGAATCACCGGCAGGTCACGATCGCTCTCAAGCCGGTAATAGACCAGTTTGTCGGCCGGCAGATGCGGCAGCCGGAATCCCGATTCCGCCTTGTCCGTGGATTTTACCACGGCTTCGCAGAGAAAACGCTCCCGCGGATCGAACAGCCGGATACGCATCCCCGGCTTGAGCGGATTCACATTCTGCCGGGCCAGATAGTAGAGTTTGCGCCCATCGGCCTGCATCACAAGCATGTAGGAGGAGTGTATCGGAATCGCATCATCGCACATCCCCTCAAGCAGGCACCCTTCGAGCGTCGGTCCCTTGCGCGTACCGCCCGAGTGAAAGGCGTCGGCAACCGATGAGATCAGCGGATCAACCGTCGCCCCCTTCGGGCGCGGTCCATAGGTGAGCGTATAGTTAAAATAGTTTCCTCCGTTGCCGCCGGCCTCCTGTACGCCGAAGACTCCGGCCGACTTGATGGTGACGTTTTCGAGGCGGCAATTTTCACAGACGTCGAGCGTGATCGCCATCCGGCCGCGGGTCCCGCGAATCGCGATCAGGTCCCGTCCCGGCGTCAGATCGGTTTTCAACTTGGCGGGCATGTCGCCGTTCACCCGGATCCCGTAAACCCGGTCGGAACGTTTCATCACCTTGTTGTAATAGATGTCGTAAACACCCGGCTTCCAGCGGCGAGTGTCGGGATCGAACAGATATCCCACGCTGTTGGCATCGGGCGCCGGATACCCCTTGTCGATTTCCACTTCGAGCGTACCATCCTTCAGGTTTGCTCCGATGACCCGCCCCTGCGTGAACGGCGGAATTTCATTATAATAGAGCAGACCGCGCAGCGTCACACGCTTGCAGTCGCGCAGAAAGACTCCTCCCCGGGTCGGATCGGTGCTGACCAGCGACACCCCCGTCGCGTCGATCTCCATATCCTGAAGCCCCTTCAGGAAAAGCAGATGGTCCCGATCCGTCGCACCTCCGCGGATCACGCCGGGAGTGATCCGGACTTTTTTCACCTTGTCCCGGGAGGCCTCCATCAGTTTCTGCTGGAGTTCGTCCGGCGTCCGGGCCGTGATCGTGATCCCTTCCGCGAAAGCTGCCCCGACCGTCGCGAACGCGGTCAGCGCCACTGCCAACAACTGTCTGCAAAACGCCAACTTCATAACATATCCTTTCTTCTTCCGAATGGAGATGGGTTCGTTCTTATTCCGGCAGATCGAGTTTCTGGTCGGGCGCATCCGGAGTGCGCCCATTGAAGAAGTAACCGCCGAATTTCCGGCGTTCAAAACCGGCGTGCCCGTCGAAGAACAGCAGCCCCGCCCGCAGATTGTGCATCAGCCCGAGGCAGTCCCGCTGGCTCAACGCCAGACTGTGCCAGATGTTCCGGCCGCCATCCACCAGCGTCATTCCGTCAAAGATGACCGGAAACTCCGACGGCGTCGCCCGAACCCGGTTCGGCGCGATTCCATTGGTTTCGTTGCCGGAGTCGGCCACCATGGTGCCGACCTGTTTGAAATGAGTGCTGTATGTCGGCGCACTGTGGGTGCCGCGCATGGAATAGATCCAGGAATAGTGGGAGAATCCGCGTCGGTTTTCCGGGCAGATCAGCGTGCTTTGTTTTTCATTCACCTGCTTCCCCAGATAAGAGAGATCTTCAAACAGCCTCCCCCATGAAGAGTCGCTGCTGTACTGAACCGGATACGCTTCCGGCGTCCAGTCTCCGAAGTCCCGCATGTAAAACTGCATCATCGTGCCACATTGTTTAAGATTGTTCAGGCATTGCGCCGACCTCGCCCGGTTTCGCGCCTGATTCAGGGCCGGCAGCAGCATCGAGGCGAGGATCGCGATGATCGCAATCACCACGAGGAGCTCTATCAAGGTAAACGCCGCTTTGACCGTTGCATGGCCGTGGGTGGCGGGAGGCGTGTCCGCCGCCCCCCGCACCCCCTGCGTCCGGCAAGGTGCCGGTGCCGCGTACGGGGCGGTCACGGACTCGGCTGCGGTCGGCCGGCGCGAGGGGAAAGAGCCGCAAAAACGCGAACGGCTCTTCCCGCTTTTCTGCGGAAAGACCCATTCGCGTTTTTGCTCCACTTCGCCGCTTGCCGAGCGGAAACTTTGTTGCGGAGCGATGACTGGCCGACGGGGAGTTTGATGGTTGTTCGGTACGGGGAGAGACGCGGCTGCCATAGCCGCTTTCTCTCCCCCGAACCCCTCTCTTGACTGCCCGGTGCAGACAAGGAAAGAATGGTATATTTGACAAGTTTTCACCACGAGGAGCTCGATGAGTGTAAATTTCTGTCTGACCGTTGCCGGATACGGTTCATCAGAACTGCGGGTCGCAGCAGTGGAACTCCATTCCGAGTGGATTTTCTTCCGGGGAAACATGTCCGGCGCGGTTATCGGGAAGCTGTGACGTTTCATAAGATCGTTTCTCCTTTGATGATGAGGTGATGGTCGGCAGTAAGATTGAGCGTGCAGAGCGAACCGCGTTCCACCAGCGTCCCGGAGAGCATGCGGTTGCTGATCGGCAGCGTCAATTCGCGTTTTGCCGCGTCGATGCGGGAGAACAGTTCGATCGCCGCCATTTTGCCGATCTCGTCGAGCGGATTGTGAATGCTCGAAAGCGGCGGATGCAAACTTGCACAAATCGAGATCTGATTGTCGAACCCGAGAATACTTAAATCCTGCGGGATCCGGATTCCGCGTCCGATACATGCCCGGTAAAGCCCGACACATCCCCAGTCGTTCGCCACCACCACCGCAGTCACTCTCTCCGGATAAGAGAGAAATCGTTCCAGCGTCTTGTCCAGCAGCGGGGGAACCGGATCGGGACTCGGAGCCGCAACGGTCGCGAATTTCCGTGAGATGAAAAGTTCGGGACGCCACAAACCCGCCTGCATCATCGCCTCCCGAAACCCCTCGCCTCGCGAGCGAAACATCTCACTTTCCGGATTGTGGTTGATGAACGCAATCACGCGATGTCCGCGGCCGATCAGTTCCCGGGCTGCAATCGCTCCCGCAGAACGATTGTCCAGAAAGACCTGCGAATAGCGGCAATGAGGGTAATTCGTCCCGAATCCAACCACCGGAATCACCTCCGCCAGCGCATTGAGTCTTTCGCATCCCGGATCGTTCGGGCCGAAATTGTGCTTGATGAGAAGCCCGTCAAACCGCGCCAGCCGCCGGAAAAAAGCATCTCCGCCAAGATCCTCCAGCGTGAAAAACTGTGTCTCCGCCCGGTAAGCACCGCAGACCGCTTCAATGCCGGCAGCATAAGAACGGGCGAAATAGGAATCCTTCCATCCATTGCGCGTATCGTAAAAAAGCACACCGATCCGACCGCCCTCCGCCGGATTGCGCCGGCTGCTCCGGCGCGGGCGGCGCAAGGGGACGTAATGATTCGCCCGAATCACGGCAAGCGTCTGCTCCCGAAGTTTCGGGTCGATGTTTGCGGCGTTGTTCAACACACGGCTGACTGTACCCAGCGAAACGCCCGCCTTCTCCGCAATGTCTCGAACGGTGAACGGTTTTTCCATACTGCAAATCCTGTTTTTCATGAAGTAATTATAATGAAATTGGAAGGAAAAAGCAAGATCAAACGAATTTTCCCGTGAAAAAACCTCCTCCGAAATCGGCTGTTTCATGAACTATCCGGCTTTGCAGATAAAAAAACGCCCCCCCAGGAATCGGGAGGACGTTCTTTGAAGCGGTGAAGAAACGCCTTACGCCTTGCTGACACGTTCCGCGTAGGCGCCGGTGCGCGTATCGATCTTCACGATGTCGCCCTGGTTGATGAAGAGCGGCACCTGAATCTCGTAGCCATTGTCGATCTTGGCCGGCTTGGTCACGTTCGTGGCCGTGTCTCCGCGGACGCCCGGCTCGGTGTCCACGATCTCCTTCTCGATGAAGGTCGGCAGCGTGATCTCGATCGGCTCGCCGTTGAAGAGCAGGAAGTTGCAGAGGCTCTCCTCGATCAGGAAATAGACCTGGTTGCCGAGCGTCTCGGCCGAAACCGCCATCTCTTCGTAGGTGTTCGGATCGCTGAAGATGTAGTGGTGCCCGTCGAAGTAGGAGTAGTACATCTCGCGCTCTTCGAGATTCGGTTTCTCGATCTTGTCGGTCGGACGATAGGTTTTCTCCATGCCGGAGCCGTTCACGAGGTTGCGCATGCGGCAGCGGTAGAGCGCGGTGCCCTTGCCGGGCTTGCAGAAGTCAAATTCGGTGATGACCCACGGCATCCCGTCGATCTGGATTTTGAGGCCTTTCTTCAGGTCGGAAGCGCTGAACATGTTCGTTTTACTCCTTGAGTCAACTGGTTTCTGTCGTTGAAATTTTTACGTGAACTGGATAATATACACCCGGTTACGGCTGTTTTCAAGCCGTCGGGCGTCGGCTTTTGATTCTGAAAACAGAAGTTTTGAATTTATTTGCCGCCCGACTTCTCTTTCGCCCCCTGCGGACGGAGTTTGCGGATCTGATCCCGCAGATCGGCGGCGCGTTCGAATTCGAGCGATTCAGCCGCGGCGCGCATCTCTCCGGTAAGCTCGGCGATCAGTGCGTCAAGATCTGTATCCGAAAGTCCGAGTTCGGAAATATCGGTCGCATCCGTGAACATGTTTCCGGCAAGTTTCGGCATTTTCGTCTTTTTCTTCCCGCCGTCGTCGGCAGGGGCAACGATCTCGCTGATCGTCAAACTCTTTCCCTTCCGGATTGTCTCCGGGACGATTCCGTGTTCCTTATTGTATGCGATCTGCCGTTCGCGGCGCGCATTGGTTTGATCGATCAGCTTCTGCATGCTCGGCGTGATCTCGTCGGCATAGAGAATCGCGCGACCGGCCTTGTTGCGTGCGGCCCGCCCGGCGGTCTGCACAAGCGACCGCTCCGAACGCAGAAACCCCTCCTTGTCCGCGTCAAGAATCGCCACGACCGCGACTTCCGGCAGGTCGATTCCTTCGCGCAGAAGGTTGATTCCGATCACGCAGTCGAAGTCGCCGTCGCGCAGTTTGTTCAGCACGCGCACCCGTTCAAGAGCGTCGAGTTCGCTGTGCAGATAGGCCGCCTTGATGTCAAGTTCGGCAAAATAGTCCGCGAGCCGCTCCGAGGCCTTCTTGGTCAGCGTCGTGATGAGCACCCGCTCCTTCGCCGCCGCGGCGCGCTTGACTTCCGCAATCACATCATCGATCTGTCCTTCAAGCGGCCGCACCTCGATGACAGGGTCGAGCAGTCCCGTCGGGCGAACAACCAGCTCCACCGGTTTTCCGGAGCGGACCAGTTCGTACTCGCCCGGCGTCGCCGAAACGAAGATCGTATCCCCGGTGATCTGCTCAAACTCCTCAAACTGCAGCGGCCGGTTCTCCAGCGCCGACGGCAGCCGGAAACCGTGATCGACCAGCACCTGCTTGCGGTTCCGGTCGGCGCGGTACATCGCCTGAAGCTGCGGAATCGTAACGTGCGATTCGTCGATGATCGTCAGAAAATCGTGCGGAAAAAAGTCAAAGAGGCAGTAAGGCCGCGCCCCGGGACGCCGGTTTGCAAGGTACATCGAATAATTCTCGATCCCGCTGCAGTAGCCGATCTCCTTCATCATTTCGATATCGTAGGTCACACGCTGGTAGAGTCGCTGCGCCTCGACCAGAAGATTGTTCCGTTCGAACCACGAGACCCGGTCCGCCATCTCGGCAAGGATCGCATCCGCCGCCCCCTGAATCCGCTCCGGCGGGAGCACGAAGTGGCGGCATGGAAAGAGCGTGACGAATTTCGGTCGGGTCTTGATCTTGTTCGACCGTACGTCGCGCCGCTCGATCGATTCGATCTCATCCCCGAAGAACGAGATCCGGATATAGTCGTCGCGCTGCGGCTCAAATACGTCGACCACGTCGCCGCGCACCCGGAACTCCCCCTTTTCCGGGGCGGTGTCGTTTCGCGTGTATTGAATGTCGACGAGCCGCCGCAGGATTTCGTCACGTCCAAGTGTGTCGCCGACTTCGACCCGCACACAGAGGTCGGCATAATCGTCCGGAGAACCCAATCCGTAGATGCATGAAACGCTGGCAACGACAATCACATCGCGCCGTTCAACCAGGCTCGCGGTCGCGGAGAGCCGCAGTTTTTCGATGTTCTCATTGATCGCGGCATCCTTGGCAATATAGGTATCGGTTTGCGGGATGTACGACTCCGGCAGATAGTAGTCGTAATAACTGATGAAATATTCGACCGCATTCTCCGGAAAAAATCCCTTGAACTCGCTGTAGAGCTGCGCCGCAAGCGTCTTATTGTGCGAAAGCACCAGCACCGGCCGATCAAGCTGCGCAATGGCATTCGCCAGCGTGAACGTTTTCCCGGAACCGGTTACGCCGAGCAGCGTCTGGTAACGCTGACGATTGCGCAGATTCCTCACCATCTGTTCGATCGCCTGCGGCTGATCCCCCGCCGGTTTGTACGGAGCGTGTAACTGAAACAAACTCATAGTCTTGTAACTTGAAAATTAAAAAGTGACGAAAAAACAACGGGAAAATGACGGCTCAAGATCCCCTCCTGTTCTTCAACATTCACCCCGGGAAACCATTTGCAGGCGGGACCATGCCGGAGAGGTCGCTGCACTGTTGATAGACCCGCAGCCCGAACACCGGCAGAATTGCGAGCAGATGGTCGAAGATGTCGGACTGAATGCCTTCGTAAACCGCCCAGCGTGTATCATTGGTAAAACAGTAAATCTCCAGCGGAATTCCGGTGGCTCCGGGCTGGAGCTGTCGGACAAGCAGCGTCATATCCTGCCGGATATGGGGGTTGTGTCGAAGGTACTCTTCCACATATGCACGGAAAGTTCCGAGATTCGTGACCCGTCGTTCGTTGACGGGGCGTGCTCCCATCTCTTCGAGTTTCCGGTTCCACTCCGCAAGTTCTTTCCGTTTGTGTTCAAGGTAGCGGTTCAGCACAACAAATTCTTCCAGTCGGACAACTTCTGCATCCTCAAGAAAGCGAACGCTGCGTTGATCAATAAAGAGGGACCGCTTGATGCGCCGACCGCCGGCCTCCTGCATACCGCGCCAGTTCTTGAAGGAGTCGGTGATGAGTTTGCGCACGGGCAGCGTGGTAATCGTCTTGTCCCAGTTGCGTACTTTGACGGTATGAAGAGCGATTTCGATCACGTCACCGTCCGCGTTCTGACTCGGCATTTCAATCCAGTCGCCGATCCGTACCATGTCATTGGATCCGATCTGGAGACTTGCCACAAGCGAGAGAATCGTATCCTGAAAAATCAACATGAGTACCGCGGCCATCGCACCAAGTCCGGAGAGCAGGATCAAAGGATTCCGGTTGATGAGGGTCGCGATGATGAGGATTGCTGCGACACAGAAAATGACGAGTTTACCGAGCTGCAGGTAACCCTTGATCGGTTTGTTCGGAGCGTCCGGGCGTCGGTTGTATAGGATTCCCGCCAGGTCGAAGGCCTTGGCAAGGCTGAGTCCCACCGTGAGGACGAGGAAGGCAATGCAGACATTCCGGATGATGGTCTGGAGCGTCTCGTGCACTTCCGGAATTGCGGACGCTCCGTATGCGAGCACAAGCGCGGGAACAACGTTTGCAAGTCGTGCGGCGATGGCAATTCTGGCGTTGTTTTCCTCGGCGTCCCGGGCGGGAAGCGCGTGAAGTATGCGCACAAGACCGCGCAACAGCAGCCTTTTGGTGACCCAGTTGGCGAGCAAAGCCGCCAGAATCAGTCCGGCCGCGACAATTGCGCTGTAGATTCCCGAATGTGCGTTTTGAAAGTTTTGCAGTTGTTCCAACCAGTTTTCCATATCGTCTCTCCGATTACGGTCACACCTTTCCCCAGTGGATTGCAGGCCGGGATTACGGTGTCGAGTCAATCTCACAGCGGTTCAGCGGTAAAGGAGCTCACGCCATGTTGCTCGGAGTGCCCCGGTTGCATGCAGGAATCTCAGCCGCCGAAGTTCCCTCCTTCCGCACCAGAGTCAAAAGCTCTTGAGCAGACCAACAGAAAGAGGGGTTGCATGAGCATCGAAGCTCCGCCCTGCCGCGAAAGGTAAGATAGCATGGAAAGCCCGGATTGCAAATCAGATTCCAGGAATTGCCGGGAAATCGACAGTCGATGAAATCAGGGAAACCAGCTGCCGGAAGCGGCGGAATAAGGAGGTCGATCATCCCGCGCGGAAGAATTCCCCGCGGGACGCCGTGACATTGCTGGAGAGTTCGTAAAAAATCTTCAGACGGGAAGAGACTCTTGTTCCGCTGCGGAACTTGGTTTCACGACAGCCGGGGAAGATCAGGCTTGAAAAAAGGTTCCGGTCGATTGTTCAAGAGATCCCCGCATAAAAAAACCGGAGCGGGAAATCCCTGCTCCGGTTTTGCTTTTTCTGGAAGCTCTAACTCAGAAATAATTCTGACCGAACTTCGGAACTCCGCGATTCTGCTCTTCCTGCGGATAGAACGGCGTCCCATCCGGTTTGACCAGCTTGCAGGTCAGGAAAACCAGCAGATTGCGTTTTTCCGCATTGGTGTAGCGGGACTGGAACAACCGGCCGATGAAGGGCAGATCTCCAAGCACCGGGATCTTGTCGTAAACGACTTCCGTAACATCGGAAGCGACTCCGCCGAGCACCACAGTATCACCGTCATAGACCGTGATCACGGTGTTGATTTCACGACGATCAAAAATCGGCATCTTGAAGTATTCATCATCATCACCGCTGTCGTCACCACCATCTTCATTGGCATTCTGTGCACGGGCATCAAAGATCATCCAGCCGGAGAAGGTCTGAATCGGGAACACCACCGGTGCAGTGATGGTTCGACGCTCACGATCGATCTCCGGAGTGATATCAAACACAATACCAAGTTTGCGTGGCTCAGACTCGAACTGCGGCTGAGGATCTGCACGAATCGTACGCCAGCTCGAAGAGGTCTCGTTCGTATCCCCGGTGCTGTTGTTCGTATCCAGGTCAACGGTCTCCCACTCTTCCGGGAAGTAGCGTTCGGTGACCATCTCGATGTGCGCCGTTTGCCCCGGAAGCGTCGTGACACGCGGAGACGCGAGCACATCACCGCTGTCCGCCCAGTTCAACGCGAACATCGAACCGGTGACACGGGTACCATCAGAATTTTCCCAGACATAGGAGAACGTGCTGTCCGCAAGCGGATCCCGCGCGGCAGTCGTGGCATCCCCACTGTCATCGCGGTAATAACGCATCAGCTCATTGGAGCTGTTCCCCATTTTGACCGTATGCCCGTCCGGGCTCAAAGTGTCGCGGTTGTTGATCGCGAGCTGATAATTAAACGCAAGTTCCTTGAGGTTCGTCTGAGAGATCTCAATAAACTTGATCATGATCTGAACCATCGGCTCCTGCTGATCAAGCACCTCGTTGATTACCGTTTCGACGGCGCGAAGATTTTCCACCGTATTGGTCACAATCAAACGGCTGATCCGGCTGTCATACACGATCGAAGAACCGACCGGGAACGGAATGGCATTGTCTCTTTCGAAATAATTTCTCAGAGCCGCGCTGTCCTCACCACCTCCATCGATGGAAGAAAGCGCAGACTGATCCACCGGGAAAATCCGGGTTTCCATTTCATCAAGCGCAACATTCTGCGGAGCGAGCACTACCGCATACTTCTCAACCCGGTAACGCATATTGGCGTTTTTGCAGAGGCTGGCAATCACCTGCATCAGGGTAAGGTTGTTGGTCACGAGACTGACCGGACGCTCTTCAAAGGGAATGGCATCCGGATCCGCATTCGGATCGGCGTTGGGATCCACGTTGAAATTAGCATTCGGGTTCTGAGGGAAATTCTGCCCGGGGTAGGGCTGATTGTTCTGCCCGCCATAAGGATTGACCGGCGTTCCATCCGGCCCGATCTCCCCGGACTGCTGCCGCAGAGCAGAATCATCGTAAGTGCGCAGAACAATGTTGACCCCGAGACGTTCCGGGTCAAGTCTGCGACTCTGTTCGCTCAGATTCCGGATCGCCGAAGCGATCGACACATTGTCGAAATCAATGCGCGGAATGATGATCGAATTCAGTTTCTTCTCAAGAGCACTCTCTTCCTTGTCAACTTGCTCAACGGGACCGTCAAGCAGAAGATCCGTGCCGACTTCACCGTCCGAATCCGGCGTGATCGGAATAGCAAACTTCCAATTGACCTCCGAAGTCATCTTCCGAAGTGTGTTGGAAAAACGGATCTTTCCGATACGGCCAATCTGCGTATTGGTGGCCAGAACATTCTGCAAAGCATCCGCATTATAGGGGTCGATCAGCAGAACTTCCTGAAATTTGCGCAACGCACGGGAAAATTCCCCCGCATTGAAAAGTTCGCGCCCCTGCTGGAGAAGCACCTGAATGTCATACTCCTCACGCGAATAATTGGGGAGCAATTTGCTCACCGCAAGATCCTCACGCTGCGCGGCCGCAGCCTGGCGCTTCCGGTAATGCGCAATCTTGGCCTGAAGAGCATCCCGCTCTTCCGGACAATACTTGATCGCTTCTTCGCAGAGCTTGATCGCCTCTTCAAAATCCTGTGCGACGGCACGCTCGTCCGCTATACGCATCGCCTCATTGGCCTTCTCAATATAGCTCTGCTTGATCATCCGCTGGCAGTACGCTACCCGCTCGCGGAACTCACTGGTGCTGAACTGTTCGAACTTCTTCTGCGCCTGAATGTAACAATCGCGTGCCTGCTCGAACTTTTTTTCCGTCAACAACTTATTTGCACGGATAACCAGGGCGTTCGCCTCAGTTTCCACAAGCTGCCTGCCAACGTCATACTGATTGCTCACAACCCGCATTTCAGGCGTGACGACCGGAGTCGGCGAATCCGCCGCCTGCGCGCCCGACATGCATCCGAAGCCGAATGCAACTGCCAGCCCAAGTAATTTTGACTCTCTATTCAACATATCTTTATGCCTCCGGCGTTAATTTTTACCGATTGAAGTCCGGCGAGCCGTTCTGCTGCCCCCGACGGATCGGAATGCCGTCATTGTTCACCAGACGGGTCGTAACGAACAGCAACAGATTGTTGCGAACCGTGTCTTCCGCCTGAGTTGTGAAGAAACGGCCGATAAACGGCAGATCACCAAGAATCGGCCACTTATCCGTGCGCTTGTTGACGGCACTGTCGATCATGCCGCCGAGAACAATCGTCTCACCATCATAAACCGTGACATTGACACGAAGTTTGCGCGAGGAGATCATCGGCATCCAGACGTTGAATGTCATCGATTCCTCCACCCGTTCCAGAGTCAGCATGCCGGGAATGGGAAGACCATTCTCATCCGTCGAATTGACATAACGGGTAATTTCACCGGTCACCACGATCGGATACTCATCCTTCCCGATGAAGTTCCGGAAAACCGGGTTCACATCCAATGTGATGGTGTAGTTGTCGGGATTCACAACCGGAGTCACATCGAACGAAATACCGATGTCGTCAAACTCTTCAAAGTCCGGCGTCGGAATTGTGATCGACACTCCATTGTCGTCATCATCGATCTCATACTCTTCCCAGTCGGTCGGGAACCAGTAACTCTTGACCATCTGAACCGATGCCTTGTTGCCGCTGGTCGTCATGACCTTCGGCGCGGAAAGCGTCTCGGTCTTGGAGTTCTGACTCAGAGCATTGATGGTCAGATAAAGATTGAAAGGTACATCGGAACCGAAAATGCTCTGCTTGCCGAAAATCGCGGGGAAAATATTGAGTTTGTTAATCACCGCAGTATTGATTCCCCAGAGCGCATCGTTCGAAGTCATGCCTCGCGTATTCAGCGACCGGTTCGCACCCTGGCCGAAAGCCCATCCTTTGTCGGCGCCGGCGGTCAGAGAAGCATTGCCGTCCGAATCGAAGGTCATATTCCGCGAAACAACATCCATGGACCAGTCAAAACCAAGTTCCTGCATATCGGTCTCGCTGATTTCGATCCCCTTGATCTCAACCATGACCAGCGGAGTCTGAATCGCATCGAGCTGGCGGATCAGCTCATCGAGACGACGCAAATTTTCCAGCGTATTGCGCACAATCAACTTGCTGGCACGTTTATCATAAGTGATGGAACTTCCCTGGCCGAACGGAACGCCACGGGCCTGGAAATAACGCATCAGCGCCATCGCGGTAACCGAAGGCTTGCGGGTGGAGGCCCGGTCGAGGAAGGTCTTGGATGCCTCGCCGCCTTCTCCACTCACTCCAGACGGCGTCGGAGCGGCCTCGGGCGGCATGGCCGGCATACCACCGGCAGCCATCCCCGCTTCCGTTGCATCGGCGCTGTCATCTCCTGTGATGCTGGAGATCAGATCACCGCGGACCTGGAAGTACTGAATCTGCATTTCATCGACATTCGGTCCGACAAACACGCCCGTCGGGTCAACCCGATATTTGAGCCCCGTATTCTGGCAGACATACCGGATCACTTCGCTCAATGGAATGTGCGAAAGGTTCATCGTCACATGCGGGTAACTCTCCGGACTCCGATTGCCGAATCCATAGGAGATGTTAACCCCTTCCTTGTCAGGATCATGAACTTTGCTGCGGTTGTTCAGGTAACTGAGAACGGATTTCACGTCCATGTTCTCAAACTCGATCCGCGGAAAAACGATCCGCTCCATTTTGGCGAGCGTTCCCTGTCCCGCCGGTTCCTTGCTGATCCCCTCTTTCAGGCTGGGCTGGACACTGACCGGGAATACCGGTTCAACCCACTGCCACATGTCCGACGCCAGAATACCGGCAATATCGGCCTCGCGACGATGCAACCCGGCGGTATATACCTTCTTATAAATGTCATTCATCATCTGAATCGCATCGCGCTGGTAAGGATCGATCAGATAAATTTCCTCGATTCTGGTAATCGCCTCCTCATAGCGCTGAGCATCATAAAAAACCCTGGCCTCGGCAAGCAGACGCTTGATGGTGGCCAGATTTGCTTCATGCTGCGGATAGGAATTCGCTATACTGGCCGCCTGCCGGGTCTCGAGAGCACTCTGCCGGGTTCTGCAGAACTCGATGAAATCCTCCACCTCAACGAGCAGCGGGGAATCCCCCTGAGAACCGTCCTGCCGTTTCTCCGGCTTGGATACATCCACCGCCTCGGTCGCAAGCTGAATCGCATTCGGATACCGCTCTTCCGAAGCCGCGGTCCGGGCTTGAACCAGCAACTCCCTGCCCTGGGCCAGCTTCATCGCTTCGAGCTCTTTGAGGAAAAGACGATGCCGCTCCTTCCCGAGCGTTCCGAAATTCTGCGTGGGATCTGCAAGCTCTGCGATAACCGCCTGGAACTCCTTCTTCCCATTCTCAAAGTCCATTTTCCGGGCGGCTTCAAGCCGGGCGTCCTGCTCCTCAAATTTCTTGCGGCGCAACGCCTTCTCCTGCGCACTCAACTCGTTGTCTCCCGTTCCGGTCGTCGCGACGGCAGCTGTTGTTTCCGGTTGCTCTGCGGCGAATACTTCGCCGGGAACTCCGGAAAAAGCAACCGCGAAACCAATCGCGACCATACCCCGCGAAAACAGCTTTCGGTTTGAGATTTCCATGCTCGTTGTCTACCTTAATTTGTTAATCGATCGATCTATCTCTGAATTTCATACCTTGAAATTTCACACTTATCTGCCAGGTCTCCGTACATTTCCATAAGGCCTGTTCCCATAACCGGGATTTCCATAACCGGGATTTCCGTAACCGGGCACGCCCCCCGGCATATCCTCCCGCGGTTGCGGAATCTTCACCATCAACGCAGGCGGAATCCGGCCCGACCCGGTAATCAGCATCTTTGTTCCATTCTCATCGACCGTCGGATTCTCCGTGTTTGACGGATTTTCAAGAAGCACGGTCCCCTCCTTGATGTCAAACTCCTTGACCCGGTATGTTTCCGTTCCGGAACGACGATCGCCGACGCTGACCGTATCTCCGACCACAACCGTATATTGCCGCTTGTTGGCAACATCCTGCAACACCGCCTTGTCGGAGAAGGAACGAATTGCTTCTCCGGTCGCAAGGCGCAACGTCTGACCATTCTCGGTATTTTTCATGGTCGCGACAAAACGATCCTTCTTGTCCGGACCGGCCCCGGCCTGACGCTCGACACTTTCGATCGTAAAGTATCTTCCATCGATTTCAAGCTCCATGCCGATCGTGTAGAAATTGCTCATACCGCTAGAATCGATCTGCAATTCCCACTGCTTCGGATCATCGCTGTCCATCATATTGACCAGAACGAATTTCTCCGGCAGCACAATCCGACCGACTTCAATGACTCGCAAACGATGCCAGAGCGGCGGATGAATACGCGGGTTCCCCATATCCGTCTGCATCATATATTCATAGACATTCGAAAAACCATCCCCGTCGAGATCGTAGAAGTCGCAATCCGGATCATTCGAATTCAGCCCGTACTGCTGCCTGAGCTCGTCAGGAATCGCAGGAACGATAACATCTTCCGGCGGCTTCACAAAATTGGCGCCACCCTCCTCCTTGTTGCTGCAGAAGGGACAAACCTGCATCTCGTCCATGTATTTCCGGGGAATTAACTTTCCGCAGAAAGGACACTTCACGATTTTGAATACATATGCAAGATCCGTGTAAACCCCGCTGTCGGACTTCGAACGCGGACCGGGATTCACCCAGCTCAAACTTGTCTCCTGAAAGATCTTGTCGACGTCGAATCCCTCAGCGTTCGGATCCTGGGTCTTGTAGTCCGGCTCACGTGTCGGAATCCGGAGATGGCGATCCTGAATCTCCCCGGTCTGCTTCACGATGCTCAGCACGTGAAACATCAAACCGATGAAAATCAACAGGAGCAAAAGCAGAATCAGCTTTTCGTAGTGTTTCTTCAGAATATCCAAAATAAACCTCCGCTTTCACTAAATTCCGCTGCCGGATTCCATGATATATTCCACGTCGATGATCGCACGGACAAGACCGTTCTTCCCGACTACCGGCACACCATACCCACTCCGATGATAGTAAGGAAGACTCTTCTCACGCTCAGCAATTTCCTGAGCCTGACGTTCCTCCATCTCCCGAGCCTGGCGCTCTTCCGCACTCTCACGCGGAGCGGCAGAGCCTCTGCGTCTCGTACGCGGCATTTCCGGCATGGCCATCTGACGACCTTCGACCGCTTCCTTCTCCAAGGCGAGCTCCGGCTTCACCAGAAGCAGTGCATCGTCTTCCAACTGATACAGGAATATGCTCCGAACCACATAAACCCGGTTGTCGTGATAGGCCTGATCCAGAATTCCAACCAGTTTCCGGATGCTTTCCATCGTCCCGGTCACTTCGATCGAATAATGATAAACATCGAAACTGCCTGTCTTCTCCGGCTGCACCGCACGCTTGCGGAACGATACAAAGCTGGTGATGCCGGACTCCGTCGACCGCTTCACAATATCACTCAAAATTTCCCAATGCTGAGCGATCATCGGGTAGTTGTCCGTCTGATAGTCGTTCTGGGAACCTTCTCCCCCACCCATGACTCCGGGCCCCATCCCGGAACTGCCGGACGAGGCGGCACCCGATTCAATACCTTCAAACGAGAACGAAAAGAATGTCGCCTCCTCCGAATCGAACTGAATCTTATCCTTCGTAAGTTCCAGCATTCCGTTGCGGAAGTTGGTCATCATTCTCAGAAGATTTTCCGGTTTTCCTCCCAGTTTGCGCTGAACGCCCATCGCACACTGGAAAACCTCGTCGATATTGCCGTCATTGATCGGCTCGGCAGTCGCTTTCTCCGCGACCGACCGGAAAACCCGCATCGCCTCATCCCAATTACGGAAATTGCGTTTGAACAAACTGTAATTCAGCTCCTGTTCGGCAAATTTGTCATTCTTGGTCCATTCCGCAGTGAACTCTTCCTTGAATTTCTCAAGCGTAACTTTCTCTCCATCGGTTCTGCGCAGCACCGAGATGAACTGCTCAAGCGCCGGCTGAAGCGGATGCCCGAACGGCTTGCGGATCTGCGCCGCCACCCGCTCGTAAAGTTTACGGTCCGTCTCAATCAGAGGGATGTTCCCTTCCACCGGCGCCGGAGTCTTCTTAATCAGATTCGCAATCTCCTCGCGCAGATTCTCCGTCTGCGTGATATAACGCCACATCTGAAGATACTGCATCGTCGTCCAGACCAGAAGCCCGATCGTCGCGACAAGGGAAATTCCAAGGACGATAATCAGCACCAAATTGTTTTTTACAAATCTATTCACTGTCGTTCTCCGTCCTATTTCCTGATCGGTTCCTTAAGTTTCACAAGAATCTCGAAAGAGCTCAGGTTATACTCCTTCTCCGGAGTGAACTTAACCAGAGAGGAACCTCCTTCCCGATCCTCAAAAAAAGTCGAACCTTTCAGTTGATTCAGAAACTGCTCTTCCAGAAGATCCGTCTCCAGAATCAGTGTGTAACCGATCAATCGAAGCTGTTTGACTTCCGTGATATCTGCCGGCGACGGCGGAAGATTCGACTCGGGGCCGGGCATCCCCATCCCCATCGCACCAAACGGATTCCCGCCGAAACCGGTAAACTCACCCCCGGAAGAACTCGAACCATCATCCGACGGAACCTCGTCCCCAATGCCTTCCAGACTCGCCACCCACATCGTATCCGGCATCTTCTGCTCAAGCTCAGTCAGCATATTCGTCCACTTGCCGCGATCCTGCAGGAACTGCATCGGCTCTTCAAAAGAGCTCTTGGCGGAATTCATCTGGCCGTACAGCCCATCCACCTGCTTGACCTTCTGATTGGTCTTGTCAACTTCGATCTGCACACGATCCACACGCTGCCGGTCGAAGTTCAAACGCTTGTTCACTCCGTAAGAGAAGATTACCAGACACGCAATCAGCGAAAAAGCCGAAATGTAAAAATACGGCTTCTTCCGATTCAGTTCCACCTGATTCCGGATCGATGCAGGAATCAGAGAAATATTGATCGGACACTGCGTTACACTGCGCAGACTCATACCGATCAACTCCTGGAACATCGGAGCAATCGCCTGCAACGCCTCCTTGTCAACCCCTTCCTCAATCGTAATCGCACCGAAGGTGTTCAGATACTCCACCGGCAAACGGAGTTTCTCATGGAAAAAGTCCGTAATGTACAACATGGTGGAACCACCACCCGAAAGCAGAATCCGAGTCGGCTGATGTCCGCCATGCTGCGATCTCCAGACGTTGATCGAACGACTGACTTCACCATGCAGACGCGTCATGACGTTACGCGCAATTTTGGAAATCGTCGCGGCAACTTCGGACTCCGGTTCCTCGTAAGCTCCGCCAAGCGCAACAAATCCGTGCCGGTGCTTCAGCTCCTCCGCTTCCGTAAAGCCGATGCCGAACTCCTTGGCAACCTGCTGCGTGATCGTATCTCCGCCAATCGGAATCGGACGGATGAAAACACGATTCTGATCGGAAATCATCAAATTCGACCCGCGACCGCCAATATTCAGAATCAACGCACACTCATCATCATGCAGCTGCGTTCCCTTTGCCGCATTGAACAAAGCTACCGGCGCAATCTCAACGGAAAGAATCTTTTTCCCCGAATCTTCGATCACATCGGTGTAACGAACGATCTGGTCGGTCTTGACCGCGACAAACAGAGCCTCGTACTCCTCATGATCCTCGGAGATCTCAATCGTGCTGCCATCCTCCTGGATCTCGCTGCGCAAATCCGACCAGGCATGCCGAATCAACTGGTAATCCCACACCACCTCGCTCATCGCATAAGGAACCGTCTGACGCGCCTCGTATTCCACCACTCGCGTGATCGCGCTCTTGTTGCCGAGCAGCAGCGGCAGCTTGCTCAATCTGGAAAAAGAGGACTGCCCGGATAACGAAAGTCGAACCTGCTTTGCTGTGAAATTGTTTTCCGCAAGCATTTCCAGATAGGCCTCGGCGAAAGAGGAATCCTCCCCCTCGCGCTCTTCCAACTTGCGAAATGCGAACTTGCGGAGCACTACTGCCCCGCCGGGCGGAAAGACGAATTCGGCCATTTTCAAGCTGTCGCCGCCGACGTCAATCGTTAAAACCGTGTTCTCTTTTGGCATTTTAATGATTGTTCCACATGTTCCGCACCGGATGGCATTTCCCGGTACCGTTTATTAAAAATTATATATCCCGATTACTTTTCGCGAGCACCTGCCGAACCGCCCGACTTGAGCAGATCGTATTCATCGATATTCAGAAACGCCCACGGTGTTTCATTGCGGGGGAGAATCGCTCCGGAAATCTCCGTCACGACACCCCCGTTCAACTTCGCAAAGTAATCCGCACATTCCGCATCCGACAATCCGCGTTTCCCATAATACCCCCGGCCGATCACGGTTCCGGCACGATCCTGAAACAGAACTTCAATCGTAAACGTACTGCCGGTATTGACCGTACTCGCACTTCCGCTGCTCGGAAGATAACGGTCCAGAAGCTGCGGAGGAATCATCATCGTGGCAATGTGCTTGCGACCGTCCAGAGGAACCGTCCAGAATCGACTGACCCCGCTGAAATAAAATGCCCGCGACTTCTCGTCGCTCTGCCCGTTGAACACGGCACGCACGGTCATGTCCACATCATTGATCCAGGCATTCCGCATGGACTTGGGCGCCACGGGAGTGTAGTCCACGGTGATAACCAGCCATTTGTTGCGCCAGGAGGCGCTGGTCGAAGGGGTGCCGTTACTGCTGGTGTTGCGGAAATTCGGCGGGTTTATGGAACTCAGGCTGATCTTAACCTTCGTAAACATATCCTCAGCCGCAGCAGCACACAGAACCGCCATGTCGGATAGCAGCAACACGGCGACGCCAACCAGTAACAGCCACTTTTTCATAAGAATATTTCCCCGCAACCCCGTGTTTACTGTTGTTTATCTTCCACCGGGACTTCCGCCGGCGGCGCTTCCACCACGGCTTCCGGCGCATTCTGCACCACTGCACTTTCCAGCTGACGCGTCACATCGGAAGCAGAATTGTTGTCGCGGTAACCGTGACCGATCAGCGACGCCAGAATCAAGGCAAGCAGAAAAAAGACTCCCGTCATGATCACGGTCGCCTTCGTCAGATGACTGCCCACCTGCGCGCCGAATACCGATTCACCGATCCCGCCGAAAGCAGCCCCCATGCCGCCGGACTTCGACGGCTGAATCAGAATGATCCCGATCACCAGCAGCGAAATTATCGCCACAAGCACGTAAAGAAATACGATCATGTCAATCGCGCCTTATTTTTCTTCGTTGGTTTCAGAACGAGGGAACACAGAACTACCCGTGTTCCCCATTCCGGGTCCGGTCTAACATTAGCGCTCTTCCCGGAAAAAGTCAACCCCTTTTTCAGGAATCCACACTAATATTATCAATTATTTTCCAAAAAAAACGGAAAAAATCAACCGATAAGGGCATTGTGAATCAATTTGGAGAAGCTCTCCGCCACAAGAGCCGCTCCACCGATCAGACCGCCGTCGATGTTGCGCTGAGCAACGAGCTCCTTCGCGTTCTCCGGCTTCATGCTCCCGCCGTACTGAATCCGGACCCCTTCGCCGATCTCCTTGCCGAACATGTCATTGAGCGTCATGCGAATGTAGTTGTGGGTCTCCTCGGCCATCTCGGGAGTGGCGGTCTTGCCGGTGCCGATCGCCCAGACCGGCTCGTAAGCGATCACAACCTTCGCCATCTCCTCCTTGCTGAGCCCCGCGAGTCCGCCTTCGAGCTGCGTGAACAGAACCTGCTCCGTTCTGCCGGCCTCACGATCCTCAAGCATCTCACCGACGCAGACGATCGGCTTGAATCCCGCGGCGAGCGCAGCCTTCACACGCTTGTTGACCGTCTCATCGGTCTCGCCGAAATACTGACGCCGTTCGCTGTGACCGATGATCACATACTCCACGCCGAGCTCCTTGAGCATGTCGGCGGCAATCTCACCGGTAAAGGCTCCATTCGCGGCCCAGTGGATGTTCTGCGCACCGAGCTTGATGTTGCTGCCCTTGATCGCTTCCGCGACGGCGGCAATCGTCGTGAACGGCGGGCAGACGACGATATCGGCCTTTTCGGCCGGGACATCTGCGACCAGCCCCTTCAGCGCCTCCACCAGAGCTTTCCCTTCGGCGGCGGTCTTGTTCATCTTCCAGTTTCCAGCGATAATGACTTTGCGGCTCATACTTTTTCCTCTCTATGTTATATGGAATGTGCCATGACAATAAAATGCCGGTAAGAAAAATATCACGCCGAAAAGCATTTTGCAACTCTTAAGGCGTTGTACATTCGGGATTCATCGTTTTTTTACTTGGGAAATCCGAAGTGTCACTTCTTTTTGACGGCAACTGCGGTCGCCGTCTGGCTGCGCCGCCAGAGAATCCAGAGAGAAAAAGCGCCCGTCGAGGAATCCGTGATCTGGATATCTTCCACATCCGCCTTCATCTGCCGGGCCCATCCCTTGAGCATTCCGGCCGTATACTTGTTTTCGATCCGGTTTCGGAAGGTCGTGTAGTCGCGCCGGTTCGGACGATTCGGATTGCCGCTCCACAAAGGAATATAATAGAACAGGAAAACTCCCCAGTTGCTCCCCTCCAGATTCGCCACAACCCGGGCGCCGGTCGAACTGGTCTGCCCCTCCACCGGCGGCAGGGATTTCACAACCGAAGTGTTGCAGCCCACACCTCCGGCCAGAACCGCCGCGGCCGCCAGAACCGTCAAAAATACGTTCCTCATGGGATCCTCCCTCTGTTCTCTCTGATCATGATCTTTTAATTTAGACGGCCAACGTGGAATTTGCAAGTTTTTTCCCCCGCTTCCCCGCCGTGGAATCCCGGGAAAAGCCCCGTAACCGAAAACAAACATCCTCTTCACGAAACGCTCGCAAAACACCACTACATTATACGCAAATCCGTTCAATTAGAAGAAAGGGAATCCGTATGAATCGATTTCTCACGGCAATCGCCACGGCGGCGGGGATTCTGCCCCTCGCTCTTTCCGCAGCTCCACCGGACTCCAATACCTCAAGAACGATCCGCCTTGTTCAGGATGACGCACAGGAGTACATGGCTTCCAGGGTATACAAACTCCGTTACCTGAAAGCCAACGACGTCACTCCGTTTCTGCTCGGCGTGCTCAAGCGCAGCAACACCCAGTCGACCGTCAACCGCATCAATTACAAGGCCGGCAACGAACAGCTTCTGACCGTGAGCTGCCCGGTCCGTCTGCTGCCTTATGTCGACGATATGCTCGAAAAACTCGACCGCTCCTCCCGGATCGAAGGTCGCGCGGAAGGCGATCCGATCCGCGGAACCGGAATCATCCGCCGCGTCTACCCGGCAAAATTCCGTTCCGCCCAGACCATGGTCGATGTCATGACCGGAACCGGTGTCAACGGCGGCGTCGACTCCTTCGTCGGATATGATCCAACCACGAACATCATCTACTGGAAGGATGATTTCAACAAAAGCAACGATCTCATGAAATACCTCGCGTGGCTGGATCGACCGATTCCGATGATCAACCTCGTCTTCACGGTCTACGAAGTGCGGGAGAGCACGTTACGCGATCTCGGAGTCGATTATCTGAGCTGGCGCAACGGCCCGGGGCTCGATCTGCTGCAGATCGGATATGAAGCGATGAGCCTCGATTCGGCGGGAACGGCGGCGCTTTCCGCCGCCTCGGGCGGATTCGGCGGATTCCTTATCGCACCGCAGTTCGACGCGAGTTTCATCCGTGTCCTGGAACAAAACGGCAGAGCCGACATCGCAAACAGCGCGGTTCTGACCGTCGCAAACAGCGAAAGCGCCAGCTATTCCGCCGGTTTTTCCCCGCAGTCGCAGGCGATTTTCAAACGAAACAACGACCAGCTTCAGGTCGGAATCTCCGGCGTCGGCATGAAGGGCGGAGTTCAGCCCCCGGAGTCGGCGGAACAGGCCTCCAATCCGCTGTTGAACGGCGATGAACCGCCTCCGCCGCTCTCGCTCACGGTCACGGCCCCCCGGATCAACCTGCGAGGCCCGGCCAACAGCCGCACCGGGTTGCCGGAGGAGGAGCCCGCCAGGCAGGCCCTGGTGACGTTCCATTATCTTGTCCGCACCGCCGACGTGGTCGAACGCAACAACTACGGAGCGGAACTCGCGGAAGTCAGCACTGTGACCGGAGAGTGCAATCTGCTCTCCGGCGGGGAGAAGCTGCTCGCCTCCTGGAGTCGGGAAAGCGAAGTCGAGCAGACGATCGGCGTCCCGTTCCTCATGGAGATTCCGATCCTCAAATATCTGTTCAGCACCACTACGCTCAACCGGGAAAAGAGCTTCTTCTTTCTCACGGCGAAGGGAGTGCTCGTACATCCGGACAGCCCGCCGGCCGAATCCGGCGGCGAACTCAAATCCCTCGATGAACTGATCCCGCAGAATGCCGCACGCTGAATTCAGGAGAGAAAACATGTTTCAAAAATACGCATCCGTCGCAGCGCTCACTTTCGCAGCACTTTCTCTGGCCGCCGCCCCAGGCGATTCGGCTTCGGCCCCGTTTTATACCGACAGCTCGCTTTCAGGAGCCGTCGATGTTGCCACACGCTCCAGGCCGTCCCCCGGCACCCCGCGCAATGAAAACAATTCCGACACCGCCAGCTACATGGACACCCAGGTGCAGGCGCAGCTCCGGGTCGATCTCGACGAAAAGGTCGGCGAAGTTCATTTCATCCGCGACAACAACGATCCGAAAGTCGTGACGAAAACCTATCTGCTCAAACATGCCGAACCCTACGCGTTGCGCTCCTATCTGCGCGAAATGGTTCAGACCCGCCGCGTCACCGGCAGCGACACGGCGGTCGAATGCCTGAAATTCGAGGACGGAACCGGCGTGCTCTTCATCTCCGCCGAAGAGTACCGCTTCCGGGACAATGAGAACGGCATGGGAATCGATGCGATCGTGGAGCGTCTCGACCAGCCGGGGCTGCTGAACAGTTCGGGCCAGCCGAAATATGTCTACTTTCCGGCCAACGTTCCGGCAAGCGTTCTGGAAAAGATGGTCCGGCATGTCGGCATGAATGTCTCCGGAGACACGGCCGAACTCATCGGAGGCAAGGACAAGGTGAAGCTGGATCCCGACCTGAACTGCCTCTTTTTCAACACCGCCGGGTACTCCCGCAAAAACATCGAGGAGATGCTCCGCCGTTACGACGTTCCTCTGCCGGAAATCCGCATCCGCTTCCGCGTCTACGAACTTTACGCCGAAAACGACGAAAAACTCGGAGTCGATTTCCAGTCCTGGAAAAACAACGACGGGATGGACCTTTTCAGCGCGGGCGGCCGCTATCGCGACAACTGGGCGGCAACTTACGGCGGCACAATGTCGCGCCCGCAGGGTTCGGAACGTACAAGTTTCTATCACTTCAATCCGAAGTGGAACACACGCTATCTCGATTTTCTCGCGAGCCGCGGCAAAGCGAAAATCACCCATACCGGTGAAGTCACCGTCCGGCAGAATTCCGAGAGCTCGCTCGAACGCAAGACCCAGCTCTTCTCAATCGATACAACCGCTCCGGCGTCTGGAACGCAGGAGCAGCCGGACGGAACTCATGCGCAGATGTTCGACAACATTCTGTCCGCATTCGGCAAGGCCCCGCAGGAGACCGGAATTGCGATCGACAAGGCCAATCAGCAGAATGTCACGCGCGATCCGGACTCCTACGGGTTTTCCATGACCGTCAAGGCCTCCTCGATCGCACCGGAAGCGGCCGTGCTGAAGCTCACGCTGAACAACTCCTCCCTCATCGGGTATCAATCCTCGGGTGCGCCGCGCATTCAGGAAGGGAATACGATCATGACCGATGTGATGATCTCCACCGGGCGCAACTGTTTTGTCGTCGGCGGGTTGGAGAAGCGGGAGGTCGTCCGCGGGTCAACCGGGATTCCATTTCTCAAGGACATTCCACTTCTCGGCTACCTCTTCCAGGTCGAATCCGAATCGACCCGCAAATCGCAGATGGTTCTGGTCGCCGAGTGCGAATATCTCCTCCCCGACAGCGCCATGCCGGGGGAAACCGCCGAGCGGATCGGCGGAATCCGCGACTCTCTCGCAGATGCGGGGAACAACAACCGGCATTTCTTCCGTCAGCACGGTCTTGACCGGTGATCACGATCCGCGGCTTATGATGAAAAAACGGCGGAGCCGGAGTTTCCGGTCCGCCGTTTCCCGTGCAGAAACGAACTACTTCTTTCCTTCCGGGCGCTTCGCCTTTTCCGGAGCTCTGCGGTGTTCGACCCGCTGCTTCAGCTGCTTGAGAAACTCCTCCGGCTGCTTCATCGATTCCAGACTGCGGTTCAGAAACCGGACGGAACGCTCCAGCGCCTCGGCGCGTTTGGCCTCTTCGCCCTCTTCCGGAGCGCTTTTCGCCTCCTCAAGAGCCTTCGTCTGACGATCGAGCGCCGACTGGAACACGGCCCGGAGAGACTCGATCTTCGCGGTCACTTCCGGCGTGACGGCATCCGCTTTCAGGAGTTCAAGCGTGATCTCGCGGACCTGACGACCCTCTTCCGGAGTCAGGGCCCTTCCGAACCCGCGTGCTCCGGCAGCGTCCCGGCGACCCGGCTCCGGACGCTTCCCGTCCGGGCGACGGCGCTCATCCGGACGCATGTGTTCGGCCCGCGGCCGCCCCTGCGGCTTTTCCCGGCGGGGACGAAGCAGACGCTCAAGCTGGCGATCGATCTCCTGATCCTTGTTTTCGAGTCGCTCTCTCTCGCGGGCGAGTATCTTCTCGGCCCGTTCGATCGCGAACTTCTGCTGCAGTTCAAACCGTTCGACAAGCTGCTCCTTCAGGGCGGCTTTCGTCGAATCGTTCGGCTCCGCGCGGTAGGCGGCGAGCGCTTCGGCTATCCTGGAATTGAGTTCCTCGATCTTCATGCGCTGCTCTTCATCCATCCCCGGCGCGCGGCGAATCCGTTCCGGACGCGGCAGCCGTTTCTCCGGAGCGGAACGTTCGCCGGGCGGCGGGGGCGGCAACTCTCCGGAATCGATTCTCTCATCCGGCGGCGGGGGCGGCGCCTCATCCGCTGCAAAAGTTGAGAACGGGGTCACAGTGAGCGAGAAGGCCAGCGCGGCCAGCGGCAATGTCCATTTTTTTGTCATAATCTCCACCTCTTTCTGGGATTTGAGGCCCCCTCTTCCGGGCCTTTGCTTGATTAACGCGACGACGACGCAAAATATTGTATCCGATCTGAATTTTCGCTCTAACTTTCGAATTTCGAACGATCCGGCACTTTTCCGAAATGTTTCCGTCATTTTCCCGTCATTTTTCCGGAGGAAACTTTCTTCCCCCTTGTCATCCCCGTCCGGTTGAAATGCGCGGGGAAACGATTATCTTGCAGTTTGGCCCGGTTCAATTCAACTGCAAACGTCAGAAACACGTTCCGTGAAACCCGGTGTTTCGAGGCGAAAAGTTGACAAATGTTCCGATGGGGAGAGATCCGTTTTCCATCCGGCTTCGCTCCCCGACGGCGCATACGGAAAAAAGAAAACGGGAAAACAACCAACGGCTCAAACGGCCGAAATAACGGAGAAAACCAGCAATGGAAAACGAATCAACTCCTTCAACCGAAATTCCGGACGATCTCTGCGCCCATGCCGGACGGGCCGTAAATGTTCTGACCGTGGAACGGGCGCTGATCCGCCGCTTCACGGATCTGCGGGTTCTCCCCGAATACGAACGCATCCACTACGGCGCGCTGGAACCCGACGAGGTCGGAATCACACTCGGGCTCCAGTGCTGTCGCCGCGCCTCCACATCCGGCGTACTGCGGCTCGAATTCACCCTCTGGGGAAGAAGCTGCCGCGCCGAGGAGTTCCGGTCGCGATTCCGCAAACTGCCCGGAAAACTGCCGAAAAACGGCTGCAGAATCGATCTCCCCGGAGGATCGCGTCTCGCCTTCTCCCGCCTGACAGCCCCGCACGGCGCGCTGTTCGAACCGGAACGGCTGCTCGGAATTCCCGTGCTGAACGGAATCCTTTTCCTGACGGCGGAACTCAATCTGCTCGAATCCTGTTTTCATGCGAAGGATGCGCCGGACATAAATGATCTCGTGGTCGAGGAGAGACGCCTGCCGCTGCTCGAACTCGAACGCACCGCAGGCGAATATCTGCGCCGGAGACTGCGCAAACCGGTCGAGGTGGAACTGGACTCCCTCTCGCCGCTGCGGAGACGCGGCGGTGCGGAACTCCGCCTCAGGGTGGCCCTGCCGGGAACCGATCCGGAAGCGCTCGCCGCAAGGTTCCCGATCCTCCGGCCGGAATTCGAAAATCCCGCCGACGCCCCCTGGCCATGCTGCCGGACAGCGTCCACAGGGACTATTTCACACTGCTGTGCATTTACGGCAGCGAATGAGCGATCAGTTGCGCCTCCGCCTCAGTCAAGCCGAACCGCCGGGAAAGTTCCGCCTCCCACGCAGCGTCATCCGCCCGAAGCAACTCCTCCGCCTCCGCCTCCGAGAGCGAAGGGAACGGCAACGTCTCCAGATCCCTCCGCAGGATTTTGCAGGTTCCGAACCGCTTGACGTAAAGAAACCCGATCAGCCGGGAGTTCAAATAGCGCGCAACCAGTTCGATCGGCCATGACGGCAGCCGGGGAATCAGCACGTTCGCGCTGTTCAGCGTAAGCCGTCCTCCCCGGTCCACGGCACACACCGGACGCCGCGCGATAAACCGGTACACAAGTTTCGGAACCATATGGTAAAAGCGGAGCGGCGCACTCTGCTGCAATCTCCCCGGACGCAGAAAACAACGCGGCTCACGCAGGCAACCCGGCAGAACATCTCCGCCGCGCAGAATCGGTTCCGCCCCCGGCTCCGGCACAAACGTCAACAATCGGGCGTTGTCGCCCGTGACAATTCCGAGCGCCCAATCCGCATTTCCGGACAGCGTAATTCCACCGCAACGGAAAATCTTTTCCACCACGGCCCGCTCCTGCGCCGTCACCCCGGTCTCGATGGCGCAATCGGCACGTTCAGTCACCAGATGCTGCGCCCGTTCTTCCCGGCCGGAATCATGACGAATCGTAATGTGATGTTCCGCCGGCGCGGGGGTACGGACCGCGTCGATCCGCACCACCGGAGTGAAAACACCCGAAAACCGCCGGCCGAGCAATTCGATCACATCAATTCGGCACGATTCGAGCAACTTCCGTCGCAACGGCGCATGAGCGGCAATGTTCAATACAGCCTCCGGAAGCAGAAACGACATCCGTCCACCGGCCTTCAGAAAACGCAGCGCCTGATGAATGAACAAGGAAAAGCTCTCCTCTCCTTCCGACGCCGCTCCTCCCCAGGGAGGATTTGTCGCGACAAAATCGAATGTTCCATATTCCGCCCGCAAGATCCGGCCGGTAAGCGCATTCCCGCGAAAGATCCTCGGCGTGAACTCCTCTCCGGGAAACGCCAGCAGAACATTGATTCTCGCAAGTTCCACGGCGATCGGATCGCAGTCGATTCCGTAAATCTGTTCCGCCCCCAGCCCGAGCACCGCCGACGCCCGCACCAGATAGTGGCCGCTGCCGCAGCAGGGGTCGAGATAACGCGTCGCACCGCATCCGAACGACAATGATTCATCCACGAGCGCGGTCGGCGTATAGTAGGTTCCGCCGACCGCCCGGCGGCCGATCGAAGAGAGCGCCTGATAGAGCTCCCCGAGCGATTCACCATCTTCCATCTCCGGCAGCGTGCGCAGAAACCGCAGCATCCGCTCGTCCAGCGGACATTTCAACCGGGAACACCACCCGGCCATCACGGCCGCAACCGATTTTCGAAGAAAAACAAATTCGCCCTTCTCCTCCCGGAATTCCGCCTCTCCTTCCCTGCAGAGCCGCTTCAGGACCGCTGCATACATCGCGCTCTCCAACGCGAGGTGAAGCGAGCGGAAACATCCGACGGCCTTCCGGAACCGTCCGCGATTCAACCGCGCAACGGAACGGCTCTTGTTCGCCCGACGGGTCAGTTTCGCCCCCTCGCCATCGCGGCGCGAACGCAGAAATGCCGCTACCGTCTCCGGCGCAAACCGGAACGGTGCGGCCTCGGCCGGAACCAGCAGCCCCAGGCGCGTCCAGTTGTGCACGGTCGCCCGGCAGACGCCGAGACGGGCAGCCGCGTCCCGCAGGGAAATCAACTCTGTTTTCTTTTCCATGCCGCCTATCATATCACTTCACGTGGAAATAGTCAACCGGATCCGCAAAAAAAAGCGGTTTCGCATTCCGCAAAACCGCTTTCCATGGATTCGGGCTGTGCCCGCTTCTCCGTGTTATTTGTCGGAGAGCGCCACCACGCCGGGAAGCTCCTTGCCCTCGAGATACTCGAGCGAAGCACCGCCGCCGGTGGAAATGTGGCTCATCTTATCCGCCAGTCCGGACTTGTTCACCGCCGAAACACTGTCTCCGCCGCCGATGATCGAAACGCCGCCGTTGGCTTTGACTTCCGCAACCGCCTTGCAGACACCGAACGTGCCGTTCGCAAACTTCGGCATCTCAAAGCAGCCCATCGGCCCGTTCCAGACCACGGTCTTCGCATTCTTAATCGCATTGGAGTAGAGTTCGATGGTCTTCGGACCGATGTCGAGGCCCATCCAGCCGTCCGGAATGTCGTCGCCGACGATCTGCGTATTCGCTTCGGCGTCGAACTTGTCTGCCGCGACGTTGTCGACCGGCAGCAGGAAGTTGACCTTCAACTCCTTCGCCTTCGCGATCATCTCTTTCGCATAATCAAGCTGGTCGAGCTCGCAGAGCGAGTTGCCGACATTGTGCCCCTCCGCTTTCAGGAAGGTGTAGGCCATGCCGCCGCCGATGATGAGCGTGTCAACCTTGGTGAGCAGGTTCTTAACCACAGCAAGTTTATCCGAAACCTTCGCTCCTCCGAGAATCGCCACGAACGGACGGACCGGATTCTCGACCGCGCTGCCGAGGTAGGCGATCTCCTTCTCCATCAGGAAACCCGCCACCGCCGGCTTCAGAAACTTCGTGATGACCGCCGTCGAAGCGTGAGCCCGGTGCGCCGTGCCGAACGCGTCGTTGCAGTAAATGTCACCGTAGGAGGCGAGTTTTTCCGCGAGCTTGAGCTGTTTCTCCTTCATCGCGGCCTTCTTCGCCTTGTACTCCTCGTCGGTCATGTCGTCCTTCTTCTTGACCTTGCCCTGCTCCTCGGCGTAGAAGCGGGTGTTCTCAAGCATGACCACGTCGCCCGGCTTCATCGCGGCGACTTCCTTGTCGGCATTCGCACAATCGGGAGCAAACACGACCGGTTTGCCGAGCATCTTCGACAGATATTCCGCAACCGGCTTCAGGCTGAAATCAGCCTCGTAGCCCTTCTCGGCAGGACGGCCGAGGTGGCTCATCAGCACGAGGCTGCCGCCGTTGTCGAGCACGTATTTGATCGACGGGAGCGCACCCTTGATGCGGGTGTCGTCCTTGATGACCCCTTCCTTGATCGGCACGTTGAAATCCACGCGCATGACAACACGCTTGCCTTTGAGATCGACGTCGCGAAGTGTTTTCTTATTCATGATATTTCCCCCTCAATAGGTTTGACATGTTCCTGCAAAAAGGGCGGGCGGCCTATTACCACCCGCCCTTTCAGGGAATTACATTCAGATGTAATTACTTGGCGATGACGCGGACCATCTCCAGAACCTTGTTGGAGTAGCCCCACTCGTTGTCATACCAGGAAACGACCTTCACAAAGGTCGGATCCAGCGCGATGCCCGCCTTGGCGTCGAAGACGGAGGTCTTCGCTTCGCCGCGGAAATCGGTGGAGACCACGCACTCGTCGGTGTAGCCGAGAACACCCTTGAGCTCGCCTTCGCTGGCTTCCTTCATCGCCTTGCAGATCTCCTCGTAGGAGGCCGGCGTCTTGAGTTCGACGGTCAGGTCGACGACCGAAACGTCGGAGGTCGGAACGCGCATCGACATACCGGTCAGCTTGCCGTTCAGCTGCGGCAGAACCTTGCCCACGGCCTTCGCGGCGCCGGTCGAGGACGGAATGATGTTCTCGAGGATGCCGCGGCCGCCGCGCCAATCCTTCTTGGACGGGCCGTCGACGGTCTTCTGGGTCGCGGTGGCGGCATGGACGGTCGTCATCAGGCCGCGGACAATGCCGAACTTGTCATCGAGGACCTTGGAGATCGGCGCCAGGCAGTTCGTGGTGCAGCTGGCGTTGGAGATGATCGCCTGGCCGGCGTAGGTCTTGTGGTTCACACCGTAGACGAACATCGGGGTCGCGTCCTTCGACGGAGCGGACATGATGACCTTCTTCGCACCGGCGGCGATGTGCTGCTTGGCGAGCTCTTCGGTCAGGAAGAGACCGGTGGACTCGACGACGACTTCCGCGCCGACTTCGTTCCACTTCAGATCGGCCGGGCTCTTCTCGGCGGTCAGACGGATCTTCTTGCCGTTGACGATCAGCATATTGCCGTCAACCGCGATCTCCGCGTCGAACTTGCCGTGAACCGAGTCGTACTTCAGCATGTAGGCGAGATACTCCGGATCGAGCAGGTCGTTGATCCCGACAATTTCAATATCGCTGCTGAAATTCTGGACTGCGGCACGGAAAACCATCCGACCGATACGACCGAAACCGTTGATACCAACTTTGATCATTTTGACGTTCCTTTACGTTGATGTTAGGGGTCAAGTATAAAAGTATCGATGTTCTGAAATATAGCCCCGTTTTTGGAAAAGTCAAATCGTTCAACAACTTAATTCCCCTCTTTTGCCGCAGTTTCCCCCGGTCCGGCCAGTTTCCGCGTGGCGCGGACGATTTTTCATGCTATATTAAAAGCGGGGAATCCCGCCGGAAACGCGCAAATGCCGGGCTCCGGCAACTGAAATCAAATCCGACGGAGAACATGCCGATGAAATTCGATCCCGCCACGATCCGGCGCTTTCTGCGCGACAACCGAATTCTGATCATTCTGCTCGCGGTCGGCTTCCTGCTGCGGCTCGCGGTTGCGCTGCCGGGTCTCTGCAGCGATCCCGCAACACGTTTTTCCAGGCCGGACACCCGGGGATACCTCGGACCGGCCGAAGCGCTCGCCGTCGACGGAAGCTATCTGGACGAACCCGGCGGCACACCGAACTGCGGACGGGCGCCGGGATTCCCGTTTTTCGCCTCGCTCGTTTTCCGGACAGCGGGGAGCGACAACATCGCTGCCCTCGTTCTCGCGCTCATCATCACGGGGACGCTGATCCCGCTGGCGGTCTACCGGGGGGGAACGGTCTGGGCCGACCGCCGCACCGGATTGTGGGCGTGTGCGCTCACTACGCTGAACCTGACCATGATCGCCCAGTCGCCGATGCTGCTCTCGGATACGTTGTTCGGGCTTCTCTCCGCCATCGTAATTGCTTGTTACGGGGAGTTCTACCGCAGGCGGGACATCCGGTTCTTCGCGCTCGCGCTCTTTCTGGCGGGCGTCGGCGCCCTGATCCGCCCGATCAACTCGGTCTGGCTGCTCCCCGCCCTCTTCCTGCTCGCAGTCATGCCGAAACTCGACTGGAGACGGAAACTGACGGCCGCCCTGGCCGGAACCGCCCTCTTCCTGCTTCCGCTGCTGCCGTGGATGGGGCGCAACGCCACCCTCGGCGCAGGGTGGTCGATCGATACGAACACCGGCGCCATGTACCACCAGAACGGCGCCATGCTGCTGGCCAAGGTCAACGGAACGAGCTTCGAGGCCGAAAAAGCGAAGATCCTCGCCGAACTCGAAATCGAATTTTCCGACACGGAAAAGTATCCCGACATCAAAAGCCGCAGCGACTACCGGCTGAAAAAATTCCGGGAACTCATCTTCGCCCATCCGTTCGCGTGGCTTCCGCAGCACTTCCGGCCGCACATCCTCCTCCCCGATGCGCCGACTTTCTTTGAGATTCTCGGCGTCACCAGCGCCGGGCGCGGAACCATGGATGTCATGCAGAAAGAGGGGCTCTTCGCCGCGGTCAACCACTATTTCGGCGGGAAACTCTGGGTGCTGCTGCCGGTTGTTCCGTTGCTCGCAGTCACGCTTTTCCTGTATCTGCTTGCGGCGTGGAAGCTCGTCGACTGGATCGTGCATCTCCGGCAAAACTGGTACTGGCTCTTCCTTTTCCTCGCCTTCGTCGAATACTATTTCTTCCTGCCGGGCCCGATTGTCGCACCGCGTTACCAGCTCCCGGCGCTGCCGTTCCTCGCGATTATGGCCGCCATGCAACTCCCCGCGCTCGGCCGCCTCCTGAAAAAATGCCGAAAAAAAACGAACGGCGCCGCCCCGCAGGGAGCAGCGCCGCAGAATCCGGCATGAAGAGCCGGTACCGTACGCGTTACGCGCAGAACAGGAAGTAACGCGCCATGATGTAGATCGAAGCAAGCACCATACTGCCCACAGCCACCGGAACGCCATATTTCAGGAAGCCCGTGAAACTCACGCTGTGGCCGTTTTTCCCGGCGATTCCGACGGTGACCAGGTTCGCCGCCGCACCGACCAGAGAAGCATTTCCGCCGAGGCAGACCGCCAGCGCCAGCCCCCACCAGAGCAGCTCGCTGCACGCCTCATTCCCGCGGAACGCCGGCGAGGCGCTGATGAACGTCGCAACAACCGTCACCATCGCCGCAGTGAACGAAACGTTGTTCATGACCGCAGCCGCAATCGCACTGATCCACATGATGACGAGCACCACCACCGGAACAGGCCATCCTTCCATCAGCGACAGGAAGCTGCCGATCTTGTCCATGAGTCCGCATTCAGAAGCACCGCAGACGACGATGAACAGCGCCATGAAGAAGAAAAGCGTGCTCCACTCGATCTTTTCCAGCGCATGATCCACGTCGACCTTGCAGATGCACAACGCCAGCGCGGCTCCCGACATCGCCACCACACAGGGCTGAAGCCCGACCGCACCGTGCACGAGAAAACCGAGAATCGTCAGAATCATCACGATTCCGCCGCGGATCAGATTGCCGCGGTCCGTAATCGCCGCGCGCTCGTCGAGCTCCATGATGAGCGCGCGCTTCTCGACCGTCACGCGCATCCGCTTCGAGTAGTAAACCCAGAGACAGATGCAGTAGATCACCATCAGCACGAGGATGAACGGAGTGAGATTCACAAGGAAATCCATGAAGTTCAGATCCGCAATCGAACCGATGATCAGGTTCGGCGGGTCGCCGATCAGCGTCGCGGTTCCGCCGATGTTCGACGCCATCGTCTCTGCCATCAGAAACGGCACCGGCGGCACGTCGAGCTCGTTGCAGACGAGCAGAGTCACAGGCGCAACCAGCAGAATCGTCGTCACATTGTCGAGAAACGCCGAGAGAAACGCCGTCGCAAATACAAGCAGAATCATCGTCCGGATCGGCAGTCCCCTCGCCAGTTTCGCGCAGCGGATCGCCACGTACTGGAAAAGTCCCGTTCCAGAGAGCAGATTCACAAGCAGCATCATGCCCGCAAGCGTAAACACCACGTCGAAGTTCGAATAGCGGGCGAACGTGTCGAGCTTGTCGTAAAGCCCGGCCTTTCGTTCGATTTCACTCGGACCGGTCGCGTCCGCCAGCGCCTGTTCAGTCTCGGCGAGCGCTTCCGCGGCTTTCGCCTGCGCTCCGGCGGCCTGCTCCGCAACGGCGGCGGGGACCTGCTCCGCAACAGCGGCGGGAGCCTCCACCGCAACCGGTTCCGCGGCCTCCTCGTGGGAACCTCCACTGTGGCCGGGCCCCGGCAGAATCACAATCAGCATAAGCATCGCACCGAGCAATGCCGCAACCGTTTTATGCACCTTCTCCGATGCAATCAACACATAGGTTCCGATGAAAACGATCGTACCTATCCAGAAAATCAGGGTCGAATGTTCCATAGGTGACAACTCTTATCCGCGCAGGACTTTTTTAACAATGTATTTGACCATGATCTCGCCGATATATTTGTTGTCGGCGTCGATGACGAAGCAGGTGCGCACTTCATTCTTCACCATCTTCACGGTAAACTGAATCAACGGGGTTTCCGGATGAACCGTGAGCGAGGGCGTACGCATGTAATCGCGCACCACGTGCTGATTCTCCTCCTGGAAAATCCGGTTGAACGGCTCGAAACTCGTGAGAAAATCGAGATTCTCCATCCGGAAAATGTATTCCGGAATAAAACTCTTCAAAATATCCATCGCCGCGAGCTCCCCGACCAGACGGCCATTCGAGTCGAGCACCGGAATCGTGCTGCTGTCGCCGCGGCTGAAACAGTCGAGCGCGGTCGAAAGCGTATCGTCCTCGTGCAGGACGCTCTTGCCCGTGACCATCACGTCTTCCGCCACGAGATTGCTGCGGACGGTCACGTTCGCCTCGCGAAGCACTTCGAGAAATTCCGCCGCATTCTTCACTCCGGAAAGCTTTTCGAGGTTTCCCGGCTGCGAAAGATAGCGCACCATCGCCGAAAGCGACTTCAAATACAGATCACTCGTATCCGACGAAATCAGCGACATCACCACCAGACTGCACGGAGCGACATCGCACTCCTTGAAATGCACCGGCTTCGGCAGCACCCCGACAATGATGTAGAGGTCGTCGAACTCCGGCGCGCGAAGATGCGGCATCGCACACCCTTCGTAAGGGATCTGCAAGGTATCTTCCCGCTCAAGCATTCCAGAGACGATCCGGTCGACATCCAGCTGGCTGCCGAGAACCGCCTGCGCCTTCTT
This sequence comes from uncultured Victivallis sp., assembly GCF_944391105.1. Lineage (GTDB taxonomy): Bacteria > Verrucomicrobiota > Lentisphaeria > Victivallales > Victivallaceae > Victivallis. The sequence goes on from NZ_CALXSK010000020.1 coordinate 41,326, forward strand.
GAGCATGTCCGCATAGATTCCGGAACGGCTCACGCCGTTGACGTTCGTAAAGATCAGCTCTTCATTCAGAATTGATACCAGCTTCATCTTATACTCACCTTCCTCTGTTGCAAGGTTGAAGGGGAAGATTTTCATCTTCCCCCGGTTTCCGTTTTTACATCCGTTCGACAACCGCCTCGGCGAAGCCGGAGCAGCTCACCTCGGTCGCCCCCTCCATCAACCGCGCGAAGTCGTAGGTCACCACCCGGTCGGAGATGGCCCGCTCGATGCCGCGGCTGACCAGCTCCGCCGCTTCGGTCCAGCCGATGTGACGCAGCAGCATTTCGCCGGAGAGCGCCAGCGAACTCGGATTGACCTTGTCGAGCCCGGCGTACTTCGGCGCGGTTCCGTGGGTCGCCTCGAAGAGCGAGTGCCCGGTCGTGTAGTTGATGTTCGCTCCCGGCGCAATGCCGATTCCGCCGACACAGGCGGCAAGCGCGTCCGAAACGTAGTCACCGTTCAGATTCATCGTCGCAATCACGTCGTACTCGTCCGGACGGGTCAGAATCTGCTGCAGGAATGCGTCACAGATGCAATCCTTCACGAGGATCTTCCCTTCCGGAGCCTTCCAGTCGCAATCGGCAGCGACCACGGCACGGTCGGCGTACTCGCGCCGTACGAGATCGTATCCCCAGTTCTTGAAGCCGCCCTCGGTGAACTTCATGATGTTCCCCTTGTGAACCAGCGTGACGCTGCGGCGCTTGTTCGCGATCGCATAGTCGAGCGCGGCGCGGATCAGCCGCTCACTGCCTTCGACCGAAACCGGCTTCACGCCGATGCTCGAACTCTCCGGGAAACGGATTTTCCGGACGCCCATCTCATTCTGCAGAAAATCGATGACCTTTTTTGCCTCGGGCGTACCGGCATTCCATTCGATCCCGGCGTAGATGTCTTCCGTATTTTCCCGGAAAACGACCATATCGGTCTTTTCCGGATGCTTCACGGGAGAGGGAACGCCGTTGAAGTAGCGAACCGGCCGCAGGCAGACGTAGAGGTCGAGCTCCTGGCGCAGCGCGACGTTCAGCGAACGGATTCCGCCGCCGACCGGAGTCGTGAGCGGCCCTTTGATCGCAATGAGGTATTCGCGAATCGCATCGACGGTCTCGCCCGGCAGCCACAACGTCTCGCCGTAAACCTTGTTGGCCTTCTCGCCGGCAAAGAGCTCCATCCACGCGATTTTGCGTCGGTTGCCGTACGCTTTTTCGACGGCGCGGTTCCAGATCCGCATCGATGCCGCCGTGATGTCCGGCCCGATGCCGTCGCCCTCGATGAAGCCGATAATGGGTTGATCCGGCACCTGGAGTCTGCCCGCGGCATCGGCGGTGATCTTCTCTCCCGCCGGAACTTTGATCTTCTGATAAGACATTTCAATCTCTCCTGCTGAGTGATTCCATAAGACGATGTCATTCATTATAATATACAGCCGTGCGGGGCTGTCTGCAAGTTGGAATATTCACGATCTCCGAACTTTTCCGAACAGTCGTCCCTTTGCGTCTTGCATTCCGAAAAAAAAGGGTTATGATAAAACAGATGATGAATCGCAAGCCTTTCCGGGAGAACAAAGCCATGAAAATTCGAAATTTTTTCCTGTTCGCGGCCGTGACGGCCGGATTCGCCCTCGTTGCGGCGGAGCAAACCACCTCCACCGCCACCAGCTCCTCCACGGGAAAGGATGAGTTGTGCGCGGAGTCTCCGGCATTCGAATGGCCGCCGCGCATCGGCGTCTACATCGCCGAAACCTCGACGGAGGAGCTCCCCGGCACAGTCGGAATCAGCCTGGCGGGCGTATCGGAAGGAGAATATTTCGGAGGAATCGAATTCGGCTTTTTCGGGGAGGACTTCTCCCGGCAGAGCGTGCACGGACTCTGGGCGGGGTGGTACGGGGAAGTTCGAAGCCAGACCGGCCTCCAGCTCGGATTCGTGAACGAGGCCGGAGAGTTTGCGACCGCACAGGCGGCGGCGGGTGCGAACTCAGCGGAAGTGTGCAGCGGCACTCAGCTTGCGGGACTCATCAACAACGCGTCCGATCTCGCCGGCTTCCAGGCGGCGGGATTCGGCAATCTCGCGAAGAGAGCGAACGGCTTCCAGCTCGCCGGCCTGTTGAATCAGGCGGAATACGGCAGCGGCCTGCAACTGGCTCTCTTCAATGTGACCGGAGCACCGCTGGAGGATCCCGACCGTGAACCGGACGGGAACGAGCGTCCCGGATTCGTCGTGCAGACGGGGCTGGAGAATTACAGCGTGGACCGCAGGGTGTTCCAGCTCGGACTCTACAACAGCAAAAGCGGCCCCGGTTTTCAGATCGGACTCGTGAACTGCTCCGAAACCGGGCCGCTGCGCTGGATGCTGTTTTTCAACTGGTAATTCAGCAAACCGGGAGTTCTACTCCAGAAGCAGATCGTCGATCCGGAACGAACACTTTTCTTTGCATTCCGGATTGATCGCCACGGCCCGGATCTCCGTTGCCGTTTCACGTTCCGGTGAAAAATGGAACGATGACACCGGCAGTTCAACGAGTTTCCACGTTCCGGCCGTGATGCCGAACTCCTCCGGCCGGAACTGCCGCGCGGCGGAATCCGTCGCACCGATGAGCTGCACCCAGACCGGCTTCGGCACGTCATCGAAACGGATCCAGAACGAAACCATGCCTGCCTTCGCCGTCGTCAGCCGCTTCATCACGCCGAGGTCGTACCACGGCGCATTGTTCTTCGGATCGACGGTAACTCGAATCGATCCTTTTCCCTCCTTCTTCATGCCGGAATCGGCTGCGACCTGAGAATGGTACATCGGAATCCAGCCTTCAACGGAATCGGCGGAGTCGCCCCGGACCTCGACCGGCTCGGCCACCTGCACGGGAACCAGCCGGATCGACTCGACGTAATATCCCGGCGCATTCCAGTCGACGATCCGGATCGGCCAGCTGCCATCATACTTGAGTGTACCGAATTCGTAATCCGCATATTCGGGCGCGGTTTTCACCGCTCCGGTGAACTTTTCCTCTCCGGTGATGTGATTCACCGCCTTGATCGTGAAGGTGCCGGAGTTGGCGGAGCGCAAGCGTCCGACGATTTTGTATTCCCCCGGCAGCGGACGCAATCCTGCGACGAACCAGACGTAGATGCCATCCTTGTCAAGGGTTCCGGCGTCGCCTTTCCCCTTCCAGACGAATCCGGCTTCCCCTCCGGGAAGGAGAGCTGCGGCAAACAGAAACACTGCAATCAGAATTTTTTTCATTTCTTCACCTTGAACATCACGGGTTGACGTTTTTTGAGCTCGACCGGGAAACGAACTTCTTTCCCGGAGATCAGTTCCCGCGCCGACTCGACCGGCACGCCTTCCAATTCCGGCCGGAATTCGACTGCCGGGCCGTAGTTGATCGCATAAAAGAGTGTCTCCTCCGGAGAGAGTCGCACGCTGCGCAGCTCAATCTGCCCGGGGACAACACCACGGAGCCGAACCGGCCGGGAGATCCCGCACTCCGTGAGCAGCCGGTCGAATCCGGCCGTGTCGATCGCGCCTTCGAGCCTCCTCGCCTTTTTCAGAGCCGGCAGCGGCTCGCCGTAAGGATCGCTCCGCAACGCCCCTTCCGCAAGGACAACGACGCCGCCCCGGTCAACGAACCGGTTCAGTGCATCCACGGTTTCGGAGGGAATCACGGCTGCTTCCGGCACGACGATCAACTTCAGCGAATCGAATTTCCCGCTCTCGAGCTGACGTTCGCTCACAAAACGGATCGGGGCATCGAGATGAGAGAGCGACGCATGATACTGCCGCAGCGACGGCGGATACCCCTTGTCGCAGTAAAGAGAGGCGGGCGAATAGAGGATTCCGACCTCCGCTTCCGGAATCCGCTGCTGGAAACGGACGATCTCCGGCGCGAGACGCCGGATGTCCAGCACCGACCGTCCGAGCGCCTCCAGCGCCTCCGGAATGTGCAGCATCGCGCCCGCGACCTGGATCTCCGCAGAGTATGAGTTCGACCATGCGAAATACTCACGCATCCCCTCGCCATGCAATACAGCACTCCAGTTGTCCGTCACGATCTCTTCCGGAGTGATGCCCGTCGAAACATGAAACTCCGTATCGGAGGCGGGTTTCTCCGGAACCATCGACCGGTAATAATCGAGATGGAATGTTGCGGCACAGTCGGAACCGGCGATGTCCATAAGTTCGCCGCGGGCCTCGCGCTCTACGCCAACCGGGGTGTACTGTTCCGGATTCAGGTCGGTCACGGCGATGGTTTTGATCTGGCGAAGTTTGCCGGGCGCATATTTTTCCGCCGTGTCCCGCAGGAAGCGGACGGTCTCAAGCCCTTCGGCATACCGGAAACTCTCCCAGTCATAAAATCCTCCCGTCGTACCGCGGGGCAATGCGGCCGGATCGATTTCGCCGAAATCCCGGAAAGAACTCTTCCATTTCCGATTCAGTTCCCCGATCGAACCGTATTTTTTCCGCATCGCCGCGAGAAACCGTTCGCGCATCGTCGGATGGATGTCGCCTTTGAGTCCGTCGGCGAACGACCACTCGTTCACGAGATTCAGGGAGACGAGGTTCGGCTCGTTCCGGACAATCGGCAGAAGCACAGCCCACATCTCCTCCACCATTCTCCGCGTGGCGGGGATGTAGAGCGAACTGCCGATCCAGCCGCCGCTCGCATATTCCATCATCTCCGGAAACGCCTTTTTCCAGGCGTCCGGAATCGGGTGCGGCGAAACGAGAAAATCATAGGCGACGTTCCGTTTGCGCATCTCCCGGATGTGGCCGAGAATCGTATTGCCGAAATCGGTCCGGCTCACCCCGGGAGCGGGTGCCACGTCCTGCACGATCAGCGTCCCGCCGATCAGATTGAATCCCGCGTCCGCAATGAGTTCGATGTCGGGATAGGTCTCCCACCAGCCGTGCGGCCCGATCAGGATGACCGGATCCTCTCCGGAGTAGAAGGCGCCCTTCCGCACAACGAGATTGTCGACGGAAGTGTGGGGCACGGGCCGGCGCAGCGACGGATTCTCCTCCAGCGCCCGGAGCTCGGCGGCAGCCCGGTCCAGGCTTCGATCCAGAAATTGAAACTGCCGGTTGATTTTCGCGAGCAGTGCAAACTTCCTGAGCCGTTCCGGATCGGCGAGATCGGCGTTCCGGTGTTTCAGCGTGATGTCACAGACCCCCGCGGCCACAAGCGGATAATCGATCGGAACGCCGCGCGCGGCAGCCTCCGAAAGTTTTGCGCGCAACTCCACGCATTTGGCCTTGAGTTCGGCGGAGCGCTTTTTGAGAATATCCGCAGAAAGATTCAGAATGTCCGCCGAAAGTTCAACCTTTTCCTTTCCCCACACCGCCGTGACGCGGGCTTCGAGTCCCGCACCGCGCAGCCGGCCGGTCTCATAACGGAACTGAAGCTCCGTACCACCGGGTTCAGCGGAAAGGTTCTTTTCTTCGGAATGGATGACTTTCCCGCCATCGAGAATGTCGAGCCGGACCGAGAGGGGAAGTTTCGCGTCGGTCGGGAGGCAGACGCCGATGACCACCGGGTCACCGCTCGAATACTGACTGCGGTCCGTCGTGATCGTCGGCTCGGATTTTCCGACACCGGGCGGAACCAGCCGTACGTTGCGAAACAGGAAGGCGAGTTTCTCCTCTCCGATTCCAGGCGTCCAATGCAGCCAGCCTCGCCGTTCACGGCCGTCGTTCGCATTGTAGAGAATGTTGAAACCGAAGAAGTCGCGCGTCGCAGGATCGAAGGGCGCGATCCGACTCCACGGGATCGCGACCTCATAGAACTGAACGTCTTTTGCCAGTTCCGTCACCTTGACCTTCACGTCGCGTGCCTCGCCCGCAGTGCCGTGGGCTCCGGCGACCCAGCAGTGGGCGGCGTCGCGGCCGTCGGCAAGTTTTCCGAACCCGATCTCCACGTCGTTGCCGTCGTAACCGGGCAGCAAAGTGTCATCGAGTGGATCGAATGCGACCTGAAATCCACTGCCGTAGTAGAAACGGCCGCTTTCGGTCTGTTTCACAAAACTCCCGTCATGCACCAGTCCGGCAAGGTAGAGATGCTCCTCGTCGTGCAGCAGATAGACGGTCACTTCCACGTCGTCCGGGCCGCGCCAGTCCGGAATGACGCGGTTCTCCGCTCCATTCAAAAAGAGAGGCAGCGCTCCTCGATCGCGCCAGTCGTCCGGATTCCCCCGGAATTCAAACGCGGAACTTTTCCGGCACGGATAGTCGGCCTTCTGGGCGACGACCGGATTTTCCGCATGGAGAACAGCACTTCCGACGAGAAGCGCAGCCGCACAAATTTCTTTCAACATGATTTCAGATTCCAATATAGCTGCGGGGTTGGCGTTCAACGGAAACATGACCGGCTGGACGCAGAAGGTTGAATTTGTAGGGACTTCCCGACAGCCAGTCGGATTCGGAAACCCCCATGTGCATCGAACACGACATCAGAACATAATTTTTCGTGGCGGGATCCGGCCCGAAGAAACGGGCGAGCTTCGATTCACTCTCCTGCTGGTCGGGATCCCCTCCGAGAAACCAGACATCTTTTATCCCGTGCTGATAATAGCTGCCGTAAAAAGCGGTCGAGGAAGCATTGAACGATTCCGGCGGCGGGCCGCCCTTCACCACCGCGTCCCAGTCCTTCTGGCGGCTTCGATCGGTATCGCTCGGACAGAAGTAGAGATCCGCATTCGGCAGGTATCCGCGGTACCAGAGCCGCGAAGGTCCCTGCATACACCACTTCGGATCGGTTCCGGCGATGAAAAGATGGCGGATCCCCCAGCCGTAAGCCCCCGTCCACTCCGTGCCGGGAGCATAACGACCATGGATCGCCGTCACATTCGGAATGCAATCCTTATGATCGTTCGCAAACATGGTGAATCCCAGCCCGAACTGTTTCAAGTTGTTGATGCAGCGAGCCTCCTTGCCTCGTTCCCGCGCCTGGTTCAACGCCGGCAGCAGCATTGAGGCCAGAATCGCGATAATCGCTATTACTACCAGCAGTTCGATCAATGTGAAATACCTCTTCATCAGAATACCCTTTCTACTTATGCGGGTTGTTGAAACGCATGGTTGAACCTCGAGCAATCAGCTCCGGAATAATCGTCAGCGGCTCCGGCATCAGTTCGGCCGGATCGATCGCATGCATCAGCACCTGAACCGTATGAGTTGCGATGGGACCCAGCGGCAGCCGCAGCGTGGTCAACGGCGGAGAAGTGACCACCGCGATCGGCGAATCGTCATGCCCGACGATCGACATGCGCTCCGGCAGGCGGATTCCGCACTCTATGGCTCGACGGATCAGGCCGGACGCAACAGCATCGTTTCCCGCCAGAACCGCCGTGGTGTCACTGGCGAAAAGCGAGTCGGCAACCTCGTAACCTGCCTGCAGAGTCCCCCCGGGAGCCTGAAAGATCCGTGGAGAAATTCCCATGAGTTCCATCTGTTCACAGTAGGCGGAAAAACAGGGATCGGGCAGCCCGTTCTGCGCCCGGCTGTCCGAAGGAATGATCGCAATATGGCGGTGGCCGAGCTTGAACAAATAGGCGAGGGCGGTCCGGGTTCCGGCCGCGAAGTCGATCACAAGCGGCGACTCGCGATGACGGCGATACGTCACAACCGGAATACCTCCGGCCAGTTCCACGGCCTCATCTTCGCCGAGTTCAGGCAGCGTGTTCAGAATTCCATCAACCATGCCGCAGCAGAATTTGGCCAGCAGCGACCGCCCGTCGTCGATGCGGTCGGCCGTACCGAGCACCATCTGGATCGAGTGGGAGGAGAGGGCACGCCCGAACTCCTCGAGCAAAGCGGTGTTGTGAGGATTGTTCAAACTGTCTACGAGGACACCGACGAGGCCGGTGCGGCGGGTATTCATGACTCGGGCGGCGAAATTCGGCCGATACCCGAGCTCCTTGACCGCCTGCATGACCTGACTGCGGACCTCGGCGCTGATCCGGCGCTTGCCGCTTAATGCGTGGGAGACCGTGCTCTTGGAAACTCCCAGATGGTTCGCCACGTCGGCGATCGTCACATGACCGTTCATTCTATCTCCTGTTTCGTCAACCGGAAATCAAACCGGTTTGATTATATTATGGCAAACCGGTTTGATTTTGTCAAGAGCCAAACGAAAAAAAAATGGATTTTTCTCATAAAAAAGGTCTTTTTTCCTCCCTTCGGCGTTTTCCGAAGCCCGGAAAATAAGCGAATTATTTTTTGCCATTCGACTTGAAACTCAAAAAAATGAAAACGATTTCAATGGGGAAATCAATCCGCAGAGACGGGGAAGAACATTCCGGGTTCATCATCCGCGGACATCTCTGCCGCAATGATCCCGGCGGGAAAGAGGTTTCTGATCCGCTGCGGCAGAAGCGCCGTCTTCAAAGCCCAAATGAATCTGATCATCGGAGAGACCACGAAAAACGGTATAATTCCCCGGAAGTTCCGGGAGAAACATCCGGGAATCGAACTCCGCCCCATGATTTTCCGCCTCCTCCCGGAGTCGATCGCTCTCTCCGGCCGCAAACGAACGCGGCAATCCCTTTGCGAGTGGCTCCTCAGCAGAGAAACTCCCGGTAAATCGTCACGGGAGCCAGAGCGGACCAGCCGCAGAAGTCTCGGCCCGAACAGCCCGTCGGCCGGTCGGCCTGCTCGACGGAGTAGTTCTCCCAGATCGTCCCGGTCGCCTCGAACACCGAACGGGTCGCAAGATAGAACTTTTCGGCGATATCGCGCGCGAGCTTCTCCTCCTGATAACGACGCAGTCCGCAAAGAACCATATAGGTGGCGGGACACCAGGCCGGACCGCACCAGTAGCCGTTTTCCGAATCATAATCGGGATCGTCGGCCGCGAGGCAGGGCACTCCGTGCGGGCGACAGAAGGTTTCCGGATTGCGGAGCTCCCCGATCAGCCGCTCCGCCCGCTCCGGAGGAGCCACCTGCGCAACGAGCGTCCAGAAAGCGCCGATGTGCTTCCGCCGCACGAACGTCCCTCCGAACGTGTCATAATAAAATCGGGTCTCTTCGTCGTAGCAGAGCTCGTTGATTTTCTCCGCAAGTTCACGGTGTTCCCTCTCCCAGGCCTCCGCCTCGGCGTTCCGGCCCAGAATGCGGGCGATCCGCGCAAGATTGGCGGCATTGAATGCGACCTGACAGCTGGTTTCACACCAGCCGAGTTGACGATTCCAGGAAAAATGGTATTTCGGATGCGCAACCATGAACCGGAACAGCTCCTCCCGGTTCGCTGTCGGCGTGATGGCTTCCGGCGTGAGGCAGATGCCGCCCTCATCGGTGATTTCATCCGGAGAGTTCCAGCGGGGCATATTATCCATGCCGCATCCCCAGCAGTCGCTGAAATAGAGCCCGTCCGCCCGCCGGAAACGCCGGTTGAACCCGTGCTGACGCGCCAGCATCGGATAGACCCGGGCAAGTCGACCCGGAAACATTCCGGTTTCGTACAGCTTGAGCTCAGCCCACGCCAGAATCGGAGGAGCAAAGCTCACCGGATGCCATTTCGCCCACTTGCTCAGACCGGAAGGCAGGTACTGACGGCTGATGAATCCGTCGCCATCCTGCAGCCGATAGAAGTTGTCCAGGGAATTTTCCACCGGAAAGCGCGCGGGCTCATACCGGGCCCACATCGCGCAGAACGCGGTGTCCCATAAAAAAGTGTCACGGAATTTTCCGCCGGTGCCGAGGCGGGGTGATTGAAGAACGTCGCCGGCTTCCCCCCTCACGAGTTTCCGCTCGGCAATCTTCAAAGCTTCCCGATAAAAGTGATTCATCGTTTCTCAATCCGTCAGATAAAATTTCAGGAACATTGCGGGAGATTTGCCGGTGACCATTCCGGGAGCCAGCGCCATGTGCGATTTTGCCCGCCCGCCGTCGCGGTCATGAACAATCACGTTCGCGCCGAAAACGCTCCCGGCCCCGGGGCGCAGAGGGGCAAGTTCCCTCCACGGAACCGTGATCCGGTAAAGCTGCTTTCCGCCCTCATTCGATACGGCAAACCGGAGTGCTCCGGATACATCTCCCCGCGTCTTCTCCGGCGGCGCATACCAGCGCCAGGCCACCGGCTTCGCATCACGGTCGAGCGCACAGCCGTACTCATAGTCATCGACGCTGTAACGGTCGCCGGGGCGTGCATCGTTCCGGGTATCGATCGCAAACTGAATGCAGTCGTTTTTCCAGATCTTCTCCCCGTCGAACGGATGTTCAAAATCGTCATCGGCGACCTCCGCGTGAAGCAGAAGTCCCTCGTCGTTCCAGCCGAGCCAGAGCCGGACCGAATGATCCTGCGCCCCTTTCCAGCCGACGGCGGGATCCGGCGGCAGCAGAAACTCGCGACGATCGAGAATGAAATCGGGTTCGCGATTGAGCCGGAGTCCCCGCCGGATCGGATGCAGCCCGGGCAGCGTGCGCACAAGCGCGAACTGCGCCCCCTCGTCCGAGGTGAAATCCAGCCGCAGCGGCGACGCTTCTGTGCCGGGTTTCTCCGCCAGCGGCATCCGGATCTCCTCCTCTTTCCCCGGAGCCAGCCTGATCCGCCGGGAAACGCCGGCCAGGGAGAGCTCACCGCTCCAGCCACCGGAGGATCCGGTCCGCAGCGTCACCGCCACCTCCTGCACTCCGGCAAGGCGGATTGCCGCATTCAGCGGCCGCCCCGCATCAAAACGGCGAATCAGTTCCGCTTCCAGGGCGTCGTTCCCGCCATGCAGAAAAACCGGTGAACTCCCGATTTCGAGAACGCCCGGCTCCGGAGTGCCGAACATGGAGAATGCAGAGACTCCCTGAGGCAGGGAAATCCGCAACGGTTCAGCCTCCTCGTCCGCGCTCCACAGGGCGAAGGCGTTTCCGGATTCCGATTTCCATCCCACGAGCTTGAATTCGCCGTCGTAAGCCAGACGGCAGTCGCGGGCCTGTTCCAGCTCGGCCGCGCACCAGGCATAGGCCGCGGCGGCGGGAAGAGGATGGATTCCATTGTCATTGCGGAAGATCCCGTATTCGTAATTCCTCCCCTCAAGCATGCCGAGGCAGGTGAACCAGATAACCCGGCGCAGCGAAGGAACCGTCCGGCAGAGCAGCATCGCACGGCTCAGATATTCCGCCTGACGGACCGCCCATTTTGAATCCGGGGCTGCCGCGGTGTCCAGAGCCCAGCCGAGTTCGCCCACCCAGAGTTCCTGACGGTTTCCTCCAGCGGCAAGCAGCTTTTCGGCGGCGAGCATCCGTTCCCGGATCTTTCCCTCCTCCGGGGAACGGCAGCCGATCGCGCCGACGCCCAGATAGCGCGGCTGAACGTAAGGATGCGGCGCATAAACGTCGAATGATTCCGCCGCCTGCCGAAAAACCGCCTCGGAAAATCGTTCGCCGTTTCCGGAGCTGCCGTGCACGAGCTTTGCTCCAGCACTCCGCAATACAGGCGCGGCGGCCCGCAACGCCCTGACATAAAGTTCCAGCGCCTGTTCCGCACTGTTGCCGTGACGCAGAAGCATCCAGTCCGGTTCGTTGGCGAGTTCAAAGAATCCGGTCTCCGGCAAACCGGCCGTCGCCGCACGATGCAGGTACTCCGCAAACCACTCGGGGTGTTCCGGGGTGCGGTGCGGCCCGGCAGCCCATCCGGGAACGTCGATCAGCACTTCCGTAAGGCCGAGCTGGTTCATCGGAACTCCGCCGAAATCGCGTTTCCGTATCGGCTGAATCCGGCCGCGCCGGGATTCCGCTTCACTCCATTTCATCACGGAAGCTCGAATCCAGCTGCAGCCGATTCTGCGCAGCGCACGGTACGGAACGGCCCCGGCATGGAGACCGAAAAACCCCTCCCCCGGGCGAAACGGATGCGGCTCGGGAACCACGGCAAACGCGGCATAACCGGTCTCCCCGTTCAGAGTCAGTTTCACCGGATAATATCCCGGAACACGACTTTCCGGCAGGGGAAACGCCAATTCGGAACACTCCTCCGGAGCGAGGGAGAACCGGCGCGTCTCACACCGCGACCCCAGTTCGAACTTCAACTCGTAACTCCTCTCATCGCGGGAATAGTTCACCACCCGGACCGTCAACTCCGCCGGAGAACCTGCGGTCAGAATTTCCGCGTCGGCTCCGGTCGTGGCATAGAATCCGGTCTCCTCTGCGGGTTGAAAAGGGGTCGCGCTCCGCCCCTTCTCAAACTGCACCGCGTCGATGCGGACACTCCCCCGCAGAACCCGGAATCCGACGGTTCCGTAACTCGCGCGATCGTAACGGTCGAAGGTGAACGCATACCGCTTCCACTCCTTTCCCGGCGTCACCCGGACATTCAGCGGCCGACGCCACTCCCGGGTGAAAAACATCGCATTGAGTTCGCTCTCCCCGTCAGCACGGGCGTAAAAGCTCAGGGTATAAGGGGTCTCTTTTTCCAGATCGATCCGCACCGATTCAAAACGCTCCACCTCCGGCAGGGCGGTCAGCTCAAGGCAATGACTCCCCCTGGCGCCGTCATCGGCAATATGGCGCGGCAGCGCCGCTCCGTTGCGGGGAATCCAGGCACCCGGCCCCGATTCGAAACTGGTATCCCCGGGAATCAGATTCGCGGCGGCGGGTTTCGTCTCTCCATGCAGCCAGCGAAGTTCATCGATGAACATTTCCGAAAACTCCTGGCGGTAACCGGTGATCGCGAACTCCACCGGAACGCCGAAGTCAAGACGGCGATTCTGCGGCTCGTCGCCGAAACGGGCCATCACGAAACGGAATTCGTCGAGCGGAATCGTCACCTTCCGCCACTTGCCCGGAACAAGTTCCGGAAGATGCGCCTGAAAAACCTCGCGCTCCCCGGTCATCTCCTCGAGCAGGATCGAACGGGGATACCGGTCGTCAAGCGGCTTGACGAACAACTCCAGCGCCACGCTCCCGGCGGGAATTCCGGGCAGACGCATCGCCGCCCCGCAATACGTTTCACTGCCCGGCCATGTGAGCCGCAAAGCCTGCCGCCCCTCCGCCGCGTCTCCGGAGACGATCTCCCCCGACGGTTTCTGCGACCGGGGATCACAGCGAAAACGCCACGAACCCGCCTCCCCGGGAGAGTGACGTTCAAAGTCCTCGAACCCTTCCGCCTGAAACAGGCAGAAAAGCAGAAGCGCCGCCCATATCCACCTAAAGCACATTGCTGCTCCACGCTCCTGTCGCTTCCACGACCTTGCTGCCCCGGCCGTAATAGTCCGCGGCAAACATCGCCATGTTCACACTTCGTGCCGAACCGTCCGCAAGCGCGATGTTGGCCTGGGAACTATGCCGGAAATGGATCCGGATCTGTTTCGCATTTCCGTCGAGCGAATAGATCTGCGCACCGTTCGTCGGATTGCAGCTGTCCGCATAGGTCACGAAACGGGTCGGCCGGGGATGGCTTGCGACCCGGACAAAACGATACGGTTCGGATGTCGGCGTCCACAACGAAGCGTTGATCCCGTCGCTCGCCTCCGCCTGCCAGCGACGCCCGTGAACGCCGTAGGTGCTGCTGTGATAGTTGGCGTTCGTATCCGTGATGTCAACCTTGCTCCCCGCAGGAAGCGGCTGCGACGGACAAACGACAATCCCATTGGTCACGCCGTAATTCCCCTGATAGAGCATCCGCGGCCAGTAGGTGGTGTTGTAACTGCCACCCCAGTTGGCAAGTTGAACCATGAATCCGCGATTGTCGTCCATATACATCATGGTGATGGTTCCGAGCTGCTTGAGATTCCCCAGACAGTTCGCGCTGCGCGACCTCTCCCTCGCCTGATTCAGCGCCGGCAGCAGCATCGATGCCAGAATCGCAATGATCGCAATTACCACGAGGAGCTCAATAAGCGTAAAAGCCGCACGGGACGTTGTCCGCCCGGGGGTGGCGGGACGCCGGTATCCGGTACGGATCCCTCCCGGAGCGGCGCAGGGGGCTGTTTTGCGGGACGGAACTTGGGGAGTGGAGTCGTACACTGAGCCCCCGTCCCCGACAGGAAGTTCGATGTGTCTGAAATCCATCGTCCGTTTCGGACGCCACGCAACGTCAAAGATATCTTTCATGACATTTTCCTCCCGCATTGAAATGAGTTCCATAAAGTTGTACCACCGCAGAGATGAACGCGCCTTCCGCCGTTGTGAAGAAGGGGCGCATACCGACTTCATAAATCTCGAAAAGCTCTCCCCAGACACCGGTTTCCCCGGCGAGGCGGTTCAACTCCTCCCCCGCTTCCTCGCGACGATTCGCATAGAGCAGCGCGAGGCTTTTCCAGAGCCGGTACCAGGCGCAGACGGATTTCCCCGTATCATACATATTTCCAATCCTCTGCTCCGCGGCGATGAAGGAGTCCAGAGCGGCAAGCCCGCGCGGATCGTCGCCGGGGAGAACCCCGTAAGGATAAAACCCGCCCAGAAGCCCGATCGATTCGGCCGGACCGCCCTCGTAGGCGAGAAAACGGCCGTCTTTCTCCGGAAGCCCCTCCGCAAGACGCCGCGCCAGTTCCCGAAAATGTGCGGCTTCTCCGGAAGTGTCGCCGACGATCTCTGCGGCTTCCGCAGCCGCCCGGAACAAGGCGATGCCGGAACAGGTCGTCATGAAGGCGTTCCGACGATGCTCCCCCAGTCGCTCCAGATCGGTACAGCTGCCGATAATCGTTTTGCCGCCGCACTCATAAAGCATGTGCTTTTCGTAAAGAAGAGCACAGGCTCGAATGACTTCGCGCCCTCCTTCCCGGAGCAGCATGTCGTCGCCTGACGCCTTCGCATATTCCAGAATCCCGAGCGCGATATTCGCATTCTGAAAGATATGATCCTGCCAGAATCCGGAGACCGAGCAATCGGAACCGTCCTCCGTTGTAACCGTGGGGAACCAGCAGCTGCCGTCGCCCGAACCGTCCTTGCACGCCCGGAACCGGGCCCGGGGAAGACAGGCGATGCGGTAGGCCGCGACCTTCCGCGCCTCCTCCAGCATCCCCGCCGCGAGAACTCCTCTCATGATGAAAAGTTCATCAAAACCGAAATATTTGCCGTGCCAGTGGGAATCGAACAATCCGGTGGGAATCCCCCAGCGGGTCGAAGAAATTTTCAGATGATAAAGAGCCGTCTCATAGACCCGGACGAGCTGTTCCGGCAGCGGAATCGAACGGCAGCGCGCATGAAAATCCCGCCAGGACCGCGTGTGCGACCGGAGCAATTCATCGAAAGACTCCTTTCCGGCCGCCTCAATCGCATCGTCACCCCAGGCGAGAATCCAGACACACTCCGTCAGCGTTCCGGTGCTCTCAATGCCGTCCTGGGTCAACACCGGAGCAAATTCCGGCCGGGAGGCGAAAACGGCCAGTCGTTCGGTACGGATCATGCCGAGATCATAAACGCCGTTCCAGATCCCCGGCGCCACACGTTCGAGCTTCAGCCGCCTGTGGAGAAGCCGGTGGAGAAAACGATACTCCAGCGGCCGGGAACTGCGTTTGCGGATGACGACCAGATTTTTTTCGGCATGGCAGAACACGAGCGTTTCAAGTCTCATGCCGTCCTCCCATGCCGCCACGGTTTCGACGACCGCGTCCCGGGTATCGAGCGTCATGGAAAGTTTCGAAGGTCTCTCCCGTCCGGGAAATTCCTGAAGAAAGCAGCCGAACGGGAAGAGAGTCCCCCGCTCTCCCTTCTCCCCTTCCCACCGCCAGCCCGCGCGCCGGATACCGGGTTCCATCCCCCGGTATCCGCTGATCTGCGGCCGGGAAAAGAGAGCGTAATCCCGGCGCATGGTTCCTTCCGGATCGATCTGCAGAGAGAGTTCCCCGTTGCCGATGGGCGGCAGCGTGAAAGGACGCGGATCGGAATCCGATGAGTTCCAGGTAATTCGCATATTTCCTCCTATGATAAAATTCCACTTCGATGCCGGGAAAAACTCAATTTTTTACGAGTTTGAATTGAGTAAAATCCTCAAA
>NZ_CALXSK010000021.1 GCF_944391105.1 uncultured Victivallis sp.
GTAAGTTAATCGCCATAAATTACACGCCGCAAGCAGAAACCGCGAACGTCAGCTATTTATCATACCATCTCCTTTCTCTGAAGCATTGACCAGTATCATCGGAATCCGGATGTGGTGAGGGGGATCCTTGGGATCATTCAAGATCTCCAGCATGCGGCGCGCCGCCTTGCGACCGAGAGCGGCCGGATCCTGAAACAGTGACGGAATCTCATTCTGCGAAGGGGAGTGAGAGTAGGTGAACAACAGAACATCCTCCGGCACCCGGATCCCGCTGAACGCGAGAATCGAACGAACCGCCGCCGCCGCGTCGTAAAAATCAACCACCAGCGCAGGCGGCCTTCTGCCCGAACGGATCAGCTGATGCGTCGCGTCGATGAAATTTGTGATGTCCGTGGTTGAAACAATGTGAACATCCTCCTCCGGAATCGGCGGAAGTCCCCGTTTCCGCAGCTCCTGCTGATACCCTTCGATCCGATACGCATTGTGTTCGGAAAACATCACCCCGAACCGCGGCCGATGCTTCAGAAGATATTCGCATCCGATCCGGCAGGTCTCCGCCTCATCCGGACCGACCGTGTTGCAGATGATGCCGCCGGGGATCCCCGCTCCCGTATTGATGACAAAGGGAATTTTCGCCTCCCGGAGCGAATCGAGCAGTTCCATCGACGGCGCGTTCAAAAGAATCACCCCCGAAAGCTCCTGGAGTTTCGACGGCGCCAATCCAAGCGAGGCGGCCCCGGCTGAGAGGTTGATTACCATACTCTCCGCCTCGGCCTCCTCCAGCCACGCCTCCTGTGCGGCGATCTGGTTGCCGAAGAACTCCAGCGCCATCATGTTTTTCTGTTCCGGCAGAGGGCAGATCACGATTCCGACCCGTCGCCTGACGTTCCGGTTTGCGTAATACCCGAGTTCCCGCATCGCCGCCAGCACCGATTCCCGCTTGACGCGATTGATGCCGCGATAGTTGTTGATGACGCGGGAAACCGTGCTCTGCGACACGCCCGCCCGCTTGGCTATGCTGGTCGTCGTCACGTTTTTCGCCATGATTTCTCCTTTCCGGGAATTCCGTCTTCCTCTATAATTATACTCAATTCCAGCGGTGAAAGCAATGGTTTATGCAAAGAAAACGAATATTATTTTGAATAAATTCTTAAAAATTATTCAAACACCCCGATGTGTACTTTCGGAACGTCCAGAACTCTTTCCTCATTCATTTTTTTTGAAAAAAAACGCACCGCCTCTTGACATTCGAAAAATTCTGAACCATAATTAATGCTGTGTAAACGATTCAATGAAACGTTATCAGAACGCAATGGAGTTATGAAAAGCAAAGTTTCTCTGAATGATGTCGCCCGCCATGCGGGAGTTTCGATCGGAACGGCGTCGCGGGTTTTGAACGGAAATCCGAAGGTGTCCGAATCGGCCTGCCATGCGGTGCAGACCGCGATTCTGGAACTGGGGTATCAGCCTGATTCGGCGGCGCGCTCCATGCGTAAAAAAGAAGCCGAGGGGCGCAACGGTCTCTGGTCCGGCAACGTCGGGCTTGTTCTGGCCGGAATGGGCAGCTCGATGCTGCATGTGCCGCTGGTGATCGACCTGGTCGACACACTTCAATGGGAGATGACCCGGCAGGGATTTCACCTGATGGTGTCGGAACTCTCCGGAGATTCGACGCTGCCGCAGATGCTGATCGATCGCAAGGTGGAAGGGATGATCGTCTTCGGCGAGCTCTCCACCATGCAGGGGCGCTGGATCGCCGATTCGATGCCGGTGGTCGGAATCGGCAACAACTTCAGCACGCTGGGAATTCCTTCGGTGAACGTGGACAACCGGCAGTCGATTCTCAATGCCGTGAACGAACTTCACCGGGCCGGACGCAGGCGCATCGCATTCGTGAACCGGGAACCCGGTCAACTCGACTTCGCCCGACGCTACGCCGCTTATCAGGAGGCAGTACACGAATTCGGTTTGCCGGAACTCGCCGCAGTCATGCCGCAAACCGCGCAGGTCCCGCTCAAGCAGGCCGAACAGGTTCCGCCGGACATGACCCCGTTGATCGCGCAGTTGTTTGACGGAACGGAAATTCCGGACGCTCTGCTCGTGGCGAACGACTGGCAGGCGATCGGAGTCTACCGGGCGCTGGCAAAACGCGGCCTTCGCCCCGGAACCGATCTCGCCGTCATCGGATTCGACAACGAGGTGCGGATCTGCGAATCGCTTCAGCCGCGTCTGAGTTCCATCCAGTATCCCGCCCATGAGATCGCCCGAACCGCTTTCCGGCTGCTTCAAAATGCTCTGTGTTCCCCAGACACAATCGGTGCAAGTTCGACGCTGCTGCCGGGGAAACTCGTCGAACGCGACTCCTTCCGCATGGCGAGCGATTCCGAAACCGGAACACACCCGGGGAGAAGCACTCCATGAATCCTGCACCCGGCAACAGTTCGACCGCGGGGCTGCCCCGTTTCGTGCAATCCACAAAAACCGCAGCAATTCATCGCAATTGTTTTTCATCCCAAACCATCAAGGAGGAAACAGCCATGAGAAAAAGTTCCGCATTCACATTGATAGAATTGCTTGTCGTAATTGCGATCATCGCGATTCTTGCCTCCATGCTGCTGCCTGCGCTGAACCAGGCACGGCAGCGGGCATTCGCCGCAAACTGCCAGGCCAATCAGCGGTCGGTCATTCAGGGATTGCTGTTCTACGCAGACGACGCCAAAGGTATCATCCCCTTCTGGAACAACTACGACAATTATACCTGGAGCATGTTCCTCGTGCGCAACAACTGGGGAGCCAGGCCAGGCGCCTTCTACGAGCTTCCGTACAAGACGATCACCTGCCCCGGCATGCCGAGACAGGTTTCCACCTACAACTCCGCCACCGGAATGTACGGAATGCTCCATCTCACCGGCGACGGCGACATGACCGCATACAACGCCAGAAAGGCGGAAATCGGCAATTTCATTCTCGGCCAATGGGGCAGCACCGGCAGCAAGTATGAATACTTTCTCACCGGGCGCATGAAAAAGCCGTCGAGCATCGGTTTGATTTTCGACAGTGTCCTCGTGACCGGCACCAATCAGGGTCTAGGATACAGTTTCGTTACGAATAAGAAACTCGACTGGGCCGGAAATCCGGCGGTCTACCGGCTGCACGGAAGTCGAGCCAACGTCGCCTTTGCGGACGGCCACGTGAGCTCGCTGGACGCACCCGGACTCGGACAGCTTGCGATCCCGATGGACGGCGTGACGGTGGACTCCGGATATGCGTGGTACAAATGAGACGAGTCACAGCATTCTTCATCGCGGCGGCGGCGGCATTGCTGCTGCCGGGGATCGCCGGCGGTACGGAAAAAAACGAACTGCGGGAAGATCAGTTTTACCTCGGCGCCTGCTTCCACTTCGGCAGCAGCGCGACGGGAGATGTGGACGCCAATCTCGCGCTCTTCGAGCAGGCCGGACTCAACGCCGGACGCGATGAACGCGCATGGCAGTTCGTCGAATGGAAGAAAGGGGAGCTCCGCTACTTCAAGAACGGCCTGATCGAACGGATGGCCGCCCGGCTGCACGACCGGGGCGGATGTTTCATCAACATCCTCTGCTACGGCCACAGCGGTTACTGCGACGGCGGACGAACGCCGAAAACGCCTGAAGCGATCGAAGCATTCTGCCGCTACGCCGAATTCGTCGCAGGCGAACTCAGGGGAGTTGCAACCTTCCATCAGGTGTGGAACGAATGGGACGCCCACCCCGGCACCGACACGCTCGAAAGCCATCGCGAATATGTGAAACTTCTCGCCGCCGCCGCTCCGCGGATCCGTGCCGTCGATCCCGAAGCGAAGATCATGTCCACGAGCGCGACGATGAACTACAAACTCGAAAACCTGCTCAAGGCCGGGGCATTGCAGTACGTCGACGCACTTTCGCTGCACCCTTATGTCAGCTGGCGCGGCCCGGGGAAAGACACGGTAGAATTCTGGTACGAACTCATGGGGAGAATGGATCAGACGATCCGCAAATACAACCATGGGAAATCGTTCCCCGTCTACATCACGGAGATCGGCTGGCCGGCCTCGATGAACGAGAAGGGATACACGGAAGCGACCCAGGCCATTTACGCCGCCCAGCTTCTCTGTTCGATCCGGACTTTCCCGTTCGTGAAAGGGCTGCTCTGGTACGATTTCCAGAACGACAACTCTCTGCCGGAAAGTCACGAGGCGAATTTCGGCCTGATCCGCGCCGATACGACGCCGAAACCGGTCTACTATGTGTTTGCCGACCTCTCCGATCTCGTGCGCAACGGCAAGTTCTTGCGGCGGATCGACGTGGGAGACCCGAAGGTGTGGATTCTCCACTACCGGCTGCACGGCGACGACGTCTACGCGATGTGGAACTACTACCCGGACCGGAACACGGAAATCGTATTCCGGAACACCGCCCCCTCCCCTGCGCCGGTCTCCGTCCGCCACGCGGGCCGTCCGGCCGTAACCATGCAGTGGGGACGCCGCGACTGGCTGCGGAAACAACCCCGCAAAACCAATGAACTGGCCTTCACACTGCGCGGCATGCCGCTGCTGGTTCAGGGGGATCTCTCGAAGGTGCTCCCGGCCGGTGTCGAAAGCATTCCGTTCCCGCGTGAACTGCCTCAAGTAAAACAACCCTGAAAAGTTCCCGACATGAAAAAAACGATCCTCACACTGTTCGCGGGGCTGACGCTCTGCACCCTCTTCGCCGGAACGGAACCGGAGGAGTTCCTGCTCGGCGCGTGTTTCCACTTCGGCAGCGGCACGGGAGACCTCAAGGCCAACCTCGATCTCGCTTTCCAGCTCGGGCTGAACGCGGGGCGCGACGAGCGCTACTGGCACTTTGTCGAATGGGAAAAAGGCAGGTACACGTACGGGAATTTCGTGGAGGAGGCCTATACCCGGGCCGCCCGGAACGGACTGTCCATGATCTTCATCCTCGCCTACGGCAACCGCCACTACGACAACGGCAACTACCCGGTCAAACCCGAAACGGCCGAGGCCTACTGCCGCTTCGCCGAACACACCGCGCGCCACTTTGCCGGACGCGCGAAGTATTTCCAGGTCTGGAACGAGTGGGAGGGGTCGACATCGATGGCCGCACAGTACCGCGACACCGGCACGAGCGAAGCGTATGTGAAACTCCTCAAGCAGGTTTCTCCGCGCATCCGGGCGGCGGCGCCCGAGGCGAAAATCGTCGCGAACTCGATCTCCTCCGGCGACCAGTGCCTCGACTACTACCTCAAAAACGGCGTACTCGAATATGTCGATGCGCTGGCCATGCACACCTACAACTTCGCCGACGGCCCCGGACGCGACACGGTGGACGCCTTCGCCGCGCGGCTGGAAAAACTCCGCGACATGATCCGCGCCGCGAATGGGGGAAAGGATTTTCCGCTCTTCATCACGGAGATGGGCATTCCGACCAGCACCGCTCCGCGCCTCGGGCGGACCGAGTCGCAGCAGGCCGCGCAGCTGGCCCAGATTCTGCTGGTCTGCCGGATGTTTGATTTTCTCAAGGGATTCTGGTGGTACGATTTTCAGGACGACAACATCAAACCGGAGTCGACCGAATCGAACTTCGGGCTGATCCGTCCGGATACCACGCTCAAGGAGGCGGCCTACGTCCTCGCCGATCTGTCGCCGCTGATCCGGCGCGGACGGTTCGTCCGGCGACTCCCGCTCTCCGACAGCCGGGTCTGGCTGCTGCAGTATGAGCTCGACGGCGAAGATGTGTTCGCACTCTTTCACACACACGCGGAGGACGACATCAAAGTTGTGTTCGAAACAACGGCGGAACGTCCCGACGCGGTGACCGTCCGCCACGCCGGACGCCGCCCCGTCACGCGGCAGTGGGGTTACCGCGACTGGCTGCGCAAAGGCCAGCCGCAATGGGAAAACCGTCTGAGCGTCACGGTCCGCGATCTGCCGGTTCTGATCTGCGGCGACCTTTCGCAAGTTTCCGTCAAGGAGCTGGAACGGCGCGATTTTCCGCGGACAATCGCCGCACCGCCCGCGCTGCCGGAACCGGAACAGTTCGTCGACGCGCTTCCCGTCGGGACGGACGGCCCCGCCACTCCGGTGACTCTTTACCGGGAAGTGAACAACGCGGGGACGCGCTGCCCCGAATTTGCGGCGGAGTTCTCCGTCCGGTACGATGCGCGCAATCTCTATCTGACGGCGACCGTGACCGATCGGACCTTCTTCTGCGATCAGCGGATTGAAGATGCGTGGAGCTGTGACAGCATTCAGGCGGCTTTTCAATCCCGTGCGACGGGCAGTGATCCGCACGCGTGGTTCGAAGTCGACGCTGCCCTCACGGCAGAAGGAGCGGAAATTTATCCGCGGCGATTTGCGAATCCGGAGACGGCGGGGCGGAAACTGCCGCCTCCGAAAATCTCGGTTCGGGAAGGGAAAATCGTCTATGAGCTGACTGTTCCTGCGGAGTTTCTCGGGCTCGCCGACTTCCGGAGAGGCGACCGCGTGGCGCTCTCGTTCCTGGTCAATGACAACGACGGTCGGGGGCGGCGTGGTTATCTGCACTGGGCCGACGGCATCGGCGTCACCAAGAATCCGGCCCAGTTCGGCCTCGTGAAACTGAAATAACCGGACACGCTCCGCCCTCGTGAAACATCGGCGGGAAACGGTGAAATGCCCATGTTGTACGTACAACATCAGGCATTTTACCGTTTTTTTTCTTTTTTCCCGCTGGAAAAGTTGTAACAAAGCGTTTTCTTTTTCATAATATGAGTGGAAACCAACAGAAAACCATCAACAGCGGGGAAAGATGTCCACGTTACCGAAATACCGGGAAATTTACGCCGAACTGACGCGAGTGATCGCTTCGGGAGAATTCGCCGCCGGGGAAAAACTCCCGACGGAACAGGGTCTCGCGGAAAGGTTCGGAGTCGCGCGCCAGACAGTGCTCAAAGCGCTTGACGCACTGAAACATGAAGGAGTCATCACTTCGGAGCGGGGGCGCGGCACATTTGTTGCGATTACGCACGGCAGGCGGCGAACCGCCGAAACCCGGCAGCTGGTGTTCATCTGTTCGAATCTGGAAGACTCCATTGGTCACCGGATCCTGCTCGGAGTCGAGAGTGCCGCGCGCCGGGCAGGATACTCGCTCGTGACCTGCAACACGCGCAACGACTCCGAACGCGAGGGGGAAGCGCTGCGCCGCGCCCGGAATACCGGCGTGGACGGGATCGTACTGATTCCCTATCTGCGACGCCCGAATACGGAACTCATCAACCGGATCGCGGAGGAGATTCCGCTGGTCTGCATCGACAACATCCCGCCCGGAGTGACGGCTCCTCTGGTGACGACCGACAATCGGCGTTCCGCGTACGAGGCGGTCAGTTACCTGATCGAATCCGGTCACCGTAGAATCGGTTTCATTCTCAGCAAATGGGAGTATGTCGAACGTTCCAGTTCGATCAGCGACCGTTATCTCGGCTATCGGCAGGCGCTGGAAGATCACGGGATCGAATTCCGGCCGGAATACGTCACGGATCTCGGCGCGGCTCTCGCCGATTCGCGGCCGCGGGACATCGGACTGGAGCTCTACGGATATCCGGCCATGAACCGGCTGATGAACTGTCCGGAACCGCCGACCGCCGTCGTGCTGCTCTGGGATGAACTCGCGCCCGGGGCGCTTGCGGCGATCCGGGACGGCCGTCGCCGGGCGCCGGAGGATTTTTCGCTGCTCGGCTTCAATGACGACGAACTCTGCACGCTCGTGACCCCGAAACTTTCAAGCGTCCGCCAGCCCGCCGAAGAACTCGGCGAAACCGCCGTTCAAATGCTGGAAAAACAGATCCGCGGCGAGACCCCGCAACGCATCACCCGGCTGCCGAACCGGTTGATTCTGCGCGACAGCATCACCCCGCGCCATGAAACTGAAATACACAACTCAGCAGAAGAAAGGGTTTTGTCATGAGTATCTCATGTTCCTCTCGACACCATCAAAGCGAACCGCACTGTTTCACTCTTATAGAACTCCTCGTTGTGATTGCGATCATCGCGATTCTCGCCTCGATGCTGCTGCCCGCGCTGAATCAGGCGCGCGCCCGGGCAAAATCAGCCAATTGCATCAGCAATCTCGGGCAACTCATGCGTGCCCAGATGCTCTACGCAGACAACAACCGCGATATGATTCTCAAGTGCTGGAGTCCGATGGAATTCGAGGGTCAGGGGTGGACCACCTGGTCGCAGGTGATCTACAAGACCTACCTTCCCTACGAGATGATGCACTGTCCGGCCAATCCCAACGTGCCGAAAGAGTACAATCAATATTTCGGAGTCTACGGCATGTTCGACGCCTGCCGCGAAACCAACACCAGCGCAGACAAGACCCGGGTGCAGGAGCTGCAGGAGAACTTCGGCGACTTCTTCCGGAACGCCTCTGGCGGCAGCGCGGTCTATTTGCTCAACCGAATGAAAAATGCGTCGAGCCTCATCATTCATTGCGATTCGGTCTACGGGCCGGAGAACAAATACGGCTATCCCGCTTATCAGGTGAAGTGGAGTGACCAGATCGAATACGGCGGAGTGCATCTGATCCACAGCGAACGGGCCAATCTCGGGTTCGCGGACGGACATGCCGGAACCATGAACCGGGAAGAGCTCCATGCAAGTCCGAACAAGGTGAAATTCACCTACAGCAGCGGCATCACTCCGTACAAGTATTGAGATATTCCGACAATAAACGAAAGGTTTCATCATGACTGCTCAACTCTCAGGGGCACTGGCGGCCCTGTTTATCGGCTCTCTCTGCGCAGCCGCCCCCGTCGAAAATCTCAAAACCATCGACCGTTACGGTCAGTTCACGGGCGAGGAGTGGCCCGGCAAAGTCACCTCCGACGACCAGCTCCGCGCCGACGCCGAACGCGAGTGGAAGATTCTCAAAAACCTCGCTCCGGACACAACCCGTTACGATCGATTCGGCGGCAGACTCGAAGGGACTCCCCGCAAGGCGACCGGCTACTTCCGGGTGGAGAAGATCGATGGACGGTGGTGGTTCATCACGCCGGAGGGCAACCGCTTTTTTCTGCAGGGCGTCGACGCGGTTTCGTGGCGCGAGACCGGATACAACACGCCGCTCCTGAACGTCGATTCCCGGCCGCGGAAAGAGTTCCTCGAACTGCCCGAACGCGCCCGCTTTCAGGAGGCTTACCATACGCAGGGGAAAGTCAACTTTCTCGCGGGAAATCTGAAACGCAAATACGGCCCGGACTTCGACCGGAAATTCCGTGACATCGCCCGCCGCCGCTTTCTCGCCTGGGGCTTCAACTCCACCGCGAAATGGGGTTGGGGAGAGAGCATCGGGCTGCCGTTCATCGAGGATTCCCACGCCGGCCCGGTCAGACGGATCGGGGAAAAATACCGGGCGATCGACATGTATGATCCCGACTTCGCCGCAAAAATCGAACCGGCGGTCAAAGCCGTCTGCGACCGCCGCCGCGGCGACCCGATGCTGATCGCCTACTCGATGGAGAATGAAAACGGCTGGTCGGAAGAGCTCGTCGCTCTGCTGCTTCAGGAACCGGCAGACTGCTTCGCCAAAGGCGCGTTCCTCGACTTCCTCGCACAGAAGCGGGGCGGGGATTTCGCCGGGGTTGCGGAACTGTTCGACCGGCCGGGAGAAAATCGCGCCGGACTGCTGGCGGCGAAACTGGAGTCTGCCGGAGTACCTGTCGCGGAAGTCCGCGAGTTCATCAACCTCTCCTCGCAGCGGTATCACCGGATTCTGCGCGAACTCTTCCGCAAGCATGATCCGTATCACATGTTCATGGGAGCGGCCCACTGCCCGAAACAATCGGTCGACTGGTACGAGGGGGCGGCGAAATACGTCGATTTCCTCGGGTTCAACATCTACGGGCTCTCGCTCGGATGGGTCGACCGTGACATGGACCGTCTGATGCGGGCCGATACGCCGTTCACCGTGCTGGAGTACTCGTTCGTGACGGAGGGGCGCGGATACCCCGGCTACTCCGGAAACAACACGGTTCGCTCCCAGGCGGACCGCGGCACCGGCTTCCGACTTTTCACGGAGGGGGCGGCGGTCAATCCGCTCTGCATCGGGTTCGGCTACTTCATCTACTGGGATCAGCCGGTCACGCGTCGCGGGCTTCCGGACGGGGAGGCGTTCAACTTCGGGCTCGTCAACCAGTGCGACCAGCCCTACGAGGAGATGCTCACCGCGGTGAAAGCGGCGAATGCGAAGCTCTTCGATCTGCACGACGGAAAGGGTACGCCGTTCACGATCCCGACTCCGCGCTCGATCCTCGGGAGCGCGAAGAGCCGGGCGCTGACCGATCTGTTTCTGCCGGGGACCCAATCCGAATTCGTCGTATTCGATCCCTCGAACCGGCACTACTTCAACGGGGAGAGCGCCCGGCTCAAGGTCGACGAGAACAGCGTGAAGGAGCCGGGCGTCTATCCGGCGGGCATTCTGAGTTCCGGCGACGGACAGCGATATACGGATTTCGAGCTGAAAGTCTATCTCTGGAAGAAGTCGGCCGATCAGAATCCGGTCAACCATTTCTCGGTCGAAGAGTCTTCCGACGGAAAAACCTACACGCCGGTCAAGCTGAAAGCCGCCGCCGGGGCGCCCTCGGAATTCAACGAGTGGCTTCTCTCCCCGGCCTCCGGATTGAAAAAAGGAACGTCATACCTGAAAATCAGCTTCAAAATCGGCAGAGTTCAGGAAAGCTGGGCCGCTCAGTTCGGGCGGATCAAGTTGAAAACCGAACCATAAGCGCCATGGCGGGGCTCAACAAACAGCAGTTCCGCGATTTTCACAGCAGATCATGGAGCATAAATCCGGCAGAAGGATTTGCAAAAACACACGAACGTGCTATTTTTATTCCTGCCTCAGAATTCTCCATTCTACAACTTCGGGGAGGAGCATCTTTATGAAAAGCCGTGTCATCGTGAATCGCAACTACCTCGTGGACAAGATCGACAACCGCATTTACAGCGGTTTCATTGAACACCTCGGCCGTGCCGTCTACGAAGGAATCTACCAGCCGGAACACCCGTCGGCCGACGAGGACGGCTTCCGCCGGGATGTGATTGAGCTCATCCGCGAACTCGATATGCCGCTCACGCGCTACCCCGGCGGCAACTTCGTCTCGGGGTACAACTGGGAGGACGGCGTCGGCCCGCGCGAACAGCGCCCCGCCCGGCTCGACCTCGCGTGGAAAGCGCTCGAACCGAACCTCTTCGGAACCGACGAATTCATGAAATGGTGCCGCAAAGCCAACACCGCCCCGATGATGGCCGTGAACCTCGGCACCCGCGGCGCGGCCGAGGCGCAGCAGCTCGTCGAATACTGCAACTTCCCAGGCGGAACCGCCCTCTCCGACCAGCGCCGCCGGAACGGCGCCGAACAACCCTACGGCGTCAAAGTCTGGTGTCTCGGCAACGAGATGGACGGCCCGTGGCAGACCGGCCACCGCAACGCCGACGACTACGGCCGCACCGCGCTCGAAGCCGCCAAGATGATGAAGTGGACCGACCCCTCAATCGAACTGGTCGTCTGCGGCTCCTCCCACGCCGGTATGCCGACGCTCGGAGAGTGGGAGAGCTCGGTGCTCGAACACACTTACGATCTCGTCGACTACCTCTCGATCCATCACTATTTCAGCAACCGCTGCGATACGACGCCGGGCTATCTCGCGCAGGCCGAGGCGATGTCCGACTACATCGACCGGCTCGTCGCCTGCTGTGATTTCGTCCGCACCCGCAAAAAGTCGCAGAAGCGGATCATGCTCTCCTTCGACGAATGGAACGTCTGGTTCCACTCGAACGGGAAAGAGATCGACTCCCCCGAGTGGAGCGTCGCCCGCCCGCTGCTCGAAGACGTCTACACGATGGAGGACGCGCTGCTCGTCGGAATGCTCCTGATGACGTTGATCAATCACGCCGACCGGGTCAAGATCGCCTGCCTCGCCCAGAGCGTCAACGTGATCGCCCCGATCATGACGGAAAAAAACGGCAAAGCGTGGCGGCAGACCACGTTCCACCCCTTCGCTCTGACCTCCCGTTACGGACGCGGCACCGCGCTGCGCGTCGTGGTCGACTCCCCCTGCTATGATGCGGAGTATCGCCTTGATACGGATTCTCCCGCGGTCGCATGCCGTGGGATTCCTTATCTGTACTGCACCTGCGTCCACAATGCCGATCGCAATGAAGTCGTGCTCTTCGCGGTCAACCGGAATCTCTCCGAAGCGATGGAACTCGAACTCAGGCTCGAGGATTTCGATCCGGTTTCCGTCCTCGAACATGAGTCGATCAGCCATCCCGACCTCAAGGCGGTCAACTCCGCGGCGGAAGAGAAAGTCCGACCCGTGAAACTCGATGGTGCAACGCTTGAAAAAAATACCCTCAGAGCCATACTCCCGGCCGCCAGCTGGAACATGATCCGGATCTCTGTAGAAAAATAAAATACACTTATAATCAACGTATTGTGATATCAAAAAAATCGCCAGAACCGCCAATGTGAGCATCAGTACGGTTTCGCGCTTTTTCAACAAGCCGGAATCGCTTTCGCCGCAGATCGCCGCGAAGATCGAAAAAGTCGTGGCAAAAACCAACTATCGCCCCCGAATCGTGCGTCCGGGCCCGAAAGCGGCAACCCGGATCGGGATCCGGACTGGGGTGATCGCGCTGGTCTCGCTCTGCGATTTCTCGCTGGAACAGCTGTGGAGACTGCCGGTGCTGCCGATTCTGATCGGCAGTGTGCAGTCGACGCTGCTGCGGCGTCAGCTCTCGCTGTTCCTCGGCAACCTCGACAAAGACGGACGGCTGCCGGAGTGTGTTTCATCACGCCGGTGCGACGGAGTGATCTTCTTCTCAAAGCCGCCCACGCCGGAAGCGGCGGCGGGATTCCGCAAGTCGCTGCCCGATCTGCCGACGGTCTGGTGTTTCCGCGACCACGCGGACGAGGAGCACCGGTTCGACCACATCTTCTACGACAACTCGGCAGTCGGTCCGATCGCGGCCGAATATCTCGCTTCGCCCGGCCACAGGAAAGTGGCATTTTTCAACACCGATCCCACTCACTCCGCGTTCGGCGCCAGGGAGAACGGATTCTGCGAACGGGCACGCTCCCTCGGTCTGGAACCGGTCGTATTCAAGCTGGAACATCCTGAACGCGAAGTACAGAAAAACTACCGGAAACTCGCTGTGGATTTCCTCCGAAACTGCGACGACATCACCGGGGCGTTTTTCTGTGTTGACCACGACATGCTCGGCATTCAGATCGAACTGCTCGCCGCCGGTTATCCCGCCCGGAATCTCGACATGATCGGCTGCAACGCCGATGAAGTCGCTTTGCAATATCTATCCCCGCGCCCCGCGACGATCGACATCAAGATCAGCCAGATCGGTCAGATGGCGGTCGATCAGCTTTTGCGCCGCATCAACGGCGAAAGCAGCGGAGCCGTGAACGAGATTTTCGTCAAACCTGAACTCATCAAAGGAGAACGGTAACATGAAACGGTCGGGAAAGAGTCGTCGAAATTTCACGTTGATCGAGCTGCTGGTCGTAATTGCGATCATTGCAATCCTCGCGGGCATGCTGCTGCCAGCCCTGAACAAAGCGCGGGAATCGGCCCGCAGAACCAGCTGTTCCGCAAATATGAAACAGATCGGGACCTATGCGCAGATGTACAGCGCCGACAACAACGACTTCATTCTGCCCTGGTACGGCAAACCGAACGGACGTCCCTGGAGCCAGCTGATCTTCGAAGGTTACATGAATGCTCCCAACGCCTACGACACCAGCAAGACCAAAAGCGCGATGGTGTTCCACTGCCCATCGAATCCGCGCAGCATGGCGAACAGAGCTGGAGTTTATGCGAGATCCTACTCTTATAATAACCGGGACAACCGCAACAGCACCGGCGGATTTCTGTCTGACTGGACCAGTGACCGGATTATTGTAAAGAAGATCGGAAACATTCCGAACGCCTCCCAGGTGATTCATATCGTGGAGCATCCGATGCAGCCTGCCGAAAACGCCTTCGTCGATCAGGCCTCGTACAGCAGCGCCGCCTCTCCAAGTCACCAGCAGGAGGGACTTTCCGGCAGCCGGACTCCATTTGTTCCGGCAACTTCGCACGGGAACTCCTGGAATTATCTTTTCGTCGACGGACATGTCGACGCCATGATGCCCCGTGCCACTATCGGCACCGGCACCACCGAAGAGCCGAACGGCCTCTGGACCGTCGCCTCGGACGATTGATCGAAAGCATTGCGGGGGGATAACCATGCTGCACTTGTCGGATTATCTTGTCATCGGGTTTTACCTGCTCTTCATGCTCGCGCTCGGCCCGGTGTTCAAATCATTCAGCCGCAACGCGAGCGACTACTTCCGCGGCGGCGGAAACATGGCGTGGTGGATCGCCGCGGCGAGCATGTTCATGACCGGATTCTCGGCGTGGACCTACACCGGCGCGGCGGGAAAGATCTATTACAGCGGCCTCTTCTTCCTGACGCTGCCGATCGCGAACTTCTGCGGAACGGTGTTCCCGGTATTCTTCACGGCGCACAAATTCCGGCAGATGCGCGTCATCACCGGAGCGGAAGCCGTGCGCAACCGCTTCGGCAGAATCAATGAGCAGGTCATCACCTGGCTGCCGATGCCGTTCAATATCATCTTCGGCGGAATTTCACTCTACACGATCGCACTCTTCATGAGCTGCGTCTTTCCGAACGAACTGCAGTGGCTGAATCAGGGGGCGTTCAACGAATTCGCGACCTCGCTCGGCATCGACGGCGGCATGCTGTTCCTCATCATCGTCCTGACGACGATCATCGTCGTGATGACCATGCTCGGCGGATCGTGGGCCGCGACGGCGGGGGATTTCATCCAGATGCTGATCCTCGTCGTGGTCTCGCTCGCAGTGGTGCTGCTGATCCTCTACTCGGACAATCTCGGCGGCACCGGCAAATCGATCGGCGGCTTCTCCGGACTGGTCAAAGCGGTGAGCTCGAAGCCGGAACTGGTCGACTGGAATCAGTTCAGCCGCTGGTGGATTCTCATTCCCTACCTCGTCACGCTGATTCTGAATCAGACGATTCTCGGCAACAGCCTCGCTGCAGGCGCATCGCGCTTTGTCTTCGTCAAAACCGGAAAGGATGCGCGGAAGATCTGCGCGATCTCGTGGCTCGCCGCGCTGCCGCACACGTTCATCATCATGATTCCGCCGCTCACCTGCGCGGTGCTCTTCACACTGCCGGAACTCAAAGAACTTTATCCGAAGATGGGGAATCCACAGGAGGCGAGTTTCATTCACATCGCATCGCTCGCGCTGCCGCAGGGGCTGCTCGGGCTGCTGGTCTGCGGGATTTTCGCCGCGACGCTCACGAGCATGAATTCCGGACTCAATGCGACTGCGGGATCGATCATCCGCAACATCTATCTGCCGCTGATCAACCCGCACGCCTCCGAGACGAAACAGCTCCATCTCGGGCGGCTCTTCACCGCCGTGCTCGGAATCCTCTACGCGCTTGTGGCGATCTTCTTCGCGACGTTGAAAGATCTGCAACTCTACGAACTCGTGCTCATCACGGCGACCTGTACCGGTATCCCGCAGGCGGTTCCGATGATGCTCGGAATGTTCCACAAGAAAGCACCGGACTGGGCGGCGTGGAGCACGCTCGCAGTCGGATTCACCTTCTCGCTGCTGCTCGCGGCTGTTCTTACGAAAGAGAATCTGGCGACCTGGTTCGCGGCCTGCAATCTCAACAGCAATGAACTCAACGACCTGAAGCTCGCAATCACCACCGGGATTCTGATCTCGGTCTGCGTGCTCTGGTTCTACGGAACGATGCTCTTCCCCGACCGGCGCAGCGCCGAGGTGAAGAAGCGCGTGAATCAGTTCTTCGACGACATGAACCGCCCGATCGACCCCGAAACCGAGTGCTCCGGCGAGGAGTACAACAGCGATGCGCGCCAGTTCTTCACGATCGGCATGCTCGCACTGGTCTACGGAATCTCGATCCTCGCGCTGCTGGTGTTCGACAACGCCCCGGCCGGCAGAATCGCGATCCTCGGCTGCGGCGGATTCGTCACCGCTCTGGGAGCATGGCTGCTCTACCTCGGGAAACGCAAAAACCGCCGCCCGGCGGAAAAATCGGTCGCGGCCAAACTCGAACTGCAGGAGGAGGAAGCATGATGACTCATCCCGTCCGGTCTCTGTTCATCGCAACGCTGCTCTGCGGCACGCTCGCAGCCGCGGCGCTCGAAGTGCGCAGCGCAAAATTCGGCTCCGACAACCGTTGGGCCGACGTGACCGCCGCATTCCGGGAAATGAGGATCAACGACGACCTCTATTTCGGCTGGATCGACGGAAACCGGATGGCGGGGCGAGATCCCGCACCCGGCGTTGCCAAGAAACTCGTCGTTACCTACAAGGACAACGACGGCACGGAGAAAACCGCCGAACTTGACGAACGGACCTTCAGCGGCATCGCGGCGAATACGCCGGTCTCCCAGGAATTTCAACTCGGCAGCGCCTGGTTCGGCGACAACGGGAACTATCTCGACGTCACGGAAAAAATGCGGGAGATCATCGCTTCCAACCGGGAAGTTTCGCTCGATTTCCCGACGCTCGGCATCGACGGGAAAGACGATCCGGCTCCCGGCCGCGAAAAATCGATCCTCATCTTCTACGGCATCGAGGGAAAACTGAATTGCGCCCGATACAAGGAGCGCGGGAAGTTCAAGGGAAGCGCCATTACCGGCGCCTTCGCTCCGATCCCGGAGGCCCAGGGGGCTGTTTCCCCCTTCCGCGGAATGGAACTCGACCGGGCGGTCTGGCAGTGGTCGGTCGACATCCCCGGATCGATCAGCCACGAAACGGGCGAACCGTCGAAGGCATTCCTCTACATTCCGGAAAGGACCGCACACGTGCGCGGCGTCGTGATTGGTCAGTACAACATGCTCGAACGCCCGATCATGGAGCATCCGAAATTCCGGGAGTACCTTCAGAAACTCGACTATGGCTGCATCTGGATCGCCCCCTCCTATTTCTCGGGCAAACCGTGGAACGGAAATCTCGATCCGCGCAATCCGGCGCACACGGAACCGCTTGAAGCGATGTTCCGCAAATTCGCCGAAATCACCGGCTACCCGGAGCTGGAACAGGTTCCGTTCGTCGGTCTCGGCCACTCCGCGATGGCGGACTTCCCCTACCAGCTCGCGGCATAGAAACCGGAGCGGACGATCTCCGGGATTTCGTTTGACGGAACCTCCCCCGGACTCTTTCACGACCGCACGTTCGGAACGAATCCGACCATCACGCCGGACGACCTCAAACGCATGGAGGGGATCCCGTTTCTGCAGCGCACGGGCGGCTACGGCCCGGTCGGGAACGACCGCCCGCTGATCGTCCGCAGCAAGGTGCCGGGCATCGTGCTCACGGAGATTTCCGATCCAGGCTCGACCCATTTCGACATCAACGACGCCATCATCGATTACATGGGGAAATATCTCATGAAAGCGGACAAGGCGCGCGGCGTCGGCACGCTTCCGCTGAAAAAAGTCGCCGTCGCCGACGGCTGGTACATCGACTTCTGGCAGGGCGACAATCCGCCGCGCGTTCCTGCCGCCCCGGTCGGCACGTTCCAGCCGGCGAAAGTCGGCAAGTGGGGCCCCGAAAACAACTGGGTCTTCGATGAGGAACACGCGAAATTTCACGAAGCGCACGAGGCACTCTATCGCGGGAAGAAACGGCAGGAAATCGGTTACGTGCAGGAAGGGAAAATGCTGCCGCGGCGCGGCGACCACTTTCAGGTCCATCCGGCTTTCCGGCCCGGGAAGGACGGACTCACATTCCGGCTCAAAGGGGGATTTCCGGATTCCCTCACCGACCGGAACGGCAAAACCGTAACCGGGCTTGTGCATGGGGACGACCCGGAAAATGTGCGGATCTATCCATCGAGCGGCCCGGTGGTACGTCTTGACGATGAGACCGTCGCAGTGCGATTCGACCGGTTTGGCTTCAACCGGAGCAACCGCTCTCACTCGTTCTCGTTCAACGCGATCCATCCGGGAGACGCGGTTTTCCGCCGCAGTGTGCTGCAATCTTCGATGAGCGTTCCGGCAAAGAACACTCGCGGCATCCGCCAGTTCATCACATTCCCTGAGATTCCGGATGTGAAAGAGGGCACGAAGTCGATCACGCTCCATGCGGTCTGCAATACGGGGTTTCCGGTCGAATATTTCGTCGTCCACGGCCCGGCTTACCTGAACAATCAGGAGCTCATCTTCACGGAGATTCCGCCGAATGCAAAATTCCCGGTCGAAGTCAAGGTCACCGCGTGGCAGTACGGCTGCGGCAGCGGAGCCAAACCGGAACGGCAGACGGCCCGCCCGGTCACGCGCACATTTCACATCGTCAAATAGGAGACTCTTCGCATGTCCAGACCATACGCTCTTCCATTTCTGCTGGGGCTCTGCCTCGCTGGAACGGCAAACACCGCCGACCTCAAACTGAATGACCCCGCCGCCGTGCCGCTCGACGAACCCGCGACGCTGGCCGCGCCGAAGGGATCCAAGGGCTGGTACTGGCACGGACTTGTGCAGAAAAACGACTCCGCCTGGGATCTGCGCGACGTCTACGCCGTGCGGTTTGAAGCGCGCAACATCGGCGCGACACCCTTCGAGGGGAGTGCCACGCTGCACGTCGCGGAGTACGAGGGGCGGCGCGATCGATTCGACCGTACGAATGCGACGTTTCGGCTGCCTGTCTCGGCGGAGTGGCAGAGCATGGAGCTGCCGATCTCCTCGTTCGACTTCGCACGCGGCGAAAACTACACGTTGAAGTTCATCGGCCGGCTCTCGTTCACGGCGAAAAACGGAAAAGCCGAAATCCGCAATGTGCGGTTTGTCGAAGCTCCGTTCGTGAAATTGAGTGCGCCGATCCGCTCGAAGGCCGCCGAAAACGGCGTTGCGGAATATCCGTTCACGGTCAAAAATACGACCAGCCGCAAACAGGCGTTCCGCCTGACGCTGCCGAGGCGCGGCTGGGAGGGAATGTCCGCGAAACTCTCACAAGACACGCTTGAACTCGTACCCGGAGAAACCGCCGCCGTCACTCTGACGGTTGAAGTTCCAACCCGGCTGCCCGCAGGAGCGAACGAAATTACGCGGGTCGAGGTTTCACCGGTCGCCCCCGGCGCGGTACCGGAATCGCTCGAATTCATCACCGTCCAGCGCGTCCCCTCGCCGTTTCTGATGCGGGATGAGGCCGGCTGGAAGGAGATCGCCGCCAACGTCGAAAAATATGAATGGGCAAAAAAGGAGTTCGCCAGAGCGAAAGCGCTCGCGGACGGCTGGACGCCGCCCGCAAAATCCGGCGTCATGTCCGATCAGGGGACGATGGGGGTCGTCCGCACCCGTTACGAGGAAAAACTGCGCAGCTGCCTGATTCTGTATAAACTAACCGGGGAAGAGCAGTATCTGAAGAAAATCCGCGATTTTCTGCTGATGTTCAGCAATCCGAAGGACGGATACCCCGTGCTGCTGCATGCAACCAGCCAGGGACAGCCGCAGGAGGGCGGCACCTTCGAACTCGTGGCGAACTCCTACGACATCATTCGCGACAAGCTCACTCCTTCCGAGCGCGAACAAGTGGAGCACACGATACGCCTCTTCATCGACACGGTCATCGACCGCATGGGCGACGGCGCGATCACGAACTGGACGATTTTCAATCAGGTTCCGGCGGCGGGTTGTGCGCTCATCCTGCACGATCTGGCGCGGTTCAACACGCTCGTCTATGCGCCGACCGGATTGATCGACCAGTTCGTCTGCGGAACGATGAGCGACGGCTGGTGGTTTGAGATGTCGGTCACCTACAATCTGCACTGCGCGCAGTGTTTCACGAAGCTCGGGCTGATGGCGAAACCGTTCGGAATCGACCTCCTGAACGCGCAGTTCCCGATCGCGCTCTCGGATCTCTCCGGCCGCCGTCCCTATGAA
The DNA here is from genome assembly GCF_944391105.1 of uncultured Victivallis sp. GTDB lineage: Bacteria > Verrucomicrobiota > Lentisphaeria > Victivallales > Victivallaceae > Victivallis. The sequence goes on from NZ_CALXSK010000021.1 coordinate 20,022, forward strand.
CTGGAAAATTATCAGGGCATGGCATTTACGAAATACGGTCCGATTACGCGCAACAGCCTCGGATTCAAAGCGATGTGGGACGGAGTCCTCGATTATCCCGACTACCGCGGCATCATGATCGGCATGGGCGACGGGCACGAGTTCTCCGTCGGCGGCGATGTGTTTGAACTGGCCTACTACGCCTATCGCGACCCGCGTTACGCGGCGATTCTGAAGCGGAACTCCACCCGCGACCTCGTCTACGCCGTCGCGGAACTGCCGGAGGAGACGCCGACCCTTTACCGGAACTCCGCCCACAGCGATAACGCCGGAATCGCGCTGCTGCGCTCGCAGTCCGGCTCCGATCGCGACCAGATTCAGCTCGGCTTCAAATACGGCACCCACGGCGGTTTTCACGGACACTTCGACCGGCTGAGCCTGCTGAGCCTGATGCGTTATGGACGCGGATTCTGGAATCCGGAGTCGACCTGGTACGGTTATCCGAGTTTCATGTACAAATTCTGGGTGCAGCCGTCGCTGGCGCACAACATGGTTGTGGTAGATGGCAAAATGCAGGAGCCGACCGAATGCCGTCCGCTGCTGTTCCACACGGGGAAATACCTGCAGGCGGTCGCGGCTGACGGTTCCACCCGCTGGAGCAACCCGCTTTTCCTCGGCGGCTACGACAAGGTCAGGGAAATCCGCGAGGGGACCGAGCGGTTCGTCCCGATTCCGGAAAACCATCCGCCGTTCACGGAAACCACCGATTACACCGAACCGGTCTTTGCACGCCGACTGCAGCTCGTGACCGATGACTACGTGCTCGTCGCCGACTATCTGAAGAGCGAAAAGGAGCATACATTCGACAATCTGCTGCACCTGCGCGGTGCAAAACCGCTCGAGGGAGTGAAGAAGACCGGCCACCGGGAGCAGTTCGACGTCTCCCCGCTCTCCTCCGGACAGTTCGTGGTCAACGTCGACGAGTACGATATGACCGCCCCGGTGAAACTCACGAGCCGGTACCACTTCAACCCGAAAAAAGCGGACGGCAGAAACCGCCGCGGCGGCCTCGAGCTGACCGACGACTACTACCATGAGCCGGGCGAACTCTTCGTCGAAGCCCGGCAGCTCTGGCCGCGGAAAGCGCAGCTGCTCATCGGCGACTATCCCGAGTCGCAGTCGGTCGCCAAGCGGTTGAACGATCGGGTTCTCGGCGACGGGAAAGAGCTCGCCTCCGGCATGTTCCACGCCTGGATTCTCGGCCGCGGCGACCTCGACATCGACGTGACCGGCGTCAAACATCTGACGCTCGAAACCCGCAAGGACCAGTTCAAGCGCGGCACCGCCGACACACTCTTCTGGGGCAACGCCGCGCTGAAAACCGCCGATGGCAAAACCATTCCGCTCTCGTCGCTCAAACCGGCCGCCGTGAACTTGAAGGCGCTGCCGGAGTCCGGCAACGACTACTACGGCGGCCCCGTGCGGCTCGCGGGAATGGTCTGCTTCGACACGCTCGCGGCGGAGCCGAAGGATGACAAAAAACCCGCCACGCTGACATTCGACCTCTCCGGGCTGAACGCGGTCCGGCTCACGGCATCGGTCGGGGGCGACTTCCCGGCCGACCAGGAGGAGAATCTGCGCAAGGTCACGAGCGTCCGCACAGTCGGGAAAGAGGCGAAGTTCCTGACCGTCCTCGAACCGCACGAGGGGACTCCCCGCGTGAAATCCGCCCGTGCGCTCGACGAAAACACCGTGGAAGTCACACTGGTCGACGGCACGATCGATCGCCTGAAAATCAATAACTTCTACAGCACACAGGCAAAACCGTCGGTCGAACTTCACCGCAACGGCAAGCTGCTGGAAAAGACGGAGTAAGGAGGAATATCCATGAAGAAAACAATTCTCGTCACGGCCGCGGCCGCGCTGCTCGCGCTGTCCAGTCCCGCCGGCACGCTCGACGCGATCCGGTTCGGGGACGCCGAAAGCGAAAAGGCGCACAACTTCATCGGAGAAGAGAGCGCCGTCGTCCAGGGGGCGTACAATACCACCGGGCGCAAACTCCTGAAACCGGAAACAGAGAGCTGGCAGAGCGCCCCGATGCGTTTCCGGCTGAAAGTCGATCCCGCAGCGAAGAACTACATCACCGTCAAGTTCTGGGGCGGCGACGTGACGCACGACCACCTTGTGATGTTCATCGACAACAAACAGATGGGATACATGCACCTCGGCGATTACGACATCCTCGACTACGAACAGTGCGAACCGCGCGACGCGCCGCACGCCTCGAACCCGAATCCGCAGTACGCGGGCCGCTTCACCTGCACGACGTTCGTGCTGCCGGAAGTTGCGACGAAAGGCAAGTCCGAAATCGACGTCGCAATCCGCGCCACCGGAAAGATCTGGGGATACGGCAACAATTTCGGCCAGTTCCAGAAAAACGTCTCGCAGGACAGCCGCGGCATCTACGCGGTCTACATCCACTCCGATCCGTATTTCCGGCCCGACACCGAAGTCGCGGTCGAGCCGCCGACTCCCCGCTCCGACATTCCGGAGATCGACCTCGACGCGGTCAAGGCGCGCATCGAGCGCGAACTGGCCAAATGTCTGAAGAGCGATCCGGCGCGTGACCCGTGGCGGCTTCCGCTCGTCGCCGAAGCATACCACGTTCCGTGGTGCAGCGCCTACCGCAATCCGAAAGTTGTCGAATATGTGACCGCCGCGATCGACGCGCTCGCGCGCCGTTTCGTCAAGGAGCCGGAGAAAGTCGTCACGAAAGGAAGCTGGACCGGCTGCGGCGAACAGGCGACCGCACTCATTCTGCTCGAGGACGCCCTGAAACCCGTTCTGGACGAGGAGATCGACAACGGCGCCGGAAAAGCCGTCAAGCGGCGCGACCTCTGGTGCGATCTCTTCGAGGCGAGCACGTTCCAGCTCGTGCGCGACCGCCGCTGGCTCGCAAACCAGAGCCAGATCGTCGACAACAACGGCCACCGCAACAACCGCGCTGTCCACATTCTCGACGACTCGCGCGGCGTGCCGCTCGAAGTGACGCTGAAGTTCATGAAAGAGGCGCTCGGCATCCTGCCGTGGAGCAACGGAATCAATCCCGATCTCTCCAACGCCGACCCGAAAAATACCCCTGGAAAAAACTATTACGAACTTACGAAGAAATTCCTCTCCAAAGAGTGGGGATTCGTCGGCAACTACGGAGAAAGCACCATCTGGACCTCCGCCGACAGCTATGAAGCGACCCTCGACCGCCGTACCGGCAAGGGCGATCCGGAGATCTTCCGGACGATGGAACAGGCCGCGCTCGCGCGCACGATCTTCCGCTACCCCGGCGTGACCGTCGACAACCATCCGGTCATGCGGCTCGAAGTCTACATCGACTGGCGGAACGCCCACTTTCCGGGTGAACCGGCCTATGTCGGCAAGGGGATCGACCTGCGCACGATCTACTACACCGGTAACGAGAAACTGCTCGGCTGCTTCAAGGAGATGCTCGCCGACGGCTATTTTCAGGAGAACGTCGCCGCGAGTCTGCGCCCCGGCAAACGTCCCGATTTCATCGGGCTGCTCCATCTGCCGGAACGTTACACGGAAATCCTGAAAAAACTCGACAAGGCCGAAGGCGGCATGCCGATGCGCGGAGAGGATTTCGTCTTCACTGACGAGGAGATCGGCGTCGTGGCGCTCAAGAACGGATCGGACGTTTTCTTCGCCGAGCTCTACTGGCGTGCCCAGCGCGGCATCAACAACCTTGCAAAATCCATCTGGTCACGCCGCAGGCCGAACACATCGCAACCGTTCATCAGGAGCAGGAGTTCATTCCCTCCGGCAAGTTCAGCACCGAGCCGGACTGGGTGGTCTACGGGTTCCGCCCGAACCGCTTCAACTACCCCGGCGGCTATTATCGGCAGCTCAAAGCCGGCATCAAAATCCCGCAGGCGGAACATGCCGACGACCAGACCTTCATCGGCAAGGCGGAATTCTACCGCTGCGGCTACGGCCCTTACGAGATCGCGATGAACGCCACACGGAAGAACAAAACCTACCGTTTCACGGTTCCGGCCGGGAATTACCGCATTCTTCCGGACGGCCCGGCTGTCGAGGGAGGGACCGTCCTCGAGGTCAAGCCCGGCACGACCGTCGTGCTGTACAAACAAGCGAAATAAGAGGGAGTCCCATGAAACGGCTGCTCTTTCCACTGCTGTTTCTCGGCGTCGTATTTTTGTGCGCAGCCGGGAACGCCCCCCGACTGCTCTTCACGGAGAAGAACATCGCTCACTTGAAAACGCCGGAGGGGCGCAGAAAAGTCGTTGAACTCGTCGAACGCGGCGGGAAAAACCGGATCGAAGCGTGGTCGCTCGCCTACCGCGTGACCGGAGATAAAAAATACGCCGAAAAGGTCCGGGAAAAACTCCTCAAGGAGTGCGTTTCCCCGACCGCCGCTCCCTGGAACGGCGGCCTCGGCGGCGCCCACAAGTGCTATGAAATGGGACTCGGCTTCGACAGCATCCGCGACATGCTCACGCCGGAGGAGCGCAAAGCCATCGCTTCCGGCATCGTCACGCGCGGCATCGAACCGATGCTTGGGGAATGGCTCTTCGGCAAAACCCGCACAACCACGCTCGACTCGATGGGGCACAACTGGTGGAGCTCCTGCGTCTTTCTGCCCGGCTTTGCGGCGTTGGCGGTTTCGGATGAGGAGCCGCGCGTACTGCCGTACCTCGAACGGATCAAAACCGCGACAAAGGAGTGGTTCGAATATCCCGGCAGCATGCTCAACAACAAACCCTCCACCTTCGACCGCGAAGGAGGATTCTACGAGAGTGTCGGCTACGGGAACTACGCGCTTTCAACCTATCTTACATTTCACACCGCCTGGAACAATGCGCGGAGAGACGCGCTGCCGGAAATCCCGCTGCTAAGCAAAGTCGGAGATTTCTTCCTGAACAGCTCTTATCCCTCAAGCGACGGGCTGCTCTCGCTGAACTTCGGCGACTCCTCGCTGCATGCGGACGGCAGCCAGCCGCTGGTCTGGCTCCGTGCGAACGGGCTCGGGAAGGCGCGCCATCTCTGGTATCTCGCGCAAACGGCAAACTCCAGTTACAAGGAGGCAATTTCGCAAAATTCTCCGCTCGGGCAGGTATTCTACCCCTCCGCGGAGGAGCTTGCTAACGCGCCCGCCCTCCCCGATCTGCCGACGAGCGCGCTCTACCCGGACATGGGGTGGGCGGTCATGCGCGACTCGTGGAAAAAGGACGCGACGCTGCTGGCCGTGAAATCGGGCTTCACCTGGAACCACGCTCACGCCGACGCGGGCTCGTTCCTGCTCTTTCACCGCGGCAAAAATCTGCTGATCGACTCCGGCAACTGCTGGTACCCGCATCCGCAGTACGACGCCTACTACCGCCAGAGCACCGCGCACAACGTCGTGCTGTTCAACGGCGAGGGAGAAAATCCGGAGGACACCTATCACGGCTCGAAATTCCCCGGTTCGGTCCACCATCTGATCGATGCCGGAACGCTGAAATATGTGCTGGCAGATGCCACCGGTCCGGTCTCGCAGAATTTCATCCGCAACTATCGCAGTTTTCTCTGGATCGACGACGTGATCCTTGTGATCGACGACCTCAAGACATTCCATCCCGGCAAGTTCGAGTGGCTGATTCACACTGGGGGGGGAAACCGTCCGCAAGGGATTGGATCTGAATGTGACGAAAGGAAGCGCCGACATCGCGATCCGGCCGCTTTTCCCGGAACGGTTCGCCGAGGGATTTGAACACGACTTCCCCGAGCGGGTACGGCTGGTCGAAAAGCAGGGACTCGTCGACCACGCCCAGAACGCCCCGGTGCCCTACTATGCGATCGTGCCGCCCGGCGAAGCGAGAGTCATGAAATTCGTCACGGCGATTCTGCTCAACCCGGGCGATGCACCTGAAATCGAGCGGCTCGAAGCGGTCAACGCCATCGGAGTCCGCATCACCCGCGGCACGAAATCAACCGAAGTATGGCTGAACCTGCTCGCCGACGGCCGCATGCGCCACCGCAACTCCAATAACACGCTCGCCGGATGGGACACCGACGCCTGCCTGCTGGCCGTGACAAGCGAAAATGGCAAACCAGTGCGGTTCTTCTGCGCCAACGGCAGTTATCTGCGGAAGGGAGATGAACTTCTGGTCGACTCCCTGAAGAAAGTGTTCGCCGTCCATGCGGACGGCAAAACGACCATTTACTGAATATTCGGAAAAACCAGCCGGTCAATACGCCGGAATATCTACCCAGGAGCCGGTGCGTTCCGATTCGTAAACCGCCATGACAAGAGCGGCGGAATCGGCCGCATCGGCCATTTCGACTTCGGTCCGGCGCTTCTCCTGAATCGCATCGATGAAGTCCGCAAGCTGAGCGGTGTGGCCTGCGCCGTAGTATTTCTTGCCGACGATCGCCCCCTTCTCCTCCTCGCGAACGGTCAGCGCCTGTTCGATTTCGGCCGCGCGCCCCTCGATCGAGGACTCCACAAAGACCGGCTTCTCGTTCGCATATTCCAGATTTGCCTCGGTTCCGACGATCGTGAGGAAGCTCCGCCACTCCACGCAACTCGAATTGGTCGCCGTGACCGTGCCGAAGAGCCCGGAATCGAACTCCATCAGAAACGCGGCCGTGTCTTCGACCTCGATCACCCCCTGATGCGTGAGGTTCGCCGTGCGGCTCACGAGCCGCTTCGCATTGCCGAAGAGGTAACGCAGCTGGTCGAGGTGGTGAATCGCCTGATTGATGAGGATGCCGCCGCCCTCCCCCGCAACCGTTCCGCGCCAGGCGTCTTTGCGGTAATACTCCTCCGTGCGCAGACAGCTGAAGACGAGATTCACCGTGAGGATCTTCCCGAATTTTCCGTCCGCGACAAGTTTGCGCAGACGGCGGTTCGCGGGTTCGTACCGGTGCTGGAAAATTCCACTCGAAACGAGCTCCGGATGCGCCTTCGCGGCCTTCACCATGACGGCGAGATCCTCCGGCACGCGGCCGAGCGCCTTCTCGCAGATCACGTGCTTGCCCGCGGCGAGCGCGTCAACCACGATCCGCGCGTGGCTCGCGTGGTCGGTGCAGACGCTGACCGCTTCGACCTCCGGATCCGCCAGCAGTTCCCGGTAATCGGTACTGCGACGGGCGATGCCGTACTTTTCTCCGAGGGCCGCGGCCCGCTCCGGAATCAGGTCGCAAAGGTGAACAACTTCGGCTTCCGGCAGAGCCCGGTAGCCTTCGATATGGGTCGGCGCAATCACTCCGCAGCCGATAATCCCGCACTTGACCATGATGACATCTTCCCCGTCTGTAAAAATAGTAAATTCCCGGATTTCACGCCGGACTGATCATTTCATCCTTAATAAGATACCGCTCAAACCGTTATTTTCAAGAAAAAAATTTGCACAATCAACCAGAAAGGAGTATTTTATGCGGATCAACAATTTCAACAGGGATTTCGCATGGACAACAACGACTCTTCCCGCGAGAGCCTCGGTTCGCGGCTCGGCTTCATTCTGCTGACCGCAGGGTGCGCGATCGGGCTCGGAAACATCTGGCGCTTTCCGTTCATCTGCGGCCAGTACGGCGGCGCGATCTTCGTGCTGATCTACCTCTTCTTCCTCATCGCGCTCGGCATGCCGGTCATGGTCATGGAGCTTTCGCTCGGCCGCGCGAGCCGCCGCAATATCTTCGGCGCGTACAAAACGCTCGCAAGCGACAAACGGTTCAAATGGCACTATCCCGGTGCGGTGTTCTTCCTCGGCAACATCATCTTAATGATGTTCTACACGACCGTCACAGGCTGGATGATCGCCTATGCGCTGAAGTTCGCCGCAGGTTCGCTTTCGGAACTTGACGCGGAAGGAGTGGCCGCCCATTTCAACGGCTTTCTCGCCAATCCGGTTGCGATGGCCGGATTCATGCTGTTCACCGTGGCCGGTTCCACGGCGGTCTGCGCAATCGGGCTGCAAAAGGGGGTCGAACGAATTACGAAGTTCCTGATGGCGAGTTTGTTTCTGCTGCTCATCGGACTGTGTCTGCGGACGCTGTTCCTTCCGGGTGCGGCGGAGGGGCTCTCGTTCTACCTTTTCCCGAACCCGGAGTCGATCCGGCACGTCGGACTGCCGCGCGTGATCGTCGAAGCGATGAACCAGGCATTTTTCACGCTGAGCCTCGGCGTCGGAAGCATCGCAATCTTCGGCAGTTACATCGACCGCTCGCACACGCTTCCGAAAGAGACGCTCGCGATTGTGGCGCTGGACACGCTCGTGGCGATTCTGGCGGGCGTCATCATCTTCCCGGCCTGTTTTTCGTTCGGAGTGCGTCCAGACTCCGGGCCGGGACTCGTCTTCGTCTCGCTGCCGAACGTCTTCAACGTCATGCAGGGCGGGCGCATCTGGGGGACGCTCTTCTTCCTCTTCATGAGTGCCGCGGCGCTGACGACGGTCGTTGCGGTATTCGAGAACATCATCGCGTTCCTGATCGACGAACTGAAATTCAGCCGTCTCGCGGCTTCGCTCACAACCGGAATCGGCATCGCCGTGCTCTCGCTGCCCTGCGCGTTCGGCTACAATCTGCTCAGCGGAGTCCATCCGCTCGGGGGGAATAGCACGTTTCTCGACCTTGAGGACTACATCGTCAGCGGCAACCTGCTGCCGCTCGGGAGTCTCTTCGTGGTGCTCTTCTGCACCTCCCGCTACGGGTGGGGGTGGAAGAATTTCCTCACAGAGGCGAACACCGGCAGCGGGATACGCTTTCCATCGGCGTTGCGGATCTATGTCACGGTTGTAATTCCGGTGCTGATTGTGCTTCTTTTTTCAATCGGCTTCGCGAGGCAGTGGTTCGGATTTGACATTTAAGAAAATGAAGTTATATTAGGTGCATTGCCCGTTTCAACAAACAACTCCAAGGAGAATCAAAATGGCGGCTAAGGTTGACAAAGAGAAGTGTGTTGGTTGCGAAGCCTGCGTCGGCGCCTGCCCGGTCGAAGCGATTTCCGTGAACGACGGCAAGGCTGATGTCGATGCCGGTACCTGCATCGAGTGCGGCGCCTGCGTCGGCGAGTGCCCCTCCGAAGCGATCTCGCTCTAAGAGTTTTCGTTTCCGACTACGGCGGAAGGCGCAATGCTTTCCGCTGTTTTTTTTTGGAGTATTCCGTGGACAGGAGATTGACAAGACTGCTCCCGCCGGTGCTGATTCTCGGTGCGCTGTTTCTCTTTGCGCCGGCCTATCTGAGCCGCGACCTCTGGTTCGACGAGGCGCTCACATTCCTCGATTTCGCGCAGCGCGGTTCGCCGCTGGCCATCTACCGCAGTTACGTGATACCGAACAACCAGATTCTCTACACGATTGCGTTGCACTACTGGTTTCAGCTGCTGCCGCCGGGAATCGAGCCGGTTTTCTGGTTCCGACTGCTTTCGTTCCTGTTCGGCATTGCGACGCTGCTGCTGTTCTACCGTTTTTTCCGGGTGCGCATGGCGGGGGGGACGATTCTGCTGCCGGTGCTGACGGCGATGGCGGTTTCCGTGCCGTTCCTGATCTACGCAACGGCGCTGCGCGGCTATATGCCAAGCGCGCTCTTCATTGTACTTGCGCTGCACACGGCGCTGAACTTCGCGGGGAAACCGGAGTGGAAACGCGGTTTCTGGTACGCGCTCGCCTCGCTCGGCGCAGTTGCGACGATCCCGTCGAACCTCGCGGTGCTCGCGGGGGTGGTGCTCTATGCGCTGCCGCTCTTCGGCAACGGCTTCTGGAAGCGGCGCGCATTCTGGATTCTGGCGCTCATTCCGCCGGCGATGTTCCTGCTCTTTTATCTGCCGATCCTCCCCTCGTTCCTCGGCTGCCTGCGGCTCGGAGAGGGGTGGCACAGCGGCTGGGGGGCGCTGCTCGCGGTGCTGGCGGCATTCGTCTACTCGTTCGCGATGCTGCTGCTGCCGGGAACCGGTTCGCTGCTTGCGCTCGACCGGGAGCGATTCCAATGGATCCGGGCGATGCGGCTTCTGATCTGGCTCATTCCGCTGCCGATGGCACTGCTGTTGAAAGTCGCGCCGTTTCCGCGGGTATTTTTCCCGTTCTGGCCGCTCTGGGCGCTGCTGCTTGCGGCGGGGATCCGCGACCTGACCGCGCTGAACTGCCGTCTGCGCCGCCGCTGGAACCGAACGGTCTGGATCGGGGCGCTCTTCGCGGTGGCGGTCGGCTGGGGATTCCTCGCGCAGCAGCCGAATCTGCGGCTCATGTTCTCGCGCCGCTTCGGCGGAGCGGGGGCGGACGACTACTTCTACGGTTACTATCTGCGTCCGGAACATACGCCGTCGCGCACGGCCTTTGAAATTGCCGAGCGGTTTGAAGGACGGCCGCTGGCGGTATACGCGAGTTTCCAGGCCGATCCGTGGCCTCTGATGTTCTATCTGAACACTTCCGGAGCCGATTTGCGCGATTTCCGGTTCGACGGTCCGCGCGGACCGGTGAAGAATCTTGAACGCGGCACGCTGGTGATCCTGCGTTCGGACGAATCGGCACAGCAGATCGAGCAGCGGTTCCACCGCCGGCTCAAGCTGCTCTTCTCCAATGCGAATCATGGGGTCTACACTGTTGAACGCTGAAGAGATCACAGTCATCATGGGGCCGACCGCTTCGGGAAAAAGCGCACTCGCGCTCGACCTCGCGCGCCGGTATGGCGGAGAGATCGTCTCGGTCGACTCGATGCAGCTCTACCGGGGGCTCGAAATCGGAACCGCGCAGCCGACCGCGGAAGAGCGAAAACAAATCCCGCACCATCTGGTCGGCTGTTTCGACTTCCACACGCGCGTCGACGTATTCACCTACGTGAAACTTGCGGATCAGTCCATCGCACAGATCCGCGCGCGCGGCCGGAAACCGATTCTTGCCGGAGGAACCGGCCTCTATCTGCGGGCACTGCTTTACGGTCTCGACGAACTGCCCGCCGACCGCGAACTGCGCCGGAAACTCGACGAAACCTACGACTCCGATGCCGGTGCGGAAGCGCTGAAACGGCGTATGGCCGAACTCGATCCGGACGGGCTCGCCCGCTGGGGAAACTGCCGTCGCCGCCTCATCCGCGCGCTCGAAGTGCGGCTGCTGACCGGAAAGTCGATCCTCGAACTTCAGAAGAACCCGTTCGACGAACTGCGCTATCCGGTACGGGCGGTGCGGCTCGATCCGCCCGCGGATGAACTCAAGGCGCGAATCCGGTCCCGCGCCAGACGGATGCTCGAAAACGGCTGGATTGAGGAGGCCTCCGCCGCCGTGAAAGCCGGACTGCTCGAAACCCCGACCGCCCACCAGGCGATCGGCTACCGGCTCATCGCTGATTATCTTGCCGGGAAGTTCGGATATGAAGAACTGTACGAGCGCATCAGCACCGTCACCTGGCAGTTTGCGCGCCGCCAGCGCACCTGGTTCCGCCACCAGCACCCCGAGGCGGAGGTGTACGGCAGCGACACTCAAATCGTTCTCTGATCGGTAAATTCCGCCGGAATTCGCAGCACCTCGCCGGGGGCGTTTTCCAGCACCATGCGCTTGAGCATGAGCCCGGCCGCGCGTCCGAGTTCCGCGTAGGGCCGCGACACGGAACTGTAGCGCGCGCCGAAAAGCGGATCGAGATTGCAGTAGTGCTCGAAGTAACAGACCGAGACATCCCGCCCCGGCTTCATCCCCTTCGCATTCAAAAGGGCGTCGAAGTAGGAGAGCGGCAGATTGCTCCCCTCCAGCACGAGCGTGGTCCGTTCATCGACAAGTTCCGGCAGCAGCCGCGTCTCGAACTCCCGGAAGAGCGATTTCGCCGCGAGCTCGTCGAAGAGCATCTTCTCAAGTTCGAATTCCGCCGCCCCCGGGGTGTTGCGAGCGACCGAAAGCGAACGCTCGACCGAATAACGGTCAACCCCCGCGAAGAGCATGCGCGAACGCCCGTGCGCAGCCGCCTTCGCCAGCGCCTTCGCCAGCGCGGGCTGTTCATCGATATAGACCCCGGGATGGCGCCGCGACAGAAAGTCTCGGGAACACGGATCCTCGGCCGAAAAGATCAGAACGTAACGCACCTGCTTCGCATCGAATGACTCGACGATTTCGAACGCTTCATCTCCGGAAGCGAAGATCTGGCCGTTGATGAGGAAACCGTCGATTCCGGCACTCTCAATGAGATGATTCAGATAACTCCTGCGGGCGGCGCCCGAAAGCGCGGGCATGAGCACAAGTCCCGCCTCCTCGGCATTGACCGCCTGAACCGCCCCCTGCTGAATCGCGGGGTCGTCACTGCGCAGTGTCGGCGCCGCAGGCAGAATGCAGAGACGCCGAAGTGCAGGCGCCCTCCCCTCCGGCGGCGGAGGAGGATTCACGTAAACCCCCTTGCCGCGGCCGCGTTCGCGCCGGAGCAGCCCCTCGTTCGCGAGCAGCGCGACAGCCTGACGGATCGTCATGCCGCTGACCTCGAAGAGTTCGCACAACTGCGGATAACTCGGCAGCTTGTCGCCGACGCGGTAGATGCCGCGCCGGATCCGTTCGCGCAGAATGGCCGCGATACGGCGGTATTTGATTTCGTTCGACTCGGGATTGTTCATTCTTTCAATGTATCACCAAACGGTCGTCCCTGCAAGCGAAAAAAGCGGAATCCCCGGCAGGAGATCCCGCTTTTGCAGCGTGTTCCGGCTCACTTCTTCGTGATTTTCCGATCCCACTCTTCCAGCTTCCTCGCTGCGAACTCGCGACCGCCGATGCCGAAGGCGATCGCCGCCGCCACGCAGATCGCGCCGAGCAGCAACGCAAACGCGATTTCGACGATCCGCCCGTTCAAATTCAGCGTCGAGAGCGCGACCGCGCCGGTGAAAACCAGCACCGCCACGCGCACCGCCGTCGCGAGAAATTCCGAACTCTCCCCCTTGCCGCGCAGCGCGTTCGCCGCGAGGTTCGCGAGGAAGATGCCGACCATCATCACCACCACCCCGACGATGATGTTGCCGCCGAAGACGATGAAGATCCGGATCAACGCCGCGAGCTCCATGAAACCGAGCAGTTCGCAGGCCGAAACCGCGGCGAACAGCATGATCGCGAGAAATGCGAGCTTGCCGACCACGGCGGAGGGTCTCACCGTCGTCTCGCTCTTCGGCGCGAATCCGAGCGACGCGATCAGGCGGTCGAAGCCGAATCCCTCGAAAAGCTGCGTGACGATTCCGGCCACGACGCCGCCGACGATGAACGCGACGAAAACGAGCACTCCCGCACCGATCACACTGCCGGTTGCGTTCAGAATCATGTCAAAGAATTTCGAAACCGAGTTGGTCAACGCCTCGATCTGCAACGCGTTCAGCGCCGAAATCACCACCGGAATCGCCACGAGCACATAGGCGACCAGACCCGCGAGGTAGGAGATTCCCCGCTCGCCGAAAAGATTGCCGCCGCCGGATTTCTTCCCGAACTCATCGAGCCGCGAGAGAAACAGCAGCCCCGCCACCGCGCGGCGCACGATGCGCGCAACGAAGAGCCCGACCACGAGAATCGCTCCCGCCGCAATCAGATTCGGAACAAATCCGAGCAGTTTCGCAAGCATGCCCTCAAGCGGCTCGGTGATGCCGTTGATGTTCAACGCCCGGAGGATCGCCGGGACGAAGAAGAGCAGGACGATCCAGTAAATCACGCTCCCGGCTATCTGGCTGAACGGCTTTGCCACTCTGACGTCACTCTCTTTGCCGTCGGTGACGTCGATCTCCGTCCGGGGGGAAAACTTCTCGTCGAGCTTCATCACCGTCATGACTGTAACCGAAAAATATTCGAGCACCGAAGCCGCCACCCAGGCCACAAACACGAGCAGTCCCGCGGCGATGATGTTCGCACCGTACCCGACGACCGTATTGACGAACTCCCGGATCGGTCCGGCGGCCTCCGAGAGATTCAGTGCCGTCAGACACCCGAGAATGGTCAGCAGAAGAATCATGTAGAATACGATCCGCGAAACCACCTTCTCGATCTTCGAACCGGAAACCGATCTCTTTCCGCCCGGAAAACTCTTTTCGAGCTTTTCGTCGAGCCCGAAACTCCGCACCGCCTTGCCCGCCAGCCCCGCGAAAAACCACGCCAGCAGCACTCCGACGATCAGAATCAGCAGCGCCCAGACCAGATTGAGGATGTTCATGTCCACCACAATCTGCCAGATTTCCTGCCAGAAATCGGCAACACTTTGAGAATTCCCGTCCATACGCGCTCCCTTCGGTTAAGTGAAAGATTCTTTATCCGGAGTTTTCTCCCCCGACCTGTGATTTACCGTAGCATGTAGATCTCGGATTTGCAAGGAAAAATGTGACGGCATCGGCAAAAAATCGCGCAGGACTTCCGAATTATTCTTCATAACTCGGCGGGCAGAATCCCGGGGCCGGATTCGTCCAGCACGCCGGAATCGAGCACGCTTCTCAACCGGGAGATCAACCGCGCTTTGTCCGCCGGAAAACGTGCTTCGAGCGGCAGAGGATTCGATGTGTGGTTCGCACGAAAAACAGTATGTTCGAGTTCCAGATTCTCCACCAGCGTCAGCAGTTCCGCAACCGTCTCGGCCTCGCTGAGCAGCTCGAATTCCCCGAACGGTTTTCCGAGCACGGGAACAAACCGCAACGCGGAGAGCAGCCGCGGCTGCATCGCATTGAGCGCTTCAGCCGAGCGGACGGCATGCTCACGGCTGTACACGCGTCCGCCGAGTCCGAGCAGCACCATGACCGATGCGCGCAATCCGCACGCCTGTGCCCGCCGGACCGAGTCGATCATCTGCGCGACCTGTTCGGTTTTTCCGACCCGGTCGAGAAGCGGCTGCATCCCGGTTTCGAGTCCGAGGTAAAGCGTGTGAAACCGGAGCGTTTTCAAAACTTCAAGGGCAGAATCCTCATAGCGGGCAATCGAGCTGCCGTTCGCATAGGAGTTGATCCGCACAAGACGCGGGAACGCCGCATTCAGCGCCTCAAGAATCCGCCGCAGCCGGTCGAATCCGAGCGCCAGAACATCCCCGTCCGCGAGAAAGATCCGCCGGACACCCGGACAGCGCCGTCCCGCCGCCGCGATTTCGTCGAGCAGTTCCAGCTCCGGGCGCGGCCGGTACGCCACGCCCTTGTACATGCCGCAGAACCGGCAGCCATTGTGCGGACAGCCGTAAGCCGCCTGAAAAATCAGACTCTCCGCCTCGGCGGGAGGTCGGTAGAGCGGCTCAACGTAACGGGGAATCATGAAATATTGCGTGCCTTCTTCAACTCGTCATATGCCTGATTGATGCGCTGCATCTCATTTTTGGCGAACTCGACGAACTCCGGCGGCAGCCCTTTGGCCTGAATTTTGTCGGGATGAAACTCGGCACATTTTTTCCGCCAGGCGCTCTTGAGCTCCTGATCGGAAACGGAGGAGGAGCAGCCGAGCACTTCATAGTAGGCCTCAAGCGAACACTCCCGCGACGCAACTCCGCTCCCCGCTCCGGAGCAGAAGAACGCATCGACATATCCGGCGAATCCGAATCGATTCTCCGCATAAATCAGAATCGCCCTCTCACGCGGGTCGAGTTTTCCATCCACAATTGCCAGTTCGCACAGTACTCCGAGAAATTGCTGGAGCAGATCCCGGTCGGCGACGGCTTCCGCCATACGGTCGACATACCACTGAAACGGAACGTCGTTATCGCGCGCCGTATTGAAAATCTTCCGAATCGCATCGCGCTCGAGCGAGGCAAAATTCCGTTCGATGAAAGTGCGGATATACGCCGCTTCGCTGCGGCTGACCACCCCGTCCGCTTTCGCAAGTTTCGCGAGGCATGAAAAAATCGCCACGACAAAAAGCGCCTGTTTTTCCTCTTCCCCGGAAGCCGGGGACGACTGCCGAGCGCCGATTTTTCCCTCCGCCCAGTGTCCGAGCAGCGCGCCCAGCGCGGCCCCCCATGGACCGCCGAGCATTCCGCCGACGGCGCCGCCCGCCAATGCACCAACCCAACTCATTCCTGTTCAACTCCTTCTCATAAATCCGCCCGGACCGGCGGTCAGTTTCTGCCGCTGTTCTGCTGCCGCTCCTTTTCGCGGCGCAGGCGTTCCCAGTAGGCGAGACGGCGGCGGATCTCCCGCTCGAATCCCCGTTCGGGAGGATCGTAAAACTTCTTGCGTCCCATCTTCTCAGGAAAATAGTTCTGCCCGGAAAATCCTTCGGCCGTATCGTGATCGTAGACGTACCCCTTGCCGTACCCCGCCTCCGCCATGAGTTTCGTCGGAGCGTTCAGAATATGCGGCGGAGGCATGAGCGAGCCGAACTCCTTCGCCGCACGGCGCGCCCTCCCCCACGCCGTGTAGGCGCTGTTCGACTTCGGCGCGCTGCCGAGATAGATGATCAGCTCCGCAATCGCGAGATCCCCCTCCGGTGAACCGAGCCGCTCATACGCGTCCCACGCTGCCAGCGCCATCGGCAGCGCCTGCGGATCGGCCAGACTCACATCCTCCATCGCGAACCGGGTCAGCCGCCGCAGCAGATAGAGCGGATCCTCGCCCCCCTCCAGCATCCGGGCAGCCCAGTAGAGCGCCGCATCGGTGTCGGAACCGCGCAGGCTCTTGTGCACCGCACTGATCAAATTGTAATGCCCCTCGCGGTCCTTGTCATAAATCGGCGCCCGCTGCTGCACGAGTTTCAACAGAGCCGCGGCGTCGAGCGTCTCTCCCTCCGGCGCGAGATCGTAGACAGTCTCGAGCAGATTGATGAGGTATCGTCCGTCGCCGTCGGCCAGTTCGATGAGTGTTGCCCGTGCCTCGGGCGTGACCGGAAGCGGCCGTTCGAGCAGCGTCTCGGCCCGACGGATGATCCGCCCGAGCGACTCCGCATCGAGCGCATTCATGATGAACACCTTGCACCGGGACAGCAGCGCGCTGTTCAGTTCAAAGGAGGGATTCTCCGTCGTCGCGCCGACCAGCACGACCGTGCCGTTCTCAACGTAAGGCAGAAAACCGTCCTGCTGCGCACGGTTGAAGCGGTGGATCTCGTCGATGAAGAGCAGCGTGCCCTCTCCGCAGGCACGCCGTTTCTTCGCCTCTTCGAACGCCTTGCGAAGATCCGCAATTCCGGAAAACACCGCGGAGAGTGCGACGAAGTGGAGCTGCGTCCGCGTCGCCATGATCCGCGCAAGCGTGGTCTTTCCACACCCCGGCGGTCCCCACAGCACGAAACTCGCCAGATGCCCCGAGTCGATCATGCGCCGCAGCGGCGCCCCCTCGCCGAGCAGATGATCCTGTCCGACGATCTCGTCGAGCGAGCGCGGGCGCAGCCGGTCGGCCAGCGGCCGCGAGACGTTCGCGGCGAACAAACTATCCTCATCCGTGTCGTTCATGGTTTCCGGCGCTCCCTTTTCCGTGCTGCAACTCCGCCCTGCGCGGACGCGTTTCTCTCCGCATACCATACCACACAAGCCGGAAAAATACAACTACTTTTTCCCGCGGCGGCGCTTCTCCTTGAGTTCGATTCCTCCGGAAATCTCCTCGACCCAGCTTCGCAATCCGGTTGTTCTCTTTTCCGAAGTGCGTTTCATGCGGCGTTCCGGCCTCGTCACGGGGACGCGGGAGGGTGCGGAAGCGGGAGCCGGCGTGGAAGCACGGCGGGAGGTCCTGGCCGGTGCACGCTCCGCGGCTTCCGCCACACCTTCCTCCGGACGCGGCAGGGCAAGCCGCGCCGTCGGGCCGCCGCGCCGGAAGGCGGCGATCACCTGCTCTGCCGCCTCGAAGTCCACGTTGACAAAACTGAAGCGGTCGAAACAGTCGATCCGGCCGACCCGGCTCTTCTTGAGACGCGCCTTCTCCCAGAGAAGATCGAGCATCTTCACGGCACCGTAGCCGTCGAGTTTGCCGACGCCGATGTAGAGTCGCGTGGAGCCGTGATCGTCCGGCATGCTCTCCCAGGAGCGGCGGTCACGTTTCTTCGGGCTGAAATCGCGGTAGTTCCCCGGCAGAAGCTCATCCTTGAACCGCAGCTGAAGCACGGCGGCGAGCACCTCGGAAGGCGAGGCACCCAACTTCATAAGTTCCTCGGCGAACAGAATATACTCACGATGAGAACCTCCGTTGAGAACCTCCGAAACGAGCGCGGAAAAATGTTTTTTCTTCTGTTCGACGATCTCCTTTCCGCCCGGGAGTTCGCGCTTTTCGATCTGCGCGTTGGCCTCGCGCCGGATCATCGTCAGCCGGCGGTATTCGGCGGGCGTCACAAAGGTGATTGCCGTGCCGCTCCGCCCGGCCCGTCCGGTGCGGCCGATGCGGTGGACGTAAGTCTCGGCCTCCTGCGGCATCGAATAATTGATGACGTGCGTAAGATCACTGACATCGATGCCGCGCGCGGCAACGTCGGTCGCGACGAGAATGCGGAATTTCTTCGCCTTGAACTGATTGATGACCTTGGTGCGCATCGCCTGCGTGATCTCGCCATGCAGCGCCTCGGCCCGATAGCCGCGCAGCTTGAGCCGTTCGACGAGCTCATCCACATCGTTGCGGGTGCGGCAGAACACGAGCGCATAGATCTCCTCTTCCAGGTCGAGGATGCGCGAAAGCGCTTCAAATTTATCCTCTCGCCGCACTTCGAAATAGATCTGTTCTGTCAGATCGGTGCTGAGCTGGCTGCCTTCGACGTGCACGACCTCGTACTCCCCCATGAAGCGCTCGGCGATCTTCAGGATCGCGGGCGGCATCGTGGCGGAAAAAAGCAGCATGCGCCGCCCGGGACTGGTCTCGGCAAGAATCGCTTCGATCTCCTCAATGAATCCCATGTCGAGCATTTCGTCGGCCTCGTCGAGCACCGCAAACCGGAGATGGGAAAGATCGAGTGCGCCACGCCGCACGAGATCGAGCACCCGCCCCGGCGTGCCGATCACAATGTCGACGCCCTCCCGCAGACGCTGCAGTTGCAGTTCGATCGCCTGTCCGCCGTAGAACGGAGCAATGCGCAGACGGCTTCCGCCTTTGAGAGAGTTCAACTCCTCGGCGATCTGGATCGAGAGTTCACGGGTCGGAGAGAGTACGAGCGCCTGCGGTTTCCTTTTCCCGGGTTCGCAGCGTTCGATCATCGGGATTCCGAATGCGGCGGTCTTCCCGGTTCCGGTCTGCGCTTGCCCGACCAGATCCCGATCCCCGGAGAGCAGCTTCGGGATCGTGAGGATCTGAATCGGGGTCGGAGCTTCGAACCCCTTCTTTTTCAAGGCATTCAGAGTTGACTCCGAAATGCCGAGTTTGCGAAATTCATCAAAATCGTTCATGGGTTTCCTCTTACGCGGGATGGAACGGATTGTTCAGCGCGTTTTATTGTGAAGACTGGTTTGATATGGAATCGCCTTTTCCCCGTGAATGTCCCAGTAACACCCCGGGCCGGCCGAGTAATCGGGCTGAAGCGCCACCTTGCCGCCCCCCTCCGGCAGATCGATCGCGAACGTCGGAACCGCCAGCGACGAGAGGCGGGGACGGAATGCCCGCAGAATTTCAAGCCCCTTTTCGATCCCGGTCGCAAAGTGACGCACCCCGCGAACCGGGTCGACGTGAAAAAGATAGTGCGGCTTGACCCGCATCGCGACGAGGGAACGGAAGAGCTGTTCCAGTGTCGCGGCATCGTCGTTCACCCCTTTCAGCAGCACGGTCTGGTTGATGACCGGAATTCCGGAAGAAACCAGACGGGCGCACGCCGCACGCGCTTCGGAGGTCAGTTCGCGCGGGTGATTGAAATGAGTCGCGACCCAGAGTCCCGGAATTCTCCGCAGATAATCGCAGAGCGCCTCGTCGATCCGCTGCGGCCAGACCGCCGGAACCCGCGTCGCAATGCGGATAATCTCGATCGAATCGACCGCGGCAACGGCGTCGACGATCCGCCGGAACCGTTCGAACGGCAGCATCAACGGGTCTCCGCCGGAGATCAGCACCTCGCGAATCGCGGGGGTGCGGCGCAAACAGGCGCACGCCGCCTCAAGTTCGGCGTCGGAAATGTCTTCAAGCTCCGTTCCGCTGGTCCAGGTCCGTTTCCGGAAGCAGAAGCGGCAGCGCATCGCGCATCGTCCGGTCGCAAGCAGCACGGCCCGGTCGGCGAAGCGGTGAATCAGCCGCGGGACGGGCATCTGCGCCTCTTCGGCGAGCGGATCGGTGCTGGAAGAATCGTCCACAAGCTCCGCCGGATCGGGCAGAGCCTGGCGTGCGACAGGGTCGCTCCGCCAGTTCTCAGGGTCGATGAGCTTGAGATAGTAATCGTTGACATACACGGGGAAACGCGATTCGACTTCGGCGAGTTCAGGAGGGAACTCCAGACCGAGTGCCTCAAACGCCGCCCGCGCGGAATTGTAAAACTTCATGATCGGACCAGTTTATCATTCTTTCCACAAACAAAATTTTATTAATATACCATCACCCCCCGGGAAAATCCACGTTTCCGGCCAAAGAAAAAGAGCGCTCTCCATCGCAAAATTACAAAATTTCCGTTTTTTCGGTGCGGCTTCTGGAAAACTTTGCGAAGCAGAAGTATATTATGCCGCGATAGTGCTGTCATCTCTCAGAAGGGAATCAACAAGATGAAATGTGTCGTATTTGCGTATCATAATATCGGCCGTGCCGGAATCGAGGCGCTGCGCAGAAACGGATTTGAAATCAGCGCGGTATTCACCCATCGTGACAATCCCGGGGAAAATATCTGGTTCAACTCGGTTGCGGAACTCGCCGGCGAGTACGGCATTCCCGTCTTCGCGCCGGAAAGCGTGAATCACCCGGTCTGGATCAACCGGATCCGCGCAATGCAGCCGGATTACCTTTTTTCATTCTATTACCGGGAGATGCTCGGAGAGGAGCTCCTCGCGATTCCGCCGAAGGGGGCGCTGAATCTTCACGGTTCGCTGCTGCCGAAATACCGCGGCCGGGTGCCGATCAACTGGGCGATCATCAACGGCGAAACGGAAACCGGTCTTACGCTGCACTACATGACGAAACGCGCCGACGCCGGCGACATCGTCTCTCAGGAGAAAATCACCATCACGCGGGACGATACGGCGAAAACCGTCTTCGACAAGGCGACCGCCGCCGCCGCCGTGCTGCTCGACCGCGAGCTTCCGAAGCTCGCAGCGGGAACCGCCGCACGCACTCCCCAGGACGAGTCGAAGGCGACGAAGTTTCCGGGACGCAAACCCGCCGACGGCGAAATCGACTGGACGAAGAGCGCCGAAGCCGTCCGCAACCTGATCCGCGCGGTCACGAAACCGTATCCGGGAGCGTTCAGCTTCATCGGCGACCGCAAGTGCTTCTTCTGGTCGGCGGAGGTGGTTCCGGCCGAACGCAAGGCCGCGCCGGGCACAGTGCTCAGCGTCTCTCCGTTCACGATCGCCTGCGGTGAACAGGCGTTGCGGATCAAGACCGCCCAGCTCGAAAACGGGGTGTTCATGACCGGCGACCAGCTCGCGACCGACGCACGCATCGTGCCGAACATGATTTTCGGCGCGAACCCGAAGAAGTTGCGCGAAGCGAAACGCAGAAAATCCGTGCTGATCCTCGGCGTGAACGGCTTCATCGGCAGCCACCTCTCGGAACGGTTGCTCGACTCCGGGAAATACGAGGTGTTCGGCCTCGATTTGCGCAGCAACTACATCGACCACCTGATGGAGCGTGATGGCTTCCACTTCCGCGAGGGGGATATCTCGATTCACCGCGAGTGGATCGAATACCACATCCGCAAGTGCGACATCATCGTTCCGCTTGTGGCGATCGCAACCCCGATCGAGTACACGCGCAATCCGCTGCGGGTCTTCGAACTCGATTTCGAAGAGAATCTGCGCATTGTCCGTTACTGTGTGAAGTACAACAAGCGGATCATCTTCCCGTCGACGAGCGAAGTCTACGGCATGTGCCAGGATCCGCAGTTCGACGAGGACAACTCCAAACTTGTGACCGGTCCGATCCGCATGCAGCGCTGGATCTATTCGACCAGCAAACAGCTGCTCGACCGCGTGATCTGGGCCTATGGAGCGAAGGGGCAGCTGCAGTTTACTTTGTTCCGGCCGTTCAACTGGATCGGGCCGCGGCTCGACAGCCTCACGAGCGCCCGGATCGGCTCTTCGCGCGCGATCACGCAGCTGATTCTCAACCTCGTGCAGGGTTCGCCGATCCAGCTCATCGACGGCGGCGAGCAGAAGCGCTGCTTCGTGGACATCACAGAAGGCATCGAAGCGCTCTACCGCATCATCGAAAACAAGGACGGCAAATGCGACGGGGCGATCATCAACATCGGCAACCCGGAAAACGAAGCGAGCATCAAAGCGATGGCCGAGATGCTTGTCGAAAAATTTGACAAACATCCTTTGCGTTCGAAGTTCCCGCCGTTCGCGGGCTATCTCGTGGTGGAGTCCGGCGCGTTCTACGGCAAGGGTTATCAGGACGTGCAGCACCGTGTTCCGTCGATCCGGAATGCGAAACGGCTGCTGAACTGGGAGCCGAAGATTCCGCTGGAGCAATCGATCGAGACGACGCTCGACTTCTTCCTCGCCGAAGCGATCAAATCCGGTGAATTCAACCTCGACTGAACCGGCCTCAAGATGAAGACCATCGCACTTCGCATCGACGTGGACACCTACCGCGGCACCGGCCGCGGTGTGCCGCGTCTCTGCGAGATCCTGAAAAAACACGGGGTCAAGGGGACCTTTTACTTCTCGGTGGGACCGGACAACATGGGGCGCCATCTCTGGCGTCTCCTGAAACCCTCGTTCCTCTGGAAGATGCTGCGCACGAACGCGGCCGGGCTCTACGGGCCGGAAATCGTCCTTATGGGGACGGCCTGGCCGGGGCCGAAGATCGGGAAAAGATTTCACTCCGTGATCCGCGACACGATGGAGGCGGGTCATGAGATCGGTTTCCACGCCTGGGACCATCACAAGGCGCAGGCGAAACTCATGTCGATGAGCGAAGCGGAGATGGCCGATGAAATCAGCCGGGGACTCTCATTTCTCGCCGGGCTCACCGGCGGGATCGTCCGCACCAGCGCCGCTCCCGGCTGGCGCACGAACGCCCGGCTGCTCGAAGTGAAAATGCGCTACCCTTTCGAGTACAACAGCGACTGCCGCGGAACGCATCCGTTCTACCCGGTCGTGAACGGGAAACGGCTCGATCAACTGCAGATTCCGGTGACGCTGCCGACCTACGACGAGGCGCTCGGGCGGGACAGCGTTACCGATGCGAATTACAACGATCACCAGATCGGCCTGCTGACGGAGGAACGGCCGAACGTGCTGACCATCCATGCCGAGGCGGAAGGCGGAAAGTGCGCGGAGATGTTCGACGTTTATCTCGACCGGGTGAAACAACTTGGCTATGAAATCATTCCGCTGGGCGAACTTGCCCGGCGCGTGAAGGATTCCGCGCCGGACGGAGCGATGGAACTGCGGGAGTTTCCGGGACGCGAAGGCGTTCTGGCCGTGCAGAAATAGAGGACAGATTTACGCAAAGCAAAATGCAGAACAGGCACTCTGCGCCGCGCCACGGTGCGGAGTTCCGGAAAAGGTGAAACAGGAGTTTCAAAAGGAATGGATCAAAAGTACGCGTTTCTGGAGAAGGTCGGCAAGGAGCCGTCGAACCTCATCAAGGGGTTGCAGGCGGTTCAGGGCGCCGAAGGGTACGTCTCCGACGAGAGCATCGCGGCGATCTCCGAGTATTTCGGGATTCCGGCGGTGGAGGTCGAGGGCGTGTTGAGCTTCTACGCTCAGTTCAAGCGGGTCAAACCCGGCAAATACAAGATCGCGATCTGCGACGGAACGGCCTGCCACATCAAGGGTTCGACGCAGGTCGGCGAGTGGCTGAGCCGTGAGCTCGGCATCCAGTCGGGCGAAACCGACGCCCGCGGCCACTTCTCGCTTGAGACGGTCGCCTGCCTCGGCTGCTGCAGCCTCGCCCCGGTCATGAGCGTGAACGGCCGCGTCTACGGCAAGCTCGACCGCAAAAGCATCGTCAAAATCCTGAAGGAGTACGAGAACAAATGAGCCAGGAAAAAATCAAGAAGATTCGCGTCGGCGTCGCCAGCTGCGGCGTGGCCGCGGGTGCGGATGCGGTGCTCGAACTCCTGCGTTCCCGCGCGGAATCGATTCCGGTCGAAGGGACCGGCTGTCTTGGGCACTGCTATGCCGAACCGATGGTCGAGGTTCTGCTCGACAACGGGGACTCCGTCTTCTATCGCAATGTAAAGGCCGAGGACGGCTACATCGACAACATCCTCTCTCTCGGGGAGAAGGACCGTTTTGAAGTTCCTCCGGCCCGAAAGGCGAAGGAGCTCATCAAGGTGCTTGCGCTGGCCGGCCGGATCGACCCGACCCGTTTCGAGGACTACACGGAAAACGGCGGCTATGAAGGACTTAAGCGCGCACTTTCGATGACGCCCGTCGAAGTTGTCAATGAAGTCAAACTCTCCGGACTGCGCGGTCGCGGAGGCGGCGGCTTCCCGACCGGAACGAAGTGGAGTTTCCTCGCGGCGAAGGATACGCCGGAAAAGATCCTCATCTGCAACGCCGACGAAGGCGACCCGGGCGCGTTCATGGACCGCTCGCTCATGGAATCGGTTCCGCACCAGGTGCTCGAAGGCATGCTCATCGCGGCTTACGCGACCGGAGCGACGAAACTGTTCATCTACTGCCGCGCCGAGTATCCGATGGCGATCCGGCATCTGAAGATCGCGATCAGCCAGATCTACGAGCACAAGCTCAACGTCATCAACGGGCGCGAGCTTGAGATCATCATCAAGGAAGGCGCCGGCGCGTTCGTCTGCGGCGAAGAGACCGCACTCATCGCGTCGCTCGAAGGGCAGCGTGGAACGCCGCGTTTCCGCCCGCCGTTCCCGACCGACAGCGGCTGGAAAGGCTATCCCTCGATGATCAACAACGTCGAGACGTTCGGCAACGTGCCGCTGATCCTGCGCGAGGGTGCGGCGGCGTTCGCGGCGATCGGCACCGAGGGGAGCAAGGGGACGAAACTTTTCGCGCTCGCCGGCGACCTGAAAAATCCGGGTCTCGTCGAGGTTCCGATGGGAACGACGCTGCGCGAAATCGTCTTCGACATCGGGGGAGCGGATCCGGACAAGGTCAAGGCGGTTCAGACCGGCGGCCCCTCCGGCGGCTGCATTCCGGTCGAGCTCTTCGATACGCCGGTCGACTACGACTCGCTCAAGAAACTCGGTGCAATCATGGGTTCCGGCGGCATGATCGTGATCGGCAAAGACCGCTGCATGGTGGAAACCGCGCGTTACTTCCTCGACTTCACGCACCGCGAGAGCTGCGGGAAGTGCACCTTCTGCCGTGTCGGTACGACCCGCATGTTCGAGACGCTCGAACGCATCGTCGCCGGCAAGGGCGAGATGGCCGACCTGGAGTTCCTCGAGGACATCGGGCCGAAGATCCGCATGGGCTCGCTGTGCGGCCTCGGACAGACTGCGCCGAATCCGGTGCTCGCGACGCTGCGCTACTACCGTCACGAGTACGAAGCGCATGTGAAGGATCATCAGTGCGAAGCGCTGCAGTGCAGCGCGCTCGTGGACATGCACATTGACAAGAGCAACTGCATCAAGTGCAAGCTCTGCGTCAAGACCTGTCCGGTCGGAGCGATTTCCGACGATCTCGTGATCGACAATGAAAAGTGCACCCGCTGCAACGCCTGCAAGGACGTTTGCCCCAAGAAGACCATTCACCGGGTCAAGAAAGGTTCCATACAATGAGCATTGAATTTATCCTGGACGGCCGGACTGTCACGGCGGAACCCGGCCAGACCATCATGGATGTCGCCAAAGCCAACGGGATCCGGATCCCGGGGCTCTGCGGCGAAGCGCGCATTTCCAAGACCACGAGCTGCTTCGTCTGCGTTGTGCGCGACAAGAAAACCGGCCGCTTCCTGCCGAGCTGCGCGGCGAAACCATCGCAGGGCCAGGAGATTGACGCCTCCTCCCCGGAGGTTCTCGACATGCGCAAGACAGCGCTCTCGCTGCTGCTCTCGGAGCACACCGGCGACTGCGAAGCCCCGTGCACGATGGCGTGCCCGGCTCATGCGAGCGTGGAAGAGTACGTCCGCGCCGGGCGCAAGGGCGAGTTTCTGAAAAGTCTCGAAATCATCAAGAAGCGGATTCCGCTGCCGATGTCGATCGGCCGTGTCTGCCCGCGTTTCTGCGAGAAGCAGTGCCGCCGCAACGTCTACGGCGAACCGGTCGCGATCAACGACTTCAAGCGTCTCGCGGCGGATCTGCACTATGACGAATACATGGAGGAGCTCCCGGAACTGACCGGGAAGAAAGTCGCGATCGTCGGCGCGGGTCCGGCAGGACTCTCGGCGGCCTACTATCTGCGGCTGGAAGGAATTGAGCCGACGCTCTTCGACGCCCAGCCGAAGGCCGGCGGCATGCTGCGTTACGGCATTCCCGAGTACCGTCTGCCGAAGGCGACGCTCGACCGCGAACTCGCGCACTTCCCGAAGATGGGAATCCATTTTGAGTTCGGCCGGAAACTCGGTGACAATCTCTCGCTCGACGAACTCAAGGCGAACTTCGACGCGGTCATCGTCGCGGTCGGCTGCTGGAAGGCCTCCGGACTCCGCTGCGAGGGCGAAGAGCTCGCGAAGCAGGGCATCGAGTTCCTGTACGAGGTGGCCTCGAACGGCAACAACGCGCCGAATCCGGGCAAGGTCATCGTGGTCGGCGGCGGCAACACCGCCATGGACTGCGTGCGTACGAGCGTCCGCCTCGGCAGTCCGGATGTGAACTGCTTCTACCGCCGTACCGAGGCGGAGATGCCGGCGGAGAAGATCGAGATCCATGAGGCGCGCGAAGAGGGGGTGAACTTCCACTTCCTCGTCGCTCCGGTCAAGGTCGAAAAACGCGGGGACAAGCTCGTCATGACCTGCCGCCGCATGCAGCTCGGCGAGCCGGACGCTTCCGGGCGGCGCAAGCCGGTCGAGATTCCGGGCAGCGAATTCGAGACGGAAGCCGACACGATCATCGCGGCGATCGGCCAGGGAACCGTCGTGCCGGCGGGAATCCCGACCAACCGCTTCCGCAACATCGATGTGAAAGCGGACACCTGTCAGTTCGGCGACCGGCTCTACGCGGCGGGCGACTGCCTCTCCGGCGCGGCGACTGTGGTCGAGGGCGTCGCCTCCGGGCGGCAGGCCGCGCTTGAAGTGACCAATGCGCTGCTCGGCAAGGCTCTGCCGGTGGATCACACCGTCTACGTGAGCCGCGGCAAGTGGCAGGAGCTCGCGAAAGAGGATCTGGTTTTCCTGCGCGATGACGTTTCGGAGGATCCGCGCGAGAAACAGCAGCTCATCAGCCTTGAACTGCGCAAGAACTCCTTCAAGGAGGTCGCGGCGACCATGACTCCCGAGCAGATCCTGCACGAGGGGCAGCGCTGCATCGAGTGCAGCTGCACGGACAAGGAGGATTGCAAACTCCGCAAGTTCGGCGACGAGTATGGCTGCAAGGCCGATTCGATCAAGGGGGAACGGCTGCCGGTCAGCTACGACATCCGGCATCCTTCCATCATTCAGGATCGCGGCAAGTGCATCAAGTGCAGTGTCTGCGTGAAAATCTGCAAGGAAGTCGTCAATAAAACGCTGCTCTCCCCCAAAAAGCGCGGTTTCGCAACCTACATCGGAACGGCGTTCGACCAGGGCTTCCCGGCGAGCTGCGCGGAGTGCGGAGAGTGCATCAACGCCTGCCCCGTCGGCGCGCTCGACTGGCGTATCAAAAAGTAAAGCGAACGATCCCGCCGGAACCATCCGGCGGGATCATTCGAATCGATTGCCGCGGAACGGGTTTCCTGCCGTTCCGCGGCATTTTTACTGGGGGGAATTTCAGGCCGTCCGGAGCATTTCGCCCGGCGAACTCTCCGGAAGACCGGCATTCCAATCAGGTTTTCCCCAGCTGTTCAGGGGCAGGCACTAGAGGGTCGATCTCCGTCTGCCGGACTCCTCATGAAACAATCCGCAAAGAGCATGGTACTCACCGGGATTCTCCGGGACGCTCATCGCCTGCGTCGATTTCCGGAGGTCGGAAATCAGGATATCATCCATGGACAACCGAATCAGGCGTTCCCGGCAGCGCCGACAATGCCGGAGATGAAACCGGCAGCAGAGACGGCGGAACCAGGACATCGCCCGGCTGCTGCGGTATTGATCCAGTTCATACATTGTGTAGTGCATGTTCCCTCCTTCCCCGGCATGCGGCAATGAGTTATCGGGAAAGCAGTTTTGTAAGGCTCTGCTTCTCGGTGGACCCGGGATCGGGACCTTCGCCGCTGGCGATTTTCTCCTTGATTCGGGAAATCACCTCATCCCGGAACTGTATCTCATTGTGCAAATTCGTCATCATCCTCTCATAGAAAGCCGCGACACTCTGTTGCACTCTCGCCCGCGTAAATACGATCCCGAGTCCCCGACAGGACGAGCAGACCGGACTCCTCGGACAGAACGGACAGCGCCGGGAACAACTGACCGTCGAATACGAGCCGTCCGGATTTTTGATCGTCCGGCGGCCGGTGCCCCGACACTGCGGACAGACCCCTGTACCGTTGCACATGCGGCAGACCTGTTCCCCCTGCCCGTTGCATTTGCTGCAGGTCTGGTAAAGACCGCTGAACTGCGGCCCGACCGACTTCCAGAATTCCCGAATCACCTCCCGATTCCCCTTGAGGATCGCGAGATAGACAAGGTACGTTTTGAGCGAAGAGTTGAGCGGGAAATAGGGACGGAACAAGTTCAGTTCCTCTTTATCCCTGTCGAGCAGCAGGGCCGGTGAAAACTTCTGCAAGAGAGCATCCAGCTCCCGGCAGCGCTCCTGCAGTTCCGTCGTTTCCGCAAGGACTTTCCGGAGTGTCGCCTGATACCGGACCCGGATCTTCTCATCGACATTCTTCTGCGCGGTCTCGATTCTCGCCAGAATTTTTTCCGGCGTGATGGCGGAGAGAGACGCATTTTCCCTCATGTAACCGGCCAGGCGCTCGAGCGATTTCTTGTTCTCATTCTTTTCCATCCATTCGATGGAATGGAGAAGTCCGTCTATGGAGAGTTGCGCGGCTGTGGCATATAACTCGGAGTCGGCCAACCGACGCAGTTCTCTCAACATTTTCTCGAGATCAGAAAAGTTATGATTCGTATTCCATGCCGACAGGGCAGCGGAAAACCCTTGAGCAGCTGCGATGATCTTCGGATCCATCCACTTTCCATTGACGTAAACCAACCCGGCATCGAGCTTTTTGGCCAGTTCCACATCGTCGGCGGAGAAATAAGTTCCCTGATAAGCTACGAGATTCTCCGACTCAAAATGGCGGCGGAGAGCTGCGGCACTCTCCCGGGCGGACGGCCAGGTCGGAGCGGGGGCGTCCACCTCCAGCTTTTGATCGCCTTCAAGTTCCCAATGGCCGCGGCTCTGATTCCAGACGGCATCGAAACTCCAGTTGTCGCGTATGACCTCGGAATTCCCGGAGGATTCCTCAGCGATCTTCTGGTAGTCGAATTCCGCCGGAGCCAGTTTGGAATAAAGTTCCTGGATAAATTCCGTCTTCTTTTCGCTGCTCCACGCTGCCCAGTCTGGCGGTGTTACTGCGTGAACCGGAACTCCGCTGAAATTTTCATACATCTCATAGGTTACATCAACGGAAATCGTCAATTTTACCTGATATGGATAATCGTTATTCTTCTTCTTGCGTATCCGAGAACTGCTCAGCCCGACCGGGTTGCAGATGACTTTCGTGGCACCGTATCTCCTGGCGGCCGAAATGATCTCCAGAGGCTTGAACGTCTCCTGACCGGCAAGGTTAACCGCCTGATTAACACCGGGGGATACGAGCAAAAGTTTTCCCGGAGCCAGCAGAAAGGATTGATTGCCGTAATTGTTCGCAATCTCCTCGTTCAATTTCAGAACGATTGCCTGCCGGATAATGGCGGCCGAATCCTGTTCCAGCTGTGCGGAAGGATCCGGGCCGCAGCCGGTCAACACGAATGCGACGGAAAGAGTGAACAATAATGTATAAATTCTGCGCATAACTCACTCCTCCTGTTTTTGCAGTATTTTTTCCGCACAATCGAAATGAATCCGGAGCATATCGGCCACAACCAGCAAAATAAAGCAGAGGACAATGCTGAATACGGCGATTTTCAAGCAGTTGAACAAATGCATGTGAAACAGGAAGTTTGCAATTTCTTCCTCCTGATAAATGCCGTTGAAGTGTTTTACCAGATCGCGCTGGAGCGCTTTGGCTTCAACCGCGATATACCATCTTCCCATATCGGATTCATCGGACCAGGCGAGGTAAAGTCTGGCGAGCTGACGGTTGATGTTTTCATACTCCTGTTCGCCCGGAATTTTTTTCTTCACCTCGGCGGTCGCGTTCTGCTGTGTCGTGAAATTTCCGTGGAGCTGTTCCAGCTGCAACCGGAAACTTCGGCTGAGCAGATTGTTCTCGATGAAATCGAGAAATCCGAGGAGCTGGTTAAGGTCATTCTTGAGCTTTTGATTGTCAGGATAGAGGCGCGAAACCTTTGCGACATCCTGCCGAATCGCCTGAATAGCGGAGAACTGATCGTTTTCCGACAAATAGAACCGAACCTGCCGGGAAAATCCGGTCTGAATGGCTCCCGCCCGCCGCCGGGCCCCCGTCAGAGGAGCGACAGTTCGCGAACGGTTGGCGGCTCCACGAATCAAACTCTGAAGTCCGCGCAACTGATCTTCCAGGTTTTTCTCCAGACCGGATTCGAGCGCTTGAATGGTCTGTATGCACTCCTCCATGGTGGCGATGGACTCTTCCACGCTTTCGATCGAATCCAACTCCTCGTTGAACACAAACTCTTTCCGGCGAATGGAGTCCGGCAATTGAAATCCGGTGACCCCCGATTGATTTTTCGTTCCGAGCTGTTTCTTCTCGGCGAGCAAATCGATCGTATCCTCCAGATGTTCGAGAAAAGCCGTTTGCTTTTCCTGAAGCAGTGGAATATTCTTCCACAGCGCCTCGCGCCGGAGATTTTTCTCCGTATTGTACTGACTTGTATTGAAAATGATAGTACAGATTCCCGCGATCAGAACCAGGCCGACCAAGATCCAGATGGAGGAGATGTACAATCTTCCCCAGATGTACTTGCGGCAGCCGCCCATCCGCCAGACTCTTGCCGGCTTTCCGTTGAACTCTTTCCCGGAGTCGCGGCGCTTTTCAGATGAAACGGCCGGCTCCGGCTTCTGCATCGAATCGGCGCTCTCTTTCACCGGAGCGGCGGAAATTCGAGTTGCCGGTGTCGGCGCATCCGGAGAAATCACCACTCGTTCCGAACACGCCGGACACGTGGTTTCCCGTCCAGCCCAGCTGTCTTCCGCCTCCAGAGTGGTCTTGCAATAGGGACAAGTAAAATTGAACGACATCTTTGCCTTCCTGTTTTTCGGCACAAAAAAACACATCCTCTTGAAATGTCCTCAAAACCGCCACCACAAGCATAAAAGGACCACAATCCGCAGGATGTGCTGCTTTCACACATCTGTCGGACGTTTTCTCCGGGCGTCAGAAAAAAAGTGGTAGTTCAGGCGAGGACGCCACGATCAGTTGCTGTTTTTCAATTTTTTACATCACATCTCCTCCCCGGTTCGGCTTGTATCCAGCTTCCAGCAGGACAACATCCAAATCCAACCCCTCAGCGCTCCCGAGTTCGGCCGGTGAACGGCAGGCAAAAACTCTTCCGGATGCCGGAGCAATCCTCCTTCCTGGAAAGTGATACACAAGAAACGCCGGATTCCTTTCACCAGCTTCAAAAAAAAGAGTGAAATTCTCCCGTCCAGCCCAGTTGGAACTATGTTGAATTTTTTCGGCACCGGCAGAAGGTCAAAACGCATCCGGTCCTCAGACGGCAGAGAGATCGCTTCTCCTGCGATGCCTCCAGCCGGACCAGTTCCAGACCGGCTCCGCCAGATGACATTCCGACTCAAGCTGATATGTTCCCCCTGCCCGGATCGGACATCTCCACTGTTCCGAGGAAGCCTCCGGCGGAGTCCGGAATATCCCCGGCGCGGCCCCCATTCCGTACCTTTTTTCCTCCCCAATGCAAGATTTTTAAAAAAAAGGCCCTCGTCAGCGCTGCTTGAGCCATGGCGGGCAAAAAGAAGAATATGCAGGGAGACATATTCCTCGGGCAGTTTTGTCCGCGGTATGACAGTGGCAGTTCAGGCGAGGACACAGAATCTCAGCAATCAAGCATACAGCTTATTTTCATTAGTTCCTTTCTCCAATTTTTCTGGAATGTTCCTAATTTACTTCTTCAGATTCCGCGGAATGCAAATAAAAATTGAAAATAATGCTCTTTTTTTTTCGCCATAATATCTCTCCGAACTGGATTGACGCTGATCCAGGCGTCATTTTCATAGAGTGATACATCCTTTTTTTCAGTATTCTTGCACTTGTTTCCCGGAAAAAAATGATTTTTCCAATATTCTCATAAAAATTCCCCCTTGATTTCCGGACGGAGAAAATTATATTGTTAGTAAAGTTTCACTAACGGAGCGAACGATGGATCTGACGAAACGGCAAAATGAAATTATCGATGTGGCGGTGACCCTGATTGCGGCAGGAGGCATTCAGAATCTGACGGTCAAGCATCTGGCCGATGCGCTCGGCATCACGGAGCCGGCCATTTACCGCCATTTTAAAAATAAGTCCGAGATTGTGAAAACCATGATCGCGGGATTTGACGAAGCGGTTCCTGCGGAGATGACGGCTCTCCAGGGATTCGATGCGATTGCGGCGTTTATCCGGAACCGCATCCGCCAGGTGGAAGCCCGTCCTCCGCTGGCACGAATTCTCTTTGCCGAGGAACTTTTTATGGGGGACGGCAAGTTTTCCGGGCAGATGCTGGCGATGATGCACCGTCATAAGGCCGCTCTGGAACTCCGCTTTTGCGAGGCGCAATCCCTGGGCGAAATCCGCACGGAAATTCCGGCCGACACACTGTTCCGGCTGGTGTTCGGACCGGTTCGGCTGCTGATCAAGCAGTGGGGAATGTCAAGAGGAGCGTTCGATCTCTCCGCCAAAGGGGAAGAGCTCATCGCTGCATTGAAACTTCTTCTTCACCCCTGATTCGGAAAAAATGGAGAGCGGAACCTTTTTTTTCATAACCGTCCGAAAAAACAACTTGATTTCACAGCAAGTTGGATTATATTGTTAGTTATATATCACTAACATCAAAAAAATGAGGGTAAAAAAACGATGAAACGGAAAATCATTGAGATCGATACGGAAAAATGCAACGGCTGCGGGAAATGCATTCCGAACTGTCCGGAGGGGGCGCTGCAATTGATCGACGGCAAGGCGCGACTCGTGAGCGACCTCTTCTGCGACGGGCTGGGAGCGTGCATCGGGGAGTGCCCGCTGGGGGCCATCCGGGTTGTGGAACGGGAAGCCGAGCCGTATGACGAGCGCCGTGTCATGGAAGGAATCATCCGGCAGGGAGAAGGCACGATCAGAGCCCATCTGGAGCATCTGAGGAGCCACGGTGAGTTCAAACTGCTTGAGATCGCGATCGACTGCCTCAAGGAGCGCGGCATCCCTGTTCCGCAACCGGCGGCTCCGGCAGGGCACGGCCATGGAGGCTGTCCGGGGATGCTTGCGAAGAAACTCGCGGCCAGACCGGCGGGGAAGCCGGAAGGAGGCGTCTCTGCTCTGCGGCAGTGGCCGGTTCAGCTGAAACTT
Organism: uncultured Victivallis sp.; assembly: GCF_944391105.1. Classification (GTDB taxonomy): domain Bacteria; phylum Verrucomicrobiota; class Lentisphaeria; order Victivallales; family Victivallaceae; genus Victivallis. The sequence continues at coordinate 53,731 of NZ_CALXSK010000021.1, forward strand.
CTGAATCCGGCGGCGGAGTATTTCGATGACGCCGATCTGCTCGTTTCTGCCGATTGCGTCGCACATGCGTACGGTTCGTTCCACCGGGATCTGCTCGACGGGAAGATTCTGATCATCCTCTGTCCGAAGCTCGACAGCGACATCGATGGATATGTGGAGAAACTTGCGGAAATCTTCCGGCGGCACAAGATCCGTTCCGTAACGGTTGCGCGCATGGAAGTTCCGTGCTGCGGCGGGACGGTCGAAATCGTGCGCAAGGCGCTGGAAGCCGCGGGCAGCAATCTCGAAGTGACTGTAAAAACCGTCACCATCGACGGCGAAATCCAATAACCAAAAGTTAAGAGGAGGAGATCATGAGCATGTTCTGTTTCCAGTGTCAGGAGGCGTTGGGGAACACCGGCTGCACCGCTGCGGGCGCCTGCGGGAAAAAGGCCGAAACCGCAAACCGGATGGATGAGCTGCTCCGGCAGCTGAAACTGCTGGCGCTGACGCGGAAGCCGGATCGGGAACTCGGCTTGTTCGTCGTGCAGTCACTCTTCATGACGATCACGAATGCGAACTTCGACGAGGCGCGGATTGCGGCGCAGCTGGAACGGGCGAAAGAACTGACCGGTCCGACTGCGGCGCAGGCGCCGCTCGGCGTGCTCTCCTGCGCAAACGAGGACATCCGCTCGCTGCGGGAGCTGCTCACGTACGGGCTCAAGGGAATCGCCGCATACGCCGACCACGCCGCAATGCTCGGCAAAGAGGATGACGCGATCTATGAATTCGTCTTCAAGGCGCTCGCGGCGACCACCCGGGAACTCTCCGCGGAAGAGCTCACCGCTCTCGTGCTCGAGTGCGGCTCCGTCGCGGTGAAAACCATGGCGCTGCTGGACGAAGCCAACACCACCACTTACGGGAATCCGGAGATCACGCAGGTGAAGACCGGCGTCGGCAAGCGGCCGGGCATCCTCATTTCCGGGCATGACCTGCGCGATCTGGCGGAACTGCTCGAACAGAGCGCCGACGCCGGAATCGACATCTACACCCACAGCGAAATGCTCCCGGCCCACGCCTACCCAGAGTTGAAGAAGTATCCGCACCTCTATGGAAATTACGGCAGCGCCTGGCATCGCCAGAACGTCGAATTCGCCGCGTTCAACGGGCCGATTCTGATGACGACCAACTGCATCACCCCGGTACAGGCGAGCTACCGCGACCGGATCTTCACCACCGGCATGGCGGGCTATCCGGGCGTGCCGCACATCGCCGACCGGGTACCGGGCAGGCCGAAAGATTTCTCGGCGATCATCGCCCTCGCGAAACAGTGCCCGCCGCCGGAGCCGCTCGAGGACGGAGTCGTCACTTGCGGATTCGCCCACAATCAGGTGCTCGCGCTGGCAGACAAGGTGGTTGAAGCGGTGAAATCCGGAGCGATCCGCCGTTTCGTGGTCATGGCCGGATGCGACGGACGGCACAAGACGCGCGAATATTTCACGCAGGTCGCGGAACAGCTGCCGAAAGACACGGTCATCCTGACCGCGGGCTGTGCGAAGTACCGTTACAACAAGCTTAATCTCGGCGACATCGGCGGGATTCCGCGCGTGCTGGACGCGGGACAGTGCAACGACTGCTACAGCCTTGCGGTCATCGCGTTGAAGCTCAAGGAGGCGTTCGGCCTCGACGACGTGAACAAACTTCCGCTCTCGTTCGACATCGCCTGGTACGAGCAGAAGGCGGTGGCGGTTCTGCTCGCCTTGCTGGCGCTCGGATTCAAGGGAATCCGGCTCGGGCCGACGCTCCCGGCATTCCTCTCGCCCGGAGTGACAAAGGTTCTGGTCGAGAACTTCGGGATCAAGCCGGTCACCCTTGCGGACCCGGCCTCCGACATCGAAGCGATGATGCAGGGGAACTAGACGCCCTGCTCCGTAGGAATGAGCGGAAGCAACGTTCTTCCGCTCTTTTTTTCGGCGAGATAAAATCGTTCACAATGGCGGTTGAAGAGACGGGTCGCGGCTCGGCAACAGGAGCGTGGCATCAGGAAGAAGACAATATACGATTTGCGACAATGACACTCAAGCCCGGGGGCATGGTTTCGATTCCGCCCGGCTTCATTGATGCGAATCAGTGCATTCTCTCCGTCCTCCGTTTCTGTTCGACGGGAGAAAAGTCACGGCTGAACTCATTGGGAAATGTTCCGGTGATCTGTAAGCTGCACAGTCTCCTCCGACCCCGCGGACAACCGGACCGCATACCGGTTGAACATGATTTTAAATCCGACACCGATCACCAGAGCACCGGCAGCCAGCATGCCGCCGACGCCGTATCTGCCAACGTAAAATGCCGAAAGAGCCAGAACTCCGCATGCGATCATCGCGAACCCCACTGCAGCAACCGCCACTCCCGGCAGCATCAGCCGGGGAGCCGGGCAATCCGGCAGCCGTCCTTCCTCGATCAACGCGCGCCGCACCGGTCTCCAGTACCCCATCGGCCGGGCGCGCAGATAGAACTCCTTGAGGGTCTCCATATCCTCGGGGCGCGTGCACAATGTCACAATCACCCAGACCAGCGTTCCCAGGACCATGGTCAGAAGCGCCTGGAGAATCTGCATATTCTGCGCCTGAATTTCACCTGCCTCGACCTGGCTTCTCCAGAACTCGAACATCGGCAGCAGCCAGCCGAGCCCGAAATAGAGGGAGGGACCGGTCGCAATCGCGACACACCAGCTTTTGAAATTGACCCGATACCACCACCACTGCCCCCAGCTGAACGAGCCGGTCGCCCCGAACAGCCCGAGCACGGTGATGGCAATGCCGAGCAGAGAATCGGAACAGTAGACAACCGCGACGGAACCGCCCGCGATCACCAGCATGAACAAGCGTCCGATCCACACCTCCATCCCCTTCCGGGGTGCGCCGCGCAGCGGACGCCAGACGTCGTTCAACAGAGTCTGGGCGCCGTAACTCAGATGCGTGGAGATCGTCGACATCGCGGAGGCGAGCACCGCGGCGATCGCCAGCCCGAGGCAGCCCTGCGGCAAAAACTCCGCAAGCAGCCGGCCATACGCGGTTTCCCGCTCTCCGGGCGAAAGCTCGTGCAACTCCGGATAACGGGCGAGCAATCCAAGCGTGGGAAGCATCAGCATCAGAAGCATCGCGAACAGAATGATCTCGCTCCAGATTCCGACCTTGATCGCATCCCGGTCGCTGCGGCAGGAGAAGAGCCGCTGCCCTTCGGAATTCACACTGCCGCCCGCGCCGATGCAGGTGAGCAACATCCAGGCGAAGATCGTCATCGGATTCAGCACCGGATTTCCGGAATCCGGCAGGACCGACAGAAGGGTGTCGGCCTCCTGCGGATTTGCGGCAGCAACCGCATCGGCCAGTCCGGAAGGTCCCCCGAAACAATAAAGCACGGAAACAACCAGCGCAAGATTCGCC
>NZ_CALXSK010000022.1 GCF_944391105.1 uncultured Victivallis sp.
AGGATTTTACTCAATTCAAACTCGTAAAAAATTGAGTTTTTCCCGGCATCGAAGTGGAATTTTATCATAGGAGAAAGAGTATGAACAAGATCGCAAAAACTTTGCTGCTGGTCGCCGTGCTGGTTGTTGGAGCAACCTGTGTGCAGGCGGGGGATCATGGACCGAGCGACGGGGTGGAAATCACCCGGGCGATAGTACACGGGATCACGCAGATCCTGAGCCCGCGGCCGACACCGCCGCCTCCGCCGCCGAGATGGGCCCCACCCCCGCCGCCGCGGCACCACCATCCTGCACCGCCGCCGCGGCATCACCAGCCCGCACCTCCGCCGAGACGTTGACGATGATGCGGAAACATCAGAACAGGCGCGATCGGGAAATCCCGGGTCGCGCCTGCTGTCTCAATGGCAGCGCCAGTCGGCATTGCAATCGAGCGAAACGAAGGAGTAACGCAGAAAATAATTTCCCTTCTGCCGGGACAGTTCGGCGATCTCCTCTTTGAGCTGGGCGATGAGGCCGTCGATGTGATAATGCGACAGGGCCTCCAGAATGATCGTTTCGTCGTCTTTCAGAAAATAGACGGATTCTCCGAATCGGTCATAAAACATGCGAACCTCCTCCCTGCTCAACCCGGTTCTGAAAATAACCAGCTGAAAAAAATCGCAATGATTTCCGTTTCCGGTCAGAACTCCGATTTCAGAGAAGGTTTTGCAGACGGCCGTTCCGCCTCCCGGCTTCAGGCATGTCAATTGATCCAGAAAATAGTCGGAGAGAACATCATTCCGGAATCGGGCGGCAAACAGAGGCCAGATCAGAAGCAGCAGAAACAGGCATGCTCCGCCGATTGCAAATTTACGCCAGTGTTTTCGAACGAACAAGATCCCCCCACCTTCCCATTAAAAATTTTCACCGGAAAGCCCCGCCCTTCTCCGTGTTTTTCGGGCAGGCAGCAGGCACGCCTGCGCGGAGAAGCGTGGATCGATCGCGTCGGCCAGCGCCTCGAAAAGCTCGCCGGTCATCGCCCGAATCTCGTCGAGGCCGAGTTTGCTCTGCGTATTCGGATCGACCGCGATCGCGTGGAAAATCGCACAACGATCGCCGGTCAAAGCCCCCTGCGCCCCGAGGATCTGCGCATTGATCATGCCGCGGTCGAGCGCGGCAAGCTGTTCCGGAAAATCTTCGATCCGTCCCGGCACGATGCCGCCGCCGTCAACCAGGCATGGAACTTCCACGCAGGCTTCCGGCGGCAGCGTGGCAATGAGACCGTGATTCATCACGTTCAAATTCGCGCAAATCGGTTCGTTCTTCTCAATCGCCGCAATGATCCGGACGCCATACTCGACGCTCGCGGAGAGATCAGGTTCGCGGCTGCCGTCGAGACAGGCCCGGATCATTTTCTCGTTGCGAATCTGAAGTCCGCGGCAGATCGCGACCGACGCACCGGAGACGCCGCACCCCATCGCCGACCAGTCGATGCCGTTCTCATCCACCTCCGGGAAATCGTTGCAGCAGAAGCGGTCGATCAGATCCTGCCGCTTGCGGAAATAGGGCAGATATTCGCTGTTGTGGCCGCTGCTCTCGGTCGGGAAGTATCCGAAATTGCGCATGATCTCGAACCGAACCTTCTCGCGTCTGTAGATCTCCGGCCTGTCAAGGCATGCGAAGAGCCGGGGATAGACATCCTCCCCGTCAACTTCAAGTTTCAACATGAAAGCCAGATGATTCACGCCCGCGGCGCGGAAGTGGAGTTTTTCGACAGGGACTCCGATCCATTCCGCGATCTGCCGCGACGTGTGCTGCACGCTGTGGCAGAGTCCGACCACTTTCACGGTTTTCGCGCGTTTCGACAATGCGATTGTGTTCATCGACATCGGGTTGACGTAATTCAGCAGATACGCGCCGGGACAGAGCTCCTCCATGCGGTCGAGCACCTCGAAGAGATCCCGCAACGTACGCAGCCCCCGGAAGATGCCTCCGGGGCCGAGCGTATCGGAAACCACCTGATCGACGCCGTACTTCATCGGAATCTCGTACTCAAGCTCCTGATGCCGGAGCGTTCCGCAGCGGAAGATCGTGATGACATAATCGGCTCCCGCGAGCGCCTCGCAGAGATCGGTCGTCGCCCGGGGATGGAATTCGACCCCGAACTTCTTCGCAAGCAGCGCGGCCATGGCAACGGCGTTCGCCAGCCTGCCCGCATCGATGTCCATCAACACCACCTCGTGTGTGCGCAAAACCGGGTCAATCAGAATATCCCGGATGAAGTTCTGCGCAAAAATCACGCCACCGGCCCCGACCAGAACGATCTTCGACATACCAACCTCCTGCCGCTTGTACTGTTCGTGTGTACGGTAGCATGAGTTTCTCGCAAAATCAAGCCCCTGTCGAAATCTCTGTCACGCATTCGCAGCCCGGGATGCAACAGCATCGATGAGGGCGGGTTTCAACTTTTCCGCAATCAGTGAAGAAAAAAAGAATATTTTTAATTTCAGTATAACAAGGTATCCAGAATTACGTTATATGATCAGGCTCGATCCAGTGAAGTCATCAACCTCATCGCATAAGGAGAAAAAGTATAAACAAGATTGCCCAAACACTGCTGCTGGTCGCCGTGCTGGTTGTCGGAGCTGCCTAAAGATCGCGAGCCGGGCGACGGAGTACAGATCACCCGGGCTGTTATGGGCGGAATCGCACAGATTCTAAGCCCGCGTTCCACGCCGCCTCCGCCGCCGAGACGCCAGCAATGATGCGGAGAAATCTGAAAAGACGCGATCCGGAATCCCCGGGTCGCGTCTTTCGTATCAATGACAGCCCGGTTCTCGTTGCCATTCTGAGAGACGAAGGGGCATCACAGAAAATAACACTCTTCCTCATTAAGAATTTTTCATGATTCCTGAAAGCCCCCTGTCTCCGGGGTCGGGGAAACGGTCACACCTGCGCGGAGAGAAACTTTCCGGTCATCGCACGGGATTCTCATCGTCCGCGGGTTTTCCGCTGTATCGGGAATGAACCCGTTCCGCCCGTTCCGCACTCTCCCACAAGTCAACAGGAATCCAGACTGTGTCAAAAGCCAGACACAGCGGAAGATCCACGAGAAAAACCAGAGTCGCAGCCGGAGCAAAACAACAGTAATACTCCCACTCCGGATCACGGCCGCGCGGGATTCCCGGATGAAGCCCCTTCCCCTGCCAGACATAACCGATCGTCAGCGCATCCCGGATGGTGGATCGGAACAGCAGGTCGGAACGCTTTTCCGTATTCAAATCCCGGAAAACCACCCCGCAGCCGGCGACGGCCAGCAACAGAATCGCAATCGCCCCGGCCCCAAGCCGGGAAATAACTCTGCCGGCAAAACGACGCATTTTCGTACCGAAGCCAAATTTTCGCGTCCGGGTCAGATCACGCGGACGGCGAGTTCGTAGCCGTCGCCCGATTCAACCGCCGCGGCGCTCGTGACCGGGTTCGTGAACTCCGCGAAGATTCCACCGTCGACAATGTAGTTCACCGCGCACTTCGCGCAGACACCGTCGAAACCGTCGGTCACCTGATCGTCACAGGGACGGTTCTTCTCATAGGTCGAAAGGTAGCGGATCTGCCCAGGCACAAGATCAAATTCACGCACAAGCAGCGCGTCCTTGCGGATGATGCCGAGATATCCCTTGCGCACCTTGCGTCCGACCACCGCGACGATGCGCGGCGTGTCGAGCGAATCCTTCTCGTAATCCATCGCCAGAAGCGAAAGCGAAATCGCATCGCGGGCAGGATACCCCATCGCGAGCTTCTCGACGATCGGATCGGTCTGCGAACCGTTCGTCGCAACCGCCCACTCCCCCGCGAGCCGGATGCAGTTGTAGGTGATATACGGGTTCTTGCGCAGATCGCCCTCGAATCCCGCCCGCGGCATGATCGAAATTTGATTGTTGTTCAACACCGCCTCCCGATTCGGAAACGAGCGCGAGGATACGCGGTACATCGCCGCGGCTTTGCCTTCCGGCGTCATGCCGATCGCCACAATTCTGCCAAGATACATATTCCAACACCTTCCTGATTGAATTTGAAGTTCGTTTGTCAGCCTATAAAATACGGCAGAAACGGTCGAAATTCAAATTTCCCTCTCACTTTTTCAGGATTTCCGAGCCGAACGGCGCCAGAGTGAGAACCCCGCTCCGGACGGAACCGTCCGCAAGCACCGTGAAACTGCCCTCCGGCAACCGCACTTCACGCTCCTCCGGGGTGTAGTTGAAGAGGAAGAGATACTCCTCCTCCCCGTTGCGGCGCAGAGAAGCGCTGATTCCGGGATTGTCCGCGGGAATGACCGGTTCGATCCCGGCCTCGGCGGCGAGTTTCCCGAGAAACTCCGCGAGAAAATCCTCCTTCGTGCGCACGGCGATGTAATACGCCTTCCCTTCTCCGAAGCGGTTGACCGTCACAGCGGGTTCTCCGGCATAAAGCGGATCGACGGTGCAGGCCGCCAGAGGCTCGGCGCCGCGCAAGTGAATGCGCTCGGCGTAGTCGACCACTTCGAACTCCCGCCCCTCCCAGATGATCGACTGGCGGTCGAACGCGGGAATCCCGCCCATCTCCTCGTTCCAGATGCCGAAGAGCTCCATCAATCCGTCGCCGGGCCAGCCGCCGAGGAAGCAGTTCGCGTCGCGGTCCTCGTAGCCGGAGAGATAACTCATCACCAGCGTTCCGCCCGCCGCGACGAATGCCTTCAGACGTTCCGCCACGCCGGGTTTGAGCATCATCATCATCGGACAGATCAGCAGCCGGTATTTCGAAAAATCCGACAACGACTCGATCACGTCCATCGGAAGGTTCTTCGTCCAGAGCGCGCGGTAGAAGGTCTGAACCGTCTCCGTATATTTCTTCTGCTCCTGGCTGCCGGGCCCCTGGCTGACCTGAAGCGCCCAGAGACACTCCCAGTCCCAGACGACCGCCGCCTGCACCGGATAGGCGCTGCCGCAGATCCCGCCGCATTTGCGGTAGAGTGCCCCGAGTTCGGCGACATCGCGGAACACCCGCGTATTCTCCGTGCCGACGTGATCGACGACCGCGCCGTGGAACTTCTCAAGGTTGCCGCGGCTCTTCCGCCACTGGAAGTAGAGCGTCCCGTCGGCGCCGTGACCGATCGCACAGAGCTCCTCAAGTTTATGTTGATTCGGCCGCTTCAGCCGGTGTCCCGGCATCCAGTTCGTCGCACTCGGAGCGGACTCCATGATGAGAAACGGCCTGCCGTCCTTCATCGCGCGGTGCATGTCGTGCCGCATCGCGCATTCGGACAGGATCTTGCGGACATCCGGCTCGATTCCCCAGCCGGGATAGACGTCGTCGGAGATGAAATCGCACACCTCCGCCACTCTCCAGTAGTCGAGCCCGTCGAAAAAGCCCATCATGTTCGTCGTCACCGGAATATCCGGCGTGTAAGCGCGCAACGCGTCGACCTCAAACTTCATGAAGTCGCAGCACTGAAAGGTCGTGAACCGTTTCCAGTCGAGCGTATTGCACTCCGAACACCCCCAGGGGGTGATCTCGGCCCAGTCGGTGTGAATGTGGCTCCAGAACGCATTCCACCACGCGCGGTTCAGGTTCTCCAGCGTGCCGTACCGTTCCCGCAGCCAGCTGCGGAAGCGGTCGAGGCAGAGGTTGCAGTAACAGCTGCCGCTGTATTCGTTCGAGATGTGCCAGCCGGCAAGAGCCGGATGATTCGCATACCGCTTCGCGAGCTTCGAATTGATCTCGCGCACTTTCGCACGATAGACCGGCGAACTCCAGCAGTGGTTGTGGCGCCAGGAGTACGGCTGTCGCAGTCCGTTTTCATCGACGCGGCAGACTTCGGGATGCGCAGTCGCGAGCCAGGCGGGTTTCGCACCGCTCGGCGTCGCGAGAATCACGTGAAATTTGTGCTCGGCCATGCGATCCATGATCCGGTCGAGCCATTCGAAACGGTACTTCCCCGGCGCAGGCTCCAGCGCGGTCCAGCTGAAAATTCCGACCGAAAAGGTGTTGCAGCCGGATTTCTCCATCAGCTCGAAATCCCGGTCGATGATCTCCGGCGTCTCCAGCCATTGATCCGGATTGTAGTCGCCCCCGTGCAGAATCTCCGCCGCATTGCGGATGACCGGCCCGAATTTTTCCATGATCCCATCTCCTTCATAAAACGGTTTCTGGTGCGGTGCTCCATCGTAACGTATCACGTCTCGCAGCAAAAGGAAATAGGCTCTTTGGGAAAGTTCCTGTGTTTTCCGGGAAACAAGCGGAAAAACCGGAGAAAAATCACAACTGTTCCGCAAGACGCCGCATCGCGTCGTACTGCGACTCGATCGATTTCACGAGCGCAAGCTGTGTCCGGCAGCGGTCGAGGTTGTGACCGGGGCGGTGGACGCGGAAGTAGACGTCCCCTTCCAGATAGTCCGTCAGAAACCGGATTCCGATCTCCAGCGTGATGAGCTTCCCGGAGAAAGGCAGCAGCGACTTCTCCAGCGGTGAGAGGAAACTCCCCGCTCCCGCGAGGTAGCCGCGCAGCAGCGCCTCGTACATGGGGAACCGCATTGTCACTTTCGAAACATCGCGCTCATCCTCGGCCGCAGGGCTCGTTCCGGTGCGCACCATGTCGCCGAAGTCGTAGTGCGGAAGCCCCGGCATAACCGTGTCGAGGTCGATCACGCAGCAGCCGGTTCCGGTCAGGTCGTCAATGAGAACGTTGTTGAGTTTCGTATCGTTGTGGGTGGTCCGCTCGCGGATCTCGCCGGCGGCCTGGAGATCGAGCAGGGTCGAACACTCCGAAGCGCGGGCGCGGATGAAGTCGAGCTCCGCAGAAACTTCCGCGAGGCGTCCGGCGCGGTTCTCCTGCACGGCTTTCTCAAGCGCACCGAGGCGCGACACCGTGTTGTGAAACTCCGGAATCGTTTCGTTCAGCCGTCCGTCGAGATCCGCGAGGTCGGACTGAAAACCGCCGAACGCCGCAGCCGCTTCATACGCCTGCTTTTCGGTCTCGAGAATGTCGTAGGTACGGGCGTTTTCGACGAAGACGTAGCAGCGGAAGAAGTTCCCCGCCGCGTCGCGCACGAACGGCCGACCGTCCTTTGCAGGAACAAGTTCAAGCGTCCGGCGGCGGGTCGCGGGATTCGTCTCGCGTTCGCGCCGGAGTTTCCCGCGGATGTGCGAAGTCACGCGCTCGAAGTTCTCCATGAGCTGTTCCGGCTGCCGGAAGACATTCGTATTGATCCGCTGCACGATGTAGCGCACGAGCGTGCCGCCCTGATCGAAGGTCACGGCGTTGGTATCGTTGATGTGCCCGGTTCCGAACGGCATACCGATCACGTAGTCGCCCCGGAGCTCGAAATTTCCGCATACGTCCCGCAAATCGTAATTCATCGAAAAATCCTTTCCGTTATTTCGTTTTCAAACAATATAAACCGGAGAGGCCGTTTGCAAAATGGAAATTTTCACATCTCCTATGGATTTTTCCGCATTCAAAGGATATAGTAGAGAAAAAGGAGGCAACCATGTTCACGGCGTTTGAGCTGTTTCTGAGCGACGAGGTGCAGTCGCTGATCGACCATTTTGCGGCGGTGCTCGATCTGCGCGTGACCTTTTTTTCGGCGGACGGACGGGAACTGCGCCGCGGCCGCCACATGCGCAACAGCGACTACTGCGCGATGGTTCAGCAGGAGATCGGCACGCTGAAAGAGTGTCTCTCCATGGATACGGCGAAACGGGCCGAGGCGGTCGCAAAGCGGGGCATCATCGACTACCGCTGCCACGCGGGGTTGCGCGAAGCGATCGCACCGGTCTTCATCCACGACAAGCTCGCGGGCTTCCTGATGATTGGACAATTCCGGACCGGAGACGAAGTGCCGGGCTGCATGCTGAGCCGCTGCACGAGCGCCGAACAGCGTGAACGGCTTGAAAAGGCGTTCCACGATCTTCCGGAGTTCAACGCCGAAAAGCTCGAAGACATGCTCGGACTCTTCAAGATGCTGATCGACTACATCGTCGTGCGCGAACTGGCCGTGCTGCAGGGCGACCGGCTCCGCCACGAGATCGACCGCTATCTGGAACTCCACTGCACCGAGGATATCCGGCTGCCGGAAATGGCGCGCAAACTCGGGCGCAGCGTCTCGACCATTTCGCAGTTTCTGCGCCGCAACTACCAGACGAGCTTCAAGGAGCTGCTCATCGAGCGCCGGCTCGAAAAGGCCGAGGAGTTCTGGCGCGCAAATCCGGAGGCAACCGTCGGAGAGGCGGCATTCGCGGCGGGATTCACCGACCAGTTCTACTTTTCGCGCGTGTTCCGCAAACGGCGCGGGATTCCCCCCGGCGAATACCGCGACCGCAAACGCCGGGAGTCTCAACCCGACAAACGCGACAATTAGGCCCGCACCATGCCGATGTCATCCGCGTCGCAGAAGATCATCGCGAGCCGGTCGAGACCCATTGCGCAACCGGAACTCGCGGGCAGTCCGCGCTCCAGCGCGGCGAAGAACTCCACGGGTTCAGGGTATGCGTGCATGCCGGCTTCGGCGCGGAACTTCAGCGCAGCCCGGAACCGCGCCTTCTGTTCGGCCGCATCGGTGAGTTCGCCGAACGCGTTCGCCAGTTCGATCCCGGCGATGTAGAGTTCCCAGCGCTCCGCCACCGTCGGATCCGAGACGCTCAGCTGCGCGAGCGAGGCGCGGTTCGCGGGGTAGTCGCAGAGAAACGTGAGCTTTCCGCGCCCGAGTTGCGGTTCGATCTTCGTAACCATGAGTTCATCGAAACGATCCGCCGCATCGGCTTCGGCGGCCGTACATCCCGCATAGCGCCGGAACGCTTCGTCGACCGTGACGAATTCATAACTTCCGAGGTCGACGGGCATGCCGCCGTATTCGATCCGGGTGGAGCCGAGCACCTGTTCCGCCGCGCGGCGGACAAAATCCGCGGTGAAAACCGCCTGTTCACGGTACGCCATGCCGCGGCAGTAGAATTCGAGCATCGTGAACTCCTCGCGGTGTTTGCGGCCGAACTCATTCGCACGGAAGCAGACGCCGATCTGGAAGATCTTCTCCATTCCGTCGGCCAGCAGTACCTTCATCGCAAGTTCGGGGCTGGTCCGCAGAAAATCCCCCTCGGCGCGCACCGATTCGATGTACTCCTCCGGCGCAGGCGCGTGGATCTTCACCGGAGTCTCGACCTCAATGTAACCGGCGTCGTAGAAAAAAGCCCGAATCGCCCGGAAGAGTTCGGAACGAAGTTTCAAATTCCGCAGTTTTTCCGCATTCATCATCGTCCCCCTCGCCGTCACTTCCGGTTGCGCCGGAAGCAGTCCGTGTAAGGCTTCGCGGCAGGAGCGGGCGTCACCCACTCCCAGCCGTTCTTCTCGGCCTCGTCAATGAACCGCTTCGGCTTCTTCACGTCGAACGCGCGCAGAAAAATCCGCGCCCCGTAGCGACGCTGAAACTCCAGAACCGGTTCAACCGCCTCCTCCGCAGAGCGCGGAACCGCAACCGTGTAACTCACATCCGCAAGCGGCAACGGCCGGAACTCCCGGAAATCCTCCGCCACGCCGAACGGCGCGGGAGCGACGAAGAGCGGCAGATGTTCCGCCCGGGCGCGCACGATCCGCGCCCGTTCCAGGGCGTCCGGAGCCGCGCCGAGATCGATCCCGGCCAGAGCCGGATGTTCTCCGACCTGCTCCGCAACCACCGCGAGCGAAGCGGCCGGCAACGCCGAACAGTCGAGCAGCGCCGGGACGCCCGCGGCCTGCGCCGCATCGAGCCGCGCCAGCGGATTCTCCCCCGGCGTGAAACGCAGCAGATTCGCACCGGATCTCACTGCGCTCCGCACCGCTTCCGCCGTAAACGGTTCCGGCAGCGTGCAGCCGCGCCGCAGCGACGGGCCGGTCACGCGCGCGGAATATTCCGACTTGAAGTGTTCCGGCAGCTCCCAATCGGCAAGCTCCGCGTTTACAAGACGATAAAACGCCTCACGCACATAGGGTGCGGCGAACGGATCATCCGGGAACTCACCGAGCGCCTGCTTCAGCCGCTCGCTTTCCGGAAGCAGACAGACCAGCTCTCCGACCTCCCCGTAAACCTCTCCGTCATACAGAAAGAGACGCGCCGCCGCAACCGGATATTCCACGAGGAATTCCTGGCCGTCTCCGGCCGGGAGAAACCTCCGGCGCATCAACGGGACCGTCTCTTCGGCGGAAGCGAGAAACCGCCAGGGGCGCGGCCCCGGTTCCACCAGCCACAGCACCGGGCAGGAGTCCGCAAGGCGGCGGAGCGCCTCCCGCTCCGCTTCCCCGGGCAGCGTGCAGCGAAACTGCGCCGCGGCCGCGGCCGGAACGGCGGCGGCAAACATGGCGAACAACAGCAGCAGCGGGATCTTCATGATCGAAACCGGATTCCTTTCTTTCGTTTCGACTTAAGATAACGTTTCTCTCCCTGAAAAGCAAGCCGCACCACGGATTTTTATCTCCTCATCTGCAGGATTTCCGGTTGTAATTCCGCCAAAAACGATTATACTATTCTGAATAAAAAGACGCAATAGGAGGAGAAATGAGGCAGGACGATGCGACACAACCGGTCGGGACGGCACAGAACGACGCCCCCGACGCGACACTCGTGCTCGCCCCCGGAAAGGAATCCGTGACAGCGGGAGCCTCCGCCGATGAGATCGATCAGATCGATGCGCCGGATTTCGCGCACCGGTTCGAATTCATCTGCAACTTCGCCGCCGGCGGAATGGGACGGGTCGCCAAGGCGCGGGACATCGTATTCAACCGCATCGTCGCGGTAAAAACGCTCAAGGAGCCGTTCAACCACGATCCGCATGCGATCCGGGCGTTCATCGAAGAGTGCCGGCTGAACGCGAGTCTCGACCACCCGTCGATCGTGCCGATCTATGCGATGGGACGCGGGCAGGACGGCAGCTGGGAAGCGGTCATGAAACTCATCAACGGCGCTTCGCTCCATGCGCTCATCGAGTCGGCCCGCGCCGCGGAAGAGAAGACCCGCCTCTCCTTCCGGCAGCGGCGCGCGGCGGTGATCGGCCGACTCGAATATTTCCTGAAGGTATGCGAAGTGATCGAATACTGCCACAGTCTGAAGATCGTCCACGGCGACATCAAGCCGGCCAACATCCTGACCGGCCGGTTCGGCGAAGTCTACGTCATGGACTGGGGATGTGCGAGGCCGTTCGGAACCGTCCCGGAACGGCTCAGCGGAACCCCGAACTACCTGCCGCCGGAATTTCTGCGCGACCGGAAAGTGACGCCGCAGGTCGACGTGTTTTCCCTCGGCATGCTGCTTTTCGAAATGGTCACGCTCCGACGCGGCTGGAACGGGAGTCCATCCGCAAGGGAGGAGGATGCCGACAGCGGGACCCGCTGCGACGTGCGGGCTCAGGCGGCGTTCCGCCGTTATCCGGACAATGCGAAAATCAACCGGCAGCTCGAAGCGATCATCCGCAAGGCGGTCCATCCCGATCCGGCACAGCGATACGAGAACGTCCATGAACTTGCTGCCGACGTGCGCTGCTGCATCTACGACGAGGAGGTCAAGGCCGCGCCCGACAATCCCGTCCGCAAACTGTTCCGGACCCTCTACCGCCACCGCACGACGACGATCCTTGCCGCTGCGGGAATCGTGCTCTTCTTCTGCGGCTGGCTGTTCCTGCTCTACTTTCACGCGAACGAGCGCGAACAGGAACGGACACGCAACCTGATGCAGCGCCTGAAATTCCAGTCCTACAACGACGAACTTGCGATCGCGGTGGAGAAGAACGTTCTGCTCGCCCAGGCGCAACTGCTTTTGTTCGCAGACAATCTGATCGAGGACATGCAGGAGCCGAAGGAACGCGACAGCCGCTTCATCGACAACGAACATTACCGCGATCCGGCGGCAGCTCCACCCGGCATGACCGTCTCGGAGCTCTATGCGCGCCCGGTCAATCTCGACTACATGGTGCGGATCGCCCCGGAAAATGCCGCCGCGTCTCCGCTGGAACTCCCCGGGGCGAAGCAGTACGTCGACATCTGCCGGAAAATCCTCTGCTACAATTTGAGCAGCCACGACGTGAATGAAAACCGTCCGGTCGCGGACGAGCTTCTCAGCGGGAAGCGGCCGATTCTGCGCCTTTTCGTGCGCTGGGCGAATCAGATCTGTTACAGTTATCCGGGCACGTACGAGGATCCCCGCGAACGCTCTTGCCAGCTGCGCTGGCGGGAACCGGGGGATTTCGGAAAAGGCAAACGAATCGTCTGGTCGGAACCGTATCCGGGCGAGAACGGAGAACTGCGCGTGAACTGCCGTTATCCGATGTTTGACCGCAAGGGAGAATTCCTCGGCGTCGCCGGGCTGGAACTCCGGCTCGACAGATTGTTCGAACCGGTCATACGCGGCTACACGCTCGACCCGATTCACGAATTCTATTACGTCGGCGAACGCAATACGGTCGTAACGGTTCTCGACGACCGGCTGGGCGTCTGGAAGGAGGGGGACGCACTCCCCGGGAAAGTTCCTGCCGCCGAAATCATCGCGATTGCGGACAAACTCAGACGGAGCGGTCGTCCGCAGCTTGAGACCACCGTCGGCGGCGCGAGCTACTTCGTCTCGGGAGCGCCGGTCGCCACCACGCGCGGAATGCTTGTGCAGCTGATCGAAACCGGCGTAATGGCGACCCACCATCATCAGGATTGAAGACGGAACAGGAACTTGAAAACAACCGCATTTCATGGTAAAGTAAAGGAAAAAACGGAATCCATCCCAGTTCTTCCGCGAGGAGTCTGAAACGATGAGTGAAACCCCATACAACATCGCCTGGAACATCATCAACCGGCTTTCAGCCGCCGACCCGGCGGAACTGTTCCGGAAACTCGCCTCGGATGCGGCCAAACTCGAACCGCTGCGAAAACGGGGAATCACGTCGAGCGCGATTCTCGACCTGGTCTGGGAACGCGAAAATCAGAGTCCTACCACAATCGGCTGCGGCCTGATCCTGCCGCACGCCCGGATTCCTCAGCTGGAATCGCTCTGCGCGGTCTGCGCCGTTCTGGAGAATCCGCTCGACTGCGAGACACCGGACGACATTCCGGTGATGTTCGGCTGCATGCTGCTGATTCCGGAGGAACGTCCGATGGAAGGGCTCCGCTTTATGGCGGACATTGCGGCGGTCATGCACAACCCCGCCCGGCGCGACCGGCTGCGCAGCTGCGATTCGGCCGACGAGATGCTGCGTTTGTTCCGGGAGGTACGGAAACAGCGGCCGCCCGTGGTCATCGCTTCAGACATCATGGCTCCGCCGCGTCTTGTGCTGCCGCCGGAGATGCCGCTGCATGAGGCGACCCGCATGATGGCCGACATCCGCGCGTCGGCGGTTCCGGTTCTCGACGGAGAAACGCTCGTCGGAGAAATTCTGGCGGACGATCTCTTCAAGATCGGGGTCCCGGATTTCTTCTCGCAGCTCAAGAGCGTCGGATTCATCCGTTACTTCGATCCGTTCGAGGAGTATTTCTCGGTGGAGGCCGCCTCGAAGGTGGCCGACGTCATGAACAAGAGGTTCCACACCCTTCCGGAAGACGCGACGCTGATCGAAATCGTCTTCGCGATTTCGGTGCTGAAGTGTCCGCTCGTCTACATCGTCGGCGAACGCAACAAGCTGCTCGGAATCATCGACCGCACACTGCTTCTGAAACGAATCATTCATCTCTGAGGAGTCTGCCATGTTTCTCTCATCCGCTATGACAACCGGAGCGATCGAAGCTGCGAACGGCGCCGGAACCGGCACTCACATGTGGCTGGGGATTGCGATCTTCGTTCTCGCCTATATCCTCATCGCCTCCGAAAAGATCGACAAGACGATCGCCTCCATCCTCGGTGCGGGACTCATGGTCGCGGTCGGCGTCGCCGGTTTTTCCGAGATGCTCGGGAAAATCGACCTGAACGTGCTCGGGCTGCTCATCGGCATGATGGTGATGGTGAACATCATGGCGACCACCGGGGTCTTCGAATACCTCGCCGTGAAAATCGCGCGCCAGACGCGCGGCAACGGCGTGCTGGTCGTGCTTGAATTTCTGGCCGTAACCGCGTTCATTTCGGCCTTTATGGACAACGTCACGACGGTCATTCTGATGGCCCCGGTGACGATCCTCATCACGCAGCTGCTGCGGCTGCCGACGGCGCCGGTCCTGATCCTCGAAGCGATCTTCTCGAACATCGGAGGAACCGCGACGCTGATCGGAGATCCGCCGAACATCCTCATCGGCGCGAGCTGCGGGCTTTCGTTCAACGACTTTCTGCTGAACCTCACTCCGGTGGTGATTCTCATCGCGGCGGCGAGTCTCGCGGTCGTGCTTTTCCAGATGCGCAAGAGTCTGCGGACCTCCCCGGGCGCCGTCGCCCAGGTTCGGATGACCGAACCGAAACTCGCGATCCTCGATCCCGGACGGCTCTCGCGGTCGCTCTGGGTGTTCGCAATCGTGCTGCTCGGATTTTTCACGAGCCGGGCGACCGGGCTCGAACCGGGACTCATCGCGATCTGCGGTTCGTTCATCATGGCGCTGGTATGCAGAATCGAACTCTCCCAGATGCTCGAAAAGGTCGAGTGGAACACGATCCTCTTTTTCTGCGGGCTCTTCATGATGGTCGGGGCGCTCGAAATCGGCGGCGTATTCGAGAAACTCGGCGCCGAAATGATCGGCCTCACCCGCGGCAATTTCGCATTGACGATGATGGTCATCCTCTGGGGCAGCGCGCTGCTCTCGGCCGTGATCGACAACATTCCGCTGGTCATCTCGATGATTCCGCTCATCACGTCGATCATCCCGGAGCTGGCGGAAAAGACCGGCATGAGCCCGGACCAGGTCCGCGAACCGCTCTTCTGGGCGCTCGCGCTCGGAGCCTGTCTCGGGGGCAACGGAACACTCATCGGCGCATCGGCAAACGTGGTTGTCTGCCAGATTGCACGCCGCAACCGATATCCGGTCAACTTCCGGCAGTTCACGCGGTACGGGTTTCCGCTGATGATCCTGTCGGTGGTGATCAGTTCGATTTATCTCTATTTGCGGTACATTTACTGAAAGGCCCGGAACTTTTTCGCCATGCACACCTTTTTTACGGAAAATCTTCTCGCACCGGGAGCGTCCGCGGAACTCAATGCGCGCGAGCGCGATCACCTCTTCAAAACGCTGCGGGCGCGGCCCGGCGACGCGGTCGAACTCCTCGACGGGCGCGGCGGCCGCATGACGGGCGTGGTTCGCGAGGGGCGCACGATCGAAATCCTCACGGCGGAACGGACGCCGGAACCGGAGAAAAAACTCCATCTCTGCTGCGCCGTGCCGCGCCGTGCGAAATTCGACGTGCTGCTCAAACAGGCCGCCGAACTCGGCGTCTGGTCGATCCGGCTCATCGAGTGCGAGCGTTCGGTCGCCAAACCCGAGGGCAGCGACCGCTGGCAGACGCTGCTGCAGGAGGGGTGCAAACAGTCGAAGAACCCGTTTCTTCCCCGCATCGCCGCGCCGGTTTCCCTCGCAACGCTGCTTGGGCAGCTCAAGGCGGAACGGATCCGGGGCTTTTTCGGCGCGATCCGTTCCGCGGGGAGCTGCGCGTGCGCGGATGATGCCGATCAGTTCGCCTGGCTGGTCGGCCCGGAAGGGGGATTCACCGACGAAGAGGAAACCGCAATGCGCTCCGCTGGCGTATGCGGACTGAATCTCGGCCCATACGTACTCCGGCTCGAAACTGCCGCGGTCTGCGGACTGGCGGTACTGCGACAGAAAATGGAGGCAACGCAATCATGAGAATTCCGGCTGTGACGGGAGCGGTTCTGGCCGCTCTGCTGCTCGCGTCCGCAGGGGGGTGCGGGCAGAACGATCCCAAAAAACATCCGCTCTATCTCAAGGGGCTCCAGCTGCGGGACGAGGGAAATCCGCTTGAGGCGGAGACCTATCTGAAGCGTTACGTTGAGAAGGAGCCGGACTCGCCGCACGGGCATCTGGCCCTCGCGAGTCTCTACGATGAGGCGCTGAATCATCCGACTGCGGCGCTTTACCATTACGACGAATACCTGCGCCTCGCGCCGAAAGACGATCCCGACCGCCCGACGGTGGAGAATTACCGTCTGCTGACCCGGGCAAAACTCCTGAAGCTGCTCTCGGGCGAACCGCTGCCGGAGCTTCCGGCCGCCGCTCTCGCCGCCGAAAACCGGCAGCTGCGCAGAACCATCGAACAACTCCAGCGCTACATCCGGAATCAGAACCGGCGTCTTGCAGAACTCCGGAATACACCGGCCGCCGCCTCCGGACGGCAGCCGGCGGCCGGAACAACGGCGGGAAACCGGCTTTACACGGTGCAGAAGGGGGATACGCCCGGCAGCATCGCGCGCCGTTTCTATGGTTCCGCCTCGAAGTATCCGCGGATCATGGAGGCGAACCGCCTGACCGGAAACGGCAACCTCCAGGTCGGCCAGCAGCTCGTGATCCCCCCGGCCGAACCCTAGCGCGAAACAAAGTTCCCGGCCTGAGCCGCACTTTTTTTCATCATTTTTCAATCTGTGCTCTTGACAAGTGCACAGAAGTTTGGTATAATATTTGTGTATCGATCAGAAATACAGGATTGAACCTTTTTTATTTCGCCAGCCTGTATCTCTATTCGATACACAAAGAGGAAAACGGAATCGAAGTGATGGAAAAAACAAGTAAAAGCGATCTTCTGTACAGCCGGCTCTATCGCCGGGTGGCGGCGATGGCGGACGGCTCTCCGTTTCCGACCGTGCGGAAGCTGATGGCGGAATATGGAGTGAGCCAGGCGACGGTCGCTCCGGCGATCGCGCAGTTGAAGGAGCGTGGCTTTCTGGAAGCCGTACCACGGCAGGGTTTTTTCGTGCGCCGGAACCGGAAACCGAAACTTCTGCTCGTACAGTCGAACTGGAACAGCAGCGACCAGCGCTGTATGGCTGAACTGTTCGCCGAGGCGGCGGAACGGTCGGGATTCACGTTTGAACGGTTTCTGTTCGATTATCACCGGGAAATATGCGACTATCTGGATGAACTCTCCGCGGATGTGATCGTGGCCGATTCGATCACGAACGACCTCTTCACGCCGGAGCAGATCATGGGCATCGTCCACTCCCCGGCGCCGGTGATCCTCTGCCGCAACGCGGTGCAGGTCAGTCAAATCCACTACGTCTGCGGCGACAATGCCGCGAGCGGTTCACTGGCGGCACGTTACCTGCGCCGCTGCGGTCACACGAAGATCGGCGTGCTCCACTGCGAGCCGCATCTTCTGACGCCGGAGACAATCGTTCGCAATTTCCGATCCGCAACCGACGTTCCGGAGTGCCGGCTCACCCTGCTCGACTGCAACCTCCATTCCGGCGAAACTCCGGATAAGAAGATCCGGGAATTCGCGGCGCGCTATGCGCGTGGGGAGTATGATTTCACTGCGCTTTTCGCGGTCTCCGACCACGGGGCGCTGATCGCGCTGCGGGAGTTCGAGGCGCTCGGAATCTCGATTCCGGACGAGCTCAGCATTCTCGGCTTCGGCAACATCAAAGAACCCGGCATTGAACGGCTGACCACCATCGACACCCCCCGCGACCAGATGGTCGACGCGGTAATCCGCATGGCGACCCGTCTGGTGAACCATTCCGAAGAAACCAGGGAATATCAGGTGGACATCATGCCGAAACTGGTCGTACGAAAAACCGTCAAAGAACGCCTTGTTCCGCAACTGGTGTAAAAGTGAGTGAAGGGTTCCTCCCCTCAACAAAAACACGATGGGGAAAACCCTGCTGAATCATAAAAGGACCTTAACAGAAGGAAAAGAACGATGAAAAGAAGTGACAAAACGTACTCCATGCTTCCCGGAACACGATCAAACTTCACATTAATCGAACTTCTTGTCGTAATTGCAATTATCGCGATTCTTGCGTCGATGCTGCTCCCGGCGTTGAATCAGGCGCGCACGAGAGCCAAGAAGATCAGCTGCACGAACCAGCTGAAACAGTGGGGAATGGTTCACCACTCCTACGCGTCGGACAACAACGGATTCTTCATCTACACGGGCGCCTCCCAGTACAAGAACAGCGAAGACGGCAATGGAACGATCGAATACACCCAGCCGCTGTGCGTAGTCGGACGGTTCGCCTGGTTTGCCCTGCCGTATCAGAACAACCGCAAGATGCTGCGCTGTCCGCTCGACAATGTTACTCCGCTTTACAGCGAAAGTGAATGGGCCAATCTGGAAAACAACCAGTGGTCGACAGTCGGCAACAAAAAATGCAGCTATGCCTACAACGGCGTGTTGAATCCCGACAAAGGCTTTGGCGTTCCCCGCCGCACCGGAGAAAGGTACATCACCGGCCTCATGGTTGACGGTCGCAGCTGGGACAAATCGATTGGATTTTACAATATGCACACGCAATACTACAATTCATTCAATTTTTCGTCGGATGTGAATGTGCTCTTCTCCGACGGTCGCGTTCAGAACGCCCGGATCGGCAATCAGTACTGGTCGTTCTGGTGGGCATTGAGAACCTCTGTTACGGATTCTACAACCCTTCCCCGCAAAGGTGATGCCTGGAGCGGTACCATCACGCCCTGAGTTTCATGCTGAAATCAGAAAATTATCCAACATCAAGGAACTGAAATGAAATTTGCTTCCTCTTTCGTAACTCTATTCTCCTTATTCTCTCTCATGCTGAGCGCGGGTGACACCATCTCCCCCTGGGGGGTGTGCGCCCATTTCAACCGAGCGGACGCGGAGTTCAACTATCGCACCGACGAACAGCTCAAGCTGATGAAAGAGGCGGGAATCAAATCCGCCCGCATGGACATCGGCTTCGGATTGATCTGCCCGCGCAAGGGGGAGTTCCATTTCGAGCACATGGACAAGGTGTATGAGAAACTCCATGAGAACGGCATCACGCTTCTGCCGATCCTCTCCGGCTACGCCTGGGAGCTCCAGAACAGCCGCCCGGATGTCGTCCCGATGCACGATCACCCGGAAGAGTGGCGCAATTTCATCCGTGCACTCGCGGAACATTTCAAGGGGAAGATCAAGGTCTGGTCGTTCTGGAATGAGCCGCACGGAGGCTTCTGGCATCCGAAACCCGATCCGGAACAGTATGTCAAACTTCTGAAAATCACCTGCGAGGAGTTGAAGAAAGCCGATCCGGCCAACCAGGTCATGCTTGGCGGCATTGATGCGAATTTTCTCAGAGATGTCTGCAAACTGGGCGGGGACAAATACTTCGATCTGGTTTCGTTCCACCCCTACGGGTGGGGCGGAGACCGCAACCCGGGCTTCGACCGCGCCCTCGACGAAATGCGGGAAACGCTGCGCCGCTACGGCTGCGCCGACAAACCGGTCTGGTTCACCGAATGCGGCTCCTCCTGCGCCCGCAATGAATTCCTCGAACAGCAGCCGGAGGCGATCGCTGACGCCCTGCGGATCGCGTCGGAAAAGATCGGCCGTCCGATCGATTTCACGAAGCCGGTCAAAATCGGAGTGCCGTACCTCACCGACGTCACCACCGCCCGGGTTGAGGGAGGCCGCCCGTGGCTGCCCGACGCCGAGTTCGTCCCGGTCTCGCTGAACCAGCTCAAAAACCTCGATCCGGCGGAAATCCCGGCGGTCGTTTCCTGCGAATCAGAATCCATCGATGAAGAGTTCGTCGAGCCGTTGCGCAGCTACATCCGGCGCGGCGGAATCGCGCTCGCGTTCGGTCAGATTCCGTTCTATACGCTGCGTTACACGAACAAGTTCGGCAGCCGCGCAATGCGTTCCGCCGCAGACGAGCTCTACCCGGCATTCCGCATGGGGTGGCACGCATTCTGGACGCGGCCCGGAACGCCGGAGTCGACGTTGAACGTCAAACCCGCTCCCGGGATGGAGAAGGAGGGATTCAAAGCTTCGCTCGGCCACGTGAACCGTTACCTGAACGGCGACACCAGCGACAAAAAGATGCACTACACGCCGCTCCTGCAGTCCGTCGCGAACGGGAAGGTGGTGGGAGACGCGCTCTCGATCTACACCTACGACGACTGGAAAGGTGCGATCATCGGCAGCACGCTCATCAAATTCACGGATTTCGTCACGCCTCAGCAGCAGGCGGATCTTGCGCAGACTTTCAGCTGCCATGCGCTTTCGCGCGGTGTGCCGCGGTTCTACTTCTACGTGTTCCGGGACACCGGAATCCGTGTCGGCGAACGGGAAGACAACTTCGGAATGGTGACCCGCGACCTGCGGCAGAAGCCGTTCTACAAGGCGTTCAAGGCGATGACCGAAGCGCTCGGTTCCCGTCCGGTCTTTGTGGAAAATCTCCCGGCCCCCGAGGGATTCCGGATGATGCGCTTCAAACGCGCCGAGGACGGAAAAACGGTCTGCGCTTTCTGGTCGATCAACCCGAAAAAAGCGTACTCCGTCGAGGGCGTCGGCACCTTCAAAGACGGCAGCGTCCACTTCGTCATCGAGGATGGCGCGCCGAAAGAGTACCGCCTCACGCCGCAGTGATCCTGAAACGGACTCCATTTCCGCCGGAATCCGGATTTTTCCGGACTCCGGTGGTATTTTCCGGCCCTCCAGCCGGAATTTGAAAAATATTATTCCCATAATTTGCAAATTCCTCCCGAACCCATTTGAAAACTACGACAATCAGGATTATTTTAAAAGAGGGAATTTTCGTTTCTTTGTTGTTTCGGTATCGCAAATTTGAGCAGTAGCGCTTTATGCTGAAGAAAATCTGGACACCCATGCTCGTCGAGGAACATATCCTTGCGAGAGTGGGGAAGGAGCCTTTGAACTCCTACTATTACGCCACACACTATCCGCGCGTCTATGCCGCAGCAGAACGTCTCTTCGGCTCCTGGCGCGATGCGATCACCTCCTGCGGACTCGACTACAACGAAATCCGCAAATACAAAGCCTGGAGCCGGGAACGGATCCAGGAGGAGATCAAGAAACTGGCGGAAGCCAACGAGCCGCTCTCGAGTTTGCTTGTCCAGAACAATCACAAGGCGCTCTACATGGCCGCCGTCCACCACTTTAAAAGCTGGGGGAAGGCCATCCAGAGTTCCGGAATTTCCTATAAGAAAGTGCGCCAGCGCCGCAGCATGACTCCGGACGAAGCGAAGGAGGAGATTCTGTCGCTTTTCCGTCAGGGCGTCGACCTCGCCTATCCGAACATGCGGAAAAACCATCAGTATCTGCTCGCCTGCGGCATGAAGAAACTCGGAGAAGGCAGCTGGGTCGCCGCCCGTTACGCCTGCGGAATCCGGATCAACTACCGGCTTTCTCCAGAAAAACGCAAGCTCCAGATGGAGAACTTCTCCGCCTGAACATTCCGCTACCGGCTTTTGCGGCGGAACTCCGCGGGAGAACAGCCGTGCTTCCGGCGGAAACTCTGATAGAAATAGAGCGGAGTGCTGAAGCCGCATAATTCCGAAATTTCCTTGATCCTCAGCGGGCTTGTCGCAAGCAGATGTTCGGCGGCGGCCATGCGTTTTTCCTGGAGCATCACGATCGGAGAATCCGGGAAACAACGCTTCCAGAGCCGATAGAAGGTTCGCACACTCAATCCGCTGCCCTCGATCAGTTCCGGAATCGAAACCTGCTCCTGAAAGCGCCCCGTCAACCGGGAGGCGATGCCGCGGATGATCTGCTCCTCCCGGCTTTCGCTCTCCCGCCGCTCCTCAATCCGAACTTCCAGAAGCAGCTGCAGGACGAGGCAGTCGAGTGCATCCGCCTGCCCCGGCTCATGCAGATGACTCATGCGCTCGAAAAACTCTTCCAGAAGCTGTTCGAACCGCCCGCCCCGCCGGAACCGGAGCTTCCCTTCCGGGAAAAACGCCCGCCAGAACGACGCCGTTTCCGGCGGATAGGAGAAGAACAGTTCATCATGACGCACCGCCTTCAGCGTGGTGATCACGCATCCCGGCCAGACCGCCGACACGCGGGGAGCCGGCGGCACATCCTCCTGCAACAGGCCATTCACAATGGAGCGGCATTCCCCCGGCTCCTCCTCCCGGAGACAGAAACAGAGGAACATCTCATCAATCCGTCCGCCCGTATGGTAATAAATGTGATCCGGCATCCAGCCGACCGAACGGATCGCCGGAACTCCCCGCGTCAGACGCGGAATCGCGGCAAGCTGGTAAACTCCTTTTTTCATTCACTCCCCGATTCGGCACAAAATCGATATTTTTTGGCAAACATTGTTCTTGGAGAATCTCGCAATGTTGTCTATAATATAGATAGATCCCGAGCGGAATCAACCTCCACAAAAGGAAAAAGAACATGAAAAATGAAATTCCGACCGTCGACTTCACCCGTAAAAACGGCCTTATCCGCCGGTTGAACGGCGGTAATCTCGGTCCTCAGTTGACCCGGGGAAACATCGACAACGGGCAGAGCGTAACCGATTTTGCCGAACTGGAAGTGCCGATCACCCGGCTGCATGACGCGCCGCTCGGGAACCCGGGCATGCGGCTCGTCGACACGCAGCACATCTTCGGAAACTTCCGCGCCGACGCACAGAATCCGGACAACTACTACTTCATCGCGACCGACGACTATCTGCGCGCAATCCGTGCCGCCGGCTCGGAGATTTTCTTCCGGCTCGGCACTTCCATCGAACACACGGCAAACAACTATTTCGCGTTCCCGCCGCAGGATTTCGAGAAGTGGGCGGAGGTCTGCGTAAACATCATCCGCCACTACAACGAGGGTTGGAACAACGGATTCTCCTGGAACATCGTCTACTGGGAGATCTGGAACGAACCCGATGTCGTCAAGCAGATGTGGAACTCCTCCATGGAGGAGTACTGCCGCTTGTACGAGGTTGCCGCCAGAAAAATCAAAGCCCGTTTCCCGAACGTCAAGGTGGGCGGCCCGGTGCTCTCCTACGTTCATCCGGGCGGCAACGACACACTTGCCAGAATCTTTCTCGAATACTGCCGTGACCACCAGGTTCCGCTTGATTTCTTTTCCTGGCATCGCTACGCCTCTGATATGCAGGAGCTTTCCGTCGAACCGACGCTTGTCCGCGGAGTTCTCGATGAGTACGGATTCACAGAGACCGAACTGCATCTGAACGAATGGCACTACTGGATCGGCGGCTTCAGCAAACCCGCCTATTTCGATCCGGTCGACGGGCTGCCCGGCATCAACGCCGCCGCATTCGCCACGGCGATACTCACGGCATGGCAGGATACGCCGCTGACCATGGGGTATCACTACACCATCGGCCAGCTCTCGAACGCCTGGGGCGCCTGGAACAACTGGGGAGAACGGCTCAAACTCTTCTACACGCTCAAGGCCTTCGCGCTGACCGCCCGCTGCAAAGAACGCGTCGTCTCCACTTCGGACGACATCAATGTGCAGATTCTCGCAGGAATCGGCCCGGACGGGAAACGCGCCGTGCTCGTCTCGAACTTCAAATCCAACCGGAAGGAGATCGAGCTGCAGCTCAAAGGCGCGGAAAACACCCGCTTCTCCCTGGTGCGGATCGATCTCGACCACGACTGGGAAGAGTCCGAATGCTCCACCGATGCCCGGGGAACGGTGAAACTCCCCGGCGCCGGCACGGGACTCTCCTGCGTGATTCTGCTGCAGGAGCGCTGATGCAATCCGGCCGGGCTCAAAGCCCGGTCGGCAGATCCGCAAATTCGCATTCGAGGCCGAACACCTCGCGGATTCTCGCCATGACCGCCTTCGGACCGACCGTCTCGGTCGCATAGTGACCGAGAGCGAGCACCGGAATCCCGAGCTCGTACGCGGGATGGAACATCACGTGTTCGAGCTCGCCGGTGATCAGCAGATCCGCTCCTGCGGCCGCCGCCTGTTCCAGAGCGTCCATGCCGCCGCCGCCCGAAACGACCGCGACGCGCCGCAGCATGCGGCCGGTGTCGGCAATGAGCCGGGCGTGACCGTTCAACGCGGTTTCCAGCTCGGAAGCGAGGTCGGAGGCGGTGACGATCTTCCGGGTTCGCCCGAGAAAGCCGATATCGTAACCGTGATAGTTGCAGAACGGTTCAAGTTCAACCAGATCCGCGAGCGCGGCAAGCTGCGCGTTGTTGCCGAGTTCCGGATGCGCGTCGAGCGGCAGGTGAACGCCGTAAAGGCTGATGTCGTTCCCGAACATCGTGCGGAATCGCCGGGCGTGCATGCCGGTCCAGCGGCGCGGCTCTCCCCCCCACGAAATCCCGTGATGAACGAAGACGAAGTCGAACTTCTCCTCCGCCGCGCGCCGGAAGAGCGCCTGGCAGCCGTCCACACCGAAGAGCACGCGGTTCACCTCATCCCGTCCTTCGATCTGAAGTCCGTTGTTCGAAGCGTCGCCGGAAAAGGCGGCAAGGTTCAGTTCCCGGTCGAGATAGGCCGTCAATTCAGACCGTTTCATAACGGATTCTCCTTCTTCAATTGGTGAAAACTGTGATCGAACGGAACGCGCCGGAGAGCGCCAGAGCCAGCTCGTCGCGCTCCTCCACCGTCGCGCAGACGGCGAAGATCGACGGCCCGCTGCCGGTAATCTCCGCATTGAGCGCGCCGTTTTCGCGCAGGAAATCGCGCAGAATCGCCAGCAGCGGAAATTTTTCATAGAGCGCGAACGCCAGATCGTTGTGCAGATTCGCCGCGACGCCCGCCGGATCGTTCCGCCGCAGTGCGTCGATCAGCTTTTCGAGCCGTCCGGTGCAGTCCGACCCGATATGTTCCGGAGCGAGATGGGTGTACGCCCACTTCGCACTGACCGGAAAATGCGGATTGGCCACGAGCAGCGGCGGAGCGAAGAGCGTTCCATCCAGATACCGGAACACCTCCCCGACACCGGTCGCGACCGCGGGACGCCCATGCAGGAAAAACGGCACATCCGCGCCGAGCGTGAGGGCAAGTTCCGCAAGCGCACTCTCCGGAAGTGCTCCGTACTGATCGTTCAGAAGGCGCAGCACGGCGGCGGCATTCGAACTGCCGCCGCCCATTCCGGCGGCAACGGGAATCTCCTTCTCGATCCGGATCGTCCAGTGAGCGGGGATTTTCGCCATGTCGGAGTAGGCGAGCGCGGCACGCCCCGCAAGATTTTCGAGATTTTCCGGCAACCCCGGGATTGTGGAGGAGACCCGGATTCCCGGCACTCCTTCAAAATCGATCTCGACCCGGTCGGCCGGCGTGTCGAGCGGAAGAAACAGCGTCTCAAGCTCGTGATACCGGTCCGGCCGACGCTTCAACACCTTCAAATAGAGATTGATCTTCGACTTCGAGAGCACAGCAGCCGACATGGGACACCCCCTTTCCCGACCCGTTCAGTTCAGTTCGTTCGGGGTGCATGGGGCGAATTTGAAACCGTACTGCTCATTGTACCGCCGGGCTTCAGCCTCGATCTCCAGAGCGATCCGCAACGCGCGCAACCCGGCCTCACCGGGAACCTTCGCGTCGCAGAGGCGTCCCATGACCCGGCTCTTGTTCACGGCGAGGATGAAATCCTCCAGCTCGGCTGCGAGCGCGTTCTTCTCGTCGAGATTCACATCCTTGCGGGCGAGCCCGATCCGGTTGCGTTTGAGCACCATGCCGAAGTGCTTGCCGTAATCCATCGAGATGTAGCAATCCTCCTGGAACACGCGGAAACGGCGCATCGGCTCCTGGCTGACACGGCTGGCGGTGAGACTCGCGCAGCTGCCGTTTTTGAACTTGATTCTGGCATTGACGATATCCTCGGTCTTGCTGAGCACAGGGATTCCGACCACGTCGAACCGCTCAATTTCCGAATCGACCATGGTCAGCACGAGATCGATGTCATGAATCATCAAATCAACCACGACGCTGACCTCGGTTCCGCGGCGCGGCAGACCCGGGCGCGGCGGCGGATACTGTGCGAGCCGGTGCGCCTCGATAAACCGGGTGTTGGCGGCATATTTCTCCAGAAAATCCATCGCCGGATTGAACCGTTCGACATGGCCGACCGCCAGCACGACATTGTTCTTCCGGGCGGTGGCGACCATCTGTTCGGCAAGTTCGAGACTCGCCTCGATCGGTTTTTCGACAAGCACATGCTTGCCCATCTCCAGAAGCGGCAGGGTTGTGGCCGCATGGAAATTGGCGGGGACTGCGACACTCAAAGCGTCGCACTTTTCCGCAAGTGAGCGCCAGTCGGAAAAGACCGGCAGATTGAATTCGGCCCCCACTCTCGCGGCAGTTTCGGGCTGAACGTCGAAGATTCCAATCACTTCCGCGTTGGGGCTCTGGGCATAGAGCCGTGCATGATGTCTGCCGAGCGCGCCGACGCCGAGAACACCGACTTTGAGCTTTGTATCGCTTTCCATTCTGCTTTTCCTGTTGCGTTCCGGATTTGTTTTGTGTTCTGTTTTCAATAATATACACGTTTTTTTCATAAAAACACCTTTCCGACGCGCTTTTTCTTGGCGAAATCGGGTTTGACGGGGTATATTGCTAACAAAAGAAGAAATCCACCCCTTTTTCGGGAGTGAAAGGAGCCAGTCATGAATGAAAAATTCCGATTCAACCGGGTATTGCTGAAACTCAGCGGCGAAGCCCTCAAGGGTTCACAGGAACACGGGTACGACGCCGACGCGGTCAGAACCATCGTCGAGCGGGTCAAAGCGGTCGCCGATCAGGGCGTGGAGATCGCGCTGGTCGTCGGCGCCGGCAACATCTGGCGCGGCGTAATGGGGCGCGCCGGCGGGATGGACCGGGTCAACGCCGACTACATGGGAATGCTTGCAACCGTAATGAACGCGCTCTGCCTGCGCGATTTCTTCCGCTCCGCCGGAATCGAAGCGATCGTGCAGTGCTCGATCGGGATGGAGCCGATCGCTCCACGCTTCAACCGGGAAGAGGCGATCCGGGCGCTCGAGGCGGGAAAGATCGTGATTTTCGCGGGCGGCACCGGAAGCCCGTTCTTCACAACCGACACCACCAGCACGCTGCGGGCGCTCGAAACCGACTGCGACGCGGTTCTCAAAGCGACGAAGGTCGACGGCATCTACACGGCCGATCCGTTCAAGGATCCCGATGCGATCCGGTTCCCGGAACTGAGTTTCGACGAGGCGCTCGCCCGGCAGCTCAAGGTCATGGATTCGACGGCGTTCTCGATGTGCCGGGACAATGATCTGCCGATTATCGTATTCAACTTCTCCGACCCGGACAGCCTGGAGCGAATCCTTGCAGGAGACACCGGGGCCGGAACCATCGTAAGCTGAGAGGCGGATCATGACCGACATTCATCCAACCGCGGTCATCAGTCCGAAGGCGCAGATCGGCGAAGAGGTCAGGATCGGCCCCTATTCGATCGTTGAGGACGATTGCGTGATCGGCGACGGCTGCGTGATCGATTCGCACGTCAAAATCGCACGCTACACGACGCTCGGGCCGCGCTGCCGGGTCTACCTCGGGGCACTGGTCGGCGAGGAGCCGCAGGATCACCGGTTCACCCCCGGAACCGTCGCCTGGACGACGGTCGGAGCCGATACGACGATCCGGGAGTACGTCACGATTCACCGCTCCCCGTTCGCGGAGCGTTATACCCGGATCGGCAGCGGCACGCTGCTCATGTCGTTCGTCCACATCGGCCACGATGCGCAGATCGGCGACCGGGTCACGATCGCGAACCAGACGGCAGTCTCGGGGCATGTGATCATCGAGGATCAGGCGGTGCTTTCCGGATACATTCTCATTCACCAGTTCTGCCGGATCGGACGGCTTGCGATGGTCGGAGCGCGTACCATCATCCGTCAGGACATCCCGCCGTTCTGCATGCTTGCCGAGAACGAATGTGTCTGCGGGCCGAACGTCATCGGACTGCGCCGGGCGGGCTTCGACAGCTATGCGCGGTCGGCGATCCGGCGCGCGATCAAGACCTACTTCTTCCGCGGACTCAATGCGACCAACGCTCTGGCCGAGATCGAAGCCATGCCGATGCGCCCGCCGGAGGTCGACCATTTTGTGGAATTCATCCGCAAGACGGAACGCGGCATCATGCCGGGTGATCCGGAACTTGCCGCTCTCGGAATTCGCGGTGCGGATCCCGAGGAAAAAGAGTGAAGGAGCCTTTTGCAATGATGAGACATCTGATCGTATTGTTCACTGTTGCAGTTGCCGCGGCATTCGCGGCGGGCTGCAGGCAGGTCACGCCGCTGCCGAACCCGACCGTGCAGGGCTCGCTGAACCAGCCGGTTCGGATCGGCGTGCTGCTTCCGCTCACCGGAGACGACGCGGAGTTCGGGGAGCGGACGCTGCGCGGCATCAGACTGGCCTGTGACGAACTCAACAACGGGCGCGGGATCTCGGATCGCCGCGTCGAACTTCTGATCCGCGATACGAAAAGCTCGCCGCTGGAAGCGCGACACCAGACCGAAGAGCTTTCGGAACAGGGCATCGCCGGACTGGTCGGACCGTACAGCACGAACGAGGCGCTCGCGATCAAACCGGTTGTGGAGGCGCTCCTGATTCCGACCGTCATTCCACTGGCAACCAACGATGAGGTCACCAATGGGACAAGGATGATCTACCGTGCCTGTTTCACGGATTCCCAGCAGGGGGAGGCGATTGCGGCCTACGCGTGGTACTGGCGCAAGCTGCTGCGCATGGCGATTCTGGTGAATGTGGACAAACAGGCGACCTACTCCCGCAGCGTCGCCCAGGCGGCGGGGAAGGCCTTCGCGGAACTTGGAGGCGAGGTCGTTCATTCGGTCGAGTTCAAGGGGGACAAGGAGGAGTTCGTCAAAAAACTTCAGGAACTGGTCTCCTACGGGCCGCAGGCGATCCTGGTTCCCGGAGAACCGGGGAATTCGGGCCGGGTGGTGAAATACATCCGTGAACTCGGCTACCGCGGATTGCTGCTCGGCCCCGAAAGCTGGGACGATCCGGCCTTTCTGCGGGAGTGCGGGCCGCGGCCCGGCGACTGTGCATTCATCGGTTTTTACTCGGATGAGTTCGACCTTCCGGAGCAGCATGCATTCCGGAAGGAGTTCCGACGCACGAATTTCATCTTCCCCGGCAGTTGCGAGGCCCAGGGGTACGATGCGTTGAAACTGCTCGCAATCGGGCTCAGCCGGGCCGCCAGTGTGGAGGATTTCAATCGGAACATGCTTTCGATCCGCAATCTTCCGGGCGCGGCCGCACTCTACACGATGAAACCCGGCGGCGGAATCGACCGGACCATGTTCATCAAGACGATCCGCCCGGCCGCGACCCCGACTTCGGAAGCGGAATTCCGGCTCGGCGGAAGTTTCAATATGAGTAAGATCTACCAACTCAAGGAAGATTGAGCAACATGGGTTATCTGATTTGTCGCACTTCGACTCCTCCGGAGCTTTCTGCCGGATTCGATTCCGATGCCTGGAAGAAATGCGGGACGATCCGCGTCGCATGTTTCCGGCCGGAGGGCAGCGGCCATCGGCCGGAAACCAGACTCAAACTGCAATATGACAATGCGGGACTCTACGGGCTTTTCTCGGTCCGGGATCGTTTTGTCCGCTGCGTGGCGGAGCGTTTTCAGGACATGGTCTGCGGGGACAGCTGCATTGAGCTCTTCGTGCAGCCGGCCATCGGGACAGGCTATGTGAATTTCGAATTCAATGCCTCCGGCGTCCTGCTCGCACACCATGTCATGGACCGGCGGCGGCGCCCCGGTTCCGATGACGTTCGTCCGCTTTCCGACCAGGAGGCGGAAGGGATCCGGATCTTCCACACGCTCCCGAACCGGGTGGAGCCGGAGATTGCGGAAGCGACGGATTATGAGCTCGGCTTCTTCATTCCGTTCGCGCTTTTCGAAAAAACCCATCATGCACCGGTTCCGGTCTCCGGCACAGTGTGGCGCGGGAACGCGTTCAAGTGCGGAGACAACACGAGCCATCCGCACTGGGCATCATGGCGGCCGGTCCGCCGGGTCAACTTTCACGAGCCGGACTGCTTCGACATCCTGGAGTTCGAATAATCCCTCCGGGCAGCAAAACAGCGGCTCCACAACGCATAAGGATTCTACACAAACATGGCAAACGGATTCAGCCGTTCGATCGTCTCGCAGGCAGTCGCTCTCGCGATGGTCGAAGCCGCCCGGAAAAGCGGCTGCATCAAGGGGGCGCTGGTCGCCTCGCCCGTGCTGGCGGAGGCGGAGAAGGAGCTCTTCCTCAAAATGCTCGCCCGGCTCAATGAACGCAGGAAAAACGGCAGCGACACACTCTCCGATGATGAGATCGCTTCGCTCTTCACCTTCGTCTACGCAAAAGCCGCCGAAGCGGTTACGAATCTGGTCAACGGCCAGCCGGACAACTTCGAGCTGCTCGGCATGCTCGACGGCAAGATTCCACTCTACGCCGACGAGCGGCTGACCGGATATTTCAAGAAGCTCAATCTGGCCACGGAGTGCGCCCAGGCCTACGTCGACTGGCATGCGGCGAACGCCTCCGGGGAGCAGCTTCAGGCCTACGACCCGATGCTGCCGCTCTTTGAAGCGCTGAAATGGTGTTTCCGACTGAGTTGCACGGTCGCAGTCGAAAAACTCGAAGCCGACGGAAAGGTCGTTCCCGGTGTCTGAACGCTGGAGACGGCGGATTCCGATTCTTACGGGAGCACTGGTGCTGCTTCTGCTGGAGGCTGCGCTGTTGCCGTCCGGTCCGGTCTGGATCACGGACAATGGGAACAAGTACATGATCCTGCGCAACCTCGCGGAACACGGGACGCCCGCGATGGAGAATCCCGCAGCGGAACTCGACCCGGAAAACCGGTTCTTTCCGGACGGCGGATTCCATTTTCAGCGGCATGGCGGCAAGATTTTTTCGGTCTACCCGGAATTTTTCTCCATTCTCGCGCTGCCGGGATATCTGCTGGCCGGCGACGCGGGGCTCCTTCTGATTCCGATCGCCGGCACGCTGGCGATGCTTGCGCTCTTCCTCGCGCTGCTCGATCCGCTGCGGCTCACCACCCGAATCGAAGCGCTGCTCGCGGTACTGCTTCTCTGCGGAACGCCGTTTCTCTTCTACTCCGGAACCTTCTGGGAGATGACCGTTTCGGCAGTGTTTCCGCTCGCGGCGCTCCTTGCCGCACGCAGAAAAAAACTCTTTCTCGCGGGCATCTGGCTCGGGCTGGGACTCTGGCTGCGGGAAGAGTTTTATCTGATCGCGCTCGTTTCCGGCGCAGCAGCTCTGGTGTTCCTTCCGCGGCAGTGGCGGCGGAACATTCCGTTCGGGGCGGGATTTCTCCTCTGCGCCGTGCCGCTCTGGCTCTGGAATCTGCACAGTTACGGGCATATCCTCGGTCTGCACGGCGCGCTCTACTACACGCACAACGCCGAAACGACGCAGACACTCGCGCAGCAGATTGCGGGAGTTTTCGATGGATATTTCATCTATCTCCTCCAATTCAACTCGGGCAATCCGGAGATGGTCTGGTACTACTACCTCCTGCTGCTGCCGATGGTTCTGCTGCCCGCAGCGGGAGCGTTCGATTCCCGCCGTCTCCAATGTGCGGCGGCTGCGGCGGCCGTGGTCTCCTGGGCGGTTCTGCTCGCACTCTACTGCGGAAATCCGGAACCGGCCGCGGCGGCGGGGCTGACGGTCGGCTTCATCACGGCCTCCCCGCTGCTGGCGGGATTTTTTCTCAAATGGAGAGATCTGCTCACGCGTGGACCGTACCAGATCCGGCTGCTCACACTCGCGGCACTGCTCTACTGCGTGGTGCTTCCTCCGGTCCTGACCAGAAGCGACATCGGGATCATCTGGGGGCCGCGTCACTATCTGCCGGTCTATCCGCTCCTTTTTCTCCTGAGTTTTCTCGGATTTGCGCGGCTCGGCTGGTTGTCGCACAGGAGGCGTCTGCTGCTTGCGGCGATTCCGGCGGCGGCGCTGGTTCTGCAGCTGATCGGGATGCGCTGCCTCTTCGGAGTATCGGCCGACGCGGCCGCGGCGGAACGGGCAGTCGCTGCAAGTCGGACGGAAACGATCGTTTCCGATGTGTTCTTTCTGCCGGAGATGACACCCCGGCTCTTCTTTGAAAAGCGGTGGCTCTTCGTGAAGAACGACGCCGACCTGGAAGCGGTTCCGGAACTGCTCCGCGCCCGGGGAGTTCATGAGTTCACGCTCGTCCTTTCCCCGCGTTTCCGGCAAGTGAGCGACCAGGCGGTTGCCGCATTGCTCAAGCGAGCCCCGCTCGCAGCGCCGCCCCGGGTTCAGGAAGCACCGGGCAGCGGATTTCTTGCGCTTCTCATCGGGGAGTGTCGTTTGCAATAACCCCGATTCCTGCTATATTTATAGAAATGAATTTTAACTGGGAGACCGGAATGGATCGACTCTTCATCATAAAACTCGATAACGGCAGCACGTTCGAGGCGAAAGCCCCGTCCGGGGTCGAAGTCAAACTTCACGACACATGCGTGTTCCGTCGGGATTTCTATACCGATTCGGGAGAGATCGTGCGCGAAATCGCCGAACCTCCGGCGGAGACCGCCTGGAGCGAACTGCCCTCCATCCAGCATGTGGCCGACAATCGGGAACTCGCGACCGCGAATGATAATTATGTCCGCTCCCGCAGCGCCATGCGTACCGCGCGGGAGCTGGTCGGCAACCTCGGGCTCGCAATGAAACTGCTGAATGCCCACTATTCGCTCGACGGAAAACTTGTGGTGATCCAGTTCAGCGCGGACGGCCGTGTCGACTTCCGCGAACTGGTCAAGGAGCTTTCGCGTACGCTCTGCACCCGGATTGAACTGCGTCAGATCGGCGTGCGCGACGAAACCGGCATCTACGGCGGAATCGCCGTCTGCGGCCAGAAACTCTGCTGCTGCCGCTTCCTGAAGGAGTTCAACTCCATCAATGTGAAAATGGCCAAGGAGCAGGACCTCTCCCTCACGCCAGCAACGATTTCCGGAGCCTGCGGCCGTCTGAAATGCTGTCTCAAATTCGAGCATGAGGGGTATCAGGAGCTGGAAAAAAATATGCCCAAACGGGGCAACTGGTGCGAAACGCCCCAGGGACGCGGCCGCGTCTGTGACCGGAATCTGCTCACGCAGAAAGTCTCCGTTCAGCTTGAAACCGGCAACATCGTTCATTTCCATCGTTCGGAAGTGACGGTATTCACCCCGGAACAGCGTCCCCGCATCAGCAACGAACGCCAGCTCGGACGTAACGGCGGCAACAACAACCGCAACCGCAATCAACAGCGGACCAACCGGAACGACAACCGGCAGCCCAGACCCGAAAATGCGCAACCCGCCGAAAACGGGAAGCAGGAGAAATAACCCATGGAGCCGCATCCCGAACTCGAACGCTATGCGGAGCTCGATGCCGCCGGGTTCCTGCCCGGCGTCGGAGAAGCCGCCGCCGACTTCGAGTCGCGAATCGCCGCCATCCGCGAAGCGCACCGGCAGTTTGAAGAAGAGCTCTCGGCCAATGGGGAAGTCAAGGTTTTTCAGGAGTTTCTGCTGAAGGAGTCCGAGCGGATTCCGGCTGAAATCATCGCCGAAGCGGACGACCTGACCGGAGAGCTCTACGATTTCCGGACGGTTCACGTGCCCGGATTCTTTCTCTCGCGCGACGTCGGGCTGCTCTGGGGCGGCTGCATAATCAGCGATACGGAGTTGCCGTTTTCCTTTTTTCTGATTCGCGGGGCGTTTCGCAAACGGCAGAAATGGTTCCTCTACAACCGCAAGGAGCTGCTCGCGCATGAGCTCTGCCATTCGATGCGGCAGCCGTTGCGCGATGTACCGCTGGAAGAGTTCTTCGCCTACCGCACGAGTCCGAGCCGTTTCCGCCGTTACCTGGGCAATTGTTTCATCCGTGATTACGATGCGCTGCTTTTTGTGATTCCGGTGTTCATTCTGCTCGGCGCGGTGATTGTGCAGTCGTTTCTGCTGCCGGCACTGCCGGCCTGGCCGTTCTGGATTCTTGCGCTCGCGTATCCCGCCTATCTGCTCTACCGGAACGCCCGGGCACGCCACTGGGTGTTCAAAGCGGCAAAGGCTCTGAAGGGATTCGGCGTTGAAAAACCGATGGCCGTACTGTTCCGCTCCACAACGCCCGAGATCCGCGAACTCGGCAAACTGAAAAGCCCGGAGAGTCTCCGGGCTTATGTCGATGGGAAACAGGAGCTGCGCTGGCAGATCATCCGCCGGCGCTTCCTCCCGAATCTGTGAGGCCGCAGCGCGGCGAATGCGTCACATCGCGTCGGGGATCCCGATGGTCAGGGTACCGAGCCCGTCGGCAATGATTTCCCGTACGGCGCTCGAAAGCGCGAGCCGTGCGGCTGCGAGTTCCGGCGTCTCCGCCGCAAGCACCGGACACTCCCGGTAGAAGCTGTTGAACGCCTTCCCGAGATTGAGCAGATACTCGACAAGACCCGAGCAGTCACGCCGCTCGGCCGCAAGCTGAAGTACGCTCGGATAAAATGACGCCGTGACGGCCAGAAATTTCTCCGTCTCAGCCCCGAGCAGACTCCAATCGACCTTCTCCGGGCTGAACTCTATGCCGCGCTCCGCCGCCTTGCGCCGGATCGACTGGATTCGCGCCGCGACATACTGAACATACGGCCCGGTGTCTCCTTCGAACCGCAGCGATGCGGCCGGATCGAACATGATCGTGGTTTTCGGGTTGAATTTCAGAAGCATGAACTTCAACGCGCCAAGCCCGATGATTTCGCCGCGGGCCTTGAGCTCTTCCGGAGAAAGCTCCTCGCCACCGCGTTCCCGGCACGCCTCCATCGCAAGCGAAGCCATCTCATCGAAAAGATCGTCCGCATCGACCACCGTACCCTCGCGGCTCTTCATCTTCCCGGTCGGAAGATTGACCATACCGTAAGAGAGATGATAGAGATCCTTCGCCCAGGAGTATCCGAGCCTCTCCATGATCGTAAACAACATCTGGAAATGCAGATTCTGCTCGTCTCCGACCACCCAGATCATCGACTCGGGATGGTAATCCTCATACTTGCGCAGCGTCGTGCCGATGTCCTGCGTGATGTAGACGCTTGTGCCGTCGCTGCGCAGAACCACCTTCTTCCCGAGCTTGCCGAGGTCACAGATCACCGCGCCGTCCTCGCGCTTCGTGAACACCCCCTTCTCCAGTCCGGAAGCAATAATGTCCTTGCCGAGCAGATAGGTCTCGCTCTCAAGATAGGTGTGGTCAAAGTGAATCCCCATGCGCTCGTAGGTTTCGGCGAAACCCGCAAACACCCAGTCGTTCATCTTGCGCCAGAGCGCCCGGACCTGCGGATCGCCCGCTTCCCACTGCTGAAGCATCTTCTGAGTCGCCGCCCCGAGTTCCGTATCGAGAAACAGCTCTTCACTGCTCTTTTCCGCGAGTTCCGGGTGTGCCTCCTTCAGAGCCTTGATCTCCTCAGACAGCGCTTTATTGTAGTCGACGTAGAATTTCCCGACCAGATGGTCGCCCTTCATGCCGGTCGACTCGGGAGTGCAGCCGTTGCCGAACCGCTCGTAGGCGATCATCGATTTGCAGATATGGATTCCGCGGTCATTCACAAGATTGATCTCGATCACATCGTGCCCGACCCGTTTCAGCAGCGATCCGAGCGACATGCCCAGCGTATTGTTCCGGACATGCCCGAGATGCTGCGGCTTGTTCGTATTCGGCGCGGAAAACTCAATGAGGATTCGGCGGCGGCACTCCTCCGGCAGCTTCGCCGATGCGAGCAACGCAGTCACATCCGCCACCGAATCCCGGTAAAGCGCGGCCGGTTTGAGCGTCACATTCACAAACGCCTTGACTGCCTCGGCATGAGCCACGTCGGCATGTCCGTTCAGATATTCCGTCACCTCCGCCGCAACCGCCATCGGATTCCCGCAGCTCTTCGCAAATCGGAAACAGTTGACCGTAAGATCACCGTTCATCCCCGCGGGACACGGTTCCGGAGCGATCACGCTCCCGGCCGGAAACTTCTCATACTTCCCCCGGAGAAACCCTTCGAGGTCCGCCACAAACTTGTATGCCATCCTGCTGCCTTTCAAAGCGTCGTTTTCACCACGGTGGTCTCGCCCTCACTCTCAGGGACAATGACGTAACTGCCGAAACAGGCCGGAATCAGCGCCGTTTCGCCCGCCGCAAGGCGAACGCTCCGCTCCGGATCATCCGGTTTTCCGAGCGTAACCGCACCATTGATCGCACTGATCATGTGAAAGCTGCCGAACGATCCCGTATCATCCGACCAGAGCGATGTCAACCGCAGATCCGTCACAGTGAAGAACGGGCAGTTGCTGACCACGTCGAACTTGCGGTTGTGCGAAACATAATCGGTCACGCCGACGATCCGCGGCGAAGTACGGTTCATGAAGTTGATCGACTGAATCCCCTTTTCAATGTGCAGTTCACGCGGATTGCCGTGCGCATCAACCCGTCCCCAGTCACTGACCCGGTAGGTCGTGTCGCTGTTCTGCTGGATCTCGAGAATCAGATTGCCGCCGCCGATCGCATGCAGCGTCCCGGAAGTGATGAAATACGCATCACCCGGCAGCGACGGATAAACCTGAAGCAGATTCTCCACGTCCGGCGAATCGAGCCGGCTCACAAGTTGCTGACGCGTCGCCCTCCCCTGAAGTCCGGCAAGGATCTGTGCTCCCTTGCGCGCCGCGACGATGTACCACATCTCAGTCTTGGGCTCGGCTCCCTCGCCGATCCGGGCACAGGCCGCCTCGTCCGGATGCACCTGCAAACTCAACCGGTCACCCGCATCGATCAGCTTCACCAGCAGCGGAAAACGCTGAATCGATTTCGCGCGCCGCCCGACCAGCTCCCGGCCGTAATGCTGAAGAAGCTCATGCAGACTCTTCCCCGCCATGGGGCCGTTGGCCAGCACACTGTTCTCGTCCTCGCGGTCGACGATCTCCCACGACTCGCCGATCGGTTCCTCCGAGGCGGGAACCTCGCGGTGAAGCACCTCGGACATCTGCGTTCCACCCCAGATGCGCGCCTGATAAATCGGGACGAACTTGAGGGGATAAAGCTGATTGCTGTTCAGAAAATCACTCATTCTTGCTCTCCGGTTCAAAGGAAAACTGTCTGCACGTATCGATAAAGTCACCCGGCATACGGGTCACCTTGCGGTCGCCGTTCACGCTGACCAGAACGACATGTCCGGAAACCAGCAGCTCATCGCCACGACGAACTTCCGAGGCGATCACCATGCGCACGCCGCGCACCTCCTTCACCCATGAGCGGAATGTCAGCAGATCGTCGTAACGAGCCGGAGCGTGGTATTTGCAGTACGCCTCCGAAACCGGCAAAAACAACCCGCGCTTTTCAAGTTCACTGTACGGCAGCCCGGCCGAACGCAGCATCTCCGTCCGGCTGCGCTCGAAATACTCCAGATAGTTCGCATAATAGACCACTCCCATCTGATCGGTGTCGGCATATGGAACCCGGTACTCTATTTCATGATACATATTCCACTCTCCTGCAGCTTGCGGGCAGTCAGCCCGATGATCGTTTCCACCGCTTTGTCAAGCGAAAATCCGGTCGTATCGACCAGAATCGCATCCGGAGCTGGCTTGAGCGGAGCTACCGCCCGCTCCGAATCCTGCTTGTCGCGCGCAGCAATCTCGCGGGCGACTTCCGCAAGCGTCGCACCGTCGGGCGATTCACCATCCTGGGCAAGCCGCCGCCGCGCACGCTCCTCCGGCGAAGCCGTGAGAAAAATCTTAACCGCGGCATCCGGAAAAATCACCGTCCCGATATCGCGTCCTTCCATCACGACCATCCGCTCCCCGGCAAATCCGCGCTGAACTCCGAGCAGAAAATCGCGAACCACTGGTTGCGTCGCCACCAGACTCGCCCCGGCCGCCACCTCCGCAGTCCGCAGTGCCGCCCCGGGAAACGCCCCGTTCAACTTCAACTCATAAGCACCTGACTCATTTTCCGCATATTCGAGCTTGAGCGTATCAAGAAAACTCCGGTCAAGCGACGAGAGATCGCGACCCGCCCGGATCGCGGCCAGAGCCACGGCCCGATATAAGCTGCCGGTGTTGATATAGGCTATATTCAGTTTTTCGGCGACCCGTCTGGCTATGGTGCTCTTCCCGGATGCCGCCGGGCCGTCGATCGCAATACAATTGCTCATGAAACCATCTCTTCCAGAATATAAAAAGGACTGATTCGACCAGCCGCAACCGGTCGGACCAGTCCGACATCTCAAATGTTCGTCGCGGAAATCAGTTTCCGCTGCGGCTCCGCAACCGTCCGCTCTTCAGGAATCCCTCATAATGCCGCATCGTAAGATGGGATTCCAGCTGGCTGACCGTATCGAGCACCACGCCGACCATAATGAGCAGCGACGTACCGCCGAAGAACTGGGCAACCATGAACGGAATGTTGAAACTGCTGTACAAAAACATCGGGAACAACGCCAGAATCATCAGGAACACCGCCCCTCCGGCAGTGACACGAGTCATCGCCGTATCAAGATAATCCGCGGTCGGCTGTCCGGGGCTGATGCCCGGAATGAAAGCACCCTCCTTCTTGAGGTTGTCCGCGATCTGAATCGGGTTGAACTGATTCGCCACCCAGAAGAAACTGAACGCGAGAATCAGAACCGCATAGGCGATCATGTACCCGGTTCCATCCTGCTGAAACGTCTGCGCAAGCGTAATCCAGATGCTGCTGGCATCCGGACGATTCGCCATATAGCGGAACAAATACTCCGGCAGCATCAGGATCGCACCGGCGAAAATGATCGGCATGACGTTCGCGTAGTTGACCTTCAACGGCATGTAAGTGCTGCCACCGGTCATCTGCTTGCCGACCGTTTTGCGAATCATCTGAATCGGAACCCGGCGATACCCCTGCGAAAGAAGAATCGTCGCAGCCGTCACAACACAGAACACCACCAGCAGCAACAACAGCTGAACCGCATTGAAGCTCGTGCCGCTCGGAGTCTCTCCAGCCCAGGCCATCTGGACCAGCTCGATAACCGACTGCGGCAACCGCGAGACGATGTTGATTGTGATGATGAGCGAAACACCGTTGCCGATGCCCCGCTCCGTGATCTGCTCACCGAGCCAAGTGAAAACCATCGTCGTCGTGGTCAGCACCAGAATCGTCATCAGAATGAAGATCTGCTCATTCCCCAGAAAAAGGGGACGCCCCGGCGCCGGCAGACCAATCTTGGTCGGGTTGATCATCGCAAGCGCAACCATCATCCCCTGAACCACACAGACCAGCAGCGTCAGGTAACGGGTATACTGGGAGATCTTCTGGCGACCCGTCTCCCCCTCGCGCTGGAGCTTCTCCAGCGAGGGGATCACAGGCACCAGAAGCTGAACGATAATCGACGCGGTGATGTATGGCATGATACCGAGAGCCCCCAGCGCGAAGTGCGTAAGCGCTCCGCCGGAAAACAGGTCGATAAACGCCATCAATCCGCCGCCGTCCTTGTTGCTGGCACTCAGTTCAGCCATAAAACTTTCCAGTGCCGCCGGATCAACCCCGGGACACG
Organism: uncultured Victivallis sp.; assembly: GCF_944391105.1. Classification (GTDB taxonomy): domain Bacteria; phylum Verrucomicrobiota; class Lentisphaeria; order Victivallales; family Victivallaceae; genus Victivallis. The sequence goes on from NZ_CALXSK010000022.1 coordinate 39,426, forward strand.
GAATGCTGCTCGCAAAACGCACCAGCACAATAATCAGTGCGGTGAACATCAGGCGATTCCGCAGATCTTTCACCTTCAATGTGTTGACAAATGCCTGCAACATAACTTACCGTCTTCCCCGGTTTTTTTATTCCACGACTTCGACTTTCCCGCCGGCGGCTTCGATCTTGGCCTGCGCCTGCGCGGAGAATTTCTCCGCCTTGACGGTCAGCGCCTTCGTGATCTCACCATTCGCAAGAATCTTGATCATCTGGACCTTCTTGCCCAGAAGATTCTTCGCACGGAGCGCCTCCTGATCAACCACGTCACCCGCGTTGAAATTCTCTTCGAGAATGTTCAAGTTGACCAGCTGGTACTCGATATGATCCGGGCTGTTGAAGCCGCGCTTCGGCAGACGACGGAACAACGGAATCTGTCCGCCTTCAAAGAACGGACGCACCGACGAACCGGTACGGGACTTCTGCCCCTTCTCTCCGCGCCCGGCCGTCTTGCCGAGACCGGAGCTGTCGCCGCGCCCGACCCGCTTGCGCCGCTTCCGCGAACCGGCGTTGGGGCTGAGTTCATGCAGTTTCATAATCCAAAACTTCCTATCTGTAGATTAGTTGTTTTCCGTCGCGGGAGCAGCAACCGGCGCAGCCTGCGGCAACGCAATACCACGCCGCGCATACACTTCCTCGCGGCTCGAAAGCTGCGAGATCGCCTTGAACGTCGCCTTCGCAACATTCGCCGCATTCGCCGCACCGAGCGACTTTGCAAGCACGTCCTTCACACCGGCAAGCTCGAGAATCGCACGAACCGCACCACCGGCAATCAAACCCGTACCAGACGAAGCCGGACGGAGCAACACACGCGCTCCACCGAATTTCACCTCAATCTCATGCGGCAGCGTCTGACCGTTCATCGGAACCGTCACGAGATTGCGCCGGGCGGCCTCGCCACCCTTGCGGATCGCATCGGAAACCTCGTTCGCCTTGCCGTAGCCGTAACCGACCCGGCCGTTGTGGTCTCCAACCACAACAAGAGCGCCGAAACTGAAGTTCTTGCCGCCCTTCACGACCTTCGCACTGCGGTTGATCGAAATGACGTTCTCGTCGAATTCGCTCTGAACCGCTTCATTGACATTTTCACGTTTCGCCATGGGAATTCTCCTAGAACTTGAGTCCGTTTTCGCGGGCGGTCTCGGCAATCGCCTTCATCCGGCCGTGATAGTTGTAACCGGAACGGTCGAAAACAACTTCCGTGACGTTCGCAGCCTTCGCAGCCTCCGCCGCGAGTTTCCCGAGCAACACCGCTCCAGCCATATTCGGCTTGGCATTCTCCGCCTTGAACTTCGGATCCAGGCTGGAGGTGCTCGCCAGCGTCACACCCTTCACATCGTCAATAAACTGACAGTAAATATGATTGGCGGTGATGCTCACGCAAAATCTCGGACGGGCCGCCGTGCCGGAAATCTTCTTGCGAATCCGGAGATGGCGGCGCACACGCATCGTTTTTCTATCTTTGACAGCCATGTTATAAGCTCCTTAAACCCGGGATCAACCCACGGATTTGCCTTCTTTGAGGATGATCCGCTCGTCGGAATAACGAATGCCCTTGCCCTTGTACGGCTCGGGCGGACGGAAACGACGGATCTCGGCGGCAACTTCGCCCACCGCCTGCTTGTCCGCACCCTCGACCGTGATCTTCGCGCCTTCCACAGCAACTTTCACCGTGTCAGGAATCATATATTCGATCGTGTGCGAATAACCGAGGTTCAACACCAGCTTCTTACCGGAAAGCTGCGCCTTGTAACCGACGCCAACAATCTGAAGCTCCTTCTTGAATCCCGCAGTCACCCCGATCACCATGTTGTTGATCAAACTGCGGGTCAACCCCTGCATCGCGCTCGCCTTGCGGTCGTCTGAAGCCATCGCGACGTGGACGTGCCCGTCCTTCACCTCAACCGCAACCAGCGGCGGAAGCGGCATCGAAAGCTTCGACTTGCCTTCGACCGTCACCCCGGCAGCGTCGACCGACACCTTCACGCCGGAAGGAATCGCGATCGCCTTATTGCCAATTCGAGACATATTTCAAATTCCTGTTCTTTAATTACCAGACGTAGCAGAGAATTTCACCACCGACGTTCTCTCTGGCTGCGGCACGACCCGAAAGCACACCCGAGGGCGTCGTCAGAATCACCGTGCCGAGGCCGTTGCGCACCCGCGGAATCTCCCGGCTGCCGCAATGGATCCGGCAGGAGGGCTTGCTCACGCGCTCAATGCCTTCGATCACAGACTTGCCGTTCGCATACTTGAGAACAATCGACAGAACCTTCTTGACTCCATCCTCGCTCACAGCATAGTCGCTGATGTAACCCTCTTCCTTCAGAACCTTCGCGATGGCCGCCTTCTCACGCGAACTCGGCATCTCGACCTTCTTCAACCCCGCGGAACCCGCGTTGCGGATCCGGGTCAGCATATCAGCAATGGGATCTTGCATGCTCATTTGTCATTCCTCCCTTACCAGCTGGCCTTGGTCACACCCGGAATCTGGCCCTTCGACGCCAGTTCGCGGAAACAGATACGGCAAAGCTGGAACTTGCCGATATATGCACGGGGGCGGCCGCACGCCTTGCAGCGCGTGTAGTTCCGCACCGGGAACTTGCTCCCGCGTTCGGCTTTCACTATCAGACTGAGTTTCGCCATAATGCAATCCTTCCTTTATTCCTCGAACGGAACTTCCATCATCTTCAGAAGTTCACGCGCCGCCTCATCGGTCTTCGCCGTGGTCACAAACGTCAGATTCACACCGAGCGGATACTTCAGCTTGTCCGCATCAACTTCCGTGAACACCGACACGTCCGCAACTCCGAGATTGTAGTTGCCGACCCCATCGAACCCGGTCTTCGGAATCCCGCGGAAGTCACGCACACGCGGCATCGCGTTGTGAACGAAACGGTCCAGAAACTCGTACATCCGGTTGCCGCGAAGCGTCACCATCACACCCACCGGCATGCCGACGCGCAGCTTGAAGTTCGAAACGTTCTTGCGCGCCTTCGTGATCACCGGCTGCTGACCGGTCATCGCCGCAATGTGCTTCTTCGCCTCAGTGAAAGCATCCCGCTCGGCATCCGTTCCGATACCGGTCGAAACCACGATCTTCTCAAGCTTCGGAATCTGCATCACGTTCTTCAGACCAAGCTTGGCCTGCAGAGCACTGCGCACTTCCTCGTTGTATTTTTTCTTCATATCAGGCATTTTTCACTACTCCGTCTTGTCCGCAGCAACGGGATTGACGTTCGAGACATGCACCGACACCGAACGCTCGATCATCCCTCCGTTCGGATTGAGCTTGCTCTTCTTCAACGTCCGCTTGCCGATCTTGCGATCCTTGCTGGACGTGAACGAGAGAACAACCCGGTCCTTCTTCGTGAGAATCGCGGAAATCGTCGCTTCCTCACCCTTGAAGTTGCCGGAGTTCACCACAACTTTGTCGCCTTTTTTGACGTGATATTTTTTCATCAAAGCACCTCCGGCGCAAGCGAGATGATCTTCATGAAATCCTTGTCCCGCAACTCACGCGCCACCGGCCCGAAAATACGCGTACCGACCGGGTTTTTGTCCTTGTCGATGAGCACAGCGGCATTCTTGTCGAAGCGGAGATACGAACCGTCCGGACGACGAATCTTCGCCGCAGTACGGACAACCACCGCCTTCACCACCTGCCCCTTCTTCACCGAACCGTCCGGAAGAGCCTCCTGCACGGCGCCGGTGATGATGTCACCAACTCCCGCAATCGTACGACCCTGGCCCAGAACCGACATCGTCAGAATCGACTTCGCTCCGGAATTGTCGGCGACCTCCAGAATTGACTGCATCTGAATCATTGCACGATCTCCTGAAGGTTATTCCTGCTCCGGACGGCTGATGATCTCCAGCAGCCGCCAGCACTTGTTTTTGCTCATCGGACGCGTCTCGGCAATACGCACGGTATCACCCTTCTTCGCCTCGTTCTTCTCATCGTGGGCCGTAAATTTCTTGCTGACCTTCACGATCTTCTGATACAGCGGATGCGGCGTGCGGCGGTCGACCTTCACAACAATGGTCTTATCCTGAACGTCGCTCACAACCACGCCGACCCGTTCCTTCCGGTGTCCCCGGACTTCAACAACAGCATCACTCATTTTATCCCTCACTGGACTTTCGCCGCCCGGGCGGTCTGTTCGGTGTAAATGCGCGCGATGTCACGGCGGATCTGCCGGACTCGGGCGGTCTTCTCAAGCTGACCGGTACGGGACTGGATCTTGAGGTTCAACTTCTCCCGCTGCAGATCGGCAACCTTGCTCACCAGCTCCGCATCCGAAAGCTCACGGATTTCCTTGATCTTCATTTTCATTGACCCCAATTAATCTTCCCGGGACAAGAACTTGCAGCGCAAGCACAGCTTGTTCGCCGCACGGCTCATCGCTTCCTTCGCCACCGACTCACTGCAGCCGGACACCTCAAACAGCACCCGACCCGGCAGAACCGGAGCAACCCAGCCTTCCACCGCACCTTTTCCCTTGCCCATACGGACTTCCAAAGGCTTCTTCGTAAACGAACGGAACGGGAACATGCGGATCCACACTTTGCCACGACGCTTCAGATGACGGTTGATCGCAACACGCGCGGCTTCAATCTGATTATTCGTAACGTACCCGCGGGTCAACGCCTGCAACGCGAAATCGCCAAAGTCCAGCTTGTTGTTGGACGTGGCCAGTCCGGCGTTACTTCCGCGCTGAACCTTTCTGTACTTTACTCTTTTTGGCATTAACGGCATAATCTTGTTCCTCAGTAGAGTCCTTGTGACAAATCCAAACCTTCACACCGATCTTACCGGCAGTGGTATTCGCCTCGGTGAAACCGTAATCGATATTGGCCTTCAGCGTGTGAAGCGGAACGCGGCCTTCCTTGTACTGCTCCTCACGCGCAAGCTCAGCCCCGCCGAGACGACCGGCGCAGTTGATCTTGATGCCGTCCACACCCATCTCCATCGCGGTCTGGATGGCACGCTTCATCGCACGGCGGAATCCGATACGGCGCTCCAGCTGCTGCGCGATGCTCTCGGCAACCAGCTGCGCATTCGTCTCGGCACGCCGGATCTCGACGATCTCGGTGAACACTTCCTTGCCCGCCACCAGCTTCGAAATCTCAGCACGCAGCGCATCGAGTTCCGCGCCCTTCTTGCCGATCAGAAGCCCCGGACGCGCCGAGGAGATGATTACCCGCACACGGTTCGCAAACCGCTCAATCTGAATCCGCGCGATCGCGGCGGCAGCAAACTTCTCCTTGATGTACTTGCGGATCGCAAGATCCTCATGGAGCCATTCGCCAAACAGATTCTTGCCGCCAAACGCCTTGCTCGGAAACCAACGGGATTCCCAATTCTTGGTGAGGGCTGTTCTCAATCCAATCGGATTAACTTTCTGTCCCACGATTCAATCCCCTATCTCTAGTTATCCGTCAAAATAATTTCCAGATGGCTGGTCCGCTTGCGGATCCGGCCCGCCGACCCCCGCGCCTTCGCGCGGAAACGCTTGATGATCGGACCCGGAGAGACCAGCGCCGCCTTCACGGTCAGCTCTTTCCGGTTCACATCAAGGTTGTTCTCAGCATTGGCCACGGCGGAGCGCAGCGTGTCTCCCAGCAGCCCGGCCGCTTTGCGCGGGCTCAGATCGACGATCGCCAGCGCCTCGACTGCGGATTTCCCCTGGATCAGGCGGGACACGTGCCGCGCCTTCTCCGGACTGATCCGCACATTCCTTGTCAAAGCTCTTACTTCCATAATCTGGTTCTCGAGTTTCCGGAACGGACCGCTCTTGGCCGTTCGTTCCATATTTTTTCTTGTTTCAGGACCGGATGATCACCTTCCCGATTCATCACCGGCCCTCTCTTCGCCCGCCGCAGCCTCCATCCCGGGAGACAGCTTTTCGATACTGCCCCGGATCAAAACAGCCGCCGCGACGGATGGTCGCACACTGACCACTTTAAGCTGTTCCTCCCGGTCCTTCCCGACATGGTAGATCATTCCGGCAAAAGCCCCCTTGACCGACCCCACGGACAGTACCACGACGCGTTGTTCCCGATTCACCGCAAGGATCCGACACGTTCGCAGCGCATCCATCCCCGTCCCCGGCTCATCCGGCCCTTCCGCCATCGCAATGAACCGGCGCGCCTTCCTCGCAAGATTGTCCAGCTTCAGCCGGTACTGCGCCTGCCTCACCTTCCCGATCGGCAGCTCCTGCAGAAGAATTTGCACCTGGTCGCAGAAATCAACGGCATCGAGGGCAAGCCCGACTCCGTCCTCCGAAAGCTTCCCGATCGCCTGAAGCTGCTGTTCTTCCCGCTCGCCGGTTTTTCGCACTGTCCCCTCTGCCCGGACACCGGCGAGCCACAGCTGCAGCTGACGACCCCTTTCGTTTTCCGCTTGTAGTTTATTTCTCAACTCAATCAACTCGGCTTCGAGTTCCGCCGAGGCTTTCCTGGAAGCCTCCAGCTCAAGCTCAAGCCTTTTCATCTTCTCCGCATTCAGCATCGCCTCTTCGCGCAGCCGGTTCAACTCCCTCAGCCGTTCAGCATCGTTCGGCCGGATCGTCACCACTGCACCCGCGGCTCCACCGCCGGAGACCGTCTCGTCTGCGCAGGTCTTCTCGACACCGCACACCACAAGAATACTTAACATAAACCCGAAAGTACATTTTCGCAAGCGTAAATCGTTAAAAAAGCGAGATTTTCTCTTTTTTTTCACTTTTTCACCCCTCTTTTTCCACGATAATGGCCACTTATCACTCCGAAGCGACGGTTTTTCCGCCGTTTTTTTCGATAGGAATCGCGATAAACGACATCCATCGCAGTTTCCTCCGTCTCATCCAGGTGGTTTTCGCCTTCCGCGGCGAACTCCTCGTCCCGACTCTTTTCGGACGCGATGGAGGCTGAAACGGAATCCTCGTGCTCGACGGCGGAGGACTCCCCCTTCCTCTCCCCGTGTGCGGCAATGAGAAGCGCGATTTCGAACAGCAGCCAGGTGGGAATCCCGAGCAGAAGCTGGCTCACGATATCCGGCGGAGTCAGAATCGCCGCCAGAATGAAAATCACCGTCACCGCAATCGGACGGCTCCGCCGCAGCGTCGCAACTCTGACCACGCCGAACCGCACCAGAAACACCATCACCACCGGAAGCTGAAACATGATGCCGAAACTCAGCGTGAGCAGCCCCACAAGATTGACGAATCCACCGATCCCGATCACCGGGGCAAGAGAGTCCGACGCAAATCCCGCCGAAAAACGCATCATGAGCGGCGTCACCAGAAACAACCCGATCGCCGCCCCCGCCAGAAACAGCAGCAGCGCCGCCCAGATCACCCGGCGGCAGGCACGCCGCTCATGCTCATACAATCCCGGTGCGACAAAACCGGCCAGCTGATGCAGGATCACCGGCATGGCCGCGATCACCGCGAGAATCAGCCCGAGCTTCAGCTGCACCAGCAACGGCTCCATCGGCGTGAAATAATTGAGCTTGACCCCCTCCGGACAGCTGAACCGCACCAGCCATTCCAGCACAGGAAGCGCAGCAAAGACCCCGGGGATCAGAAACAGGGCGATCGCCGCGACACCGCGCCACAGCGCCCGGCGCAGCGCCTCAAGATGATCGAGAAAACTTGAGTCGGAGCCGTTTTTGCTCATTCGTTCTTCTTTTTGTAATCGGGAAGCTGTTTTGCAACCTTCTGCGGATCCTCTTCCGTGAAGTTTTCCTTCACTTCGCCGACCACCGAATCGCGCGCATTTTTGAATTCACGCGAGGCTTTTCCCAGCGCCCGCGCCACCTCGGGAATCCGTTTCGCCCCGAAGAAGAGCAGCACAACGCAGAAAATCACGATCAGTTCCATCCAGCCGATATTTCCCATTTCCGATCTTCTCCTTCCGTCTGTTTCCTGCTTTCGTCCTTAAATCCTGTTGTCACAGCGAACAACCCGTGATCATTCGTTATCTGGCGGGCTCCTTCTTCTCCCGCTCCGGAATAAACTCGATGAAATCGATCTCCGCCCGGCTGGTCGAACCGGAATACTGGCTGTTCGCCCCGACACTGATGATGAAATATGAGTCCGGCATTTTTCCGAAGGCCTTGCGGTAATCCTCGACCACGTTGCGCTCCTCCGTCACCCAGACTCCGGGCGGAGTCGTCCGGTTTCGCACCGTCTTGTGGCTGACGGTCATCATTCCCGCGGCATATTTCCTGAGCCCGCTGTTTCCGACCGGCGTATCCACCTCCCAGCGGTAGCCGACGCAGCGCTGTTTCAGCAGTGTTCCATCTCCGAAATAGAGCACGACGGCCTGGTCATCCGGCTCCTCCTCCCCGGGTTTGAGCACGATCGGCTTCACAACCCGCCACCTCCACCGCATAACCGGCGTTTTCGTCAAATCCACCTTCGACGGAGCGGCAAGCATCACCCCGGTCGATTTGTCGGCGTCCACCGCCATGATCTTTCCATCCGAAGCGCTCTCCTCTGAATCCACAGAAAAACGCGTCCGGGGAACCAGAAAACGGCTGCCGTCGAACTTCCACTCCTTCTCCAGAGTCTCCGGGTCATTGAACTGCGTACACCAGGACGCATCCGGCGACGGCTTCGAATCGTCGGAAACCGCCGCGACATCCGCGGCTCGAAGACATGGGACCAGACACAGCGCCGTCCCGAGCAATATCAATCTCATTTTCACTCGTCTCACATCCTCTCCCTGACTGTCCGGCGCATGACTCCCGTCAACGCATCCGGCTTCTCTCGTATCTCTTGTATTCCTGGTAGCGCTCCATGATTTTCGCCACATAGGTTTTCGTACTTGCAATCGTGATCCGGCCGATCACATCGCCGTTCTTCTGTTCCGGCTTCCACTTCTCCGAACGGCTCTCGCCGGCGTTGTAACGGGACAGCGCCAGTTCGGCCGCCTTCTCATACGTCGCATATTTCCGCATCCCGCACGCCAGATACCAGCAGCCGATGTCGAGATTCACAGCCGGATCGTACAGTTCATTCACATCCGGCGCCTTCCGCTTTTTCACCCGTCCCCATTCCGCAGCCGCGCCGGAAGGGAGAACCTGCATCAGACCGACCTCCCCCGCCCGCCCCCGCGCGAAAGGATCGAAGCGGCTCTCCTGAAACACCACCGCCCGGACCAGCTGCGGATCAAGTCCATGCCGCCGCGCGGCGGTTTGAATCTCATTGGCAAACCGCGTGTCGTCCACCGTAAAATCACGCAGCTCCTCGCGAAACCAGAACACGGCCAGCACAAGCGCCAGCAATGCCACCCCGGACCAGCGGAGAGCCAGAATCAACCTTTTCCGATTCAATCGCGCCCTTCCCCGGAACGTTGCGTCCCGATATCGCGCGGCACCGGATCCGGCGGAATGATCCGTTTCTTCGCCTGTTCCCCCAGATAACGGACGAGCCGCTCCGCAAATGCGCGGGAAACCGCCAGCTCAAGGATCACCCGGTTCCCGTCCGGCATGATCTTCAATTTCTGCAGAAACTCCCTCCCCAGAACCGGATCGTCGGAAAAAAGCAGCGACGCTCCGAGGTGCAGAAAGCCGGGAACCGCAAACGCAAACTGCTGTGCACTTTTCGCATCGACGCAGCGGGCTGTGGCGTCGAGACGCCAGAATTCGCCGTCTCCAATCACATTGAGCTCGGCGAATATATGGTTCACCCCTTTGAACATCGTGCTGCCGAAACCGCCGGAACTCCTCTGTTTCGACTTCGACAGAATCGATTTCAGATCGACATAACTCCAGACCAGGGGGTCTCCGTCCGGGGCAATCGCCCGGAGCCTCCGATTTTCCGCCGGAACGGAGGACCGGCCGAGAAACGGCGCGACATATTTGCGCTCTGTCGCCAGAACGACGTCCGGAGCAAGGTAAGTGACTCCAACGGCGACGGATCCCCCCGCCGCCGGATTGTCGGTTCGAATGCAATAAAGTCTCCGCCCCGCTTCCCCTTCGAGCGAAAAGCGGTTGCCGAACCCTCTCAACCGACGCGCCAGCTCCGCCTCGGGAATCGAAACTCCGGCAAGCAAACCGCGCAGCCGGGAGCCGCCACCGACAAACAGCAGTTCCCGACAGTCGGTAAAACGCAGATTGTAATCCTGCTCAAATTGCGTTAAGACCTCCCCCGCCTCCGATCGCTCCCCCGTCAGTTCCCGGAAGAGCGAAAGTTTGCGCAGGGATTCCGCATTGACGCCAACGACATATTCGGCTCCGGCCGGAACAAATTCCACAACCCCCTCTCCCGCGAACGCGAAACCAGGCGCGAACGCGAAAACGAAGAGAAGGATGAACCGGAACCGAATTCTCTCCATGCGTCACCCCTGCGGCGTTTCCGCGGCCGGCTTCTCCTGCCGCTTCGGCAGTTTGACTTCGATATGGAGTTCGCGCAGCTGTTTGATCGAAACTTCCGCCGGCGCGTTCATCATCAGATCCTGCGCCTGCTGATTGAACGGGAATGCAATGACCTCGCGGATATTCGGCGAATCGGTCAGCAGCATGACCATGCGGTCGACACCCGGGGCAATGCCGCCGTGCGGGGGCGCGCCGAGCTTGAATGCGTTGATCATTCCGCCGAACTTCTCGTCGACCACGCTGCGATCATACCCGGCAATCTCGAATGCCTTGTACATGATGTCCGGGCGATGGTTCCGGATCGCGCCGGACGAAAGTTCAATGCCGTTGCAGACGATGTCGTACTGATACGCGAGAATCTCAAGCGGATTCCTGTTCAACAGCGCATCCATGCCGCCCTGCGGCATCGAGAACGGATTGTGCGAGAAGATGATCTGGCCGGTCTCCTCGTCCTCCTCGAACATCGGGAAGTCGACGATCCAGCAGAATTTGAATTCGTTCGGATTGATGAGCCCGAGCTGACGCCCGAGTTCCGGAATGACCGCCCCGCCGATCTTCTGCACGACCTTCTTCTTGTCCGCGAGGAAGAAGAGCGCGTCGCCCGGCTCAACCTTGCCGGTCTCTTTGAGTGCGGCAACGATCTCCGGAGTCAGGAATTTCACGATCGGGCTCTTTTCCCCCTCTTCCGTCCAGATGATGTAGGCCATGCCTTTCGCGCCGTTCTCCTGTGCGAACTTGATGAGGTCATCGAAGAACTTGCGCGGCTTTCCCGCCACCTTCGGAGCCTTGATCGCGCGAACGACGCCGCCCTTTTCGACGGTTCCGGCGAACGCCTGGAAACCGCAGCCGCGGAAGTGTTCAGTCACGTCGATCATCTCGAGCGGATTGCGCAAATCCGGCTTGTCCGAACCGAAACGGTCCATCGCCTCCAGATACGGAAGCCGCACGAACGGCGGTTTCGAGAACTCCTTCGTGCTGAACTTGCGGAACACATCTTCGAGCAGACCTTCGATCACCGCGAAAATATCATCCTGCTCGACGAAACTCATCTCCACATCGAGCTGATAGAATTCGCCGGGGCTGCGGTCCGCCCGCGCATCCTCGTCGCGGAAGCACGGCGCAATCTGGAAGTAGCGGTCGAATCCCGCCACCATCAGCAGCTGTTTGAACTGCTGCGGCGCCTGCGGCAATGCGTAGAATTTCCCCGGATGCAGACGCGACGGCACGAGATAGTCGCGCGCGCCTTCCGGGCTGCTCGCGGTCAGGATCGGCGTCTGGAACTCATTGAATCCCAATGCAGTCATGTAGCGGCGAATCTCCGCGATGACCTGGCTGCGCAGGATGATGTTCCGGTGCAGCTCCTCGCGCCGCAGATCGAGGAAACGGTATTTGAGGCGCAGCGCCTCGGGCGCCTGATCGTCCTTTGCGACGAGGAACGGCAGGACCTCGGCTTCCCCGAGGATCTCCATATCAGTCGCCTGCACTTCGATTTCGCCGGTGGCGAGCTTCGGGTTGACCGTCTCGGCCGAACGGGCGACGACCTTGCCGTCGAACCGCACGACCGTCTCCACGCGCCAGCGTTCAAGCGACTGGTAGAACGCGCACTCCGGATCGATCACCACCTGGGTGATCCCGTAATGGTCGCGCAAATCGATGAAGATCACGCCGCCGTGGTCGCGGACACTGTGAATCCAGCCGGAGAGGCGGACGGTTTTGCCGACCTCGGACTTGCGGAGCTCCCCGCAGGTGTGGGTGCGATAGATGCTCATCTCAAAAATTTCCTTGCATCATTTGATTTATGGGTGTATCTATACTATTGTAAACTAATATAGCACGGTTTTGGTAATTTAAAAGCGGGATTTCCGGCATGTTGAGTGATCGTATCGCGAAAATTCTCGGCGGAATTCTTTTTCTGTTCCTGTGCGGCCTGACCATCGGCTGTGTCGCCATGGCCGGCATCAGCGCAAAAAACGGCAACTCCCCCGGCGTCATCATGTTTATGATTGCAACCATGCCGTGCGGATTCGTCACGGGGGCGCTCTTCGTCCGGCTCTACCTGCCGCAATTCGCGGACGGTTTTGTCGATTTTCTGCTCGCCCCGAAACGGTGGCGGGAAAAACCCGCCCCGCTCATGGGACCGGTCAACGCACTCATCAAGCAGCAGAAATATCTCGCGGCCCTCGACCGGGTCGATCAAATGCTCGAGGAGTCACCGGAATATCCGCAGCTGTGGCTGATCCGGTTCGATCTCTTCCGGCAACACCTCGGACTGCCGGAGGAGGCGCTGCGTACCGCCGAAAAATATCTCGTCCGCCCGGAACGGATGCGTTCCCCGGTGAACGTGCAGCTCGTGCTGCGATATGCCGAACTCGCACGCGAACTCGGACTCTTCGATCAGGCCGAACGGCAGATCGATCTGGAACTCAAACGGATCGGATCCGGCTACTCCCGCCACGACCGCATGCTGCTGGTGAACATGCTCGATTCGATCCGCGCCGTGAAGAACGGCTGCACACCGGCGGAGGAGTGCTGGAAACCGCCGACCCCCTCCACTCCGGCGCAGTGATCGTTACAGCGCGCGATCCCAATACTTCCGGACGACCTCCTGGCCGTTCCGCCGGATCGCGGCTTCGACCTCCTCGACGCTGCGCGAATCGTTCAGCGTGAACTGCCCGACCTCGTCGGCGAGCACCGCGTAACCGCCCGGCGTCACGCGGGAACCTGCGCTCATGTTGTCCGCGCAGAGCTGGACCATGCGGTCGCGGAACTCCGGATTCTCACGCGTCGAAATCGTCATGCCGCATTCGGGAAAGACGATCCGGAACGCGAGCATCATGAGTTCGAGATCCGCATCGTCGACCGGATGCGCGGGCTGGAATCCCCCCTCCGTCGCCGTGATGCGCGGAAACGCGAACTGCACCTTGCTCTCAAAGCAGTGCTTCTGCAGATAGATCGCGTGCGCCGCGAGGCTCGCAGCCTCCATGCGCCACTCGTCGAGCCCGAGCAGGAACGCCATGCCGAGGTTGCGCATTCCGGCACGGCCCGCCCGCAGCTGACTCCAGACCCGGAAGTCGTAAACCCGCTTCGGCCCGACCGGATGCAGCTCCTTGTAGAGCTCCTGATTGTAGGTCTCCTGGAAGAGCGTCAGTCCCTCGTAGCCCGCTTCGAAGAGGCGGCGATACCCCTCCTCCTCCTGCGGCGCGATCTCAAGACTCAGATAAGAGAACTTCTCCTTGAGCATCCGGCCGACTTCGCAGAGATAGTCGACGCTCATGCGGACGGGATCCTCCCCCGCCACGATCAGCAGCGAATCGATCCCCATCGCGAGAATCGCGTCCGCCTCCTGCCGGATCTCATCGAGCGTCAGGCTCTTGCGTTCGTACTTGTGCCGGATGTTGAAGTCGCAGTATTTGCAGCCGTTCACGCAGCTGTTCGAGATGTAGAGCGGCGCATAGATCGTGACCGTCTTGCCGTAGTAGCGCAACCGGCACTTGCGCGACACTTCGCGCATCTGCGGCAGACACTCCATCGCCGCGGGCGAGATCAGATTGAGCAGATCGAAGTAGTTGCGTTTCTCCTTCGCGAGCGAATTCAAAACCGCCTCCGGCGTCGCGGAGTCAATCATGCGGCGGATTTCAGATTCGGAAAAGCGGAGTTCAGGAAACATGATTCATCTCCCTCCTCTCACCGGAAAATGTCGAACGTGTCCTGCGGACTCGTCGCGGAAGCGCCCGAATGCGGCGCCGGCGGCCCCGCCTGCACGCCGAGTTCGGCCGCGCGGATCGCAAGCTTGAACGCCTCGGCCATCTTCGCCGGATCGTCCGCGGCGGCGACAGCGGTATTGATGAGCACCGCATCCGCACCGAGCTCAATCGCGGCGGCCGCATGAGAGGGCAGACCGATCCCCGCATCGACCACGACCGGGATGTTCGACTGTTCGATGATGATCTCAAGCATCGACTG
>NZ_CALXSK010000023.1 GCF_944391105.1 uncultured Victivallis sp.
TTATACACGTGACCATCGGAATGGGTTCCCTCCTCTGGGCATTTGTGACCCCAAATGTGACCCCAAATGTGACCCCAAATGTGACCCCAGATTATGCCGTAGCGGGAAAAAAGACGCATTCACACGAAAATACTGGAAGGGGAAAATAAAAATGGCATCTCCAATGGGAGTCGAACCCATGTTGCCGGGATGAGAACCCGGTGTCCTAGGCCACTAGACGATGGAGACGCATCTCTCGTGATGTCCTTTAATATAGCCGGATTCCGGCGAATGTCAACCCCGGTTGTGGAAAAATTTCGTTTTTTGCGCGGAGTTGCCCCGTTCCCGGTCGGAATCGGTTGCATTCACACGCTCCCGGCTGTACATTAATGAGAATCGAACATCGTAAAAATTAACCCGGGAATCCATTATGTCCGAACAAACCGTCAGAACCAGATTCGCTCCGAGTCCGACCGGATTCATGCACGTCGGTAACCTCCGAACCGCCCTCTACGCCTTCCTGCTTGCACGCTCGCAGAAGGGAAAGTTCATCCTCCGCATTGAGGATACCGATCAGGCCCGTTACGTTGACGGCGCCGTCGACGTCATCTACAAAACCCTCGCCGCCGCCGGGATCTCCCACGACGAAGGCCCCGATGTCGGCGGCGATTACGGTCCCTACGTCCAGAGCGAACGCAAACATCTTTACCTCCCGTATGCCGAGGAGCTCGTGAAGAAAGGCGCCGCCTACTACTGCTTCTGCGACAAACACGAGCCCGCCGAGCCCGCCGATGCGGAGGGCGTGGTCTCCTCCGGTTATGACGGCCACTGCCGCAACCTCGACCCCGAAGTCGTCAAGGCGAACCTCGCCGCCGGAAAACCCTACGTCATCCGTCAGAAGATCGACAAGGAGGGCGTCTCCACCTATCATGACGCGGTCTTCGGCGAGATCACCATCGAAAACAAGGTGCTCGACGATCAGATCCTCATCAAACGCGACGGAATGCCCACCTACAACTTCGCGAACGTCATCGACGACCATACCATGGGCATCACCCATGTCGTGCGCGGCTGCGAATACCTTTCCAGTACGCCGAAGTACAATCTGCTCTACCGCGCTTTCGGCTGGGAGATCCCCGAATATGTCCATCTGCCGCTCATCATGGGGCGCGATGCCGACGGCAATGTCTCGAAACTCTCGAAGCGGCACGGTTCCGTGAGCTTCGAGGGGCTCGTCGCGGACGGATACCTCCCCGCCGCCATCGTGAACTACATCGCGCTGCTCGGCTGGTCGCCGAAGAACGACCGCGAGATCTTCCCGCTTTCCGAGCTTGAGGAGATCTTCAACGTGCGCGGTCTCAACAAATCTTCGGCCGTTTTCGACTACGACAAGCTGACCTGGATGAATGGAGAATATCTGAAAGCGCTCTCCCCCGCGGAGTTCGCGCGCGTCTCCCAGCCGTTCTCCGGCGTCGCGGGAACGGAACTGGAACCGAAGTGGCCGCTCATCGCGCCGCTGCTTCAGCAGCGCGTCGGCCGCCTCACCGAGATTCCGGAGAAGATCGGCTTCCTGCGCGAGCAGCCGGAATACACCTCCGAACTCTTCTGCAACAAGAAGAGCAAGTCGAATCCCGAGACCGCAAAGGCCGCATTCGCCGCGCTGATTCCGGAATTCGAGGCGCTCGCTGATGCCGACTGGGACGTCGAGGCGCTCAACGCGATCATGACCCGTTATGCGGAAACACTCGGGGTGAAAATCGGCCAGCCGATGTGGGCGATCCGGATCGGCGTCTCCGGCCTCGCCGTCACTCCCGGCGGTCCCGCCGAGATCATGGCGATTCTCGGGAAAGAGGAGTCGCTGCGCCGCCTGCGCGAGGCTGCCGCGAAATAATCCGCGTCTCACGGAAAGAACATCACTGCCGCGCCGCTCCGGGAGTCCGGAAGCGGCGCGTTTTGCATCGGTCAGGCGGCAGTCAGATGTTCGAGCAGGATCTTGAGGCCGATGAGCACGATCGCCGTGCCGCCGACCATGAGCATGACGCGCTCACCCGCGAGTTTGCCGAGTTTCCGCCCGAGCAGCACGCCGACGATCGAAGCCGCCGCAGTCACGACCCCCATCGCCGCCGCCGGCAGCAGAATCGGGCTGCGCGCGAATGCGAGCCCCGCTCCCACAGCGAGAGCGTCGAGGCTCGTCGCCACCGCCGGCATGAAAAGCGCTTTCGGTGCGAAGAAGTCCGCGTCTCCCCCGTTGCCGTTTTCTCCGGACTCCGCCTCCGCTTCTCCGGATTCTCCCCTGGCTCCCTCGTAAATCATCTTGCCGCCGACGATCCCGAGCAGAACGAACGCGAGCCAGTGGTCGAGCACCTCAACCAGACCGGCCAGCTGCGTAGCGGCGAAATAACCGATGAGCGGCATCATGACCTGAAATCCACCGAAAAACAGCGCCGCATGCAAGGCGTTGCGCCATTTGCGGCCCGTGCGGTCGCCGAGCGCACCGCCGACCGAGACCGCGAACGCATCGATCGATACGCTCACCGCCAGAACCAGAATTGCAAAGAGTGACATCGATTTCTCCGGAAAACGGCAAAAAAAGGAGCGGCTTTTTCAAACCGCTCCCGGAAGGTTATTTCATCAGCAGACTCATGACCGCCTTCTGGACGTGCAGCCGGTTCTCGGCTTCATCGAAGACGATCGACCGCTTCGGGTCGTCCATGACCCCGGCGGCGACCTCCTCCCCGCGGTGAGCGGGCAGGCAGTGCAGAAACTTCGCGTCGGGTTTCGCGACCGTGAAGAGCTTCTCGTTGACCTGGTACGGAATGAAGAGCTTCATGCGCCGTTCACGCTCCTCCTCGAAGCCCATGCTGACCCAGACGTCGGTGTAGAAGTAGTCCACATCGCGCGCGGCCTTCATCGGATCCGGCTCCCAGGAGATGTTCGAGTATCCCTGGTAAAGCGACACTTCCGGCTGCTCTTCGGCCGGGGCGCACAGCACGAGTTCCATGCCGGTCAGCCGCGCCGCGAGGATCAGGGAGTTCGCGATGTTGCTGCGGGCGTCGCCGTAGAACGCCATCTTGATCGAGCCGTCGATGCGGCCGGAGTACTCCTTGATCGTGAGCAGGTCCGCGAGGATCTGGCAGGGATGGTACTCGTCGGTCAGCGCGTTGATGACCGGAATCGTCGCTTCCCGTGCAAGCTCCTCGACTCCCGCGTGGGAGAACGTGCGGATCACGATCCCGTGCAGATAGCGGCTGAGTACTTTCGCGGTATCAGCGACCGTCTCGCCGCGACCGATCTGCATTTTGCTCTGGTCGAGATAGAGCGGCCGTCCGCCGAGCTCGCCGACTCCGACCTCAAACGAAACGCGCGTACGCGTCGAAGACTTCGCGAAAATGAGCCCGATGCTCTTGCCCGCGAGCGGCGTGAACGCGACTTTGCCGCGCTCGGCCTTCAGCTTCGAGGCCAGTTCGAAAATATTCGACAAATCATCCCGGGTGATGTCCCGGAGGGTCAGCAAATCTTTCTTCATTTTCTCATCCCTTCTGTATGAGCGTGTTGAGCTCTTCGAGCGCGGCGCTGATCCGGGCGATCCCCTCATCGGCTTCGGCGCGGGTGAGGTTCAGCCGCGGCAGCAGCCGCAGGACCGTCTCCCCGGCGGTCAGTACCACGAGATTCTGTTTGAGGCAGAGTCCGGCGAGAGTCGCGGCTTCCCGGTCAAGCACGACGCCGATCATGAGCCCCATGCCGCGGACTCCCTTTACAAACGAATATTTTTTACCGATTTCGGCGAGCCGCGTGCGGAGGTATTCCCCCTGGATCCGGCAGTTCTCAAGCACGTTCTCACGGTCGAACGCCTCCTGTACCGCGAGCGCGGCGGCGGAGACGAGCGCTGTTCCGCCGAATGTGCTTGCGTGAGTTCCGGGCGTCAGCGTTTCGGCGTATTTGCGTTGCACAATGAAGCCGCCCATCGGCAGTCCGTTCGCAATCGCCTTGGCCATTGAAAACGCATCGGGTTCCACGCCGAAGCTCTGCCACGCGAATCGCGTTCCGAGCCGGCCCATGCCGCACTGGACTTCGTCGAAGAGCAGCAGGATCCCTTTTTCGTCGCAGAGCGCACGGACCTGCTTGAGGTATTCCGGGTCGGCGGGCAGAATGCCGCCTTCGCCCTGCACGGGTTCGAGCACGACCGCACAGGTCTTCTCCGTGATCGCGTTCCGCAGCGCGTCGATGTCGTTGAACGGAACCTGTTTGAAGCCCGGCATATCCGGCTCAAAACCTTTCCGGTATTTCGCGCGTCCGGTCGCGGCGAGCGTCGCGAGCGTCCGCCCGTGGAAGGAGTTGTCCATCGAGATGATCTCGTTGCGTCCGGTGGCGTTGCCGATTTTGCGCGCGAACTTGAACATCCCCTCATTCGCCTCCGCTCCGGAGTTTGCGAAGAAGACCACCCCGTCGAAGCAGTTCGTGATGAGTTTTTCGGCGAGGCGGGGCATGACTTCGTTCATATAGAGGTTCGAGACATGCACGAGCGTGGCCGCCTGTTTCTGAATCGCGGCGGTGACGCCCGGATGGCAATGTCCGAGGTTGCATACGGAAATTCCCGTGGCGAAGTCGAGATATTCGCGCCCGTCCGCATCCCAGAGTCGCGCGCCTTCGCCTCGCACGAAGAGAATCTTCGGGGCGTAGGTGGGCATCACATACTTCCGGTACCGTTCGACGGTCGCCTCATACAGGTTTTCCATGATTGTTCGACTCCTATGTTTGAAAACCCCATCGCTATCGATGTGGAAATTGTTACTATATCACGCTTTTGAAAAAATGCAAATCGCGCGCGAAGAAATTTTGGGAGGAGAAAAGTTTTCCCTCCCCTTGCGTTTGTTCGAACAGCGGTTATATTACCTTGAACCCCCCGGAGTTTCCGGTAATTTAGACAGGGAAAGGATGTTCCGCCATGCATGGAGAAGAGAGTTCCGCCGCAATGTCGCCGAAAATGATGCTCAGTCGTTTCGCCATTCTGCTTCTGGTCAGCATCGGGGTGGGGGTCGCCGGCGGGACCACCGTGCTCGAGGCGCATCAGGCGACGGCGGTGGGGGTGTTTCTCGCGATCATCATGGGGACGCTCTTCTTCTGGAGTTTCCGGCTGGCGATCGCGTTTCTCGGGCTGGCGGTGCTCATCTGCACGAATTCTCTCTCCGTGGCGCAGTTCGTGCAGTCCTCGGCGCTGGAGGTGATCCTGTTTCTGGTCGGCATGATGATCGTGGTCGGAGCGCTGCGGGACCTCGGATTCTTCACCTGGGTCGTGCAGTTGATCGTCTCGATGCCGAACATCTCAGGGAAAAAGTTCATCGCGGTGACGGCGGTCGCGTCGGCTCTGCTCGCGTGCGCGGTGGACGAGGTGACTTCGATCATCTTCATTTCGACCCTGATCTTTCAGGTGTGCGACCGACTGAAACTCAATCCGACCCCTTACATCCTGATCGCGGTTCTCGCGACGAACGTCGGTTCAGCCGGGACGATGATGGGCAACCCGGTCGGCATCTACATCGGGACGAAAGGGGGATTGACGTTCGGTGATTTCATGCTCTGGTCGTTCCCGCTTATGCTGCTTGCGCTCGCAGTGACGATCGCGTTTCTGCTCTACTGCTACCGGAAAGATCTGCGGCAGTTCGACATCAATCTGCAGGAGCGGTTGAGCCGGAATCTGTCGCTTGCGCCGGTGGTGGAGGTGCCGTACAAGCGCGGGCTGGCGCTGCTGATCTTCACGATTTTCGCGATCGCGTCGCACCATCAGCTTGAGACGCTGCTCGGACTCGGTCGGAACAGCGTGCTGCTGATCGCTCCGCTGGTCTGCGCGGGGCTGGTCATGATTCTGCGTCCGGAGCGGGCGCGCCATTACGTCGAGCGCGAGGTGGACTGGTGGACGCTGCTCTTCTTCATGCTGCTCTTCGCGATCGCCGGAACGCTTGAGCATACGCACGTCGACCGGGTGATGGCGGACTACTTTACGCAGGTCTGCGGCGGAAGCCCGGCGATTCTGATTCCGTTCATCCTCGTCACGAGCGCGATCGGTTCGGCGTTTGTGGACAATGTGATTTTCGTGGCGGCGTTCTGCCCGGTGATCGAGCAGCTCTCGGTCTCGGTGAAGGCGTTTCCGCTCTGGTGGGCGCTGCTGTTCGGAGCGTGCATCGGCGGGAACATCACGATGATCGGCAGCACCGCGAACATCGTTGCACTCGGCATGCTCGAAAAGAAAGCCCCGCATCAGATGGGATTTTTCGCCTGGCTGAAAGTCGGGGCGGTATCGGCGCTGCTCGCTTGCGGCGTGGTTTGGATCGGTTTGACGCTGACTTCGCCGCTCATGCCGGACCGGCCGTCGAAGGTCGGCTTCGATCAGCTGGAAAAGCGGTTCGAGAACAAGCTCGTGGAAATCGATGCGATCTGCGCGGCCATCAACCAGGTTGACGGCCGGGAGGAGATCCGGCTCACTCCGCCGGACGGGGAGAGTGAACCGGTGATCGTCGCGATTCCCGAGGTGCCTGTGGCGAAAATGGAACTTGCCCCGGGCAAGCGCGCGATTTTCCGCGGACTCCTCACGGGTGACGGCACGCAGGGCGAAGCGCCGACGCTGCGGCTTCAGGCCGCCACCCCGGTCGGGAAGTCGAAATAGGAACGACGTCACGGTTCCGGGATCGAGTCGGCGGGTTTTGTGCCCGGACCCTCTTCCGTCAGATAGAGGAGGGAAGGCGTGAGCTTTTCGGGCAAACCTTCTGGCGGGATTTTTTCTCCGGTGAGCGTCTCCGCTTCGCCGGCGGTCTCCCGGAGGCATTCGCTTCCCGTGCCGAACGCGGTCCAGAGAGCCGTCACGGCCCGTCCGTCCGGTCGAATCCAACGAGCCTGACGGAGTCGCCCGTCGCCGGTGATGACCGGCTTGGTTGAGCCCGGCGGCAGATTCCGGATCAAGCTCCGGTAGGCCAGTCTGGCGGGTTTGTCGATGAAGTCCCGGTGGAGAATTCCGAAATGCGCTTCGCGTCCGTTGTTCCACTCTCCGGCCCGGAAGCGGTAATAGAACACCTTTTCCACATCCTCGGAAAACGCCAGCAGCAGCTGACGCGGCAGCCGTTGTGTTTGCTCCAGCTCGGAGAAGCTGTCGGTTCCGGCGGAGTCGACCACGGCGATGATGTTCCCTTTCAGGTCGCTGTCCAGTCGGAAGAGTGCGGCTACCGGCATGCGATAGCTGCCGTTGACTCCCAATGCGATCGGGATCATCCGATCGTTTCCTTTCAGATTCTCCATGTTCAGAAACCGCATTCCGGGACGGTGGGTCAGGGTGAGCGAGGGGAATGCCTCCCCCGCTTCCGTCGCGGTGGTGGTGCGGGGAACTTCCGGTTTCACCCAGAACGCCTCCCAGCCCAGATGGAGTTTCGGCAGCAGAGCGTCGTCGATCTGGACTGTGCGGAACAGACCCTCTTCCTCCGATTCGCTGAAATCAAAGTAGAACGGGAGTCCGCCCGGCAGAATGAGCGTCCCGCCGCGCCGGACGTATTCGACCACCGCGTCGATTTGTGAGGCGGGAAAGCCCTCCCGTCCCGGCAGCGCCAGAATCGGGCACTTTGAAACGTCCAGAACCGCCAGATCCTGAAATGAAAGTTCTTTCCGATGTTTCCAGCCGGGGAGATAATCGTCAATGCTGCCGGTGCAGTAGAGTGTCGGAGTATCTGAAAGAACGCCGATGCAGTCCCGCTCCGGAGAAAATCCCAGCAGCTTCAGTGCGGCGGGAACCGTTTCCCGGGCGAGGAGAAACCGTTCCGGCGCGCTGGAGTCACCGATTTCCGTGATCCAGATCGGTTTGTCGATGCCGTATTTTCTCATCAGATTCCGCAGATCCCGGATGCGTAACGGCAGTTGCGACTCCGGTACGTTCCGCCACTGGTAGGGATGAAAATTCATCACATCGAAACAGTCGACCGCTCCGGCCCGGAATGCCTGCTCCACAAATTCCATCGGATTTCCGAAATCGGACATTCCGCTGAACAGAACCCGCGCATCCGGGTCGATGCGCCGGATCGTCCGGAACGTTTCGCGCAGCAGTTGCGCGTAGTTGGCCGGATTCGGCTTTTCGCCCCACGGCCGGTCGCAGTCGGCTTCGTTGATCACCTCGTAGGAGTCGATTCTCCCTTTGTAGCGGCTGACGCACTGTTCCACATAGTTGAGCCAGCGTTCCATATTGCGGAAGGGAGGTTTCCCGTGGGCCGGCAACTCCCCTCCGAGAATGGCCAGAACGGAGACCCCCTGTTTTTCCGCTTCCCCGACCAGGGCGTCCCAGCGCGAGAAATCCCACGTGCCCGGCTGCGGCTCCACCTGTGCCCAGTCCAGATCGGTTCGGACGAAGCCGATGCCGGTCGCCGCGATTCCCGCGAGTTCCCGGCGCATCTCCTCCTGCGGCATCCGGTTCAAATGGGCGCAGACTCCATAGGGGGATTCCGCCGCGGTCAGCGAGAGCGCGAGCGCGGCGAGTATCCCGGCGGCAAACGAACGTTTCATCTCGCGGAAAACTCCAACGTTGCTCCCGGCGCGGCATGGAAATACACGGGCGCGGTACGGGCCTCAAAGAATTTGTTTGAAAGTTTCGTCTCTTCGCCGCAGAGATCTTCGATCCGCACGGCCTCCCCGGAAAATTTCATCCTGCGATCACCCGAGAGCGACCAGACGGCATAGATCCTTTGACCTCCGGGCTGCTGCCAGACCGCCGTCCGGACCCCGGTGGCAGGTTCGGAAATCGTGACCTGACCCGATCCATCCGGATACAGCCGCGTCAGGGTCTGAAAGGCCCCAGCTGCAGGTTTCGGAGAGAAATCCCGGTGCAGAATGCCGAAATTCGCTTCGCGTCCCCGGTTCCATTCTCCTGCCCGGAAACGATAGTAGCAGATCCCCTCGACCCCTGCCGAGAGCAGCAGCAGATATTGGCGAACCAGAAGCGAAGCCTGCTGAATCTCACTGGAGCATTCGTTCATGACACCCGGAATCAGCACCAGATTCCCCTTGAGATCACTGTCGAAACGGTAGAGCGCGGCGACCGAAGCCTTGTACTCTCCTTTGACTCCGTAAAAAATCGGAATCATCCGGTCATTTCCTTTCAGGTTCGCCGCGGTCAGGAATCGCCCTGCGGAGAATTTCCGGGGCGAAAGCTCCGGGAACTCTTCACCCGGAACGACCTCCTGCGTCTCCGCGGGAACTCCGTTCCGCGTCCAGGAGGCCTCCCAGCCGAAATGCAGTTCTCCTGGGCACTGACGGGTGAGCCAGGCGTTCGTGAACATGCCGTCCGACTGCTTTTCCACATTGAAATAGAATGGAATGCCGCCCGGAATTACAACCGTACCACCCCGCTTGACATAATCGCGGACGAAACCGAACTGCCGCACAGGAAACCCCTCCACACCGGGCAGAATCACCACCGGACAAGCCTCCGGTTTGAGCGCGGGAAGTTCAATGAATTTCAGCGTGCGCAGTTTTTTCGCCTCCGGCAGAATCTCGCCGACCTGCATGTGGATGCCGTCGGCATACCAGAAATTTTCGTCGTCGCGTATGATTCCGATCGTCTGCGACGCCGGATCGATCTCCAGCTTTTTCAACGCGGCGCCGACGACCTCCCTTACGAAAGCGACGGGCTGTTCCCCGGAGGAGTTGCCGATCTCCGTGATCCAGACCGGTTTATCCAGGTTGTGCTTTTTCATCAGTTCGCGCAGTTCGGTGATCTTGTGGAGCAGTTGTGCTTCCGGTACGTATTTCCACTGGTAGGGGTGGAAATTGACTCCGTCGCAGGCGGAACCGGCGCCCGCGGCAAACGCCCGGTCGAGAAATCCATAGGGGTTCTGCACGAACGAAACCCCGGAGAAGAGCACTTTCGCCTCGGGATCGGCGGACCGAATCGTCTGCCGGCACTGCTTGAGCAGTTCCGCGTAATGCTCCGGATTCGGTTTTTCCCCCCACGGGCGGTCGCAATCCGCTTCGTTGATCACTTCATAGGCGAATATCTTCCCCCGGTAACGGGTGGCGCACTTCTCCACATAGTTCAGAAAATCCGGAAGATTCCGGTAAGGCGCCCGCACCGGTTTGTGAAGTTCGCCGCCGAGAATCGCCAGAACGGCGACCCCCTGTTTTCCCGCCTCTTCCACCAGCGCGTCCCATCGTGAAAAATCCCATTCGCCCGGTCGCGGTTCCACCTGTGACCAATCGAGGTCCACCCGGACCATCTGAACACCCCGGTCTGCCATCGCCGCAAGTTCGCGACGCATCTCCTCCGGAGACATCCGGTTCAAATGGGCGCACATCCCGAATGGCGAACCGGCCGTGACGCCGATTCCAATCGAACAAATCGCTCCCAGAAGCCATCGATACCATTTCATTTTCATTTTCCCCGAGTTATTCGTTTTTATTGATAGTAATGCGTGACGCCCATCGCCGAGGCCTCCAGCTCCGAGGCTCCGGAACTGGCTGCGTGCCCATCCATATACGCGGCGTTGGCGCGTTTGTTATGAATCAGATGGATACGGGACTGTTCCACATCTCCGCGCGGAGAATAGATGAAAAACGGCGCCTGATTGCTCAGATTGAACGTGTCAACCAGCATGATGAATTCCGTCGGGCGGCGGTTCCGAACCGTGCTGTAAAAGTAGTTGGTCCGGTAAAGCGTCGGATCTTCTCCGTCTGGGGTGAGCAGGAAATCTCCGAAATCTTTTTTGATGCGGATCGCGTAATCCCAGTTGTCGGTGCTGGCGTTCCCCAGGTAGGCTCCGTAGGTATGCGTCTCCCATATTGCGCTCTCCTGAGTCGCGGAACGGGCGGCGTCGGGGCTGGGATTCGAGGGGCAGCTCAACAACTTCCAATCGGAGAGATAACGGTTGTTGTAGAGCGCCCGGCCGAATATCTTGTTATCCGATCGGCCAACCATCAGGCCCCGGGAGTCGTCGCTGTAGAAAATCTGCGCTTTCATGATCTGTCCAAGGCCGTTGAGGCAGCTCGTGCTCCGCGCTCTTTCCCGCGCCTGATTCAGCGCCGGAAGCAGCATTCCCGCCAGAATCGCGATGATCGCAATCACGACCAGCAGCTCGATGAGCGTAAAATCAGCCCTGGTCATCGCCGGACCGCGGAGCGCGGAGCGTACGGTGGAGGTACTTTGCCGCACCTCCCGCATCCGGCCTGCGTCTGGCCGAACTGTCGACACCGGGAGCATCGCAATCTTCTCCGCGGGATTTCCCTCTCGGAATCTTTCATCTGCCGGCCGGGTCGGAGCATTGCCGCTCAGCCGAACCCTTAGTGAGGAAACGGAGCAACACGCGGAACCGGTTGGTCGAAAAGCAGAATGGACCGTTCGATTCATTTTTTTTCTCCTTGCAGTTGAGTTTGATTGAACAGGATTGACGCATAACCGTAGAGCAACGGCAGAATTCCCGCTCCGGTGCAGCGGGATATGTCGATGGTCTCGAGAAGTCGGTTCACCCTGTCAATCAGCGAAGTCGGACATGGATGTTCGTTGCAGAGCGCAATGGTGGCCAGATAGTTGCCGATTCCTCGCAACATCGCGTTCGGATGCGCATATCTTTCCCGGAAAACCGGATTCAGATAGCTCAATCCGCCGAACAGAGCGGAGCTGCCGTCCGGAGCGATTGTCTCCGGAGTCGCTTTCATGGGCAGGTATCTCCAGTTGTCGTACAACGCTCCCCAGTCGCCGTCGAAAGCTTCCGCCTCTTCCAGCAGCGGCATCAGGCGGGTTTGGGCGATCGACGCCGCCATGCGCATGGCCTGGCGGATTCCCTCTTCCAGTTCCGGTGCGATGCCGCTTTCCCGGAAGAAGTTTAACGAGAGCTGCATTTGAATGACCGGCATATCCCACCAGTCCGCTTGCGGATCCATCGTCAGGGTCTGTTTCAGGCCGGTTGCCGCATAATGGCGCATCCATTCGCAGTAACAGGGCTCTCCCGTGACGACAGCGGCAATTCCGTAGATCATCGGCAGCCTCATCGCTTCATGAGGTGCACAATGCCACATTGTTGAAACGATTGCCGGTTTCTCGTCAAGACGCAACAGATTGTAGGCGTTGGCGGGGGTGACGGTTTTTCTGCAGTATTCCGCGACTGAGCGGAGAAATGCTTTCCCGTCGCGTTTCAGACCGGCATCCGGAGATGGATATCCCGTCAGAAACCGCCACATGCCGTAGGTCGCCAGAGTGAACTGGTCGCGTGAGGAGTTTCCGTAGCAGCTGCGTCCGTCGTGCGGACTCAGACCGCGGGCCACAAAACCGGTTTTCCCGTGAACGTTGCCGCATCGAATCAGGCCTGCCGCCGCAAGCCGGGCAAAGTCGGTGTCCGTCTCTCCGCGGAGACGCAGCAGGTCGAGCAGAAACCCGCCGTTCAGCGCGCAGTCCTCCATCCCGGTGCTCCAGCCGCACGGATTCGGGAACGAAAGCGAAATTTCCTCCACGGAGGGGAGATGGGAAAAACGTTCCTCCGGGTCGTCTGCCGTTATGTAGTCATAGACCAGGCCGGTTCCTGGATGAAAAAACACCCGGGTGATCCGGTCCCATGCTTTTTTCTGCCAGGTGATTTTCGCCATGTTCCTGCCTCTCTTCCAAAACTGTAACTTGATTTTTATTTTCTCTTATAGTATAGTGAAATGAACATTTAAAAACAATATTGAAAAATGTTTTTATATTTGAAAAAAAAGAAAAAACATTTGAAAAACAACCATTATGAAACAACTCAATGATCTTTCTCCCTTCCGGTGGAATCCGCTGCCGCCGCCGAATCATTATCACGAGATGGAGTTCTATCACCACCGTTCCCGGCGTTTCTATCGGATGCGAAACTTGTCCCCGGGAGTGCGGGAGGATCAGTTGCGGATCGAGTGCATCTGCGAGGTCGCGTTGCTGCGGCAGGCGCATTATTTGCGTCGCAATGCTCCGTTTCTGTCGATCGAATATGTAAAAAGTGGTTCTCTGCTGGTGCGCCAGCGGGAGTGTGCCTGTGAGTTGGAACCCGGGGAGGTTTTTCTGATGCAGCCGCAGCTGGAAAGTGAATTCCTTTCCGGAGAAGGTGGTTGCCGAAAAATTTCATTGATGGTTTCCGGAATGCTGCTGATCCCTTTTCTGCAGGGAAGCGGTCTGGGGGAAAAGGATATCGTGACCGGCCTGGACAGTCGGTGCATGGAACGAGTTCTGCAGGAGATCGGGGAATTGGCCGACGAAACTCCCGATGTCGGTTCCATTCGCAATACACTGCTTTGTTTTGAGATTCTGCAGCTGCTTCGCGGGAGGCCGGACATCGTTAGTTTACCGCCAGCGCTGGCGGAGCTGCGCATATCGCTTGAACAGCACCCGGAATATGCATGGACGCAGTTGGAAATGGCGCAGTACTGCAATTGTTCTCCCACCCATCTGGTTCGGCTTTTTCACTGCTATTTTCACACGACGCCCCGGCAATATCTGCTGGATCTGCGAATCCACCGGGCCCGACGGCTGCTGGCGGATGAAACATATTCCATCAAGGAAATCGCTGCTGCGGTTGGTTTCGGGAATGCATTGAATTTCTCGACCTGTTTCCGGCATCGTCAGGGAATGTCGCCGCGCGAGTATCGAAAACAACTGACATACTTCTCGTGAAGCAGGTGTTGCGGAAAGACAAAAAAAGAAGGCAGGTTGTATCCACTCGTCAATTACAGTGTACAATAAGCTCAAAAGAGAGCCCGATGCAAATCTTATTCCGAGTATGACCTGCCTTCTGGTATTCACTATATACCTTCTTGCTCAAAAGTCAAGCTTCGTGAGCGGAAAAACTCGGCAATTGAAGCAAAGTTCCGCTTTTTTTGGAAAAAAATCCAAAAAGCATTTGAAAAATGAAAAAGACGCGGTATCTTAAGGAGCTGTTGCCGTCGGTTTTCCGGTGGGTTGATAGCTCAGTCGGTAGAGCATCGCCCTTTTAAGGCGGTGGTCCCGGGTTCGAGTCCCGGTCAACCCACCATTTTTATTGAATAAAAATTGGTTTTAACGATAGAAGCCGACCGGCCGTTTGCGGTTCGGGTCGGGGAAATGAGGAACAAAATGAGCAAAGTCTGCGAAATGTGCGGGAAAGTCAAGGCCAACGGCGGCTGCATCACCCGCAAAGGTCTGGCCAAGAAAGCCGGCGGCATCGGTATGCACGTGGTCAAGAATGTGAAGCGCACTTTTGAAGTGAATCTTCAGAACGTCAAGATCAACGCCGGCGGGACGGTCAAGACCGTCAAGATGTGCACGCGCTGCATCCGCACCGGCAATTACGAAAAAGCGTAAGATCCGTTTTTCGGATTTTTGTCGATATATGAGAGCGGGCGAGTGCGGTTACTCGTCCGCTCATTCTTTTGTAATCCTAAATCTATGCGGTGGAATAAGATGTTCGGACTGGGTGACTTGCAGATCGTTGCCGCGTTGGCGGGCTGTCTCGGGATCACGCTCTTCGGGGTCGTCTACGGAAGCGTGAACTGGAATCGGGGGGCTGATCCGCGCCGGGAAGAGGCGATAATGCGGGCACGCCGCCGTTCCCGGGCGCGCCGCCGCAGAATCGCGGAGGAGCGGCAATGACTCTCTTCGCCTCCGCCGCGGAGAACGGGATGAACGTCTGGATTCTCGGGGCGCTGATCGTGGTTTACATGCTGCTGGTCGGCTATCTCGGCTATCGCGGATTCCGGAAAACCACATCGAACAAGGATTATCTGCTCGCAGGCCGTTCGGTCAATCCGTTCGTCATGGCCATGAGCTACGGCGCGGCGTTCATCAGCACTTCGGCTCTGGTCGGTTTCGGAGGGGTCGCCGGACAGTTCGGAATGGGACTCATGTGGCTGGTCTTCATGAATATCGCGATCGGGATCGTCGTGGCGTTCATCTTCTTCGGGCCGCGGACGCGCCGCATCGGGCTGGCGCTGGATGCGCATACGTTTCCGGAGTTCATGGGGAGGCGGTTCGATTCGAAGTACCTCAAGGTGTTTCTTGCGGCGATCATCTTTCTGTTCATGCCGCTTTATTCGAGTGTGGTGTTGATCGGCGGGGCGCGGTTTCTGCAGGAGGTCATGATGATCGACTACGGCTGGGCGCTTGGAATTTTCGCCGTGATTGTGGCGCTCTACGTCGTCTTCGGCGGACTCAAGGGGGTTATGTACGTCGATGCGATGATGGGAACGGTCATGATCGCGGGGATGCTTTCGCTGCTCGTGATGTGTTACTGGAAGCTCGGCGGAGTGGTCAGCGCGCATCAGGCGCTGACGGATATGGCGCCGCTGGTGGCGGAGCGGCTTCCGGCCGAGGCGGCACTTGGCCATCAGGGGTGGACCTCGATGCCGAAGTTCAACTCGATCTGGTGGTGGACGCTCGTATCGAGTCTCATGCTCGGGGTCGGCATCGGCGCGCTCGCGCAGCCGCAGCTGGCGGTCCGTTTCATGACGGTCAAGAGCACACGGGAGCTGAATCGCGCGGTGGTGATCGGTTCGGTCTTCATTCTCTGCACGGCGGGGGCTGCCTACATGGTCGGGGCGTTGTCGAATGTCTTTTTCTACCATGCCGACAAGGGGATCGCCGAAGGGATTTCCGGGAAACTCGCGATCGAAGCGGCGGGCGGGAATCCGGACCTCATCATTCCGCTCTTCATCCGGCAGGCGCTGCCGCCGGTGGTGCTCTATGTGTTCTCTCTGACGCTGCTTTCGGCGGCGATGTCGACGTTGAGTTCGCTCTTTCACGTGACCGGATCGGCGATCGGGCACGATCTGTTCCGCAACCTCTCGAGCGTGAAGCGCGACAGTGTTCTCGTCACGCGGCTGGGGGTGATATTCGGGATCGTGGTCAGCGTGATCCTGGGGATTGTGCTTCCGCCCGGCATCATTGCGCGCGGGACGGCGATTTTCTTCGGTGTCTGCGCGGCGGCGTTCCTGCCGGCCTACTGTGCGGCGCTCTACTGGCGCGGGGCGACGCGCTTCGGCGTGTGGCTCTCGATTTCGGTCGGGGTGGGGGCGAGTTTGTTCGGGCTGCTGTTCCTGCACCGCAAGGAGTCGGCGGCACTCGGCATCTGCCAGATGCTGTTCGGGCGCGGCGAGTTGATTTCGGCGTTTCCGTGGCCTTATGTGGATTCGCTGGTTTACTCTCTGCCGCTTTCGGTGCTGGCGCTGGTGATCGGCAGCAGGGTTTCCTCGAAGCTCTCCGAGGCGCATCTGAAAAATTGTTTCGAATCTTTTAAAATAGACGGGTGACCCCAAAATGGCTTTCAAAAACATCTCGAATCAGGTTCATTTTCCGGAGCTGGAGTGCGAAATACTCGAATTCTGGCGGAGTTCCGACATCTTCAAGAAATCGCTCGATCAGCGTCGTGGCGGACGGGAGTTCGTGTTTTACGACGGGCCGCCGTTCGCGACCGGGCTGCCTCACTACGGCCACCTGCTGGCCGGGACGATCAAGGATGTCGTGCCGCGTTATCAGACCATGCGCGGCAATTACGTCGAGCGGCGGTTCGGCTGGGACTGCCACGGACTCCCGGTTGAGAATGAGATGGAGAAACAGCTTAATTTGAGCAGCAAGCGCGACATCGAGGCCTACGGCATCGACAAGTTCAACGAGGCGTGCCGCTCGATCGTGCTTCGCTACACCGCCGAGTGGGAAAAGGTCGTGAACCGCATGGGGCGCTGGGTCGATTTCCGGAACGGTTACCGGACGATGGACCGCAGTTTCATGGAGTCGATCTGGTGGGTGTTCAAGACGCTGTGGGATCAGGGGCTGGTCTACGAAGGGTACAAGATCCTGCCGTACTGCCCGCGCTGCGCGACGCCGCTGTCGAATTTCGAGGCGAATCAGGGGTACAAGGATGTGGTCGATCCGGCGATCACGCTGCGTTTCCGGGTGAAGGGCGGGGAGAACGCCTACTTCCTCGCGTGGACGACGACGCCGTGGACTCTTCCGTCGAACCTTGCTCTGACGGTCGGTCCGGAGATCGACTACGTGAAAGTGAAAGACGGAGAAGACTTTTATTATCTGGCCGAAAGCCGCCTCGGAGCGTATTATCGCGAGACGCCGGAGATCGTCTGGCGCGGCAAGGGGTCCGAACTGGTCGGGATGCGGTATGAGCCGTTGTTCAGCTACTTCGCCGATCTTGCCGACGAGGGGGCGTTCCAGGTGCTGGGCGGCTCGTTCGTGAGCACGGAGGACGGCACCGGGATCGTGCACACCGCGCCGGGCTTCGGCGAGGACGACAACGCGGTCTGCAAGGCCGCCGGACTTCCGGAGGTGTGTCCGATCGACGAGGAGTGCCGTTTCACCGCGGAGGTCCCCGATTACGCGGGGCGTCCGGTGAAGTCGGTGGACAAGGAGATCATTCAGCGGCTCAAAGAGGAAGGCAAGCTCATTCATCGCGGGCAGATCAAGCACAGTTATCCGCACTGCTGGCGGGACGACGGGCCGCTGATCTACCGCGCGATTTCGACCTGGTTTGTGAAGGTGGAAGCGATCAAGGATAAGATGATTGCGAACAACCGCACGATCAACTGGGTGCCGTCGCACCTGCGCGACGGCCGGTTCGGGAAGTGGCTCGAAAATGCGCGCGACTGGGCGATCAGCCGCAACCGTTACTGGGGCACTCCGCTGCCGATCTGGCGCAACGCCGAAGGCGAGGTGATTGTGGTCGGGAGCGCCGCGGAACTGGAAAAACTCTCGGGCCGGAAGGTCGAAGACCTGCACAAGCATTTCATCGACAAGATCGAAATTCCGTCTCCGACCGGAAAATCGCCGCTGAAGCGGGTCACGGAAGTGTTCGACTGCTGGTTCGAATCCGGTTCGATGCCGTATGCGCAGCAGCACTATCCATTTGAGAACAAACAGCATTTCGAGGAGAATTTTCCGGCGGACTTCATTGCCGAGGGGCTCGATCAGACGCGTGGATGGTTCTACACGCTGGTGGTTCTCGCATCGGCGCTCTTCAACAAGCCGCCGTTCCGGAATGTGGTGGTGAACGGTCTTGTGCTCGCGGAGAACGGGCAGAAGATGTCCAAGCGGCTGCGGAATTATCCCGACCCGATGGATGTGATCGACCGCTGCGGTGCGGATGCGCTGCGGCTGTTTCTGCTCGGGTCGCAGGTGGTTCGCGCGGAGGATCTGAAGTTTTCGGAGGCGGGGGTGCGCGAGGTGCTGCGCGGAATCATGATTCCGATGTGGAACGCGCTGTCGTTCTTCGTCACCTACGCGAATGTGGACGGCTATGAGCCGGCGCCCGGGGAGGTGAAAGCTCCCGCGAAACCCGCGAATGTGCTCGATCGCTGGATTCTCTCTTCCGCGTCGCAGATGGTCGAGGAGATCCGCGCCGAGATGGATGCGTACAATCTGCAGAAGGCGGCGAACCGGTTCAGCCGGTTCATCGACGACCTCACGAACTGGTACATCCGGCGGAGCCGCCGCCGTTTCTGGAAGTCGAGCGACGACGCGGACAAGAAGGAGGCGTATGCGACGCTGCATTATGTCCTGCTGACCTTTGCGAAAACGGCCGCGCCGTTCATTCCGTTCACGACCGAGGCGATCTACCGGGTATTGCGGACGGCGGAGATGCCGGAGTCGGTGCATCTTTGCGACTATCCGGAACCGGACGCCGCGAGCCGCGACGAGTATCTTGAGCGGCAGATGGAGCTGACGATGTCGGCGGTTTCGTCGGGACGCTTTCTGCGGACGGCGAACAACCTGAAGGTGCGCCAGCCGCTCGCGAAGGCGGTGCTGGCCGCTCCGGACGCCGCGTCGCGCAAAATGCTTGAGGAGACCGCGTGGATCGTCGCCGAGGAGCTGAACGTGAAACAGGTCGAGTTCTGCGACGATGAGGAGGCGCTTGTGAAGCGCTCCGCGAAGGCGAACTTCAAAGTGCTCGGCAGCCGTCTCGGAAAGAATATGAAGGAGGCCGCCGCGAAGATCCAGGCGCTCTCCGGGCGCGAAATCGGCGAAATTCTCGCCGGGAAGCCGTACCGCCTTGCGCTGGCCGATGGGACGACCGCGGAGATTTCCGCCGGCGACCTTGTGGTTCAGCGTGAGGAGAAGCCGGGGCTGGTTGCCGCGAGCGGGGACGGCATCACGATTGCGCTTGCTACCGAACTGACGCCGGAATTGGAAGCGGAGGGATTTGCGCGCGAGTTTGTGAGCAAGATCCAGAATCTGCGCAAGGAGAACGGCTTTGACGTGGTCGACCGGATCCGGATCGAATACCGTGTTCCGGAAAAGTGGAATGCGGCCATCGAGTCGAATCTGGCGTACATCTGCGAAGAGACGCTTGCAAAGGAGCTTGTGCCGGGAGAGGCGGCCGATGGCGTTGACGTCGATGTGAACGGCGAAGCGTGCCGTGTCCGGGTGGAGAAGGCGTAAGATGATGACCGGCCGTACACGGTTCGGAATTGCGCTCGCGCTGCTGCTGCTCGCGGGGATGCTGCTTCTGGTGCTTCAGCTGCTGCACCGGGTTTCGGAGCGGAACACGCGGTTCGATCGGATTTTCCCGGTTATGGGAACGGTGGCGGAACTCACGTTCTTCACTTCGCCCGGGAATGCGCAGAGTGCGGCCGACGCCGTGGTCGACGTGTTCGACGAAGTGACGAACCTCTGCAACGTCCACGATCCGGAGAGCGAACTTTCGCGGTTGAATGCGACGGCGGCGGAGAAACCGTTTGTCTGTTCCCCCGAACTCTGGTTTCTGCTGCTGGAGTCGCGGAAGGCGTATGCATTTTCGGACGGGGCGTTCGACATTACCTCGAAGCCGCTGATGGATCTCTGGGGATTCTATCAGAAGCGGGGCGGCTCGCTTCCGACGGAGCTTGAGATTGCCGAGGCTCAGTCGCGGGTCGGTTTGAACAAGGTGATTTTCAACGACGATGACCGGAGCGTTAAATTCACGGTTCCAGGGATGAGTTTCGACCTTGGAGGCATTGCGAAGGGGTACGCGGTCGATCGGGCGTTCGAGGCGGTTTCGAAGTTCGGGATTCGGCGCGGCGTCATCAATCTCGGCGGCAATCTGCGGCTGTTTCCGGAGCCGCCGCCCGGGAGAAATGCCTACCGGGTCGGTGTGAGAAATCCGGAAAACAAGAGTGAACTCCTGGAGGAGACGCTGGAATTGTGCAATGTATCGCTCTCGACCAGCGGGGATTACGAGCGTTTTGTTACGATCGGCGGCGTGCAGTACGGGCATATCATGAACCCGGTGACGGGCCGTCCGACTCAGGGAACGCATTCGGTGACGGTGATTGCGCCGTCGGCGCTGTTGGCGGACTGGCTTTCCACGGCGATTTTTCTTCAGGGGGAAGCTCTGGCGCACCGGGCGGAGAGCTCGTTCGGCGGCGTGGCGGTGCTTAT
The DNA here is from genome assembly GCF_944391105.1 of uncultured Victivallis sp. Lineage (GTDB taxonomy): Bacteria > Verrucomicrobiota > Lentisphaeria > Victivallales > Victivallaceae > Victivallis. The sequence continues at coordinate 20,351 of NZ_CALXSK010000023.1, forward strand.
CGCCCGGCCGACCGACAAAAAACCGTGACGGAAGTTCGCCGGAGAAGGCGGAGGGGGAAACAGGCCATGCATCCGGTTCTGATGTTCATCGCTTCCGGCTGGGGATTCTGGTGTGGTCTGGCCGTGCTGGCAGTCGCGATCCCAGCCGGGCTGCGGGGACGGAGCGGGGCGACGCTCTCCCTGACCGTGACGGCGACGGTGCTCGGGATTCTGCTGGTCGCGCTCTCCTCGACTCCGGTTTCCGGCTGGATCATCTGGCCGCTGTTTGCTGCGGCGTTGGCGATGGTGGTGACTTTACGGTTCGAGACGCCGTGGCGGTACGGCGCTGCGGCTCTGACGGCGGCTCTGGCCGTTTCGGCGGCCGTGCTCGAACTGCCGTACTGGCTGGAGCCCGAACCGCTGGTGTGCCGCGGGAAACTCTGGATCCTTGCCGATTCGATCAGTTCCGGCATCGGATTTGAGGAAGAGACGGTCTGGAGCGAATTGCTGGAACGGGAACATCCGGGGCGGATCGCGAACCGGGCGGTGCCGGGGAGCAAGGTGGGCTCCTCGCTGCGGATTCTCGAGGAGCGCTTCGACTTTTCCCCCGGCGATGTGCTGCTTATTGAACTGGGCGGCAACGATCTGCTCGGAGGGGTTTCCGGCGATGAATTCGCCCGGAAACTGGATGAACTGCTTTCTGCGGTCGCGGCTCGGGAGGTTCCCGCCGTGATGTTTGAGTTGCCGCTGCCGCCGTTTCGCGGGGCTTACCTGCGTGCGCAGCGGTTTCTTGCGGAAAAATACGGAGTGCGGCTGATTCCGCGCCGCCGGTTTGCCGCGGTTCTTCGCGGGAGCGAGTCGGTGGTGGATGGAGTGCATCTTTCGAATTACGGACACGAAAAAATGGCGGAAGTCGTGCGCGGGGGCGTCCGGTTTGACGAACCGCACCGGGCGGCGCCGGAACAGAAAGGGGATTGATATGCGGAATTTCAAGTGGGGATTTTCGACGCTCAGCTGCCCCGCGAACACGCTTGCGGAGGCGGTCGCGCTGGCGGACGAGTTCGATTTCCGCTATCTGGAACTCCGGGCCGTGGAGGACTCGATTCAGCTGCCGCGGGTGTTCGCCGCGCCGGAGAAACGCGTCTTGCTCGTGAAGCTCGGGCAGGAGGGGCGGATCCGGGTGTTCGGCAGTTCATTCGGATTGGCCGCGTCCGAAAACGACCGGGAGGAGCTTGAGGCGCTCGGGCGTCTGGCGGACGAGGCGGGCGTGCCGTATCTGCGGGTGTTCGGCGGCTTCGATTTCCGGGAGGAGTTTTGCGAGGAGAAGGCGGAGACCGCACGGCGGAATCTCGACTGGTTCCGGTCGCTCGGTCTCCGGTCGCAGCTTGCCCTGGAGACGCATGACGGCTTCAGCTCGGCCGCTCGCTGCCGGAAACTTTTTGAACAGCTCGGCGAGGCGTTGCCGGTGGTCTGGGATGCGCACCACACCTGCCGTTTTGCGGGCGAGACTTTCGCGGACAGCTGGGCGATGCTGGCCGGGCACGTCGTCGACGTTCACGTGAAGGACAGCCGCCTGGAGTCAGACGGCAAACTGGTCGCAACGGTTCCGGGGGAGGGGGATCTTCCAGCAGGAGAGCTGCTTGACCTTCTGGAGAAGGCCGACTACACGGGGCCGGTTACGCTCGAATACGAAAAGCTCTGGCATCCGTATCTGCCGGAGTTGCGTGTGGCGCTCGAAGCGGTCAACCGCGTCTGGCGGTGAATGTTCCCCTTTTTCCGTAATTGATGTCGCATAGACGGAACGCGGGTTCCGGGAGGGATTCCCCGTTCAGGAACGCTTCGATGAGTGTGCACGGATCGGGGTCGCGCCCCGCCTCGAGCCAGTGAATTTTGTGTCCCTCGCGTTCGAGTTTGCGGAAGAAGATGTCCTGCCGTTTCGCGAACTGGCGGATGCGGGCGAGCAGAGTGTTGCGCATTTCCGAGAGCGTGCACTCTTTCTTGAGATAGCGCGCGACTTCGCGGTATTCGAGTCCGAAGAATTCGAGCTGCTCCCAGGAGACCTCATTGATTTCGTGCAGGCGTTTCACCTCGTCGACGAGCCCGTCCGTGATGCGGCTGTCGAGCCGGGATTCGATGCGGGCGTGGACTTCGTTGCGCGGATAATAGACGCCGAGCAGCAGCGCGTCGAGTTCGAACGGCGGTTCGAACGAGGGTTCTTCCTCCGGGTTCTGACGGACGCGCGCAACTCCCTTTTCACGCGGCGGAAGGGCTCCGCCGGGGAGGTGATAGCCGTCGATGAGCGCCGCGAGGTAGAGCGCGGTTCCGCCGCAGAGAATCGGCAGTTTGCCGCGTGCGGCGATCTCCCATACGGCACGGTAGGCGTCGCGCAGGAAGCGCGCGAGGTTGTAGACTTCGCGCTGCGGGTCGGCGATGTCGATGAGATGGTACGGAACTTCGCCGTATTCGTCGAGATCCTTGCCGGTGCCGATGTCCATGCCGCGGTAGACCTGGCGCGAGTCGACGCTGACGATTTCCGCCGGGAAGATGCGCGCGAGCTTCACGGCCAGAGCGGTTTTTCCGGTCGCGGTCGGGCCGGTGATGACGACGGTTTTGATTTTTTCAGCCATAAATCCCTGCAAAAAATTGTACAAACGCGGTTTTGCGTATTATATTATGCCCGTGAAGCGAAAAAATCAATCTTGAAAGCGGATGATTCGATGGAAAAACAGCAGACAGTCGTCAATTCGGCCGAATATTCGGGGATTGCATTGCACTCCGGCGCCCGTTCCCGGGTGCGGATTCACTCTGCGCCCGAGAACACGGGGATCGTGTTCCGGCGGGTCGACCTCCCCGGCAAGCCGGAGGTGCGGGCGCTCGCGTCGAACGTGGTTGACGTGCGGCGCGGAACCACGATCGCAAACGGCAACGCCGTGGTGTTCACGGTTGAACACATCATGTCGGCTCTGCACGCGTTCCATGTGGACAACTGCATTGTGGAGATGGACGGCATGGAGCCGCCGATCGGCGACGGCAGTTCACTTCCCTACTGCCGGATGGTGCGCGAGGCGGGCATCGTTCAGCAGGAGGCGGAGGCGAAGGTGTTCACTCCATCGAAGCCGCTCTATGTCGAGGGAGGGCATACGCGGCTTGTGATCGTTCCGGGGGATGTGCTCCGGGTCGTCTGCACGACGAGTTTTCCCGGCTGCCCGATTGATCCGCAGTTCTACGAGTTCACCGCGACCGATCCTGAAGCCTACGAGACCGAGATTGCGGGCGGGCGGACATTTGTCGATTTCCGCGATCTTCAGCAGCTCCTGGCGATGGGGCTTGTGAAGGGAGGCAGCCTCGACGCGGCGGCGATCATCCACGACGGCGCGATCATCTGCAAGGAGGCTCTGCGCTACCCGAATGAGATTGTCCGCCACAAGATTCTCGACGTGGTCGGGGATCTCTATCTTTCCGGCTGCCGGATCACCGGGACGGTCATCGCCGTCAAGCCCGGCCATCCGAAGAACGTCGAACTCGCCGGGCAGCTTCAGAAAGAGATCATGGCAGCGAACAACGCATAAGAAACAGACAGAGGGAAAAGAATGGGTAAGTTTTTTGGACTCCGCGAAATCCGTGCAATTCTTCCGCAGCGCTATCCGATGCTGATGCTCGATCGCGCGGAGCAGATTTCCGATACGCAGTTCGTCGGATTGAAGAATCTTTCGATCAATGAGAACTTCTTTCAGGGGCATTTCCCCGGGCATGCGATCATGCCGGGCGTGCTTCAGCTTGAGGCGATGAAGCAGCTCGGCGAACTTGCGGTGCGTCCGCAGCTCGATCCGGCCGGAGAACTCGATGTCTACATGCGGGTGGTCGAAAAGGTCAAATTCCGCCGCCCGAACAATCCGGGCGACCGGGTCAAGGTCGAGGCGGAAATCCTCTCCGTCGAGAACGGCGAGGCGGTTGTGAAGGCGCAGACCTCGAACAACGGCGGACTCACCTGTGAGGCGAAGATCACGCTTGCGACCCGTCCGAAAAACGGTCCGGCCGCCATGCCGGAACTTCACAACGAGTTCGACAAGTGCGACGCGACTCCGATGGACGTCGAAAAGATCAAGTCGCTGATACCGCACCGTTATCCGTTTCTGTTCATCGACTACATTGCGCGGATCGAGGGGGATCACGTCTTTGCGGTGAAGAATCTCACCGGGAACGAGGAGATCTTCTCGCAGGCCGGGGATTACGCGGTCATGCCGGAGTCGCTGCTGTGTGAAATCACGGCACAGTCCGGTTGCGCGCTCGTGCTGGCGCGTCCGGGCAACGAGGGGAAACTCGGGTACTTCATGTCGATCGATCGTGCGGAGATTTTCGAACCGGTCTATCCGGGCGACCAGTTGATTGTGGATATCGAGCTGCCGCCGGCGAAGGGGCGGTTCGGCAAGGGAACCGGCTGCATCAAGGTCGGTGACAAGGTGGTTTTTCAGATTACGCTGATGTTCGCGATCGTCGACGCGTAACGGAAGTCTGGCATTGAGGAGGCGAATGGGCAGAGAGCCGTCTGTCGTATCTGCGGCGGAGGCCGTTGCGGCGATTGAATCCGGAACGTCGGTTTATCTCGGCAGTTCCGGTTCGGTTCCGCGGATTCTCGTGGAGGCGCTCTGCGCGCGCGGCCGCAAAGGGGTGCTGCGCGATGTCACGCTCCGGCACATTCACACGGGGCGGACGGAGGATTACGCAGCTCCGGAATTCGAGGGGGTGTTCCGTTCGGAGTCGTTTTTCATCGGTGACAACATGCGGCGGCAGGTTCAGCGTGGCGCCGCTGATTACATCCCGATCTCCCTGCATGATACGCCGCAGCTGATCCGGAGTGGTGTGGTCGGCTGTGATGTGGCGATGATCCAGGTTTCTCCTCCGGGGCGGCGCGGGAGGGTTTCTCTCGGGATCTCGGTGGATGTCGGTCTTGCCGCGATTGAGACGGCGAAACTTGTCATCGCGGTCGTCAACCGCAACATGCCCTACACCTACGGGGACGGCGAGATCGATCTCGACCGGATCGACTATCTGGTCGAAGATGACTCCCCGCTTGACGAGACTCACTTTCCGCTGCCGAATGAGATTGAGCGGGCGATTGGCCGCAACTGTGCGGAACTCGTTGAGGACGGCTCCTGTCTGCAACTCGGAATCGGAGCGATTCCGAACGCGGTGCTTTCGCAGCTTTCCGACCGGAAGGATCTTGGAGTTCATACGGAAATGTTTGCGGACGGGCTTCTGCCGCTGGTCGAGGCCGGTGTGGTGAACGGGGCGCGCAAGCGGATTGACCGGGGGAAGATCGTCGCCTCATTTCTGATGGGGTCGCGTCGGGTATACGATTTTGTGAACCGCAATCCCATGGTGCGCATGCGTGAAGCCGCCTACACAAACGATCCGTACCGCATTGCGCGCAATCCGAAGGTGGTGGCGATCAACTCCGCGATTCAGATCGATCTGACCGGGCAGGTGTGTGCCGATTCGCTTGGGATGCGCATGTATTCCGGAGTGGGAGGACAGCTCGACTTTATTTACGGCGCGTCGCGTTCGGAGGGGGGAAGACCGATCATCGCGATGCCGTCGCGCACGACGAAGGGGGTCAGTAAAATCGTGCCGGTGCTTGATTCGGGTGCCGGCGTGGTTACGCCGCGCAGCCGGGTGCATTATGTCGCGACCGAATACGGCGTGGTCGACCTTTATGGGAAACCGCTTCAGCAGCGTGCGCGGCTGCTCATCACAATTGCGCATCCGGATTGCCGCGAGGAGCTCGAGCGGGCCGCCTTTGAGCGGTTCGGCCGCCATTTTCTTCACTGGAAATAGGGGAGAAAAGAGAGAAGAGGAGAGGGGAAGAAAATGAAATTTACGAAAATCGTCGCTACGGTGAACGCATCGACCTGTACGCGGGAATTGCTTCTGGCGCTTTACAAGAACGGCATGGATGTGGTACGCTTCAACACCGCGCACATGGAAATTCCGGATCTGGAACGGGCGGTTGCGCTCGTCCGCGGAGTGTCGGACAAAATCGCGATCATGGTCGATACGAAGGGACCGAATATCCGGACCGGAAATGTTGATGCTCCGCTTCCGCTTGCGAAAGGCGAACGGATCGGTGTGACGGGGAGTCCCGCTTCGGCCGGTCCCCGGGTGGTTCTGGTCAATTATCCGCCGTTCGCCGAGGAGGTTCCGGCCGGCGCCCGTATCGTCTGCGACGACGGTGCGCTCGAACTGCTCGTGCGCGGTCGGAAGGATTCCGTGCTCGAGTGTGAAGCGGCCCGCGAAGGCGTCCTGAAAAATCATAAATCGATCAACGTTCCGGATGTTGAGCTCAACGCCGAGACGCTCACGGAGAAGGATCGGCGTTTTATCGACTACGTGGTCCGGCATGAGATCGACTACATCGCCCACTCATTCGTTCGGAATGCGGAGGATGTGGCAGCGGTGCGCGCGTTGCTCGATGCCGGAAACAGCCCGTGCCGGATCATCGCGAAAATCGAGAACCGGCAGGGGGTTCGGAACATCGCCGGAATCCTGAAGGCCGCCGACGGCATCATGGTTGCACGCGGTGATCTCGGGATCGAGATTCCGCTGGAAGAGGTCCCTTTGATCCAGAAGGAGCTGATCCGTTCCGCCCGCAAGGCGGGGAAGCCGGTCATCACGGCGACGCAGATGCTCCAGAGCATGGAGGAGAGTCCCCTTCCGACCCGTGCCGAAGTGAACGATGTCGCGAACGCGGTTTACGACGGTACGGACGCGGTGATGCTGTCCGGAGAGACCGCGCAGGGACGGTATCCGGTTGAGGCGGTCAGCATGATGACCCGGATCGTCGAGGAGGCGGAGAAATCCTCGCGCAGTTTCTTCAATCAGATCGACGTCGTCGATACCGACGGCGACCGTGAATACGATTTTGTGATCCGTGCCGCGGTCGGAGCGGCGGAAGCGCTGGATTTGCGGGCGATCGTCTGCAACACGGGCGAGGGCAAGTCGGCACGCTGCTGTGCGGCTTACCGGCCGCTTGTGCCGATCTACGCGTTCTCGTATCGGAAGCACGTGGTGCGCCAGCTCGCACTCGTTTACGGGGTCTACGCCGAATACAATGCGTTTGTCGAGGAGATGCTTGAACTCGGGCATGAGACCGCGCGTCGGCTCATCGACGGAAAACGGCTGCGACCGGAGGAGAAGATCGTCATGCTCTCGAAGAACTCTCCCGCGCGCGAAACGAACAATCTGATCTGCCTCGGCGAAGTCCGGGAATTCATCTGACCGACAGGGCGTTCCGGCGCAGCCGGAAGAGCGTGACGGCGTCGCAAATCGCGCGGATCAGCACGGCTGCAAATCCAAGCGCAAGCCAGTAGCCGTTTCCGAAGAGGTAGAGCACGCTGCATCCGGCGAGAAATGCGCCTGCCGGTTTGCTCAGCCGGAACGTCATGGCGATTCCGACGGCCATCGCGGCGATTCCGGCCAGCGTGACCCACGAAAGGTCTCCGAGCCGCCAGAGCATCCGGTACGGCGCGGAGAGATACCAGGCGTAACTTCCGTAAGCCGCGTTCGGAATGCAGAGAATCCAGCCCGCAAGAACCGGAATCGTCCACAGGAAGTCACGGGGTTTGAGTTTTTCCCAGACTTGACACGCCGCGATCGCGAGGAAGAGCGCGGGGTAGGTCGTCAGGATGAAGCGGATCGGGTCGTCGGTTCCGTGGCTGTATCCGTAGAAGAAGAAAATCACCGGAATCGTCCAGAGTGCGAGAATGAGTCGCAGTTTCCGGTCGCGCAACCAGAGGAGCGCGAGAATCGCCGGAATCCATGGCAGCTGGTTGACCGTGCCGTAGAACATGCTGTTGAGCTCGACGAAGATCCAGTCGAGATAGGTGTGGGCGCCTTCGGTGTAGTTCGTATAGGAGAATTTCAACGGATTGTCGAAGAACTTCCAGTTCACCAGCAGTTGCGGGAGGAACCCGGCCAGGAACAGCGCCGCTCCGGTCAGGAAGTATCGGAGGGTTTCCCGGACGGAACGAAAATACTCCGGACGCCGAAGCAGGCAGATTGCGCCGATGGCTGGGACGAACATGATGTTGTTGATCCGGAAGAGACAGGCGACGCCGAAGAGAAACGCCGCCGCCGCCACCGTCCGGTACGACGCTTCCCGGCAGATGAGCAGCGCGAACACCGCAAGCATGAGAAAGGTCGACGGCGTATCGCTCATGGCCGAGAAGCCGCAGCCGATCAGATTGATGTAGTGGCGGTAGGAGAACTCCGCGCTCGGGAATTCAAAGAATGCAATGAAGAGTCGATCCGTAAAATCCGGCCGGTGATGCCAGACGAACGGCAGCACCGCCCAGGCGAACATCGCGAGAAAGGCCTTCCGGTCGCTGCCGGTCAGTTTTCTCCCGATCACATATCCCAGCCAGAGCGAGCAGGGCGCGATGACGAAACCTTCCACCCAAGAGAGCGGAATCAACAGATCGATGAGATTCCGGGTCCCGGAGAGAAGTTCAAACGGCAGATAGAAGAGCGACGTTCCGATGGTGAAATGCCACCGTTCGGAGAAATCCCAGTTCAGGATTCCAAGCAGATTCCGGTAATATCCGGTTTCGTCGGCGGGGGCTGCGATGATGTTCTGCGCCTGGTTCACCAGCAGGATCAGCAGGAACATGCGCAACAGCACCGGCACAAGTCCGATTTCGATCCAGCGCCATGGATCGGGTTCCTTCCGTTTTTTCCAGAGGATCGCGACGAGCGCGGCGAGCGCTCCGCCGATGAGAGCTGCAAGCGGGTAGCGCCAGAACTCCACCACGTTCCCGATTTCGAGCTGCCCGTCCGGATGGAGCAGTGCGGCCGGATGCACATAACCGGTTCGACCGTCGGGAAGACGCACCTCCGTCATCCGGAAATAACGGGCCAGCGGATGGGATTTGATGAGGAACAACCGGGTTTTGCCAGTCGTTTCGAGGTTGGTCGGCTCGGTCGCAACGGCGATGATTTCGCCCGGCATCTCCGCCTCCCGGAAGACGGGAGTTCCCGGTTCGAGTGCGATCGTTCCGGCAAGGGCGGAACATGCCGTGAGAATCGAAAGGAGCTGCAGGAGCCGTTTCATCATCGGATCAGTTTCGAAACGGTTTTGAAGGCCGGGTGTTTCGCGTCACGCAGCAGCAGGAAAAGAATCGACTCCACCGGGAGCACATGTGCTCCCGCCGTCCGCATTTCCGCGAGCGCGAGTTCGCGGTTGGCGGCGCTGCGGCTCGTGACCGCGTCGGCACAGACGATGACCTCGTATCCCGCCTTCCGTGCGTCGTAAACGCTCTGGAGCAGACAGACGTGGGTTTCAATTCCGAGAAATATGAGGCAGTTCTTCGATTTTGCCTTCAGGGCGATGCGGAATGCCGGTTCGGCAAAGACGGAGAATCCGGTCTTGGCAATCGGGGCGCATCCGGGGGGCAGGAGTTCCGCAATCTCCGGAACGGTCGGCCCGAGCCCCGCGGGATACTGCTCGGTCACGATCACGTCGAGTTCAAGAGCGTTTGCCCCTTTGAGCATGAGTGTGGCACGCTCCTGCACGGCGGAATAGTTGTCCATCACGGCCGTGAGTTTCGTCTGGAGGTCGACGACGACCAGCGAGGTGGAATCGATTTCAGGAATGTTCATGAGGAAAGCTCCTTGCCGTTCGCCAGCCTGCCCGCGAAGATCCGGACGGCGGCTGGATTCGAAAGATACGGTTTCAACGTTTCGCAGAATTCCTCGCGGCGGATCGCGCGCAGTTCCGCCTCATGATGCAGACTCTCCATTAGCGGTCTTCCGTAGTGCAGCGAAAGCAGCGAGGAGATCAACAGATTTCCGGTCGATTCGGCACTGCGCGCCGCCGAAAAGGCGGCTCCTTCGAGCGCGGAGTCGAACTCCTCCGGCGACAGCCCCTGTTCAGCAAGGCGGCCGATTTCGGTTTCGAGCAATGAGAGCGCGCGTCTGGCGGATTCGGCCGTGGTTACCGCGTAGAACAAAAGCCAGCCGGGGTGGAATCCGCCGCAGAGCCGCATCCCGGTCGAATATGCGAGTGAATTCTCCTCGCGCACGAGCTTGAATACAGGACTCGAGAGCCCGTTTTCCGCCTGAAAGAGGATTTCGCACAGAGAGAGCATTTCTCCGTTCAACGCCGGTCCGGGCAGCGCGCAGAGCACCATCGTCTGTTCGCGGGGAAGCGGGATCGTCTCAAATTGCGGCCCGGTCGGAAAAACCGGTTTCGGAGGCAGTTCGATCCGGCGGCTGCGCCACGGAACCGCTTCGCTCAATTCGTCGGTCCACTCCGCCGCCTCGGCATCCGAACAGTCGCCGCTCCAGCCGAAAATCGCCTGTTCCGGCACGAGACGGGAGAAATAAAACTCGGCGAGGCGGTCGCGCGTGATATTGGCAAGCTGTTCGATCGTTCCGGTCGTTCCCCATCCATACGGGTGGCTGCCGAACATCAACTTCCGGCAGCGGTCCTCGGCGGCGGCGCGAGGAGAAAGTCTCCGGCTTTTGAGCAGTTCGAGACGGTTCGCCTTCTCGCGGTCAAATTCCGGGAGCCCGAAAGCCGGTGCGGAGACAATCGCCTTGAGCAACTGGAAAACCGCCGCGCGATGACGGCGCGGAAACGTGCATTCGATCGTGAACGAATTGAGTCCGGCGTTGACCGAGAAGTTTGCGCCGCCCGCATCGAGCCGGGTCAGCAGTGCGCTCTCTTTCCATTTGCCCGCCCCGGCATTCAGAAGATCGGCAGTGAGTGCCGAAACGCCTCCGAGTTCCTGCGGTTCGAAGATCGCTCCGCCCGGCAGCGTCAGCGCGAAATCCACAAGCGGGAGCCGCCGGTCGGAAAGCGTCACGAGCCTTGCGCCGTTGCCGAGTCCGGTCAGCCCCGGTTCCGCCCGGAGAGGCCTGGTTTTGCGCACCGTATTCCGCTTCCGGTCTCCGGACGTTTGCCGGACAATGCTGAAACGTTCCGGCGAGAGATAGGTCGCTGCGATCCGGTTCAGATCGTCGAGTGTGAGGCGCCCGAGCTGTTCGAGATAGGCATCGCTGAGGTCGGGCGCCCCGTTCGCGATCACGCCGCCGCCGATGTTCGCGGCAATTTCACGGATGCTGCGCAGTTCGCGCAGATGGTCGGCGTACTGCTGGGTTTTTTCGCGTTCGACTTCGGCCCGCGTGAGCGCGCCGTTGCGGATCGCATCGAGTTCGCGCATCAGGGCCGATTCGAGCTGTTCGAGTTTGCCGGGTGCGGCGGCGGCAGTGACCGCAAGCACTCCTCCCGCTCCCTGGCTGTAGCTGAAACTGCGCAGCGTTACCGCGAGCTGCCGGTCGAGTTCAAGTGCGCGTACGAGTCGCGAGCCGTCCCCCATTCCGAGGATTCCGGCGAGCACGTCGCATCCGGCCACGTCGGCGTGGGAGATTTCAGGAATCCGGACGCCGACGGCCAGACGGGCGAGCGGATCGGCGAAAGAGAAGCCGTCACTGCGCGCAACGCACTGCGCCGGTTCCGGTGGAATCGCGATTTCCTCCAGATTCCGCCGTTCCCAGCCGGCCATTTCGCCCTCGACCAGATCGAACGCATGTTCCGGCTCCACATCGCCGACGATGACCCAGAAACAACGGTCCGGTGTGTAGCGCTCCTCATAGTACCCGGCCATGATGTCCCGGGTGACCTTTCCGATGAGCTCGCGATAGCCGATGATCGGATGGCGCAGCGGATGATTTCGGAAAATCGAGCCGTTCAGGTGCTGGTAAAGCAGCCGGTCGGGATTGTCGCGCCCCATCTCCTCCTCGCGGAGAATCACCTCGCGCTCCTCGGCAAAACGAGTTTCCGGAAATTCCGGAAAACGGATCATGCGCGAAAGAATCCGTACCGCTTCGGGCAGATGCCGCCCCGCGAGGTTCGCATGATAGGCGGTGTGATCGTAGCTCGTATAGGCGTTCATCGATCCGCCGATCCGGTCGATCGCATCGGCCGCAGCGGTTCCGGGATAGTCGCGGCATCCCTGGAAAAGCATGTGTTCCAGAAAATGGGAGAGCCCGTACCCGAGATGCCTCCCCTCATGGATGCTGCCGGTCCGGATGAAGCACTCGACCTCGACCGCCGTCCCCGGCTGAGGGAAGATGAAGATCCTGACGCCGTTATCCAGCGTTCTCGACTGTACGTTCCGATAAAATTGCATGGTTCCTCTCTTACAGCGCCGCAGCGGGCGGCATCAATCGATTTTCGGGGGAAATGCTTGCTGCGTCCCCGGGGCGACGGGAGGATCGGCCAGTTTGAAATCCACTTCAAAATCCTCCGGCGCGTCATCTTTCGAGGCGGAGAGCAACCCGGAACCGATCAGCAGATAGACGATCCTTCCGACGTCTGATGCACTGCGGATTCCCCACTCATAAAGCACTTCGTAGGCGAGCACCCCGAACTCCTGTTTCGCATAGTCATGAACGCCGCCGAGCAGTTCGAGCGCCGAAACGTGGCGATGGGACGGCAGACGCCCGACCGTGAACGTCACGGCGTTGGCGACGAAGGCGTAGGCCTCCTCGGAGAAGCGCGGTTCCCGCTGCATGATCTCCCTGATTTTTGCCTGGATTTCCGTCGGGGTCATCGAAATCGTTCACTCCATTTGAAATTGCTGTTTTTTCTTGCCGGAGACGATCGAACTCGGATCTTCGGAAAGCGAGTCGGCCAGTTCGGTCAGGGCGTCGAGTGTCTGATTCAGCTTGGTCAGGGTATTGGCCAGTTCGTCCTGGCTGAAGGTGATCGCGTTCGACGCGTCCCGGAAGGCGGAGGTGCTCTCGGGAATTTTCGCCTCACGGGTCTCGTTGATGAGCTGTTCGGTCAGGTGATTGACCTTTTCCAGATCCTCCTCCAGAAGCCCCATGAGCCGGTTCAGCCGCTCTTCGCTGAATACGCGGGAGATGGTGCGGCTGCCGAGTTCGAGGTTCTCCGAGGCCTCGTTGATGCGCGCGATGGTCGACTTCAGCGCCGGATCTGCGAGCAGTCCGGAAAGTTCGGACAAACTTCTTTCCAGCCCGTCGGAGATCTCCTCGAACCGGATTCGCGAGATGCGGTCGAGGGAAGTCCCGATCGCCTTGAGAATGTCCCGGAACGGCGACGGTACGGCCGGAATGTAAAGCGCTCCCGCATCAGGGATTCCCGCCGGCGGTTCCGGCAGCGTTTCTCCGGGGGTCGCATAGTAGTCGAAGTCGATGTAACGCATTCCGGTGATTCCGGCATATTCAAGCCGGCAGCGCATCCCCTGTTCGAGTTCGGAGCGGAAAAAGTTCCGGAAATCACTCCGCTGCTGTCCGTGATCTCCCGCCGAGACGAAGTGACGCAGTTCGACGGCCATGTCGACCTGCACAAGTTTATCCGGCACGCGGATCGAGATCTTCGTCACGCTGCCGATCGGCACGCCGCGGTATTTCACTGCCGATCCGACCGTCAGCCCCTGGACCGATTCGCTGAAACAGGTCTGCACCGTCGCTTTGTTCGTGAAGATGTCGGTCATCCCCAGAAAAAAGAGGATCGCCACAAACAGCACGATTCCGCCCGTGACGAAAAGCCCGAGCTTGATTTTTTGTGTGGAGTCATTTGCCATGATTCTGTTTCCTCCGTTATCCGCGCGCCTCGCTGCCGGTCATCTTGAGTCCGTCACGGGTCAGGAATGCGCGCACTTTCTCGTTCGGAGAGGTGTCACGCAGCAGAGCTGGAGGTCCGTTTGCAATGATCGATCTGGTCTGTTTGTCGAGCATGATGATCCGGTCCGCAATCGCAAAGACGCTGTCGAGTTCATGGGTGACGATGACGATGGTCGCGCCGAAGCGGTCGCGCAGCCGCATCAGCAGCCGGTCGAGCTCCGCCGAGGTGATCGGGTCGAGCCCCGCGGAGGGTTCGTCGAAAAAGAGCAGCTTCGGATTCAGCGCCAGCGCCCGCGCGAGCCCCGCCCGCTTGGCCATGCCGCCCGAGAGCTCGGCAGGCATGTAGTCCCCGAATCCCGCAAGGTCGACAAGCCGCAGCTTCGCCTCGACGGTTTCGGCGATCTCCTTCGGCGTGAGGCGGGTATACTCTTCCAGCGGCAGGGCGACGTTTTCGGCGACGCTCATCGAACTGAAGAGCGCGCCGCCCTGATAGGTTACGCCGAACCGGCGCATGATTTCGCGCCGATGGTGTTCATCGGCCTGCACAATGCTGTCCCCCTGGATGAGAATGTCTCCGCTGATCGGTTCATAGAGCCCGATGATGTGCTTGAGCAGCGTGCTCTTTCCGCAGCCCGAGCCGCCGAGAATGCAGAAGATCTCTCCGGAAGCAACCTGGAAGTTCAGGTCCTTGAGAACGATATTTCCGCCGTAACCGATGGTCAGATTCCTGACTTCGATCTCCGGTCTGGTTTTCTTCTCCATGCTTCGACTCCGTGTCAATAACCGATAAATGAGTACAGTATCGTGATGAACACATCCGCCACCACGATGAGAAAAATCGAACTGACCACCGCTTTCGTCGCGCCGCGACCGACTCCCTGCGAGTTGTTTGCCGCGTTGAATCCGCAGTAGCACCCCGCCAGCGTGATGAGCAGCGCGAACGGGACGCTCTTGGCCGCCCCGAGCAGGAAGGTCGTCACATCGAGCGATTCGAGTGTTCTCGTCCAGTAGGCCACGGGCGGAATCCGCATGCTCGTGACCCCGATGAGCATCCCCCCGAGAATCCCGGCCGCATCGCCGAAGATCGTCAGAATCGGCATCGAAACAAGCATCGCCGTGAGCTTGGGAAAGACCAGAAACGACTCCGGACGGATCCCCATCGTTTCGAGCGCGCTGATCTGTTCGTCAAGTTTCATCGTCCCGACTTCCGCCGCAAACGCCGACCCTGCCCATCCGGTCATCACCATCGCGACCATGAGCGGGCCGAGCTCCTTGACCACCACGAGCCCGACCGCGTCGGCCACAAAAATCTCCTGCCCGAGTTTCGAGAGCTGAATCTGCCCGTTGACCGCCATGACCATCCCCATGAGCAGACAGATCAAAAGCACGATCGGCAGCGCCTGAACGCCGCACAGATCCAGGTAGTAACGCAGGTCCCGCTTCCGCATCCCGTTGCGAAGCAACGAAGGTACCTCCGCCGCGATCCTCCCGATGAATTCAAGCGGGCGGGTTCCGTCCTGCAGAAGCGGGCGGAAGCGGCGGCTGATCGCCTTGAGCTGTTCCACTCCGGGATTCAAAATCTCAATACATCCTCTGCTGCACTTTCTGCGGCCTCACTTTCGGCTCTTCCATATAAAGTGCGTACCAGTTGTCGCCGAATCCGGCGTTCGAAAAGTGTTTGTTCCGGCCGTTGACCAGGTTGTCGTAATTGGCGAGCAGCACGGCGTTGTCGGAGTTCTTCTTCGCTTCGACCAGCGCTGCGAGCGCTTTGGCGGCATCGTTCTGCTTGAGTTTGATCCAGGCGTAGACGCAGCTCAGGAACGCTCCGTCCTCGCCCTTGAAGCGGCGGCACTTCTTCCGGTAGAAGGTGTCGAGTTTCGGATCTTCCTTCTTGTACATCCGCACGAGCTTGATCGCAAGAGAACGCGCGTCGAAGAGCAGGCACTTGGGCATGAGTTTGTCGGCCGCGGCAAAATCCTTCAGCTGGAAATAGAGCTGCATCTTCATCGTATTGATCTGTTTGGCGAGCATCCAGTTCCAACGGTAAAACGGGTCGAATGCGGTGGTCATCCGCAATGCCTCATGCAGGGCGTCGTTCTGCATCGATTCGAGTTTCTGCTGCATCATCTTCGGACTGCCGACGGGGCGTTGCTGGAAATTCTGCACCTGCCGGGCGATCCGTGCCTGGGCGGCCTGCATCGTCTGCTGCATGCCGAGCTGGATGCGGTTGAGTTTTTTGCGCAGAATGAGCATGATGACCAGCTGCGAAATCAGAAATGCGCCGATTCCGCAGACGATTCCCCATGTCACTCCGAGATCCCGGCTGGTGAGCGCACCGATCGCAGCTCCGACCACCAGGGAGATAATCATGCTGTACACGAGACTGACTCCTTACCGTTTTTTGCGCTGTTTCGCGCGCTGTTTCTTTGCGAGTTTTGCGAGCCTTTTCTTTTTCTCCTGCTCCTTGCGGGAGAGCGGGGTCGGGCCGCCGAAAAGTCCGCCGAACGAGCCGGGAACTCCGTTGCTCTCCGGAAGCGAACCGCCGGAGAGAAGCCGTCCGAGCGGGCCGCTCTGCTTCATCATCTTGCGCATACCCTCGAACTGTTTTACGAGTCCGCTGACCATTTCGACCGGCACGCCGGAGCCTTTCGCGATGCGCTTTTTGCGCGAGAAGTTCATGAGTTCCGGATTTGCGCGTTCCGCCTTCGTCATCGAGAGGATGACCGCTTCCATGCGCATGAAGTGGCGCGGGTCGACCTCGCTCATGGCGCTGGCGATCTGGCGGCCGCCGGGCAGAAATTTGAGGATGCTCTCCATGCCGCCGAGTTTTTTGATCTGGCGCAGCTGGGCGAGGAAGTCGTCATAGTCGAACTTGTTGGCGCGCAGTTTCTCCTGGAGTTTTCTGGCCTCTTCCTCGTCGATCTCCTCGGCGGCCTTTTCGACGAGGGAGACCACGTCGCCCATGCCGAGGATACGCCCGGCCATGCGGTCGGGGTGGAACACCTCCAGACTGTCGAGTTTTTCGCCCATGCCGATGAATTTGACCGGGCAGTTCGTAACTTTGCGGATCGAGAGCGCCGCACCGCCGCGCGCATCGCCGTCGAGCTTGGTGAGGATGAACCCGGTGAGGTCGAGCGCCTGGTGGAAGTGTTCGGCCACCGAGACCGCCTCCTGACCGAGGGCGGCGTCCGCGACGAGCAGCACTTCGTCCGGATGGACCGCCTGGCGGATGCGGACGAGCTCCTGAACCATCGTGTCGTCGATCTGCAGCCGGCCGGCCGTGTCGATGATGACCACATCGGTTCCGGCGGCGCGCGCCTGGTCGACCGCGTTGGTCGCGATTGCCGCGACATTCACGCTCGTGCGTTCGGCGTGAACCGGAATCCCGATTTCGCGGCCGATGATTTCGAGCTGATCGATGGCGGCGGGGCGGTAGACGTCGCCCGCGACGAGCTGAACTTTCTTCCCCTGCCGTTTCAGCAGCAGCGCGAGTTTGCCCGCGGTGGTGGTTTTGCCGCTGCCGTGGAGACCGACGAGCATGATGACGGTCGGTTTCGATTTGAATTCGAGTTCCGAGGCGCCGCCGCCGAGGAGTTTCACAAGTTCGTCGTGGACGATCTTGACCACCTGCTGCCCCGGCGTCACGCTCTTGATGACCTCCTGTCCGAGGCATTCGCTCTTGACCGCCTCGATGAATTCCGAGACGATTTTGATGTTCACGTCCGCGTCGAGCAGCGCGAGCCGGATCTCGCGCATCGCATCGGTGATGTTGGCTTCCGTGAGCGTGCTTTGTCCGCGCAGTTTGCGGAATACGTCATGCAGCTTGTCGCTGAGCGATTCGAACATACCTTCCTTCTTTCTTCCTTATATTAATCCCATTCTTGAACATAACATCGTTTAATATATCTTGATTCCCGTTCAACTTCAAGAGAACGTTCAAAAAATCCGTAACATTCGATTGCTTTCCCGTCATTGGAATGGTATTTTATGACAACGCAACATGCATTTGAAGGAGAGTAACCATGCGCAGCGATATCATGAAGAAGGGGCTCGAGCGCACGCCGCACCGCAGCCTCATGCGGGCAACCGGGCTCAAGGACGGGGATTTTGAAAAGCCGTTCATCGGCGTCTGCAACTCCTACACGAACATCGTTCCCGGTCACTGCCATCTGAAGAAGGTCGGCGAAATCGTCTGCGAGGCGATCCGCGAGGCAGGCGGCGTCCCGTATGAATTCAACACGATCGCGGTCTGCGACGGCATTGCGATGGGTCACACCGGCATGAAGTATTCACTTGCGAGTCGCGAAATCATCGCCGACAGCGTCGAGACGATGGGTTCGGCCCATCCGTTCGACGCGATGATCTGCATTCCGAACTGCGACAAGGTGGTTCCGGGCATGCTGATGGGCGCGATGCGGCTGAACATCCCGACGATCTTCGCTTCCGGCGGGCCGATGCGCGCGGGCCACACCCCCGGCGCCGCGCATGACACCGACTTCAACTCGATCTACGAGGGAGTCGCCGCCCGCGTGGTCGGCAAGATCGATGACGAGCAGCTGCATGAACTCGAATGCACGGCGTGTCCGGGCGCCGGATCCTGCTCGGGGATGTTCACGGCGAACAGCATGAACTGCCTCTGCGAAGCGCTGGGAATCGCGCTTCCCGGCAATGGCACGATCGCAGCGGATTCGCCCGAGCGGATCGACTTCTGGCGCCGGGCGGCGTTCCGGATCGTAGAACTTGCGAAGATGGAGAATCCGCCGCGCGCGAAGGATTTCGTGACCGCGAAGTCGTTCCGCAACGCGCTCGTGCTCGACATGGCCATGGGCGGTTCGTCGAACACGGTGCTTCATACGCTGGCGGTGGCGAACGAGGCGGGCTTGAAGGTCGATTTGAAGGATCTCGACGCCATTTCGCGCGAGACGCCGAACATCTGCCGGCTTGCTCCTTCGCGCGGCGAGTTCCACATTGTCGAACAGTGCAACAAGGTCGGAGGAATCATGGCGATCTTAAAGGAGATCGCGAAGAAGCCGGGGCTGATCGACGGCTCCGCGCCGACGATTTCGGGCCTGACGCTCGGCGAACAGCTCGCGGCCGCTCCGGATGCGGACGGCACCGTGATCCGCACGCTCGACAATGCGTACAGCGAAAAGGGCGGGCTGGCGATTCTCTTCGGCAACCTCGCTGAAAACGGCTGCGTGGTCAAGGCCGCCGGCGTCGATCCGAAGATGCTGACCCATCGCGGCCCGGCCGTGATCTTCGAGAGCCAGGAGGAGGCGTGCGAAGGCATTCTCGGCGGCAGGGTGAAGGAGGGCGACGTGGTCGTGATCCGTTACGAGGGGCCGAAGGGCGGTCCCGGCATGCAGGAGATGCTTGCTCCGACCTCGTACATCATGGGGCGCGGGCTCGGTTCATCGGTCGCGCTCATCACGGACGGTCGTTTTTCCGGGGCGACTCACGGCGCCTGCATCGGGCATGTGAGTCCCGAGGCGGCGGCGGGCGGGCTGATCGGCCTGGTCGAACCCGGCGACATGATCGAGATCGACATCCCGAACCGTTCGGTGCGTCTGGATGTTCCGGATGCGGTCCTTGCGGAGCGCCGCGCAAAGTGGCAGCCGCGCGAGCCGAAAATCAAGACCGGTTATCTTGCGAAGTACGCCTCGCTCGCGACCAGCGCCGATACCGGCGGCGTGCTGAAGGTTCGCTGAGGCGGTTCCGGAAGAGCGCGGTGAAAGCCGCGCTTTTTCTTTGCCGTTTCGCGGAAATTCTGAGGTGTGATGGCTGAATATTGCAAATCGGCAATTGAAATTTTCCGGAGAGGAGGTATATTAATCGACTGGTGCTTTTGATTTTTTTACGGCGGGCGTCGGAACCGGCCCGGAATAAGTTGCCTTTAACTGGAGTTGGAAACTTAATATGTCATTGTTCAGCAGCGGAAAGTACTCCACCTTGCGGATGCCCGCCCACGGAGAACGGAAAATGATCATCCCGGACGGGTCGTGGGTGAAATGCAAAAGTTGCGGCCAGACCCTCTATACCGACCGGCTCGAGGACAATCTCCAGGTCTGCTGGTATTGCAACTGCCATTTGCCGATGAACGCGCAGACGCGCATCAAAACCCTGACCGATCCCGACAGTTTCGTCGAGATGGATGCGGCTTTGCGCAGCGTTGACCCGCTCGGTTTTGTGGACAGCAAACCCTACGGCGCGCGCCTCGAGGAGAGCGTGAAGAAGACCGGGCTTGGCGACGCGATCGTCTGCGGTTCGGCGACGCTCGGCGGGAAACCGTTCAAGCTCGGCGTGATGGACTTCCGGTTCATGGGAGCCTCGATGGGTTCCGTGGTCGGCGAAAAGATCGCGCGTCTCGTGGAAGCCGCGACCGCGGCGAAGGAGCCGGTGGTGCTCGTGACCGCTTCGGGCGGCGCGCGCATGCAGGAGGGAATCCTTAGCCTCATGCAGATGGCCAAGACCTGCGGGGCGCTCGCGCGCCACAGCGAGGCGGGGCTGCCCTACATTGCGATTCTGACGAATCCGACCTACGGCGGCGTGACCGCGAGTTTCGCGGCGGTCGGGGATGTGATTCTGGCCGAGCCGGGCGCGATGATCGGTTTCGCCGGGCCGCGCGTGATTCAGGAGACGACCAATTCGAAGCTGCCGGAAGGGTTCCAGACGGCGGAGTTTCTGCTCGACAAAGGGTTGATCGACCGCGTGGTTGAGCGCAAAAATCTGAAAAAAGAGCTTCAATTCCTGCTTGAAATTTTCTGAAAACAGGATATACTATAAAACGCGATACGAATTTTGCCGCCGGGTTGGACCTCGTGCGTTGTCAAATGGGTATACCGAGTCAGGTGGGGAACCAAGCAGCTCAATACATGCTTTTGACAAGCCACGGGTCATCTGATCCGGCGGCTCTTTTTTTGTCTTTTTCAGAACACTGCCGCTGAAGGAATTTGCAATCCCTGAATTGCGGGGGTATGGTATTCTTGGGAGCAGAAAGCGATTGATTCGGCTGACCGGTACCGGGAGGTTGTGAAATGAGAATCGAGTGTTCGCATGGGTCTGAAGTCCGGAAGAGTCTCGTACCGGGCATCATACGGAATCTGTTCATCTTCTTTTTCTTGACTGCCTTTTTGATGCCGCTTCCGGCGGCTCCTGCGGCAACGGCTTTGACGCAGGAGAGGAAGGTTTCCCGCAAAGAGGTCATGGGTGTGGTCGATCCCCCGAATCCGTTTACGGGTTCCGCAATCTGTTATTCTCTGAATACGAGGCAGGCCGGAGAGAGTTTTACCTTCTCGAAATGGCAGACTTTCAAAAACCACGCCGACGGCCTCGCGGAATTCAACCGGGTTTCCGCCGGGCTGGAAACGCATTGCAAGGTCAAGGGGGAAAGGACGTTGTCGAACGATCCGACGATGGTGTTCCGTTTCAGCAACGGCAGGGTCGTATTGAAGCTGAATTGCGATTCTGAATCCAGTTCGCTGGAAATCCGGGGGGATTTGACGGACCTCGAAGAGCCCGGGAAAGCCATGGGGCTGTGACGAGGAAGGAGGCGCGATGCCGAAATTTGGACAACGGGCGACCTGGCTGCTGAAACAGCCGTGGTTCTGGATCGTTCTGCTCGATCTGATCTGGGAGTTTCTCCTCTGGCCGCTTCTTGATTCCCCGCGGATTCTTTATCCGGTTCTGCCGGTGAGCTGGTATGACCACTGGGAGGAGTTCGCGGCTTTCCGGCTGTATGGATTTCTGGCCATCGGGTCGGGTTTTCTGGTGCTTTCCTCGCTCGCAATCACCATTTCCGCCTTGTTTGCCCGGAACGCGCGCGACTGGAAGAAGGCGGGGATCGTGTTCGGCTGTATCTGCCTTGTGCTTTTTACTTTCATCGCCGGAATGCCGCCGCTGGGGCGCGCCACGGAACGGGCTCGGCGTATCTCCTGCCGGAGCAATCTCAAGCAGATCGTTCTGGCTTTGTCCTGGTATGCCGACGAGAACGGCGGCGCATATCCTCCCGATCTGCGAACGCTCTCCGATACGGGCGTTCTGTCGGACGAGGCCATCTACCGCTGTCCGAGCCGGTGGCGCCCGAATCCGGAGTGGAGCGACTACGAATACTTCGGGCAGGGGCATCGTTCCGATGAAGCGCCGTTCCTCATTCTGCGCGACCTCGCCGGAAACCACCCCGGAGCTTATCGCAATCTCATTTACTCCGATCAAACCGTCTCCTCCGGGCGGGGCGAGAAGAAGTAACCCGTTTCGTCCGGCGGCGGAGGGCGCCCGGCTTCGTTTCCGGGTCGCGAAAAAGCGCGGGTTTTTCCCGTGCGCCATTTGTAATAAGGCCGGAGAGAGCATATATTTATCGACGGCCCGGAATCGGAGAATCTGCCGGGCGTTTCGAAATCATTCACCGTTTTTTTTGAGAGGGAGACTCTTTTACCTATGACACGCATCGACGGCCGCGCTCCGGATGAGCTTCGCAAGATCATCATTCACCCGAACTATCTCTCACACCCGCTCTCTTCGGTTCTGATCGAGTGCGGCGGAACCCGGGTGATCTGCGCGGTTACGGTCGAAGCGAAAGTTCCGCCGTGGATGAAGGCGCAGAAGGTCCCCGGCGGCTGGGTCACCTGCGAATACGGCATGCTCCCGGCGTCGACTCACGAGCGCATGCGGCGCGAAGCCTCCGCCGGGAAACAGGGCGGACGCACGATGGAGATCCAGCGGCTGATCGGCCGCTCGCTGCGCGCAGTGGTCGATCTGAACGAACTCGGCGAAAACACCGCCAGCATCGACTGCGATGTGATCGACGCCGACGGCGGCACCCGCACCGCGAGCATCACGGGTGCGGCGGTCGCACTCGGACTCGCGTGCCGCAGCGAATGGGGACGGGCGAATTTCGCGGGCTGTCCGCTGCGTGAGAACGTCGCGGCGATCAGCGTCGGAATCGTCGGCGGCGTGCCGATGCTCGACCTCTGTTATGAGGAGGACTCCTCCGCCGAGGTCGATATGAATGTGGTTATGACCGAATCCGGAAAACTCGTCGAAGTTCAGGGAACCGCCGAGGGAGCGCCCTTCTCGCGGAAACAGCTCAACGAACTCATCGATCTGGCCGAACACGGTTTGAAACAGATTTTCCGGATTCAGAATGAGGTGATCGCTTCCGTCGTGCCGCCTCTGACCGCGGCCGAAGCGACCGGTGACCTGTTCGGGGAGTTTTAAGCGATGAGCGAATATCAGGTAATCGCCCGGAAGTGGCGTCCGCAGTGTTTCGCCGACGTGGTCGGGCAGGAGCATGTGGTGCGGACGCTCGAAAACGCGATCCGCAAACAACGGACCGCGCATGCGTACCTCTTCGTCGGCCCGCGCGGCGTCGGCAAAACCACACTCGCGCGCATTTTCGCCAAGGCGATGAACTGTCTTGATCCGCAGGACGGCGAACCGTGCTGTAAATGCGCCTCCTGCCGCGCGATCATGGAGGAGAGCAGTCTCGACGTGATCGAGATCGACGCCGCCAGCCGCAACTCCGCCGCCGATATGCGCGAACTCGCCGAGGATGTGATGCACCAGCCTGTCGCCGGGCGTTACAAGATCTACATCATCGACGAAGTCCACATGCTGACCGCGCAGGCATGGAACGCGCTGCTCAAAACCGTCGAGGAACCCCCCGCCCATGTGAAGTTCATCTTCGCGACGACCGAGGTGCACAAGGTGTTGAAAACCATCATCTCGCGCTGTCAGCGGTTCGACCTGCTGCCGATCCCGACCCGCCGGATCGCCGAACGGCTGCGGCTGATCGCGGACCGCGAGGGCGTCGCGATCAACGACGACGCGATCAACGCCATCGCGCGCGCGGCAGAAGGCGGCATGCGCGACGCGCAGTCTCTGCTCGATCAGATGATCGCGTTTTTCGCGCAGGGGGATGGGAATGCGATCACGGGCGAACAGGTGCTTTCGCTCTTCGGGTTGACCGACCGCGCGGATCTTGATGCGATTCTGCTGGCGATGCTGCGCAACCAGCCCGGCGAAGTTGTGAAAGTCATCGCGAACCTGTCGAAGAAGGGGAAGAATCTGGAGACGCTTTTCGACGATCTGCTCGAAGCGTTGCGGGCGGTGCAGCTCTGTGGAATTCTCCCCGATCCGGGCGAGGTGCTGAACGAGGCGCCCGAGACGATCGAACACTACCGCAAACTTGCGAAGATCGTCCGTCCCGATACGCTGCAGATCCTGCTTGAAACCGTCGCTCCCGTCGGCCGCGTCCTGCATGATGCGCTCAATAAACAGGTTTATCTTGAGACGATTCTGCTCAAGGCGATGCGCGAGGCGCATGCCGTTCGGATCAACGATTTGCTCGCCCGACTGAATCAGCTGCGCACCGCGGGCGAACTCAAGTTTCTCGAACAGCTCCCCGCCGAGATCAAACCCGCCGCTCCCGAAGTCGTGGTGATCGAGCGCCCCGTGGCAAAGGCGGAAGCCGTGCCTGCGCCCGCTCCTGAGCCGGAAGCAGTGGCCGAACCGGAGCCTGCGCCGATCTCTGAGCCGGAGCCTGCTCCGGAACCGGAATCAGCGCCTGAGCCGGAAGCTGCTGCTCCGGAACCGGAATCAGCGCCTGAGCCGGAAGCTGCTGCGCCGGAACCGGAATCAGCGCCTGAGCCGGAAGCTGCTGCCGGGAGTGAACCTGTCGCGCCATCCGCCACCGGGGATGAGGCGATGCAGGAGTTCGATGCATCGACCGGAGAGACGGTGGAAATTCCGCTTGAGATGCCGTTGCTGCCCGAGGAGGACTCCGCGGAGAAGCTCGCTCCTGAAACGAAGCCGGGCCGCCGCAAACGGCGCAGCATTGCAAACGACAATCCGAAAGCGCTCGAAGATGCGCTCCAGGATCCGGTCGTTCACGAGATCGTCGATCTCTTCGGGGGCAAAGTCGTGGATATTCACCGTCCGGAGCCGTAACTCCGGCTCCGGGATCGGACGCGGAGAGCGCGTTTTGTTCAGGAACGCGCGATCATCGCCTCAATCGGTTTGACGGCCTCGCGCAGGATCTCTTCGGAGAGTTCGATGCGCGGGGCCATATTTTTCAGGCAGTCGCGGACGTTCTCGAGCGTGATTTTCTTCATGTCCGGGCAGATCATCTCCGGCTGGAGCGGATAGAACTCCTTGCCCGGATTCTCCTTGCGCAGACGGTGCAGAATCCCGGATTCCGTGCCGATGATGAACGCCTTGTCAGACGACTCCCGGACGAATTTCAGAATTCCGCCCGTGCTGAGCGCCTGGTCCGCGGCGGCGACGACCTCCGGCGTACATTCCGGGTGAACGAGCACCTTGGCTCCGGGGTGGGCGGCGCGCGCTTCGGCGATCATCTCCGGGGTAACGCGGTCGTGCGTCGGGCAGCAGCCGGGCCAGAGATCCATTTTGCAGTCGAGTTTGCGGTTCATATTGCCGCCGAGATTGCGGTCCGGCAGAAAGAGGACCTCCTGTCCTTCCGGCAGCTCGGAGATGATTTTCTCGGCATTGCCGGAGGTGCAGCAGAGATCGACGTGCGCCTTCACGTCGGCGGTGGTGTTCACGTAAGCGACGAGAAACGCCTCCGGATGCGCGGCGCGATAGGCCGCAACCGCGTCCGCCGCCGCCATGTCCG
The DNA here is from genome assembly GCF_944391105.1 of uncultured Victivallis sp. GTDB lineage: Bacteria > Verrucomicrobiota > Lentisphaeria > Victivallales > Victivallaceae > Victivallis. The sequence continues at coordinate 45,606 of NZ_CALXSK010000023.1, forward strand.
CCATCGGACAGCCCGCGTCGGGATTCGGCAGCAGCACGACCGAGTCGGGAGAGAGCAGCTTCGCGGTCTCGGCCATGAAGCGGACGCCGCAGAAGACGATTGTCTCGGCTTTCACGTTCTTCGCCTTGATCGAGAGTTCGAGCGAGTCTCCGGTGAAGTCCGCAATCTCCTGAAGTTCGGGGCGCACGTAGTTGTGGGCGAGAATGACCGCGTTGCGTTCGGTCTTGAGCTGTTTGATTTCTTCGATCAGATTCATCTGTAAACTCCTGATGTGGTTGAAATGTTGAAAGGTTTCCTCCCGTCTATTCCGGGGAGAAGCAGCGACTGCAGCGCCAGAAGGTTTTGCCGTCCGGCAGTTCGATGAGAAGATCCGAACCGTAATGGTCGGCCAGACTCCGGGCGACTGCGCCTGTTCCGCTGTGCTCGAGCGCAAAGATGTCCTCGACGGCGGCGAGCCGGATCCGCAGCAGAGCGTACCGCCCGCTTGCGAGGTGAAGTTTCAGCGCTTCCCGGAGCTCGGCCGGGTCGGAGAATTCGGCCCTGCTCCCGATTTTGACCGGCTGATCCTTCGCGAAGTCGAGCGTCAGAACCGCATTCGGTGCGTAGTCCGGCTTCGCATGGGAACGTTCGGCCTGGCAGTAGACCCCGGCTTTTGCGGCGCTGCGGTCGAACGGGCGGAACGGTTCGGGGGGGCTCTCCGGCTGTACGGCTTCGACGAAGGCGATGCCGGGCGACCAGTCGGCATCCTCTTCGAGCGGTTCGACCGGGAGCGCCTTGCCGTCGAACTCCGCCCCCGGCATGAGCCACGGGGAAGTTGCGGAAGCGACTTCAAATGTGCGCGCCTTGAGCTCCGCAAGCAGAGCTGCTTTCCCCGCTTCGTCGAGTTTCGACCGGAAGAACGCGAAAGGCTCTTCCTGCGCTTCGAGCGGAATCATCGACCAGAGTTCCCCAGAACACGTGAGCACAAGCAGCCGCGCGGGCTGTCGCCGGCGCTCGAAAAAGCGGCTGCATTCACCGTTCAGGAGCGCAACTTCGCGGAACGGCGCACGCAGTACGCGCGGCGTGCCGACTGCGAGGGCGTCTCCGTAGTCGCAGACGGGGATGACCAGCGCCCTGGACTCCTCGCCGAGCTGGTATGCGAGCGCACGGGGCGCCTTTTCCGACAGAGCCGGCCCGGTCGGAAAAAGCGAACAGCCCGCAGCCAGCAGGGCGACGGCGAACGCGGTGGACAACGTATTCAAAACTCTCATAATTTTTCTGCTTTCGATGTTGATCGGGATGACGTGTTATTAACATAATATGGAAAGTTTTTTTTTCAAACCGTGAACTGTTTCCGCCGGGGCTTCCTGCGATAAGGAGCGAGGCCCGGCCGGAGACCGGAAGGATCCAAACCGGAAAATTTCAAAAAAAATGCGGTCCGATGCTTGCATTTTTCAGAAGCGGTTATATATTGTACAACGTTGAAAACGAAAAGTGCGAGTGTAGCTCAGTTGGTAGAGCATCACGTTGCCAACGTGATTGTCGCCGGTTCGATTCCGGTCACTCGCTCCATTTTTCGAATTCACACAGGTGCGAGTGTAGCTCAGTTGGTAGAGCATCACGTTGCCAACGTGATTGTCGCCGGTTCGATTCCGGTCACTCGCTCCATTTTTTTTCTCTTGTTTCCAGATTCCCGCGATCCCGTGTTTGAACGGAAAGGTTGACATCTCATCTGTTGTCATGATTCCACTACGCACGGAGGTGAACCATGATTGCAGAGAATCTTTACCACGCGAACCTGAAGATCACCGGCGACGGTCTTGTCACACTCGAAAGTGCCTGGCTTCTCGCTCTCGCCGAACCGGCGGAATCCGCCGGGCAGCTGCTTGAGGAAGCGCGCGCCTGGGCGGGCGCGGTGGGTGATCCGTTCCGGGTGCCGCTGCCGGACGGCTCGTATGAATTTTCCACGCAACTGTCGGTCGCGGCGATCGAATTCAACCCGGTCAACGCCGGAACCTGCCGCGTGATCTATTCCGGCACCGGATTCGCCGCGGCGGGGGAGGGGGAAGGGGGAGAAGAGACCGGGCCGCTTCTGCCTGTCGCCGTGGGGGAGACGGTCGATACGTTCGGAGCCGACGGTTCTCTGCAGCGGCGCCGCCGGTTCCGCCTTCCCGCCGGAGCAGACAACTCCCTGATTCCCCGGCCGGGCACGCTGCTTGAATGGGAAGGCGGCGCTTTCGTCTGCTCCGCCTGCACCTTGACCGATCAGGGCGTGGCGGGGTGCGAGTTCGAGGTGACTGCGCGTGAAACAACGACCTTCCAGCTCGGCCTGCCGGAGCACGGTTTCGACGATGACGGTTTTGAAACCTGTTCCGTCGTCTGGTTCGTGAGTTCCGAAGCGTTCGACTCCTTTCTTGCGGCCCATCCGGTCGGCGAGCCGGAAGCGTGGGCAGGCGAAAAATTCCTGCTGGTCTCGGCTGCTTCAAAACCCTTCGGAAAGGCCGGATACGAGGTTACGCTGCTCGCCCGCAAGGTCGAGACGCGCTGCATTTCGAAAGTCCGCACGGAGTCGTTTGCGGGGACGACCCGGGCCGGGACGATCCGGCGGAAGATCGTCTGGAACGCCCGCTGGCGCGTCGCTGCGGAGGAGCTCTCCTCGTTTCTCGGGCTGACCGGCACCGCACCGGCCGACTGGCCGGAGGCGAACTGCCTGATTACGGACATCGTACCGAAACAGCTTTCTTCGATGGAATACGAGGTGGATGTCGAGGTGCAGCATCGGAACAATCCCGGGCTGTTCGAGCGATATTCCGTCGACGATCGTTCCGACCTGTCGACGCGGACGGATATCTCCGTGGATATGGCGGATTTTCAGATACAGGCGCAGATGGCCGGATATCAGCTGCTTCCGAGCGGGAAATATATGCCGATCCCGAATTGGAACAGCACTTACGAGTGTCCGCTTCAGACGGACGGCTGGCTGCCGATCTGCATGATCAACGCCACGTACCGCTGTCTGATCCTGACCGTGACCACGTTCAAACGTGGTGACACGAAATCCCAGATCGACGATCTCATCGAGTGGGCGAGCGTCCGCGTGCAGCAGATGTCGGTGGAGGGCATCAACGGCTCTTATCTGCGGATCCGCCAGTCCAGCCGGGAAGTTTTCGACGATGAGGGGAATCTGTACACGCGCATCACCCGCAGCTATCAGCGCGCGCCGGGAGGTTTCTCCTGGAATCCGAACTACTGGGAAGAGCGTTGACATGGCGCACTCCTTCCGCAAGACTCCGGCGCAGCGCCGGGCGTTGAAACTGCTCGGCGGAGGAAGTCGTTACGTGCTTTTGTTCGGCGGGTCCCGTTCCGGAAAAACATTCATCCTCGTCTACGCGCTTCTGGTTCGCGCATTGCGTGTTCCGGGCAGTCGCCATGCGATTCTGCGTCTGCACTCGAACGCGGTTCGGCAGTCGGTGCTGATGGATACGCTGCCGAAGGTGGTTCGCCTGGCATTCCCGCAGCTGCGTCTGAAGGAGTCCGCGCGCGACCAGTTCGTGCGGCTGCCGAACCGCTCGGAGATCTGGTTCGGCGGACTTGACGCGGGGGAGCGGGCCGATAAGATTCTCGGCAAGGAGTTCAGCACGCTCTACTTCAACGAGTGTTCCGAGATCGGATATGAGGAGGTCAATACGGCGCTGACCCGCCTCGCGCAGAAAACGTCGCTCGTGAACAAAGCCTATTTTGACTGCAATCCCTCCGGCAAATCTCACTGGAGTTACCGGCTGTTCATGGAGAAGATCGATCCGGAATCGAATCTGCCGCTTGTCTTTCCGCGACAGTACGCGTCGATGCTGCTGAATCCTGCGGAGAATGCGGAAAATCTCCCCGCCGGATATCTGGAGGAGACGCTTGCCGGACTGCCGGAACGGCAGCGGGCCCGGTTTCTCGAAGGAGCCTGGCTCGACGACATGGCCGGAGCGCTCTGGTCACAGCGGCTCATCGACCGGAATCGTGTGGCGAACGCTCCGGAACTCGACCGGATCGTCGTCGGAGTAGACCCCGCCGTGACCGGCAACCCCGCGAGCGACACGACCGGGATCGTCACAGTCGGACGTTCGAGGGACAATCACTTCTACGTCCTTTCTGACGCAAGCCGCCGGGGGCGTCCGCTTGAATGGGCTGCGGCGGTCAATGCGGAGTACGAACGGTTTCAGGCCGACCGGGTCATCGGCGAGGTCAACAATGGAGGAGAACTCGTGGAAACCGTTCTCCGACAGGTCAACTGGAGTCTGAGTTACAGCTCCGTGCGCGCCACCCGCGGGAAAATCGCCAGAGCCGAACCCGTTGCGGCGCTTTATGAACAGGGCAGGGTGCACCATGTCGGCCGCTTCCCCGAACTGGAGGAGGAGATGACCGGATTCACGCCTGCGAGTTCGGCGAGTCCGGATCGGCTCGATGCGCTGGTCTGGGCGGTCACGGTGTTAAGTTCCGGGAGCGGCGCTTCCCGTCTGATTCCCGCCTGATTTGTTGTATCCGGGAGTGGTAATCCACGTCAAGAAGCTGTACATTATCGGAAAGTCAGGATGGAGATTCGGATTATGAGGTTTTTTTTCTGTATTCTGTCGCTTCTGGGATTGTTGCACTATCTGCAGGTGACAAATATGCTTGCGCTCTTTTGCGGGAGTCTTGCATGGAACGAATTCTGCTCCCGGCTGCCGTTGTCTGAGATGCCGGTTCCGAAATTTCTTTGGTATATTGCGCTTTTCGTCATTCCGCCTTTTTTTTATCTTTCCTGTCTTACGACTCATTGCGTGCGCCTTTCGCGGCTGGTTCGGAAACGGCTGTTTATCGGCGCCTGCGTGGGCGTAGCGCTTTTCATGCCGCTGCTTCTGAGGAGTTTTCCTGCGATTCCGCGCGATATTTGCGTGCTTCTGGTGTTGTGGGCGATTTCGCTGTGGTTTGAGCGGAAAGCGGTCGCCGGCACGCCCGAAGGCGGCGGTGAATCGGAACATGACTCATTCCGTCAATGAACACGAAATGCGCATTCTGCATATCAGGGCGCGGTTCGAGCCGTCCGCCGGGATTACGAACTTCCGTTCCGCCTTTTCCGGAACTCTCCCGGCGTGACACCGCACTCGCGCGTGAATTCGCGGTTGAAATAGAACTCGTTGCTGAATCCGACCGCCGCAGCGACCTCCTTGAGCGGCATTTTGGTGGATTCAAGCAGATTGCGTGCACGCCGGATGCGTTCCTGCCGCAGCAGAGTGTGGAAGGGCCTGCCGAAATGATACTTGACGACATGGCAGCAGTGCGAGGGGGAGAGATGCATCGCCGCCGCGAGTTCGGCCAGCCCGACGTTTTCATGCGCATGTTCTTCGAGAAAGCGGCGGATCTGGTTGCTCTGCCCCTGCGGTGCTCCGGCGCGGTGGCGACAGAGATCGGCGTAATATAAGATTCCCTGTCCGAGCAGTTGCAGCTCGAGCGCGAGATTTTCGTCGAGCAGCTCATCCGGGGAGGGGAGTGTTTCGAAAAGTGTTCTGAGTCCCGGCGTGAGGTCATCCGGAGGAGTCACCCCGGGCGTTCGGAACACCCCGGCATAGAGCAGCAGTACGGGCGAGCCATTGCGCTCGAGTGGTACGATCAATTCAGTCACACCTTTCCAGCAGTGGTGCAGAAACGGTTTGCGCAGCCGGTCTCCCGCCGCTTCCACCCGGAGCATGCACTCCTCATGGCAGCGCCGGTTCCAGCCGGGGAGTTCGAATCGCCCGGAAATGCAGTAAGGGTGCATGTGCATGCCGCGATCGGGAAAGAAGGCGCGTCCATCCTCATGGCAGAGGAGTCCGCGGCAGTCGTGGAGCGTCAGATGGATTCCGCGCCGCCTTTCCAGCGCCCGGAGTCCTTTCCGGAGCATTTCCCCGGGAGAATCAGGATCGATTTTGGGAAAGTTTGTCATAATATTCCGGTTAAAAACAATTTTCTATAAAGATACAGCTTTTTTATGCATTTTCAAATGGATCATGTCCGGGTATACTATATTCCGGAACAAGGGAGGCTTGGAAATCATGACGGATTATGATGTGATCGTGGTCGGCGGCGGTCCCGCCGGAGTCGGAGCTGCCTGGATGGCAGCGGGTTGCGGGGCAAAAACTTTGTTGCTCGAACGCACCGGGCGGCTGGGTGGAACCGCAGTGCAGTCGGTGGTCGGACCGTTGATGGGCGGCGTTGAAAGCCTGGTGGTGGATTCCATTCTGGAACGGATCGGCGGCCATTGCGTCGACTTCCGGCGCGTCGATGTGGAGCTTTACGATCTTTTGCAAGAGCGTGGGGCTGAAATTCTGCTTCACGCATCGGTCAGCGGAGTTCTCCCGGACGGAAACCGGGTGAATGGAGTGGAAGCCGAGTGCCGCGAAGGAAGACGCTCGTTCCGCGCCCGCTGCGTGATCGACTGCACAGGGGATGGGGAAGTTGCGTTCCGGGCGGGAGTGCCGTTCGAGATCGGGCGCGCCGGAGACGGCCTCATGCAGCCGGTCAGCATCATGTACCTGATTGCGGGTGTCGATCCCGTCCGCCGTTTTACCTGCGGCTCCGAGGAGGAGGCGCGCGCAGTGAAGGTGAACGGACGGACATGGGAAGAGGTGGTGCTGGAAGCGCAGGCGGCCGGCCGACTGCCGGAGACGGTCAGTGTGGTTCGTCTTTACGCTGCGGTGCGGGACGATGAAAACATCATCAATGCGACTCAGGTAAATTACATCAACGGGAGCTCGTCGGCGGATTTGACGCGGGCAGAAATCGTGGGACGGCGTCAGGCGTTTCAGATCGTCGACTTTCTGCGGAAATCCCTGCCGGGTTATGAAAATGCGTTTGTGTCACAGATGCCAGCCGCAATCGGAGTGCGGGAGACGCGACGTTTCGAAGGCGTGGCCCGCCTTGAGAAAGCGGATTGCATCGCGGGGCGTATATTCGATGATGCAGTGGTTCACGGTGCCTGTTTCGCGATCGACATCCACAATCCGGCTGGTGGCGGGCAGGCGGCCGGGCGCGATGAACATGAGGTCGGTACGGCCGAGCGTGCAAGGCCTTATGACATTCCCTACGGTGTGCTTGTTCCGAGCCGGGTAGACGGACTGTTGTTTGCCGGGCGCTGCATCAGTGCTTCGCACGAGGCGTTGGCGAGTTGCCGGGTCATGTGTATTGCGATGGCGCTTGGCGGAGGTGCAGGAGCCGCGGCCGCATATGCGGCGAAGAACGGATGTGAGTTGCGTGATGTTCCGGTTTCAAAGATTCAACCGCTGCTGTTTCAGCGAAAATCTTCATAAAAATTGCGAAAAAGTTGTAATTTGAGCTTGAAAAGAGAGGGATGGTGGATTATTTTAAGAATCTGTTGCGTCCCTGCTGAGACGCGGTTGATGAAAAAGCGGGATTGAACCGGTTGAAAAAA
>NZ_CALXSK010000024.1 GCF_944391105.1 uncultured Victivallis sp.
GGATTTTACTCAATTCAAACTCGTAAAAAATTGAGTTTTTCCCGGCATCGAAGTGGAATTTTATCATAGGAGATGAATGAATGCATGCGATGGTTTTGAATGAGAAGCGGGAATTTGTCTGGAGCGAAGTTGCCGATCCGGTTCCGGGTGCGAACGATGTGGTGATCCGCATTCACGCGGCGGCGCTGAACCGGGCGGATCTGCTGCAGCGGGACGGGAACTACCCGCCGCCCCCGGGATGGCCGGAGTGGCCGGGGCTCGAAGTCGCCGGTGTGATCGAATCGGCGCCGGCGGTCTCCCGCTGGAAAAAAGGGGAACGGGTCTGCGCGCTGCTCGGCGGCGGCGGCTATGCGGAGAAGGTCGCGGTTCCGCAGGACATGGTTCTGCCGGTGCCGGAACATGTTTCCCTGGAAGAGGCGGCCGGAATTCCGGAAGTGTTTGCGACAGCGTTCCTGAATCTCACACTGATTGCGGAGATGAAGTCGGGGGATACGGTGTTCATCCAGGCCGGAGCGAGCGGACTCGGACTTGCGGCGATTCAGCTTGCAAAACGGTGTGGAGCGAAAGTCATCACGACCGTCGGCAGCGATGAGAAAGGGGAATTCGTCCGCAAACTCGGAGCGGACTGGATCGTGAACCGCCGGAAGGAGTCGCTCCCCGCGGTGCTCGAAGCGAATCCGCCGGACATCGCGCTCGACTGCGTGGCGGGACCGGGACTGGGCGAGTGCGTGGTCAAGATGGCGCGCGGCGGCCGCTGGATCGTGCTGGCGACACTCGGAGGAAAGCTGACGCAGATCGACATGGATCTCTTCTTCAAACGCGGAGTCCGGCTCATCGGCAGCACGCTGCGGAGCCGTTCGTCGGAAGAGAAGGCGCGGATTCTGGGGGAACTCGAACGGACGCTCTGGCCGGAATTTTCGGCGGGCCGCGTGAAATCGATTCTGCACAAGGTTCTGCCGATCTCGCAGGTCGAGGAGGCGCACCGGATCCTGCGCGATGGGGAAAACATCGGGAAAGTCGTCCTCACCGTGGAGTGAGGTTCCGTTCCGTCCCGGCTCTCACTGCCGCGGCGACTAAGTGCAAGTGAGAGCCGGAGGCTGAACCGAATTACGTTCATAGAGCCTCGGCGTCAGATTGACGTGGAAAACCCGGTTGGGATTCTCGATCATGTCGAGCAAAGTTTCCGAGACTGCCGCCGCCATTTCCGTGCTGCTGATGCCCACGGTGGTCAGCGGAGTCGGAAACTCCGCGTCGTCCGGGAGTTCCCCGCTGCACAGCAGACTCAGATCCTCCGGGATCGACCAGTTGGTTTCCCGGCACGCACGCAGCACGCCCGGAGCCGCCGTGTCATTGATGACGAAAAGCGCCGTGAATTCCAGTTTCGGCCGATCCAAATGGGGAAGCAACGTCTCGAACGCCATCTGCGGAGAAAATTCGCCACACTCCATCCGGCTGTCGATTATAACACAGGAAGCCCCGGCATTTTCAACGACGTGAACGAAGGAGTCGGCAATCATGGCAATCCCGTTCAGGCACGGTTCGCAAATCAATACGCCGAACCGGCGATGCCCCCTGTTCAACAGATATTCCGCGGCATACACTCCGCACATATGGTCATTCATGACGATCGAACTCAGCGGGAGTGACTCAAAATTTTTGGAAATGAAGAGCAATGGACGTGAATAATCCAGAAGGCCGCGAAACTCTTCCCTGGTGATATTTCTCGAAGGCGCCAAAATGGCGGCGGCATCACAATCGGCCTTCAACGCGCTGATGATGGAATTTGTCTCATAATGATACATCCGTTTCTGAAAATGCACTCCCCCCCGCCGACGGGAAAAATCCTCCATCCCCTGAATAAAAGCGGAAAGCCACTTGGACGGATACTCCGGAAGGCAGAGATGAACCAGTGCTCCCCGGCTGCGGCATAAAGTTCCGGTACTGTACACACCCCCCCGGGGAACAATCCGGATCAGATTTTCCTTCTCCAAACGATGCAGCGCGGCAAACACCACCCGGCGATTGACCGAATACTCCTCCTGGATCCGTCTCGTGGAGGGGAACAGCGAATCCTCCGGCATGTTTTCCAGAAGCGGGATCAATTTTCCGCAAAGCCGTTTCGCCTGAATCTCAATCTTTTCACGCATGACTTCCCCCTCTCTCGAACAACATAAGATAATCCGACAACGGGGATCTGTCAACTCGGAGCCGGACAGAAAAAAAGATTTATGTAACCAGGGATTGCTCCATCTGGTCACATATGGTATAATTACAGTACAGCGCAAGAAAACGGCTGCGGGCAAATATCAGGAAAGGGTTCGTTATGCACAGAAAATTTACATTAATCGAGCTTCTTGTTGTAATTGCGATCATCACAATTCTTGCTGCGATGCTGTTGCCGGCACTGCAACAGGCACGGGAAAGAGGATACGATGCCAATTGCCGGGGACAACTTCGGCAATGCATACTGGCTATGCAGCTTTATGCGGATCAGTACAACGACTGGATGTTCAGTCATATGAGTTACGGGAGCCAGACCATGCCGTGGGCGTATTTTCTGGTGCTGCAGGAAAAGTTTGCGCAGAAGAAGAATTTCGTCTGTCCCAGCCGCAAAGCCGGTCTGGAGGAGTCGAGCTGGTGGTTTTACAGTTACGGCTTTTACCGGAATGATGACAACTTTCAGAACGGACATTACTCCAGCTGGACCCCGCGCTGGGCTGCGCCGGGAACGGATCGTGGAGATTTCTGCGTAAAAGACATCGCCGGCGACAGCTGCTTCTACTCGATACGCAAGATGAAGCGGCTCTCTCAGATTGGCATGATTGCTGACAGCGGAAAGGAGAACCCGCTGTATTCCACCTGGGATTTTGTCGCCTGCGAATCCCCCGGAACCGTGGGGCACGTGTCCTTGACCCACAACTCCCGCTGCAACATGGCTTACGTCGACGGGCATGTTGGAAGCAACACCCTGACGGATTTGCGGAAGGATCATTTCACCTGGTTTTCCATCGACGGACGCCGGTGCTGGTTTTCATCACTTTAAGAGGAACAGGACACGACAATGCAGATCAACAGATGGCTTATTTTCATAATCGCAATTTCCGCGTTGATTGTTGAAACCAATGCGGCAACCATCACGGCAGAAGCGCCGGGAACCGTTTTCACCAACCGTGAGCCTCTCCGCTTTCAGCTGAATCAGAGACCTCCGGCTCCTCTCCGGTACGAAGTCAGGAATTTTCGGGGGAGGATTGTAACTGCCGGAGAATGGAGCGGAGAAGGTCATCTGGAGCTTGCGCCGCTTCCGCCGGGCTATTACGTTCTATCCACAGGAGAGAAAAACCGGGAATGCAGTTTCGTTGTAACCGTGGATCCGGCCGAACGAAAACCATCCGGAGAGAGCCCGTTTGCGCTCGATTCGGCTCAGAGCTGGCACGGAGGGGGCGTAAAAGGATACCCGCTCACGGCAGAACTCATGCGGCGCACCGGAACGTCAATGGCCCGGGAGCGCCTGAGCTGGGCCTCGGTGGGAAAAGATCCTCGAAGTGCAGACGGGAAGATCGGCAACTTCAACTGGTGGAGCTATGACATCAGCATTTCCGAGCAGGCAAAACGCGGCGTCAGAATCTGCAATGTATTTCATGACGCTCCGGCATGGAGCCGGACCGCTGGAGAGAGACTGCCGAACGACCTGCTTGCCCTCTACCGGTTCGGGAAAGCCGCTGCGACAAAATTCAAAGGACAGGTTCATGCGTGGGAATTCTGGAATGAACAGGACGCGGCACTGCTGCCGGCCTGGGATTACGCTTCCGGCTTGAAGGCGTTTTACTGCGGAGTCAAGGCCGCTGATCCGGAATTGCCGGTTTTACCCGGAGGTCTCGCGCACGTGCCTCCGATTCCAAGCAGCGAAGTTGTTTTGCAGAATGATGCCGGAGCCTATTTCGATATCTATAACATCCACGTTTACAAAGGGATTTCGGAATATCCGTCGGTCATAGGCGGTGTCCGCAGCATACTGGAAAAATATAACAGTGTGAAACCGATCTGGGTCACGGAAAACGGGACGAACATCGAAGGCGTGAGTGAAGCTGCCAGTTCCGTTCCCGGCTTTCGAGCCCATTCTCCGAGGCAGGAACTGCTCATTGCGGAGTTTATTCCGAAAACCAATCTGGCACTGCTGGCCGCCGGGGTTGCACGCAACTTTTTCTTTGTTCTGCCCCCTTATGAGGAACGCGAAGGCTCGAAGGACTGGGGGCTGCTGCGACGCGATTGGACGGCCAAACCGGGATATGCAGCATTCGCAAACCTGACCGCGCAACTTTCGGCCGCCCGGTTTCTCGGGGAATATTCCGCCGGATCCGGGATCCGGGCCTTTCTGTTCGAGCAGCCGGATGGCGGCAGAACGCTCGTTTACTGGAGCCTCTCGGAAGTGGATGACGGAAAATCCACTGGAGAATCGCGCGACTTCACTCTGCCCGTCACCGGCGGGGAAACGCTTTCTCAGTGCGACATTTTCGGAACACCGATGGAAATCCGGAAAACGCAGAGGAAACTCGAACTGACGGCAAAACGATATCCGGTCTATCTCTCCGGGCTGAAGGGAATCGAACCGACCATTCCGGTACCGGACAGGAAAATCCAGCCGGGCCCGGAAGTCGGTGACAAAAACATCGTGCTTCAGGTGCGTCTCTCGGATGATTTCACTGTTGCGGCCGGAGGCAGTTCCGTAGACCTCAAAACCACCCCTGCCCGCTTGACACTGGTGGCCTTCAATCTTTCCGACCGTGAAAAGAGCGGAATTCTCACGCTCACAGGCGGTGAGGTCTCAGGTCTGGAACAGAGGGTCCGTATTCCCGCATTTGGAAAATGTGAACTGCCGATTGCAATTACCCCCCGGATTCCGGAAGGGGCAAGCGGAGTTGATCTTGTTTTCTCCGGAACATTCGAGGACAGAGCAATCAGCCGTCTGACACTGCCGGTTCGCTCATTCAAAAAAATCATTGACACAGCCATGACCCGCTTGATGCCGCAGACGGGAGATCCGAGTTACTGGCGAGCCAACGCTTCGGCTCCCATGAAAATCACGCGCGACAAGAAGGAGGGAGCGGTCCGGTTCGAAACCCGTTTCCCCCATAAAACGGACTACTGGATCTATCCGGAATATCTCCTGAAATTGCCGGAAGAGTCCCTTGCCGGAGCGTACGCCATCGCGTTTGAGATCAAGGCTGACCCTGACGTGAAAATCAGCCAGTCTCTGTTGATGGTCGTTCCGCATGTGGAAAAGGAGGGAAATGCCGGAACCGTTTATCTGCCGTATTCTCCTCCGACCGCCGACTGGAAGGAGGTCATCGTTCCGCTGGAGGCAGTCGATCCGGCCGACATCAGGATGATCCGGCTCGGGATGAATACCGATGGCGACGCCACTTACTGGGTCCGGAACATGCGGATTTTATTCCTCAAATAAACCGTTTCCAGAGGCGATCAGGATTTCCCGGAGTTTACAGGGCTCTCCGGGGAAAAGCCATGAATCTTATCGAAATACGCGCTTCTCCTGCTGCGGGAAGCGCGTTCTTTTTCGTCGATACAAATGGATGAGGTCGGCTCGTTTCTGTCGCAGCGGCGGGAAACAAGCCGGTTCCGGGTTTTTCGTTCCTCCGGATATCTCATTGAGGAAACCTGTTTCCTGCGATGTGACTTTATTTTGTTTTTTTTGAATCCGCCTCTTGACATTGGATTTGATTTTTGGTATAATATATCAGGAAACAAGTTTCCGAAACGAGTGAAAGAGAGATTATGATAGCCAGAAAAAGTACGATTCGAGACGTTTCGCAGCTGGCGGGAGTGTCGATCAGCACCGTCTCGCGTGTACTGAACAACCGGGAGAAGGCGCGGACGATTCCTGCCGAGGTCCGCAAGCGCGTCCTTGTCTGCGCCGAGCAGCTGAACTATGTGCCGAACGCGAATGCGCGCCGGGTCTTCACCCATCGCGCCGGAATCATCGGGCTTCTCGTGCCGTCGCATACCCGGATGAACATGCACATCTTCGAGGACGGCCACCTGACCCGACTGATCAGCGGCGTTGAGGCCGGCATCGAAAACAGCGACTTCCGGCTGCTGCTGATCTTCAACGACAAGCGTTTCATGGACGACCGCGAATACATGTCGCTCATCCAGTCGCAGAACATCGACGGGCTGCTGGTGTGGGGCGCCCAGCCGAGCGAAACTTTCTGGCAGGAGCCGGTCGAGGCCGGGCTGCCGATCATGTTCGCCGTCACCGTTCCGGGACCGCTTGAACAGTACAACTACACCATCAACGCGACCCGGGCCGGAACCCGCAAGGCGCTGGAGCTTCTCGCGTCGCACGGACACCGCCGCATCCTGCAGCTGCATGAGACGCACAATGCGTTTCTCGAGCGGCAGATGGATGCGGGAATCGCGGATTTCCTGCGGGAGAGGCCCGGCATCACGATCGACGTGCAGGACATCCGGAGTTCCGGCGATGAGATCGCCGTGCCGCTGTTCCGGCGGCCGGGAGCTCCCACTGCGGTGCTCGCCTACAACTACTCCATGGGAGTTGAGGCGTACGGGCGGCTGGCGGAAGCCGGGATCAGGGTCCCGGATGAGATCGAAATCGTCTCCTGTTACAGTTATCAGAGCAGGAAAAGCTGGGTGTCCACCGTCGTGGTGGACGATTATGAGATCGGCCGCACGGCCGTGAAGAACCTGCAGAAGCTGATCGAATCGCCCGACCGCAGGCTTCAGGCGGAGATTCCATTTTCTTTTTTTTTCGGCCAGACCACCCGGAATGCCGCTGACGTACCGACCCCCGAACGCATCGGAGAAAAACAGCGCGGGAGCGTGACGGAATCCTCCGTCCCGCAACCGCTTCAAAGACCGTATTGTGCCCGAACATCCGAATCATAAAGAAAGGAACGGATCATGAGAAAACACACTTTCACCCTGATCGAACTGCTGGTCGTCATTGCGATCATCGCCATTCTCGCCGCCATGCTGCTGCCCGCGCTGAACCAGGCGCGCGAACGGGCCCGCAATGCGAGCTGCATGAACAACCTGAAGCAGTTGGGACAGGCCGGAATGCTTTACGCTTCGGACTACAACGATACGATCGTCCCGTCAATCGCCCCGGCCGACCAGGGCGACACCCCCAGATGGAAGAAGCCGAATTACTGGACCGCGCTGCTCGCTCCCTACATCAACGGCAGGCAGCCCAGACTGGGCGAAGATACATTCGAGGATATGAATGAACTCAAGGTCGCAATCTGCCCGTCCATGCCGACCCGGTTCGGCTACGGCCACAACAGCTGGTTTTTGAGCATCAAAGCCACGGCACACGCCGCGGTCGGTGCCGACAACAACAACAAATACGTCAAGTACGGCAGATTCAGCAAGGCCTCCTCTGTCGTGTTTCTCGCCGACAACCAGCTCAACTGCATGAAGGATTACGACTACAACGCCAAACCCGAGAACTGGAGCGCGCTCCTTGTCTGCGGGAGTATGGGATTCGTAGACTGGTGGCCGACGCTCGATTTCCGTCACAACATGACCGCCAACATCGTCTGGCTCGATGGCCACGTCGCTCCGATGCACAAGAATTCCGGCATCATCAATGGGACCGACTGTGACAGACTCTACTGGGGCAAACTGGACTGAAGCGGCTCCGCCGCGCAGCTTTCCGGCCGTTTCACTCATAACTTGCAGGGAGTATCCATGAATATCAGACAGATCCTGCCCGCTCTCGCGGGAATCGCCGTACTCTGCGGCCCGGTCCGTGCGGACATCGCTCCGTATCTTCCCCCGCCGCATGACTTCAGGCGGGCCGAAACCGTCAAGCCCGATCAAATCGAATTCAAGCTCGGCGGCGAGACCGTCAGGCCGGCCGATTTCGTCCGCAGCCGTTCCCTGAACGGCGAGTGGCGTTTCTCCGGCGTGACCAACTCCGCGACGCCGTTCCCGGCGGACGCCGATCTGAACACCGGCTTCATGAAGCCGGAATTCGACGCCTCCGGCTGGAGCACGATCAGGGTTCCGCTCGACTGGTTTGTGAAGTATCCGCAGGCCCGCAAGGAGTCCGAGCCGTATACGAAGGGCCTCTACCGCACCGAATTCGAGCTGACTCCCGCCGAACTTGAGAACCGCCGGGTCATCCTGAAATTCGACTGCGTCGGCTACGATGCGAAGGTGTTCCTGAACGGGAAGGAGATCGGCAGCCACCACGGCGATTTCACGCCGTTCGAAATCGACGCGACCGATGCCGCGAAGCCGGGCCGGAATGTTCTCGCGCTCCGCGTCTTCTCCGACTTCGGCCCCGCTTTCGGGAAAAAGACGAAAGCGACGCACGCTTACGGTGCCCAGTGGTGGATCGGCAACATCAAGGGCGGCATCTGGCAGAATGTCACGCTCTCGCTCGAGCCCGAGCTGCGGATCGCGAAGATCTTCATCACTCCCAGTCTCGCGATGGGCGGCATCGAGGCCGATTACACGATCATCAACCACACCGGAAAGGCCTGGGCCGGCACTCTCGACGGCATCGTCACCGATGCGATGAAAGAGTCCGCCAACGCCGTCGCCGGGAGCGTCTCCGGACGCCTCTCCCTGAAACCCGGCGTCAATACCGGGCGTATCGCCTTGAAACTCAACAACCCGCAGAAGTGGTCGGTGGAGCGCCCGTACCTCTATTTTCTGACGCTCGCGCTGCATGGCGGGAAAGGGGAGGCCGTTTCCGCCGCGAGCGCCCGCTTCGGTTACCGCGAATTCCATACGAAGAACGGCAGGTTCTATCTGAACGGCGAGGAGATCTATCTTTTCGGCGAGAACATCCCCTCCTGCAACTACGGCGGCTTCAACCGCACCGCCGAGGCGGAGGAGAAATCGCTGACCGATTTCATTCTCGGCTGCCGCAATCTCGGTTACGTCATTTTGCGCACCGCGCATATGCCGATCGTCCCGGTCGCGCTTGAGATCGCCGACGAGTGCGGCATGATGATCTTCAACGAGTGGGCCTGGAGCTTCACGACCCACCTCGACGTTCCGGAATTCGAAAAGCACAACATTCCGGAGCTGCGGGAATTCGTGGAGGCGACTTACAACCATCCGTCGGTCGCCATGTGGTCGCTCGGCAACGAGGTCGTCCACTCGAACCGGCCCGAAATCGCGCGGCAGATGGATCTTCAGGTCGAAACCGTCCGCGCCATGGACCGCCAGAAGCGGCCGATCAGCACATTTTCCGGACAGGCCGGCTGGGGCTCCTACGGCCGGACGAAGCTCGATACCGACGTCTGCGACCTGCACACCTATGTCGCCCTTTCGCGCCCGTGGACCGAGCGCGACAAGGAGGCTGATTTCATCTATAAGGGACTGCTCGAAATCTTCGGCGGCAAAAACGGCCGGCTCGAAAAACCGCTGATCGCCTGGGAAAACGTCGGTTTCTCG
Organism: uncultured Victivallis sp.; assembly: GCF_944391105.1. Lineage (GTDB taxonomy): Bacteria > Verrucomicrobiota > Lentisphaeria > Victivallales > Victivallaceae > Victivallis. The sequence continues at coordinate 9,448 of NZ_CALXSK010000024.1, forward strand.
TGGGGCTTCCACGACGCTTCGAACAAGAATGCGAATTTCAAGCGCAACGACATCGATGAATATATGAAGTATGTGAACCGAGAATACAATTGGGGTCAGCCGTGCGGAATCGGCTTCACCGGCTGCATGAGCCTCGCCGAAGCGGTCGACCCAGCCGTGCGGTCGGATGTCCCGAAGTCGCGCTACGGACGGCGCATCTTCGAGCTCTACCGGCTCGATCGCCGCTTCATCGGTTTTGCGCCGTGGTTCAGCGACCCGACGCTCAAGACCGCAACGCTCTGGAACCAGCCGGTTCTGCCGACGCTGCACAATGAGATCGATCTGCCGCCGCGCAATCTGTTCGCGGGAGAAAGCCGGAAGTGGACGATGGAGATCGTCAACAATTCGAACCGCGCATACCGCAGCCTGACCCTTGAGGTCGCCCTCGCCGGGCCCGACGGCAAAACCGTTCCGGTCGCCTCGCTTCCGGCCGGAGAGCTCCCGGCCCAGCGGAACGCGAAACGCGAAGTCCAACTGACCATGCCTGAAACCGGAACCGGCTTTTACCAGCTCCGGCTCACATTGCTCGACAACGGCAAAGAGCTGGCCCGCAACTATTACGATCTCTATATCGACACTCCGGCATTGAGGAGCGAAAAGATCGAAGCGGTCCGCCCCGTGCTGGTTTATGACACCGGCGCGCCGAAAAACGTTGCCCGGCTCGCGGAGCAGCTGAAGGCGTTCGGCATGCCGTACACCGTCGTGCGCGACCTTAAAACGCTGAAGGCCCCGGCAACCCTCGTCATCCCGCCGGAAACCGAGACGCCGCAGCGTCTCGCACTCAGGAACGATCCGTACCTTTCGGCGTTCCTGAATGCGGGCGGGGTCGTGCTCCTTCTCGAGCAGAAGAACCTGTCGAGCGAGTTGCCGCTGGGGCTGCAGCTGTTCACCGACGAGAAGAGCTTCTGCGACCCGGTGATTCTGACCCATCCGGTTTTCGAAGGGCTTTCCGCCCGGAATTTCGACACCTGGAACAATCCGGATTTCGGCTATGTCGTTTCGAGTTGTTTCCTGCCGTTCACCGAAAATGCGCTCGCCGCCAAGGGGCCGAATCTCGGCAGCCGGAACGTCGGCATGGCGCTGCTCGAAGGCACAGTCGGCAAAGGGCGTCTGATCGCCTCTCAGCTGAATGCGTTCGCCGCGGCACAGCGCGACAGTTCCGCCGCCCGTTACCTGCGCAACCTCTTCCGTTACGCCGCCGGAACCGCGGAATTCCGGAAACAGACGCGGCCGCTGGTCGTCCCGGAGGGATTTTCCGCCAGCACCGCGCGGCTCGTGCCGATCGACCTGGCGCCGTACGCGAACCGCGGGTTCGCCGACGAGATTGAGAACGACGGCAAAGGGGGATGGTTCGATCAGGGCAGGAACGATTTCCGCACGATGCCGACGGGAAACGTGACGGCCGCCGGAATCCTGTTCCGGATCGTCGACCCCGCGAAGAACAACGGGAAAGGATGTCTCATCACGGCCGGATCGGCGCGCCCGGATTTCCCGCATGCGATCAAGGGGATCAAAGTGAACGGCAAATTTTCACGGCTCTTTTTCCTGCACACCGCCGCCTGGGGAGGCGCGGCCGACGCCGGACGTTACCGGATCAATTACGCCGACGGCAGCTCGGTTGAACTGCCTCTCGTCGGCAATCGGAACATCGGCGACTGGTGGAATCCCGCTCCTCTGGCCGAGGCCAGGGTCGGCGTCATGCGCAAGAACGCCGCCGGGAATAATATCGGAGCCTATGTCATGGAGTGGGAGAATCCGCATCCGGATGCGGTGATCGCGTCGATCGACTTTCTCTCTCCGCTCTATCGGGAACAGAATCACATCGACTGGCTGCCCGCCAATACGGCGTTTCCGGCGCTGATCGCCGTCACGGGCGAAACTGCGCATCCGTCTCCGGTCGATATCACCGGACGCGATTTTGTGAAATGCAGTCCCGCGAAAGAGAGCGGCTCGAAGATTCCCGGAAAAGTACAAAAACTGCGCGATGGATGGAACATCAAATTCCGTTCATCGCCGCCGGGAGAGGTCCCCGCCGCTTTCTTCGTCTTCTCCGAAAAGGCGATGTCCGGCCCCTACGATACGCTTGTTCTGCAAGTCCGGAGCCGCTGGGACGGGGAGGTCGAAGTCGTTCTGCCCGAGAAAGAGTGGCGGGGGCGTTACAGCGGCCGCATCGAGCTGTCCGGCGACGGCGAGCTGCACACCTGGCGGCTGCGGCTCGGCCGGGAGCTCAAAAAGTCCGGGCGGATCGCTCCCGATCAACTGCGTAACGAACTCTTCTTCTTCTACCGCGGCTCGACCGCACGCCCGGCTCAGGAGTTCACCGTCGAGGGGGCGAAACTCGAATAAGACGGTCGATCGGACACACAGAAACCGCGCACTCCCGCAAGGGGAATGCGCGGCTTTTTTTCCGGTGGAGCTGTCAGTTGTTGGTGCCGTAGTCGGCGCCGGTCTGGTCGAGCTCCTGGACGATTTCGATGCTCGACTTGCTCATCGAGTCGTCTTCCTGACCGCCGAGCGTAACCGTCACCCCCGTCACCATGCTGCGAAGCCGGTCGCTGAAGTTGGCCAGTACAAAAAGTGCCGCCAGCGCCACCACGACGATCAGAATCACATACTCGAGAACCGCCTGTCCGCGCTGTCTGCGCCGCCTGCCGCGAATGATATTCATTGCCCGCCTCCCTCTGGTTGTGGACGATTGCACACTCAACTTCTGTTACGGAAAATCGGCGCTCACAAGCTCGATCATCCGGCTGCCCTGATTCGAAAACGCCCCGACGAGCGCCAGCAGCGACAACGACAGGAACGTCAACAGCACGAGCATGATGACATATTCCAGAACCACCTGCCCCGTCTGCCTCGTCTGCCGTCCCCGCCGCAGCCGCATCGGACACCTCCGAAACGTTTATCTGCGCACCCCTTTGCGCATGATGATGTCGTTCTTTTCGTTCAGCACGATCACGGGGGGATCGATCTCCCGCGCCTCCTCCTCCGACATGAGCGAGAAGGCCATGACCGTGATCACGTCGCCGACCTTGCCATGATGCGCCGCCGGCCCGTTCAGGCAGAACGCCCGTTCCCCCGGGACGCCCGGAATCGCGTAGGTCTCCAGACGCGACCCGTTCGTGCGGTTCACCACTAAAATTTTCTCGTACGGCAGGATGCCCGCTTCGGCCAGATACTCCGGATCGATTTCGAGACTCCCCTCGTAATCGAGTTCACAGGCCGTCACCCGGGCAAAGTGAATTTTGCCGCTCAACATCAATTTCTGCATAATCAATAACCGGGTTTTTTATTTCTCATCCATCGTCACCCGGTTATTAATATACCACATTTCCGGAAATAATCACCCTGAAAACCGATTATTTCCGGTTTTTTACACAACTTCTCCGAACAAAACCGTCGAAAAAAATCCATTCCGGAGGTAAATTAAGCATGGAATCCCGAAGTTGTCAAATCAAATCGCCCAAAAAAACGGCACTTTGTCTGTGAGGAGGAATGCGCAATGGAGTGGACGAAAATTTTTGAAAACACACTTTATCTTCTCGCTTTGCTGAACCCCGCGAGCAAGGTGCTGTTTTTGTCGACCTACGAGCCGCCGCTGAATTCAAAACAGGTGTTCGAACTCTCCTGGAAATCCTCGCTGGCGGCGCTCGGAATCCTCGCGGCTTTCGCGATCATCGGGCAGTTTGTGCTCAAGGAGATCTTCCGGATCGACATGTATTCGTTGAAGATCACGGGGGGATTCGTGCTTTTCTTCGTCGGATGGACGGCGATTCAGCAGGGACGTTTCTTCCAGAAGCGGGACCATGATCTGCGCGAGGATTTCAACGAACTTTCGATCGTGCCATTGGCCGCGCCGCTGATCGCCGGACCCGGCACGATCACGGTGGCGATTTCGTTCGCGGCGGAGTATGGACACATCCCCTGCCTGACCGCGCTTGTGCTGGCGCTGACGGTGAATTTTGTTTTGATGCTCTTCTCGCTGCCGCTCGGGAGAGTGCTGCGATTTCTGCATCTTGTCGGTCCGCTGATCCGGATTACAGGCCTGATCGTCTCAGCGGTGGCGGTGCAGATGATCCTCGCCGGAGGGGCGGAGTGGCTGAAGTCGACCGGCTGTTTCTGACGCACGTTTCAGGCGGAGGTGAGGCGGCGGCGCGCATCGTCATGGAGCTGCCGGAACACTGGAGTCTGAGGAAGATGCGCCATGATCCGGTCGAGATAGCCGCGGCGCAGGAATTCTTCCCGGCTCCAGTTGAAATTCAGATCGTTCACCCACAGGAACTTCGACGCCACGAAGTCGCAGACGGTCCGCATATCGCGATGGCGCGGGCACTCCCCCCGCCGGATCGACTCAAGCACCAGCGCGGAGAGTTCCGGCTTTTCGGAGAGCCCGAAGACGATCGACTCATTCTCCGGATCCTCCAGATAGCCGAGCAGGATCGGGATGATGTCGAGTTTGTCGGCGTCCCGGATTGCGCGGGCGAGAAGATCGGTCCGCTCCGCCAGCCCCGGCGGAACCGCGAGCTTGTTGTGAATGCGGATCGCGGTCAGAATGGCGTCGCGCGCCTCCGGAGCAAATCCCTCCAGCCAGTCGCCGGAGGCGGCGAGTTCGGCAGACCGGTCGCCGTGGTCGAAACTCTCCGCATCGTTGAACGTCTGAAAACGCTGAAACTGCTCGAACCGGCTCAGGTCGTGCAGCAGCGCCGTGCGCAGGGCTTCGCACATCGCCTCCGGGGAGAACGACTCCGCCTCCGCGAGGCGGCGCATTTCGTTGCGAACCCGGAAGCTGTGCGCGAGTTTCAGCCGCAGATTGCGGTCGACCGCCTCTTCGCCGGTATAAAAACTCTGTGCATACGTCGCAAACTCCCGTTCCAACTTCGACAACATCTTCTTTTCCCCGCTTTCTGATGAATTCCCATTAATATAATTCAGGAAAGTGGAAGTGCCAGCTTGCATGCGGGGCAATTGTGCATTAATTTATAGAGCATAACTGTTTTTTTCAGGAGAGCGGATGCATTCCCGTTTCAAATTCAAGGGCGAGGATTTCGAGCAGTATTTTCTCGAACTCATGGACGGGCGGCGGAAAGCGTGGTACGATCGGGTGATGATCGACATTCTTTTCATCGCCTCGCGTTTCTATCGCATGGCCATTCAGTTCCGGATCTGGATGTACGACAAGCGCGTGATCCGGAATCATGCGCTGGGCTGCCTCGTTGTGAGCATCGGCAACCTCTCCTGCGGCGGCACGGGCAAAACGCCGGTGGTCGAGGTGTTCGCCAGAACCCTGAGCGAAAAGGGGCGCAAAGTCGCGATTCTGTCGCGCGGATACCGCAGCAAGAAGCGGTCGTTCCTCTTCCGGCTCATGCAGCGGTTCCGGTCACAGAAGATCGAGCTGCCGCCGAAGGTCGTCTCGGACGGCCACAATCTCCTGCTCGAATCGGACTACGCCGGGGACGAGCCGTTCATGCTCGCCTCGAATCTGAGCAAAGTTGCGGTGCTCGTCGACAAGGACCGGGTCAAATCAGGCCTCTACGCGGTCGAACAGTATCAGAGCGACGTCATCATCCTCGACGACGGCTTTCAGTACCTCATGCTCAAGCCGCACATCAACATCGTACTTGTCGACTCGACCGACCCGTTCGGGAACGGCAACACACTCCCGCGCGGAATCCTGCGTGAACCGATCAAGAACATCCGGAGGGCGGACTACATCTTTCTCACGAAATCCGACGGCAGTCACAAGATCAATCATCTGAAGAACTTCCTGCGGCGCCACACGCGCCGGGCCGAGATCATCGAGTGCTGTCACAAGCCGAAGCACCTCGTGAAGATGTTTTCCGGCAACCAGCAGGAGCCGCTCGAGAAACTGCGCGGAGCGAAGGTCGCGGCGCTCTCGGCCATCGCCAAGCCGGAGAGTTTCGAAAACTTCCTCCGCCAGCTCGGCGCGGAGCTCGTGCTCAAGGATCACTACGCCGATCACCACCGCTACACGCAGCAGGAGATCATCGACTTCATCAACCAGGCGAAGGCGGCGGGCGCGGATTTCATCGTGACCACCGAGAAGGACGCCGTGCGCATTCCGAAGATCGGCCGCTGTGACGTGCCGCTCTACTATCTGCGCATCGAGATCGACATCCTGAGCGGGCAGGAGAGCTTCGACCAGTGCATTTCCAGAATTTGTTTTCTATAAACCACAACCAACAGGAAATTTCATCATGCAGACTCTGATTGAGAAATTCGAGAAGTTCTACGGGAAGAAACCGACCGTCGCGGCGCAGGCGCCCGGGCGGCTCGAGATCCTCGGCAACCACACCGACTACAACCAGGGATTCGTGCTCTCCTGCGCGGTCGAGCAGAACACGAAGTTCGTGCTCGCCCCGGTCGACGGGAAACACTGCCGGATCAAGGACTTCCGCGACAACAGCGTACGGGAGTTCGACCTCGACAACATCGCGACCGCGATTCCGAAGGACTGGAGCAACTACATCAAGGGCGTGATCGTCGAACTCGAAAACCGCGGCATCAAGGTCGGCGCATTCGACGCGGGCATGGAGAGCACGGTTCCGCTCTCGGCGGGCATGTCGAGCTCGGCGGCGCTTGAGACCTCGGCCGGATTCGCGTTCGCGGAGGCGTTCGGCATCGAGCTCTCGAAAGCGGACTGGGCGCGGGTCGGACAGGGCGTTGAAAACAACTACATGGGGCTCAAGAGCGGGCTGCTCGACCAGTTCAGCTCGATCTTCGGCAAGAAGGATTCGATGATCCTCTCGGATTTCCGCACGGTCGAAGTGTTGCGCACAGTCGCGCTGCCGGCGGGATATTCGATCGTGGTCATCAACTCGATGGCGAAACACAACCTCGTCGACTCGGAGTACAACGTTCGCCGCCAGGATTGTGAATCGGCCGCGCACAAGCTCGCAGGAATGTACCCGGATGTGAAGACGCTGCGCGACGTCTCGCTCGAACAGCTCGAAGTCGCAAGACCGGTGCTGACCGAGCGGGAGTACCGCCGTGCGCTGCACGTGGTCGGGGAGTGCACGCGGGTCATGGAGGCGATCCGGCTGCTTGAGAAGAACGACGTCGTCGGATTCGGCCGTCTCTGGTTTGAGTCGCACGAGTCGAGCCGCGTGAATTTCGAGAACAGCACCGAGGAGCTCGATTATCTGGTCGAACTTGCGAAGTCGATTCCGGGCGGCCTCGGCGCGCGTCTCTCCGGCGGCGGCTTCGGCGGAATCACGATTCACCTCGTCAAAAGCGACGACGCCGAAGAGTACGCGAAGCGGGTCGTCGCCGGGTACAAGGCACGTACCGGCATCGACGCCGAGTACATCATCTGCGCGATCGGCGACGGAGCGAGCGCGCAGAAACTGTAATACAGAAACAAGGGAATACCACTGGAACCCGGGAGGAACCACATGATGAAAAACGTTGACTTCAATGCGATCGTATTCAAATTTGCGATTCCTCTGTTGCTCCTCCAACTGCCGGGAAGTTTGACATGGCTGAGAGATGGAGAGTGGAGAGTCATCGGCTGGATTTCATTTGCGCTGCTGGTGCTGCTGATTCCGGTCTGCGGCTTTTTCACAGTGCGAAAAGGGCCTGAAACGGAGGAGACTCGGAAAGTATCGGAGTTTCTCTTCCGGCTGTTCGGGCTCTACCAGACGATTCTGGCGCTGGGGAGTTTCCCGTGGATCATCCAGTTCCTGATGGATCCTCCGCCTGCGGAAATCGTATGGGCGCAGGCGTTTCCGCCCGAACCGGCGTGGTATGTCCTCCATCTGCTGTTCGCCGTCACGCTGCTGACGATTCCGAATGTGTGGAATCGCCTGATCGTGCTGGTCGGCAGGTTTCTGCGGAGATATTAACCGGATGATCCGGATTCGTTTACGATTGAAAAGCGAGTGAACCAATGAGAATTTTAACAGGGATTCAGCCTTCGGGCACGCCGCATATCGGCAACTATTTCGGCGCGATGCGCCAGATCATCAACATTCAGGAGAAGGGCGAAACGTTCGTCTTTCTGGCGGACTACCATTCGCTGACGACCTCGCCGGAACCGGCGCAGCTGCGCGCAAACGTGCTTGAGCTGGCGCTGAACTTTCTCGCATGCGGCGTGAACACCGAGAAGTCGACCGTGCTGTTCCGGCAGTCGGACGTTCCGGAGGTGTGCGAACTGACCTGGATTCTGAACAACGTGACGCCGGTCGGGCTGCTCGAACGCGCCCACAGCTACAAGGACAAGATTGCGAAGGGATTCTCCCCGAACAACGGTCTCTTCTCCTACCCGGTGCTGATGGCGTCGGACATCCTGCTCTACCAGAGCAACCTCGTGCCGGTCGGCAAGGACCAGAAGCAGCATCTCGAAATCACGCGCGACATCGCGATCAAATTCAACAACCAGTACGGCGAAGTGTTCACGATTCCGGACGAGCTCATTCCGGAGGAGGTCGCGATCGTTCCCGGCACCGACGGGCAGAAGATGTCCAAGAGCTATCACAATACGATTCCGATCTTCGGCAAGGAGAAGGAGATCAAGAAGGCGATCATGAACGTCGTCACCGACTGCAAACAGCTCGAGGAGCCGAAAGATCCCGACACCTGCAACGTCGTCGCGCTCTACAAACTCGTCGCCACACCGGAGGAGCTCGAGGAGATGAAAGCGAAGTACCGCGCCGGCGGCTACGGCTACGGCCACGCGAAACTCGCGCTCTTCGACAAACTCTGGGCCTACTTCGAGCCGATGCGCAAACGGCGCGCGGAACTCGAACAGAATCTCGACTACGTCTGGGAAGTCCTGCGCAAAGGGGCGGAAAGAGCGCGCGCCGAAGCCACCGTGACCATGGCGAAAGTCCGGGAGGCGGTCGGCCTGCGTTGACGCACTTTAAAGGGAATGGGACTGAACCTGGATAGTACTTTTTGTCCGTTTTGTCCCACTCCCTTGACGCACTTAAGAGGGAATGGGACTTATCTCTGCGATCCGACAAGTTCTTCTGCGACGAAGGACATGAGCCTCTTAAACCGGTTGACGGCCTCTCCCGGCGAAATCCCGTATGTTGACATGTTCGCTTCGTTCTGGAAAGAACGAAGCCGGGGAGCATCTGTCCTGAGCCGCCGGAGAAGCCTCGACCAATCAATGGTCCCTTCTCCGGCAAGCAGATGTTCATCATCGAAGCCGTGGTTGTCGTGAAGATGGCAGGTGACGACATGCGGCAGCAACCGGGACAGCGTATCGTTCTGAAAATGGACCGAGTTTTCCCAACGCCTCCGGATCCATTCCACCATCATCCCCGGTTGCTTTCCGGGAGATGCATCCATGAGATTCGCATGCCCGGAATCGAAACAAATTCCCAGGGAAGGTCGATCGAACTCGGCAAGAAACGCCAGAAGTTCTTCCGGAGTATCGGTGGGGAAAAGCGTATTCTCGACGGCGATAATGAGTCCGAACGTCTCGGCTTCCGGCAGAAGTTCCGCAAGAGATTCCCGAACCCGGCTGCGTAATTCGAAAAGAGGTCGACCACTGTCGTTGGTTCCGATATGCATGGTAATGCTTTCCAGCCCGAACGAAGCACAAAGTTCAAATCTCCGCTTATGCTCCTCCGGGAGAACGGTGCGTCGTATCGGATCGGAACAATTCAGATCCCACTGTTCGCCATAGGGGGCGTGGGCATTCAAAAAACGGATTCCGCTTGCACGGGAAGCACATTGCAGCGCTTTGCATCGCTCCGGGTCCTGTGGTAACAGCTCAAGTTCTTCCGAGGTCAACGACAGATGGCGAACTCCATCTTTCGCGCAGTGCTCGAAAAAAGGACCAAGCATGGAAGTCGGAATCCCCCTGGTACGGAGGAAATGGGATACGGGAATGTCGTTTGATTTCATAATTCTTTTTTTCACCAGATTATTCTTTTTAATCTCTTCGAAATGACCGTCTACAACGGTTCTTTCTGAAATTCAGCTCTCTTCCGGATATACGCAAAGCCGCCAATTCCACTCCTGTACCATACCGGGAGCAACATCCACAGGAAGAAACGGTTCGAGAGCAAAACAGTTCCGACTGTTGTGCCAGATTTGAACAAACTCAAAGGACTCATCGGAACCGATGGTCACCACATACCGCAGATCGGTTCGAAACACGGCGGAAAGCGTTCGAGCGGAATCGCCCTCCGTGTATGTGTGGGAAGTGGATTCCGGCAGGTCAAACACCCTTCCGACAAATCCTCCGGGCAGGCGAAAATAACAACTCTGCAACTCGTGAACATTGAAAAACGGATGAAGATAAACCTGCCCGCGAATAGGGCGCAAACCGAGATTCTGTATTTTCTGCCACATAACGATTTCCGGGGAGCCGTCAGTAACGGTTACCCTCACGATAAGTTCATACGCGTAACCGGCATGAAATCCAGAATTCTGGCGTGCCTCCATCACGACCCGATCCTCTGTCCGGGTTACACACGTCACCCAGGGAAAAAGTTCAACTGGAACTGCCCGAAAACGGTTCTCTGCATTCGGTTCAATAATGCCTACGCCGAGCTTCAACTGCCGATTTGGAGAGAGCTCCAGTTCCGGCACAATCTCCTGAGTACAGCCAAAAGCCGGATGATATCCGTAAAGAGAACGAATATGGAAAAGTTCTTCCGTACTGCCGGCAGGACGCAGCGAAACTATCCAGCCGGCCCGTAAAAAACGACATCCGAACTTTCCTGCACGATCCGGTACGGAAGGATCATCCAACTTCAACGCAAAACAACCATTGTCGACCAGGCAGCTGCGCGGAACCGCGGCGCACCCCGAAAGAAAAAGGGCTGCGGCCGCCATACCGAATGCGACAAGTTTTCTCCTCATTTTCCCGGCTCTAACAGGTAAATACCGAGCATATCAGGCGGGATGGTTACCTGAAGAGTCTCCGGACGACCGGAAGCGAACTCCCGGTCTGCCATCAGATCGGTTACAACCAGGTTTCCGGCCCCGATTCCTGCCGCCTCATACGGAAGTGAAATCCGAATCGTTGCATCGTTTTTCCCATTGTTCGGCACGATCAGAACCGCACGTCCGTTTCGATACCGTGCATAGGATTGCAGAAGCTCCGGACGATCGGTCTCCACCTTGCAGATGTTGGCCTCTTTGCGCAGAACAGCCGGAAAATACTCGAAGATATCCGGATAGCTCCGCCGGATGCGGATCATCTTTTTCACGATTTCGAAAAAGCGGCGATTCTCCTTTTGTTCAAGCAAATCCCATTGTACCGGGTTGGACCATGACCAATGGTTGGTGACGGTACGCGGATTGTTCCACTCCTCCCCCAGATACCAAAGCGGAATGAATGGAGAAAAGAGCGCCTGATATCCGAACGCAATCGGGCTGCCGTGCGCGGCAAATTCCACACTGTCATGACTCGTAAGCTGATAAGCGTAAAAGCGCTGTTCCCCGGGAGCAATCTCCGCATCGCGGGCGATAAGTTCGTCACCGCTGCGAATAAGATCCACAATGTTTTTTTCGAGAAAAACCGTGCAGGTCGTGCGCGGCGCTCTCGGATCGCCGTCCCGACAGAAAGCGATCTGGTCAAAATCGAAAACTCCCTGTCGACAACTGCCGCTCTCGGCAATAAAAACAACCTTACGGCCGAAATCCAGCAACCGCTTCCGCGCTTCCGCATAAGGAGCATATCCCGCAAAAAACGGGGCACAATCACAACGGAATCCGTCGGCGCCAGTCACCAGAATCATCTCAACCAGGCGGGATGTGAACCACTCACGCAGTTCCGGGTTTTTCCAGTTCCAGCGCTGCCCGTGCCATTGCTCGATGGGACCGGTAAACCACTCCGGCTTCTCTCGGAGAAGCGGAGCTCCGCCATACAAAACCGTCACGCCCCACGAAACGACGTCAAAGAAAACCCGGATGTTGCGCCGATGAGCCGCGTCAACGAAATCTTTCACCCGTTTCCACTGTTCTGAAATTTCCGTTTCTCCGGTCAAATTCGGATTCAGAGTGTGAATACCGAAGTTGCCGTAATGATTTCCATCGTTGATGGGCGTGATCCAGATGCCGTTCACACCCATCTCCGCAAGATGATCGAGCGTTTTCTCCATGCCGCGAAACGTTCCATCAGTTGAGGCGGTTTGAACATTGGCCTCAACAATAATCAGGCTTTTGACCCAGTCCGGTGTTGCGGTCGTCCCCGGAGACACAGTCTCGAGTTTCACTTCCGCATCGGGACGAATGGCCGGAATCAGAGCGGAATTGTCCATGGGGATTTCGGCGGAGAATCCCGCTGCCACCGCCAGCAACGCACACCCAAGCACTATTTTTTTGACCAGCATGACACCACTCCCTGTATTTGGTTTCAGTCTCGAGCTTCCGATCCCCAGAAATATCCTTCATCCGATGTGTAATCCTGTGGAATGCTCTCCTTGGTCCGCTGTTCAACATGGCCGTCAGCAAAACAGAAGTTCATCGCGTGTCCTCCTCCATGTCGATACTCTCCGATTCCGTTCGCATTCGAGACAACCAGACCGTCCTTGGTGGAACTGTCGCGTTTACAGGCCTGTGGATCCGGAGAGGAATCCCATTGATCGGTATCGAATAGGGCTGCCCGTCGACTCGGGATCCGGATCCGACCGATCTTCATGTCACAGGAACCGTCACGGTTTGACGCGAACCCCCGACCGTCATTGACGGCTCGTGGATCGTTAATGCCGTAATGCCGCGTACTCGTCGCAAGGTTATAGGCAAAAGAGGAAGGACAGGCAAACGGACCGATCGGCATCCGCAAATTTCCCTCGGCCCGGAGATAGGCATTGTTTTCGATCTGCGTGTTCGGCGAATAAAGACTCATAAGCATATCCTGCCACTTGCCGCTCCAGTTCGCGTTGATATTGCAATTCCCCGCCGGAATCACACCATTGTTTTCATCAATATACATCGTCATGTAAGTTCCAATTTGCTTCAGATTTGAAGTACACTGAATGTCTTTCGCCCGGGCTCGTGCCTGGTTCAACGCAGGAAGCAGCATCGACGCCAAAATTGCGATGATTGCAATCACTACGAGGAGCTCTATCAAGGTAAACGCCGCTTTGACCGTTGCATGGCTGTGGGAGGCAGGGGGTGTTTCCGCCGCCCCCCGCACCCCCTGCGTCCGGCAAGGTGCCGGTGCCGCGTACGGGGCGGTCACGGACTCGGCTGCGGTCGGCCGGCGCGAGGGGAAAGAGCCGCAAAAACGCGAACGGCTCTTCCCGCTTTTCTGCGGAAAGACCCATTCGCGTTTTTGCTCCACTTCGCCGCTTGCCGAGCGGAGACTTTGTTGCGGGGCGATGACTGGCCGATGGGGAGTTTGATGGTTGTTCGGTACGGGGAGAGACGCGGCTGCCATAGCCGCTTTCTCTCCCCCGAACCCCTCTCTTGACTGCCCGGTGCAGACAAGGAAAGAATGGTATATTTGACAAGTTTTCACCACGAGAAGCTCGATCAATGTAAATGCCGCCTTGACCGTTGCAGGACCGTGGGAGACAGCCGCGTTCATCCTCCCGTTTTCCTCTCTTGACTGTGGAACAAGAAAAACGAAACGCTTGCGGATATGTAAAATTTCCCCTATGGAGAGTCCAGACATCATGGAAAATTTAACTTTCATTCTCTTTACCTCCTTCGTTGAATATTATTACCCACATTAAATCCCGTAATATATAACGGTTTATTTCTGGTTTTAATTATACTTCAAATAGAATTGAATGTCAAGAGAATTTATTAAAATTGAGAAAATTAAATATGTTTTTTATATATGATTTGAAATATCCATATATTTGTGTATGGTATTAATAATAACATAGAAAGGATGAAACATCATGTTCACCTCTTGTCAGGAGGGACTGCTCACAGAGTTAAGGTGCCGAATCCTGCGTGGTCGTCCAGGAGAGATACTGCCGCCCGCGGCGAAGTTGGCAAAGGAGTTTGGAGTCAACATCAAAACTGTGAACAAGGCATTGAACCGCCTTGCCACGGCCGGCCTGGTAGAGCGCCGCCGCCGCATCGGTACTGTGATCCGCTCAATTCCGGGCGGAACGCCGGATGGAATAAGGATGATCGAAATTATTTTCTCCGGATTCACGGCGCCGTTTCTCCACCCGTTCTGGAGCGAAGTTCTGGAAGGGGCCCACGAGGTATTCAATACTTTCGGCTGTCGGATCATTCTGAACCACATCAAAGCAGATCCGGAAACACACCAGTTCAACTTCAACGCAATGTCTCTCTCCGATGCGATCGGCCGGGTAATTGTCGGCCCCGGCGAAAAATGGCTGCTGGATCGTATCGCAGCTTCTGGCCGCCCAATGGTCTGCGCAGGCGACGAGATTCACGATCCGAATATGCCGCAGGTGTACTTCGACTTCTCTCGCGGAATCAATGACGCGGTAAACTATCTCGCACGTCAGCGAAAATGTCAAAAAATCGGATTCATCGGCCACATCGAAGCCTGGATCAATCCTGCCCTGCTGCAAAAATTCAACGCATACATCTTTGCCGTTCAAAGATTCATGAAACTGGATCGCAAGCTGATGGAGGGATGCTGGCCCCGGCCCGGAGAAGGCGAAGCCGCAATTCTCCGACTGCTGGAACGCACCACCCCCGATGCTCTGATCGTGGGAACAGATCTCATGGTGCCGGAAATCGACGCGATCCTTTCCGGGCGCGGATTGAAAATTCCTGTCATCGGTTGCGATGGAATCCGGCTTGATAAGCCACCCGTGGATTATCATGCGATTGTTGCACCGCGGCGTGAATGTGGTAAACTTGCCGCGGAATTACTGCTCAAAGCCATCAACCAGGGCGAGACGATCGGTCGCCATGGGCTGGAAGCCGAATTCCTGCTCTAGCATCCGAACCGGGACCCTTATTTGGCGAGCGCGAGCAGCACGACGCCCGCGAGGATCGCGGCGAGTGCCGCCGCCTTGACCTTCACGTTCCGGTCGTGGAAACAGGCGCAGCCCGCGGTGAAAGTCACCACGCAGCTGCAGCGGCGCAGCAGCGAGAGAATCGAGACCTGCGTATCCGGCAGACTCAAAGCGTAGAAGTAGAGCCAGTCCGCCACGATCAGCAGAATCCCCGTCGCCGGGATGCTCCAGCGCCAGTGGAATGGGCGCGTGGAGTGTCCGAATTTCCAGTTCAGCAGCCAGGCGATGCCGAGAATCACGACAAGGTCGACCGAAAAGTGGAACTGCATCATCTCGCGCGGAATCGCGAGCGTCCCGAGCAGGAACTTGTCGTAGAGCGCCGAAACCGAACCGAGCAGCGTCCCGAGCACAATCATGTGTGCGCCCCGGTTTTGCCGGAAATTGATTCCCTCGTGTTTCCCGATCACGGAAAAGAGGTAGTACCCCGCGAAGATCACCAGCATCGCGACGCCCTGCCAGATCGTCGGAATCTCCCGGAAGAGGATCAAACTGCCGAGGAACGTCCAGAGCGGCGCGGTCGCGCGGATGGGCGCTGCGATCGAGATCGGCAATTCACGCATCGCATAGTAGACACAGCTCCAGCTCGCCGCCACCAGCAGCGATTTCGCAAAAACAAACAGCCAGATGCGCGTTCCGCAGAAAAATACATCATTGAGTTTTCCGGCGGCGACGGTTCCGAGAACAAAAAATGTGCTGCCGCAGAGCGTCGCAAAGAACAACACCGGCATGATCGGATTCTCCCGGACGGCGTGCTTTTTGCAGAGATCATAAACCCCCAGCCCAAGCGCGGAGAGGAGAATCAGCGGGAACCAGCCTGGCAAAGTCTGCATCATTCCAAATCACCGTAAAAAAAGAGGCGGCCCGGCGGAGAGCATCCCCCCCCGCAGGCCGCTCTGCATCAACCATTACTTCACGCCCATCGCCTTCAGATTGTCGAAGGAGATTTTGATCGACTCGAAGATATCCCGGTCGCGGAAGAGCGCGTCCTGTTCGATCGAGTACCAGCGAACCCCCTCCTCACGACACGCCTGGATGATCGCGGGCCAGTCGAGGTTGCCCTCGCCGATCTCGCAGAAAACCGGAGTGCCGCCGTCGATGATCGCGAAATCCTTGAAGTGGATCACCGGCATGCGCTTGCCGACCTTGTGAATCCAGTTCACGGGATTCTGGCCGCCGCGCGTGACCCAGTGAACGTCGATCTCGGCCGCGACCAGATCGGGATTGCTGTTCCGGTAGAAGTAGTCCAGCACGATCTCGCGGGTTCCCGGCAGCCGCTCAAATTCGAAGTGGTGATTGTGATAACCGAGGCGGATCCCCTTCTCCAGCAGCTTCGCGCCCATCGTTTCGAAGATACGGATCAACTCGTTCACTCCTTCGACGCTGCTGCGGTATTCCTCCGGGGGCGCACCGAGCGCCGTGAAGTCGCATTCGAGCGTCTGAAGCCGGTCGATAAGCGGGGCCGCGTCGCCTTTGAGCGTGTCGATCCCCTCATGGGTCGCACAGCAGAAGAGGTTGTGACGGTCGAGCTGCCGCTTGATGACGTCGGCGGCGAGCGGCGTGCCGGAGACCTGAACGGCCTGATAGCCGATTTCACAGACTTTGTCGAGGGTTTTGTCGAGGTCGCTTTCCGTCTGGCAAAAGTCGCGCAGATTGTAGAGCGTGACCGCGATCTGGGAGTCGGGAGCTTTCATTTGATTGCCTTCCTTGGTTTCGTTTCATGGAGTTCAGCGGACGTCGCGAATCGGGGTTTTCTTGACCTGATCGATGACCCGGACCACTTCCACGGCCTGAGCCATCGTGATCGGATACGGTTCGCCGCAGCGGATCGCCCGGTAGAGATAGTTCCAGATCTTGTGGGGTTCGTCGCCGTTGGAGGGGGCTACGCCGAGGTCGTCTTCGACCCAGACCGGACTGATCTGCCCGCCGAAACCACCGTCGAGCGGGGGATTTTCCGGCGAAGCAGGGGAGTTGCACTCGGGGTATCCGGGGGCGAGATACTTGAGTTTCAGCCGCTTTTCATCCCAGCTCATGAGCGTGCCGCGGCTGCCGCGGACCGCGTAGATCGGATCGCTGAGCGCGGCGCCGCCGGAGATCTCGACATCGACGACCCGGCCGTTTTCGCCCTTGAACACAATCTTGACGTGATCCTCCGCGTCCCCGCGGGAGGCGACGATCGCCAGATCGCTCCAGAGCTCCTTGACCGGACTCTCCAGAAATTGCAACGCATGGTCGACAAGGTGCGGTCCCCAGTTCAACAGCTGACCGCCGCCGCACTCAAGAATCGTCTGCCAGTCCGCGCGCCACTGGTAGCCGTGGCGGCAGAGTTTGATCTCGAAAATTTCACCCAGTTTGCCGGATTTGATGATTTCGCGGATGTGCGAAAAGGCCGCCTCGAACCGGCGGTTGTGACGCACGAACACCCTGCCGGGATTCGCGTCGGAAACTTTCTGAAGTTCGAGAGCGTCCCCGATGCAACACGCCATCGGTTTTTCCACCATGACCATTTTCCCGGCATTGACCGCCGCGATCGCATGTTTCACGTGATCGGGGGAGCGGGTCGCGACCGAAACAAGTTCGACGTTCGGATCTTTCAGCAGCTCCTCTCCGTTCGCGTAGATCGGTCTGCCGGGAAGTTTCTGTGCCGCGGCTTCGCGCCGTGAAGCGTCCCAGTCGCAGCCGGCGACGATTTCGAACATTTCCGGAAACAATCCGAGTTCATGGATGTGCATATTGTTGCCGGCCCGCCCGAGCCCCCAGATTCCGACCCGAATTTTCTCTGCCATAACTCCGTCCTGTGTTGGATGATCGATAAGAAACGGTTTCACCCGTCCTGACGGTAATATACCTTTTATTCCGCAGGTTTGCAATTGTCACCGGAAAAAATTGCGGTGAAAACATGGCCGGCCGGACACAAAATCGATTTCCGGGTTGCAAAAAACCGAAACGCCGGGTATACTTAATACAAGGTGATATACGTTAACTGTGAAACGGCGGGGAGTCCGATGGAGCCACCGGCAGAAAAGGTCAATATCAATACGATTGCGAAAACGGCAAAGGTTTCGACCACGACGGTGTCGAACTTCATCAACGGTACGGAGGTGTTTCCGATTTCTGCGGAGACGCGCGGACGAATCCGGGCGGCGATGCGAAAACTGAATTACCGCCCGCATATCGGCGGCGTGCTGATCCGCCGCCAGGCGACCCGGCCGGGCAAGGTCGGTTTCGTCATGGGCGAGGATTGTACGCAGCCGGTGCTTTTTTCAGCGGGGATCCCGCTTGTGCAACGGTTTCTGCTCGAACTCGAACAGGTGCTTTTCCAAAAATTGGGCATGTCGCTCGAAATCCTGCGCGTTGGCGATGAAGATTCACGCACCGACTGGAACGAACGTCTGCTGGGGCTTGACTGCCTCATCAACTTCGGACAGATCAATGCGCTCATGTGCGACACGCTCTCCCGGCGCAATCTTCCGATGATCGAAGTCTCCTCGACCGAACGGTTCCGGCGACACGGCGACTTCTCCGGCGTCGAGGATGAGTTCGACCTCCTTTACTGGCGGAACGACCGGCAGATCGAGATGGCGTTCGAACACTTTTACGCGAAAGGAGCAAGGCGCTTCCTCTACATGTCAAGTTTCAACGTCAGATCGCAGCGGCCGGAGTTTTACGGGTATGACGCGCAGGCGAAACTCGACGGATTTCTGCGCGCTCTCGCGGCCCATCCCGACTGTACCGGCACGGTTCTCACGCCGCCGATGAGCGGAGACTTCAACATGTTCCGGGAGTTCGCGCAGGTGCGGGAGCTTCTTGCCTCGCGTCCCGGAGCGCTCGACGACGTCGAGGCGGTGATCTGCCACAACGACATCGTCGCGCACGGCGTCGCCTCCTGCGCGCTCGAACGCGGCCGCATCCCGGGCCGCAATCTGCTGCTCTCGGGAGAAGGCAACTTCCGCGAACTGCAATACTGGTATCCGGTCATCACCACCAGCAGTGTCGACTACCCGGCTCTCACCCGGAGGATTTGCGAATTGATCCGGTTGCGCGCCGAAGGAAGCACCGACGCATTCCGCCGCGAGGAGATTCCCACCCTGCTCGTGAATCCGTAGACCGCGGCGCCCCCCCCCCGTTGCACACGGGGGGACCGGATTCCCGTCGAAACTTTCCGGAAATGCATGATTCCGATGATCTTCCCAGACACTATTTTTTTGAATTTTTTTTGTTTTCCTCTTGACAATCGCCGGAGAATTGGGTATAATTATAGCAGGATATACAATTCACGTGTAACTTAAACCAAGAAGTTTCAGCGAATGATTCCAATTCCCGGTTCCAGCTGTATTCAACCAAAGAGAGGAAAGAATATCATGAGAAAAAGCGAATTCACATTGATCGAGCTTCTGGTCGTGATTGCGATCATCGCAATACTCGCCTCGATGCTGCTGCCGGCGCTGAACCAGGCACGGGAGCGGGCACGGGAAAGCAGCTGCAAGAATAATCTGCGGCAGATCGGGCTTCAAATTCAGATGTACGCCGACAACAACAAAGACCGGTTGCCGGAAGCAACCGCAGACTCCAACGGCAAGAGCTGGGAACATTGTTTGGTGAACTCCCTGAATCAATACGACGGCCGGGTGACAAAACTTTTCAAATGCCCGAGTGATCAGATTCAACGCACTGATGCGGCGCTGGCGGTCAACGGCAATCCGAAGAGTTATCGGTGCAATGGTTATCTCTGGGGAAATGCGGACGCCTCCTGCATCAAGGGGGCGTATCTGCAAACGAAAAACCGTCCATCCCAGTTGATCTCTCTGGTCTGCCAGCCGCATGAGGGAATGGTTTTTTACAGCGGAACCGCCGCATTTCAGTATGGATTTCAGGTTCCGAGCGGAAATTCGCAGGAACAGTGGACACATGGCAGCGCCAAGGGAACGTTCCTGTTCCTCGGCGGCAACGTCGGAAACGTCCAGTTCAACACGGCTACTGTCTCCGACCAGGCTCTTTTCAAGCGGCACTGGCGGGCAAACAAAGCGGAGAGCGAAAACTGACCGCGGCTCCGGATATTCGAAAACAGCATGGATACGAAAGTCAACATCAACACCATCGCGAAAACCGCGAAGGTATCGACCACCACGGTGTCGAATTTCATCAACGGCACCGAGGTGTTCCCGCTTTCGCGCGACACACGCGGCCGGGTCAAAGCGGCGATGCGCCAGCTGAACTACCGTCCGCATATCGGTGGGATTCTCATGCGCCGCAACCAGTCGCGGCGCGGACGGGTGGGATTCGTCATGGGGGAGGATTGCAGTTCTCCGGTGCTGTACACCTCCGGAATTCCACTTGTACAGCGATTTCTGCGCGAACTCGAAGTCGCGCTGGATGAGCGTCTTGACATGGCTCTTGAGATCATCCGGGTGACCGACGAGGACTCGCGCGAACAGTGGAACACCCGGCTGCTCGACCTCGACTGCGTCATCAACTTCGGGCAGCTCCACAGTCTGCTGTGCGACACCTTGTCGCGCCGCAACCTGCCGATGATCGAAGTCTACTCAACCGGGGATTTCCGGCGGCACGGCGATTTCACCGGAGTGGAGGAGGAGTTTGATTTTCTCTATTGGCGGAACGACCGGCAGATCGAAATGCTGTTCGATCATTTTTACGAACTCGGCAGACGCCGTTTTCTTTTCGTCTCAAGCTGCAACGTCAAGGCGCTCCGCCCCGACTACTACGGCTACGACGCCGAGATGAAGCTCGAAGGATTCAAGCGCGCACTCGCGGCGCACCCGGACTGCACGGGGGTGATTCTTTCTCCGCGCAATGCGGGGGATTTCAACATGTTCCGCGAATTCAGCCTGACCCGTGAATTGTTGATCCGCGAACGGGACGTTCTGGCCCGGTCCGATGCGGTGATCTGTCACAACGACATCGTCGCGCAGGGAGCGGCGGCAACCGCGTTCGAACTGGGATTTCATCCCGGCAGGGAGATTCTTTTCTCCGGCGAGGGCGATTTCCACGAATTCCAGCACTGGCATCCCGCGATTCTGACCAGCAGTGTCGATTACGCCCAGCTGACCGACCGGGTCTGTGAACTGATCCGGAAACGGGAGACGGATCGTACCGAAGCCCCCTGCCGGATAGAAATTCCAACCATTCTGATTCAGCACGAATAAAACATAACCCGGAGGTAACAATATGATGAAACAACTCCTCGCCGCCGTCGCCACCGGCATTTCGCTGGCGCTGGCGGGCTCCGCAATCCCGTCCGGATTCTGGTTCGAACGAACCGACCACTTTCTGACCCCTTCCGAGTCGCTCTACTTCACCTATGAATTCAACGGAGAACCCCGGGAAATCCCGGGCGGAGTGGAATTCCGCATCGTCGATCTGTCGAATCAAGTTGTCACCGAAGGGAAAGTGGAAACATTCGAAGAGCACAACAACCTCGCGGTTTTCCGGCTTCTCGCGCCGGAACAGGTCAAAACCCTGCGCACCGGCTGGCACACGCTTGAGATCCGGCCGGCAAAACCGGGGAATGAGGAGTTCTTCCGCCAGAAATTCTACGTGCGCGGCGGAGAATTCGCCCGGCGGGTCGTTTATCTGCTCGACAGCGTAACCCCCGAGGGATTCGCCTTCTGGCTGAACGGTGAGGAGAATCTCATCGAGCCGCTGCGCAATTTCCCGGAGACGGGCAAGCCGGACTGCGTGGTCGTCTCGAGCTACTCTCCGCTGCCGGAGGAGACGCTCAAAGCGCTCGAAACCTACGTGCGCAACGGCGGAACCGCCCTCTTCTTCGGCGTGAACAACGCACAGCTCGACAAAATGAATCCGCTCGCGCTGAATCGTGCCGACCTCTACCCGGAAACGGCCAAACGCGACCGTGACGGAAAACCCGCCTATCTGCTGAACGTAAAACTCGCCGACGGCGCAAAACTGCTGCATGCCTCCGCCGACGGAGCACCTGAAATCGCGGAAAAACCGTACGGTTCAGGACGGGTGATCGCCTACGCGGGAGCGTTGAAACCGGGCTCCGCCGATCTCATCTTCGCCTATGGACTCGGTCTTTCCGTCGAGCCGCGCGAACGGCCGGTTTTCCGTGCGGCCGCCCCGGATGCGGATGGATTCCGCGAAGGAATCAGCCGCAAAAATTTCGGACGGTTCGGCTGGCTGAACGACGACCGCGTGAACGCGTTGAGCATCCGCCCGGAACAGACGTTCCGGATGTGGGACGTGGAACAGGATTATTTCGGGGTGAGTTTCTCCGGCATCCACACTCCGGGCAGGCTCGCGGCATTGAACACGAACTGGCTCGGGAAAAGCATGGTCGGAACCGGCGGCCGCTGGGGAGCATCGACCGAGATCGTCTGGGGACTCGGAACACCGGGCGTGCTGCTGCGCAATCCGGATGTGAACCGTGTCTCGATCGAAAGTCCGATGCTCGGGTACCTCGCATTCCCGGTCGACGGCAGGACCCGCACGATTGAGCTCAAGCCCGGGTCGGCAGTCGATCTCGGCGGACTCGCCTCCAACTGGTTCCTCGTCTGGAACCGGGAGGGGAACTACAACGCGTGGCCGCTGCTCTTCTCCTTCAATCGCCGGATCGCGGCGGCGAAGATGGAGGGGAAACGGCTCGAACTCACCTTTGAAAAACGCGGGATCGACCTCTCGGCCATGCCGCTGGCGGGCGTCCGCCATTACACTCCCGCCGAGACGGCCGCGTGGCGCAAATCGCTGCCGGACGAAATCGCGGAAAAGTGCGCCCGCTGGAATCGGCGGCTCGCGGCCAGAACCATTGACTGCAAGGAGAGTTACAAACTCGACAAGGAAGCCGGTACGGCCACGGTTCGCAACGACTTCGAATATCTGACCATTTCGAACGACTGGGGCGTGGAGCCGGAATTCATCGCGCCAGTTCCGTCGCTGCTGCCGCTCTACGCCGAGGTCGCGGCTGTTGGAATCGGCGATGCCGAAGACGTCGATTTTGCGACGCTTTACGGGCCGATGTGGGCCGCCCCGGGGACGCGGTCCGAATACACGCTTCCCATCCCGGACATGGAGTACCGGTTGCCCGTGACGGCGACCGATCCGCGGCTCGACCTCGCGGCGAACAAGGCGCTTTTCGACCGGATCGTCGAACACCTCAACGTGGTTAAACAGGTTTATATCGCCCCCGATTACAGCATAGTGGAACGGCAGAAGGGGCGCATCTACCCCGAACGCGAACTGCGCGAAGCGACCTCCTCGAAATCCGGAAACGAAGCGGCGAAATGGAACTACATCGATCTGCACCGCACACTCGGCGGCGTGACCGGCAACCTCATGTTCAAGCCCTACCTCGACGGCGTAAAGGGATATGACGAAGCGCGCGAACAGCTCAATGCGAAAATTCTCCGCAACATCCGGCGCGACATCGAATTCTTCCAGTACAAGACCTTTCTGCGCTACCGGCCGGAGCCGTTCACCGGCGCCTGGTATCTGATGGCGTTTATCGCGCCGGTGCGATACAACGACGGTTACTGGATGTTCCATGACATGAATGAAACGGCGGGAATCTTCCTCCAGACGCTCGGCCTTTACAGCCGTATGTTCGAAGATCCGGCCTTCTTCGAATCGAACGAGCCGTACATCGACCTCTTCATGAGCAACTACCTCTCCGCCAACGACTGGGCGTGGATGGCGTCAGTCGCGGTCGAATGGGGCATGGGCAACAACATCGACATGCTGAACGCCGAACTTGCCGGCTGGTGCGGCATGACGCGGATCAAGGAGGCGCTCGGGCGACCGGACGAGGCCGATTTCGGCCGATACATGGCCGCGAAAGCCGCCGTTGCGACCGGCGCGCGGCTGAATCAGGCGGAGTTCTACAATTCGCTGAACTTCCCGATTCCGCCGCACCTCGCCCCGGTCATTCACGAAATGGCCGAAACCGGTCAGGAGGGATACCGGGGACGTTATCTGCCGCTCGGCGTCTCGCAGGGATACGGTGAAGGCTGGCCGTCGCTGTGGCCGACCGCCATTTCAAAAGGACTGCTGCAGCACTTCATCGACGGCAAGGATTTTTACAGTACGAGCAAGGGAGTACCGTTCGAACTGCTGAACTTCTACCATTCGAACGAAAAACTCTCCGCTCCGCTGCGCAACTATGAAGCGAAATACCGCGATCTGGCTTACCGGACGGGAGCACCCTATTTGTACAGCCGGATCGCGGGCAATGCCGCGATGCAGCATCCGTATGACCGCGCGGACATTGAACGCATGCTCTTCCGGACGCTCTCGATGCCGGGCTGTGCAGGTCAGGTTCTCGGAGCCGGCCTTGCGGACTGGGAAATCTCCGCGATGGTGAACCTCCTCGCGATACTGATCGAAACCGCGGCGGACGACGACTCCGCGCAGTTCGTCCCGGCCGGTGACGAGCGCACCGGCGCAATCCGGTGGGAAACCGCCGGAAACGGGGCGAAATACGCGGTGGTTCGCATCGACGCGGAACCGGAAAACGTCGCGGATGGAGCGGCGGCGGTTCGTTTCGACTTCGCCGCTCCGGCGGCAACGGGCTCCGCGGCACCGGCCATCTTCACCCGGTTCGACCGGGATGCGGTTCGAACGAAACGGTGCACGGCGGTGAGTTTCCTCGTGAAATCGGAGACTCCGGGCGCACTGCAGCTTGTGCTGCCGAACCATGACTGGAGCCGGCGCGGCTCCGCGTCGATCCCGCTCGGCGAAGAGACGAAGCAGTGGAAGCGCATCCGCCTCGAATTCAACCGCGACCTGAATATGGCAAAGAATCGGATGACCGCCGCCGACCTGCGCGGAGAGCTCTTCTTCTACAATGGCGGCAACACCGCGGTAAAGGCGTACATCGACGACCTCCGGTTCGAACCGTAAACGGGGAAACCGATTCATTCATGCCGCCGGAGGAGCCGCATTCCCCTCCCCGGCGGCATCGATTATTCCCGCGGGCCTCATCGGCCGGGACCGGGCAAGGAGCGCGGCGAGCCGGCCTCCTCAGACTCCACGGCATGCTTCAACGCTTCCAGATAGCCGCGTCCGAACCGCAGATCCGGTTCCATGTAGTTCCCCTCGCCCCACTCATTCCAGGATTTGATGAAGATCAACCGGTGATCGGGCTGTTTGGCTTCCACCGCGTTCAGGGCGTCCCGGACATTCCGCCCGAAAAGCTGCGGAGACGAACCGTGAATGATGCTGCCGCCCCGCCCGGAACGGGGGGAGTGATCCCAGTTCGGCAGCACCGACGGGAAAACATTTTCCCGTCGATCCTCCCCGGCGATGAAAAAGCGCGAAACATCTTTGTAGTTGACGATCTTCGGGTATGGAGACAAATTCCACCACAGACGTTTCAACGCATACTTCACCGGATTCCACCTGCGCCGGTAGTCGTGCATGCGCAAGGTGTTGACGCCATCGACCCCGGTCTCCAGAATGGGGGCGAGTTCCCGGTCGGCGTTGGGCGTCTGGCCGATGAAGAAAATTCCTTCCAGACCATTTTCGCGAGCCAGGCGCCGCCAGTGTTCCATGAACGCGGCGGGATCCGGCAGTTCCAGCGGGCGGTAGATCATGAAGAGCGGTTTCCCGTCCACCCGGATATAACGGGGATCCCGGAATGCCGGCAGGCAGGCTTCAAAATGAGCCCGTTCATCCTCCGGGCCGGGATAGCGCTGCTCCTGGAGAATTTTCGCGTCGATGACCGCGTCCTTGTTCCACATTTTCATCTTCCAGGTCTGATTCGCCCAGCAGAGGCAGAACGGGAAATCCGGCTTGCCGGAGTGCAGAACTTCATGGAAAGGCCGCTCCAGTTCGCGAACTCCGTTGCCGAACCAGTAGTGGTAGTAGCAGAACCCTTCGATACCATACTCGCGGGCCAGATTCGCCTGAGCCTCGCGGGTTTCAGGCAGGCGCAGGTCGTAATATCCGAGTTCACCCGGCACGTGGGGAAAATCATGGCCGGGATAGCATTTTCTGGCTTTTCCGAGATTGGTCCATTCCGTAAACCCCGCTCCGTACCAGCGGTCGTTGTTCGGAGTCGGATGGTATTGAGGCAGATAAAAGGCGATAAAACGAAACTTACCCATTCACAAACGACTCCCTTGCCGATCCGAAAATGTCCCCACAACCCGGACGATTGAATTGTTGATCTCATAGTTTACACGTCCAAACCGTTTTTTTCAAACGCGGCGGCGGGTTTCGCACCGATTTTTATTCGGCTCCGGCAGATTTGCGCAGTTCTTTCGAGTCGGTCTCGCGGCGGCAGAACTCCCGGAGGGTCCGGAATGCGGAACGAACCGCAGGCGGAGTTCATCCCGGCAGAGGTGCGGGGCGGAATTCAATTCTCCTCAAGTTCGTCGATGATGGTTCTGAGCATGGAGACGCAGCGGCTTCTGGCTGTGTAAACCGTTGACACGGAAACATTCAGAAATTCCGCGACCTCTTCTGCCGGACGATTCTGAAGGGCATACATCTCGAACGCCAGCCAGGTGACGGATTTGACCCGTTTCTTCAGCTCCGTGCACGCCATGGAGAACACGTGTTTCTCCCACTCCTCGTCCCAGGTCCGCTCCCACGCCTCGTCGGAAATGATGTCCGGAAGCTGTTCCCGCAGTTCGAAGCGGGGGCGGTTGTGGTAGATGCGGATCGCATGATTCCGGATGATGCCGCGCAGAAAATGGCGGAAGCGGCCGTGGGCCGGATCGTAACGGAACATCACATGATCGGGAACGCGGTCGATCTCATATTTTCCGAGGATGTTCTTCCGGAAGATTTCGGTCATGACCTGCTGAACGAGCTCCCGGCACTCATCGCCGGTCAGGCCGCAGTCGCGGCCGCACAACAGAATCAGCGGTTTGTATGCGGCGTAGAATTCGTTCCAGGAGAGTTCGTCGCCGGAGCGAACCTTGCGCAGCAGGGATTTTCTGGTCGTAAACATGGCGCCTCCATGATGCTGTTTCATAAACTTACTATGGAACAACATCGCGGATCTTGCAGAGTCATTGAAAATTTTTTCCGAATTTCACCGTCCCGATCACCTGCTCGAACTGCTCACGCAACTCCGGAAACGTATTCACTGTTGCAGTCAGAGCGATGGACACGGAATTTTTTCCCGTGGGGAGCACGTAGTTCAGAATCCGATATTTATCCGGTTCGTGGGAGAGATAGATTCTGATACCCGGCCGTCCATTGACTTCGACGCGGGAGATCTCGTAAATCTCCGTCTTGAAAGCAAGTTCTCCCTGATACAGACTCTTTATCCCGATTCGCATATCATCATCGGACATGGCCATAAGCTCCTGTCCGGGAAACGGCATGGACTGGATTGCGATGCTGTTGATAAAACCACCATCTGCGCTGGTGAGAATATAATCCGCCCCCATTTCGAGCAGGGCTTTGAGGAATTCGATCCGTTTCCGCTCCTGTTCACTCATCTCCTTTTGACTAATATCTTCAACGATTTGATTCACCGTTTCTTCGGTGATGGGGTCCCAGTTGAAAGGGATGGTCATGGAAAAGTCTGCCTGTTTGCTCTGGAACGTTTTGGTCTTTTCGTCCGCGAGATCGTACGGTTTCTCCGGCAGGAGCAGCCAGACGATCCCGCCGAACATGCAGAGGATCAGAAGTGCCGGAAGCCAGTGCCGACGCAGTTGCTTCCCCTGTCGCCTGAGAGAGCGGAACGCAAAGTCTCCGACACGGCGCATCGTGTCGAAAAACCGATCTTTGCGGCTTTCTCCGTGCAGGATGATCCGCTCGGCGCGGTCGAGCAGCTGACGGATCTGCTGCGGGGAACTGCAGCGCTCGGCCGGATCGGTTTCACACAGCGCGAGGCAGAGATGAACGAGCTGCTTCGAGCCGCTGTCCATCGGCATGTCCACGGGGAGCGAGGGAAACTCCTCCGGCGATTTCCCGGTGAACGCGCAGTAGATCACTTTGCCGAGCGCATAGAAGTCCCCGCGGGAGACGACGGGGGCTTCCGCAGTGAAATTGTCCGACCGCATCTCCGGCGGCAGAAACGCCAGCGTTCCGGCCATGTGGGTGAGCATGGTCTGTTCGGAAGCCATCAGCCCCATGTCGCCGATGCGGGCTTTTCCGTTCACAAAGAGGATGTTTTCGGGTTTGATGTCGCGGTGGAAGAGGCCGGCGGCGTGGATGACGGACAACCCTTCGAGGATGTCGCGCGCGATCCGGATGAGGGAGAGCGGCGGAATCCGTCCGGCGCGAAGACGGTACGCGAGCGTATCCGGCACGTAGGAATCGCCGTCGAGCACGGCGTTGTCCGCAGCGTCCATGGTATAGAAAAAATTTTCGTCATCCTCCCCGACATGGTGGATTTGCAGCAGTTCTGAACTGGTTTCGGTCAAGGAGCGGTAATAGGAGACGCCTTTGAGTTCACGCTTCCACTCTCCGCCGAGCTTCTGTTTCGGGATGATCTTGACTGCGATGATTTTGCCGGAGAGGTCGCGGCAGCGGTAAACCTCGCCCAGCGCACCGCAGCCGCAAAAAGTCAGCAATTCAAGCCCATGAAAATCGGTCCCGGTCCTCATTGAATTTCTCCTCCTTCTGTTTTGAACCATTCCGGTTTAATCTAACATAAAAGTGTTTTATTTCCAGAACAGAAGCGGAAATTCCGGGAAAAATACCGGATGAGACTTTGACAAACGAAGACGTTGGGAATATATTGTTTACATGTCGGATTTTCCGGCAGTGTTGATGAAAATCATAGATCAGTCATCGGACTTGTACGATAAAACTTGCAACTCTTATCAGCCATTCAAGGATCCGAAAACTGAGCGTGCTTGGAATGATTGTGCCCGGACAATGGGTACGATTCTTTTTGCGCGTTCTGCTTTTTCGTTGAGTGGCGGGCTTGCAAGTGCCTTTTCGTGCAGCGGAAGAGTGGAGCGTGCTTTTTTTTGCTCTTTTTTTTGCCTTCCGTGTAAGATCGGCCTTTCGACAAGTCAGTAAGACACAGTAGAGAGGCGTTCCGGTCGGGAGCAGATTTCCGTCCGCACGAAGAAACTTGCAAGTACCACTCACTCGGCGGAAACCACCTGCCCGGCCGCTTCTCCATGAATAAGATCGGACGATAACTTCTCAGCAGAGCGGAATTTCGGGAACCGCATGGGCCTGTCAATCCGCTGTTGCCGACAAAATGAGGAGGGGCGCGAGAAAACACCCGCGAATAATGAACCGAAAGAAGGGAGGTGATCCGCCTGGACATATGAAAAATGCCTTGTCAGCCCAGACACGTACAAACCAACGTTATGGTAGTTTCTCATTTGGTCAAATAACAGATTGGGTATCCGGAAAATCAGGATACGGAAATGGAGAGTTGTCATGAAAAAAATAATTCGACCGATTGACCTTCAGGCCAAAACGACCCCGCTGGATATCTCCGGCAAGTATAACTGGGAAAAACAGGTCTACGAGTATGATTCCTGCAAATTCGGAACGAACAATATGACCTCCATGGGAACCCGCTCAAGTACTATCAATATACAGGATGACAATACTACGGACAGTTATACTGACTGATCCACTTTACCGAAACGAAGTGAACGCCAGTTCTTCGTTCACTTCGTTTTTCATCAACCTTTCAAGGCAGGATACATGGGAAAATGATTTTTTTGCTCAGCAGCAAAATATCCGGTTCGAGCAACATGCTGATGGAGGTTTTTGCTGAACGCAAACTCCCGGCATTTCGTTTCAATCTGGACATGTTCGACAATTACAGCCTCAACTGGAACAAGGATGAATTTGAAATATCCGATCCCGCTGGACGACATTGCCGATCGTCGGAAATTACGGCGATGGTTTTTTACAAGGGCTTGATTCCAATGTGGCAGTCATTTGACAACCGCCAGGAGTATCATGCTGAAAAAGATTGGTTGATCTCCTGGCTGAACAGGCTGTACGACTGCTTTATGTGCTATGGGGCGGAACATAACTTGATCCGCTTATGGCGTCCGCACGGATTTGGATACGCCAAAACGTGGCAGATGAAGGTTGCAGAAAAATATTTTCACGTACCAGATTTCAAACTGCACTGGGGGTTCTCACTCCCATCCAAGCCGGTGATTGCCAAACCATTGACGCAACGCCCCTTTTCCAACGGCGAAATGGCTTATGCAAAAATCGTCGATCAGGCGGCTCTCGATCCGTCGTGGCCGTGGTTCACCCAGGAAATAGCCGAAGGAAACCGCGACGCCACCGTTCTTTACATCAACGGTAACGTTCATTGTTATCAATTTGCCACACCCAGAGGGAGCTTGACAGACTGGCGGGTCACGCAGGGGACTCCGGACAATCGATGGATTCCGTGGTCCGCGGGCAGGGATTTTGAACGTAAAATCGACCTGTACATGCGGGATCTGAAGCTGAAATATGGGCGACTGGATTTTATCATCGGAGGAAGCGAACCGCAGTTCCTTGAAGTCAATCCGGAAGGACAATTCGGCTGGCTCGATGATGAAGACGGACTCCCCCTGCACAATGAAGTGGCGGATGCCATTCTGGATCCGACATCAGTTGTCACACTTTAAAAAAGCCGAACCCGGGCTTCCGGGGAGATAGACACTGCAGAAAAGGCGGAATGGGTGATTTTTGCAGAATGACGGAAGAATTCCCCCGCATTGCTCAAAACTCCACCTTCTCCGACCGTCTGAAGCCCCGTTTTTTCAGAAGAAAACAGAAGATCACATCCTGCTTTTAAGAGGCTGGTCGAAATGAAAATCAGCAAAGTGAAAGACTCCTTTTTCTGCATACTTCCCTTGCTGAATGTACCGGGGATAGTTCGATACAGTCTCCTCCTGGTGTTGCATTCCGCACTGGTTGTGACGATACCTTTTCTTTCCGGAGCCTTTATCGACGCGCTGGTTTATGGCGGAACGGCGCTCGGGGTCTTTCTCTGTCTTGCCGGTTCTGCATTCACGGCATTGTTGCTGAACGTCTGGACAAGGGGTATGATTCAGAATATTGCCCGCCGGAAGGAACAGGATTTACAGTTGAGCCTCCTTCTGGCATTCCAGTCCCTGAAGCCCGGCGTGACGAATGGCTGCAAAACCGGAGAAGTTGCCATGAAGTTTTTCCGGGATACGGGAGTGGCGTCTATTTTTTTGAGCACGTACTATCCGATGCTGCTGGGCACAAGTACGAGCATTCTTCTGGCACTGGTGATGGTGCTCTGTAAAAATCCGCTGATCGCGCTGCTGTACCTTGTATTTCTGCCGTTGATGCTGGCGGCATTCCTGCCGTATACCGAACGTTTTCGACGTTTGAACCGAACGATACGCACACTTTACGATAACTCGATGAACAAAGTTTTCGAATTCATGCTGATATTCCCTTTTCTCAAGTCGATGGATGCCGGAGAGCGGTATGTCAGCATTCCCGGGGCGAGATTCCGGGCGCTCCGGAAAATGAACCTTGAAAACGACCGCTGTGCAGTTCAGTTTGAAGGGACGAACAAACTCATTCTGTTTCTTGGAGAATATTCCGTCCTCGGAGTTGCGGGATGGCTGGCCTGGAAAAAACACATTCCCGTGGGAGACATTGTCACATTTCAAATGCTTTTTCTTTCTGTGCTCAATGCCTTTTCCGGTCTGTTCCAACTTCTCCCATCCGTCGAGACGACTGCGGAAAGCGTGCGTTCCATGAATGAACTCTTGAAATCGAAAGATGTTGAAGATGTTTTGTCCGGCGAAATAATTCCTTCCGCCGGCGGAGATATATCCATCCGGCATCTTTCATTCCGCTATCCCCGGGCGGAGCGAAGGATATTCGAGGATTTCTCCTGTGAGATAAAAGGAGGCAGCGTCGTCGCCGTCACCGGAGCAAACGGAACCGGAAAAACAACTTTTCTTCATCTCATCACAGGGGATATCGAGCCGCAGTCCGGCAGCATCGTCATTGCGGGAAAAAAACTTGCACACTGGCAGAAGAGATCGTTCCGGCGCAAAACCGCTTCGGTATTTCAGGATTCCCTGCTGATTACGGGAACCATCCGGGATAACATTACACTGAAAAATCAGAATTATTCAGAAGCTGAAATCGCAGACGCGCTCAGGCTCTCCGGAGCCGATTCGATTGTCAAACGCATGCCGGACGGGCTGGATCACCCGATCGGCGGAGAAGGCGGCGGACTCTCCGGCGGGGAACGGCAGAAGATCGCCATTGCCAGGGCTTTGATTCGCAGACCGGACATCTTGATATTCGATGAAGTCGTCAACCATCTGGACTATCAATCCCGCATGAAAATCAGGCAGCTGATTGTTCAGATGCGCGGAAAAATGACGATATTTCTTGCCACACACGATCCTGATATGAGAAAACTCTGCGACCAGGAGATCTGTTTGAAGGAGACCAGCATCAACGGGAAGCCTCGAAAATGTTAAGTGTTATCATAATCTTTTTTCTGATGACAACAACCGGATTGGCGGTCTGTTTCCTTCTGGCAAAACGCCGCTCGAATCCGGAAAAAAAACTGTCAGATCCGTCCATGCGGATTCTGACGGAATGGGATTTGCGGTGCATGGCATTTCACGAGTCCGGACATGCGGTGTGCTCCTGTTATCTTCCCGAACGAGAATTGCTCGTGAAGATCACCATCAATCCGTCTGAAGAATCGTTTGGTATGATAAGTACAGAGAGACGTCCTCATCATAACGAAACGGAAACCTCCCTGCGCAGCCGGATCTCAACGCTTTTAGCCGGTTCTCTTGCGGAAGAGCTTTTTTTGAATACCCGCACCACCGGCGGAATTCATGACTTTGCCGATGCGCGTTCCATAGCGGTTGATATGGTGACCAAGTTCGGCATGGGGAGGCGGCTCGGGAAAGTGGCGCCGGTTTCCGTTTACGATAACTCCTACCGCCTGTTCAGCGAGGAATACCGGAGAAGAGCAGATGAAGACGCCATTGAGATCATCAGAGAAGCAGAGCTTGCCAGCCGGAATGTTCTCGTCTCGCATTCCAGTCTTGTTGTCGATCTGGCAGAATTGTTGCTTGAAAAACAAACTTTGAACAAAGATGAAATCATATCGTTCTTTCACTCTAAAGACAGGAGCAAACGATGAAGTTCAAAGAGATTTCCGGCTGGATTCAAGCGGTTCTGGTACTCATCCTGCTCATGGAATTGTCATGGATGACGCTGGTAGGGATTTTGTTGTGCTTGAAAGAAGAATTGGATTAAGATTCAGTTGTACAATCCGTTTATCTCTGTATCCCGGATGAAATCGGCACTCCAGACAAATCCCCTCCCCGGAGAGATTGCGTCCCTCCGCGCTCCCGGAATTGCGAAAGTAAGCGAGCGGCAACCTGGCGTCAGGAAGCGTCGTAGTGGAAAACACGTTTTGAATCCTGTTCCGAAAACGGGTTTCACTGTTTTGCCGCCTGTGACCAGGAACATTCCCCCGGACGGGAAAAGATGGAGCCGGCTGTCGGAATCGAACCGACGACCTGCTGATTACAAGTCAACCGCTCTAGCCAACTGAGCTAAGCCGGCAAATCCATTTGGTATAATATAATCCCTCCATGCCGGTTGTGCAAATCATTCCAACCCGTTTTCCGTTGTTTTCCGACTCTCCCGAAATTTTGAAACCTTATCAATGCAAAAATTGCATAAAAACAGAAAAAATTGTTTATTCTCTATTGACATTTGCATATTTTTTGGTATAATATATGGGTAACAGAAGGGAACAACACGATCTCCAAACATTTTGGTTCGTTTAAAATGCAAAGGGACGAAACTATGAAACAGAGATTTACACTCATCGAGCTCCTCGTGGTCATTGCGATCATCGCAATTCTCGCGTCGATGCTGCTGCCCGCTTTGAATCAGGCGCGGGCACGCGCAAAAGACATCTCCTGCCTCTCTAATCTGAAGCAGATTGGAAATCTCTCTCAGATGTACATCGACAGCAACAATGGAATGTTTCCGAAGTATGCCGGTCTGGAAGCTGCCGGGACAGCCTGCTGGCAATGTCACGGGAAGTGGCAGGATGGGCTCTATGTCGTTCAAAATGGAGGCAGTCCTACCGACTGGAGACATTGGGACTCCAACAAAGGCCGCCCGAAAAGCATCTTCGGCTGCCCGGCTCAGAGTGTCACCGGTTCCAATCAGAAAGTCGGAGCCAGACATTATGGCATGAATGAATGGCACGGAAATTACGACCCGAAAAATCATCCCGTCAACAAGGCTACCAGAGTCAAATATCCCAGCGGCCGCATGCTGTATATGGATATCGATAAAGTGAATGGCGACTGGGCCGAGATGTGTGCAGCCAAAATCAGCTGGGCGTATGAAGGTGCAGAAGCGTATTACCGCCATCAGAACGGTCAGGGCGTCAATGTCAGTTACGTTGATGGACACGCCAACGCCAGAACCCGCAACAACATTCCATTTGACTATACCTACAACGGCGGAAAAGAGTTCTGGAAAGACTGGTAATTCCGCTCTTCCCTGCAAAATGGAAAAAGCCGCAATCTCAAATCGGGATTGCGGCTTTTGTTATATCCACGGAAAATCTGCCGGCACACTACAGATTCGCGCCGAACGCCTTGAGCGCCTCCCGGACTTTTGTGCCTTCGAGCTCGGCGGGGGAGCAGCCGGCTTTCAGCGCCATCGCGGCGGCCATTCCGGCGGCCTGACCGATCGAGCAGACCGGCGGCATCACCCGCATACTGCTGTGCAGCGCATGATCAACCGAAATCGCCCGGCAGCCCATCAGGAGATTATCCAGCGAGGGAGGCACGATGCAGCCGTACGGAATTTCATAAAACTCCTCCGGCCCGAGCATCCGCAGATCGGTACCTGTTCCGCTCGGATTGTGGATGTCGATCGGATAATTGACCCGGGCAATCGCATCGGCAAACCGCGCACGCCGCACAAAAGCATCGACCGTAAGGTACTCAAGACCGAGAATCCTGCGCGATTCCCGCACCCCGATCTGCGAAGCGACCGAGTGGATTTCCGCCTGCTCATACCCCGGCACGGAACTGCGCAGAAAGGCGAGAAACTCGCGCATCTGCTTCCGCGCGATGATCTCCGCCTCGGAGAGCTCCTCGGCATTCGTCGCATCGTGGCGGATCACCCGGGTCGTATTGAAGTGAACCACATCCCCGTCGAAGTCGCTGAAGAACAACACGTCTTCCCGCGGGCAGTCGATCTTCCCCTCCTCCTTCGCCCGGCAGTAGAGTTCCGAAATCGTGCCGCGATCCGGCGTCCGGGAACGGTCGATGTGCGACAGTTTGAAACACAGCGTCATCGGCTGACAGAATCCGTCGGCATTCCCGAATTCATAATCGCAACCCGCAACCGCAGCCACATCGCCATCGCCGGTCGAGTCGATCACCATCTTCGCCCGGATCGCCGACAACCCCGATTTTCCCGTGAAAATCACGGCGGAGATCCGCCGACCTTCCTTGACCACATCGAAAAATGTGTGGTGATAAAAGAGTTTCACTCCGGCTTCCAGCAGCATGTCCTCGGTCGCCAGCATCGCATAATAGCGCGGAATGCTCCGGTCATCACCGCGTTTCACCTCAGTCGGCGGCGGCGGGGAGGCCAGATAACTGCGCATCCGGTTCACCCACTCGACATAGAGCGGACGGTCGAGCGTTTCGCTGCCGCAGTGGTTCGGCATGAACGGAGAAATCTCCCCGACATTCGCCATGCCGCCCGGGCTGCCGTAATGCTCGGCCGCCGCCACCGTCAACCCCTTGCGCGCGGCCGTGACCGCCGCGCAAAGTCCGCCCGGTCCCATGCCGACCACAAGCAGATCGACATCCGCCAGAACCGGGACCTCCTTTTCCAGACGATACTTGAGTGTTTCCATCTTACTGATCCTTTATTTGAAATAAGCCCCCATCTCCCGGAGGCGGGAACGCAGGACGACCGTGTCGACTTCGCGGAAATCCGTTCCGGCAAGCGTCGCGGCAACTCCGGCGGCCTGCCCCGTGACGAAGCACGGCGGCATGACCCGCAGACTCGACTGAATCGCCCGATCCGCCGAAAGCGCCCGTCCCGGCACAAGCAGATTCGCGAGTTTCTCCGGAATCATCGCACGGTACGGAATGCCGTAACTTTCTCCCCGCTTGAATCTTGTCCGATTCAGAACCTCTTCGACCCGTTTCTGCTCTTCCGCGTCGGTGGAGCCGGAATGGATGTCGATCGGATAGCAGCAGCGGCCGATTTCATCCTCGAAAACGGCCCGGGCTTCATAATCCGCAACGGTCATGCGATACTCTCCGATGATTCGGCGGGTTTCGCGCACACCGAGCAGCGACGCGGTCGCAAGCAGCTCCGCTTTCTGGAATCCCGGAACGTGGTTGCGGTAGAAATCCTCCAGCATTTTCGCGATTTTCCGTCCTTCGACATAGCCGCGGGTCAACTCAAATTCATCGAGAGTGTCGATGCCGTAAACATGGCCGAGATTTCCCGAAGCGGACGCCTTCGAAACCGGCTTCATGCAGACGAAATGATACTCCTGAAACGGAGCGGTCCCGGCCTCGGTCATCTTCCGCCAGATTTCACGGTCGGACGCCCCGGCCCGGCCCGCGACGGCCGCAGCTTCGAAATCGATGTTGGAAAACTGCGTACAGAGCGTCGGGCTCATCGTGTGTCCCCCCTCGTCGCCGAATTCAAATCCGGCGCCGGCCAGAGCCGCGAGCAGAGCATCGCCCGTTCCGTCGATAAAACGGCGGCCCGTGACCCGTTTGAGCCCCATCGAAGTGGCGACGAGGACCGCGTTGATCCGCCCGTTCTCCACCTCAGCCTCACACACCTTCGCACCGAAAACAAAGCGGATTCCGGCCGCTTCGGCCATCTCGTCGAGCAGCCGCTTCAGGATCTCCGGATTGATTGCCTGCCAGTGATCCTGCCAGGGCTC
Source organism: uncultured Victivallis sp. (assembly GCF_944391105.1). GTDB lineage: Bacteria > Verrucomicrobiota > Lentisphaeria > Victivallales > Victivallaceae > Victivallis. Next base: position 46,297 of record NZ_CALXSK010000024.1, read on the forward strand.
GATTCCCATGCGGCGGCACATTTCAAGATTGATCTCCTCGAAGATTCCGCCGTAAATCATCCGTTCGCCGTCCGACACCGGTGCAAACATCGGAACAAGTCCGGCGGTGCCGAGTCCGCCGAGCATGGTCGTCTGTTCGAGCAGCAGCACCTCTCCGCCGTTCCGCGCCGCGGCCAGCGCCGCAGCAAATCCGGAGGGTCCGCCCCCCACCACCACGATTTCCGCATCCGCCAGAAGCGGAAGAGCCAGCGTCTGAATCATGTTTTCCTCCTGATCGTGTTTGGGAACAATGACGTTTCCTTACTCAATATACCCCGGAAAACTGGTTTTTATATCGTAATCATGCTATATTTTATAGAAAAACCGCTGTTTAGCAATAAAACATGGGCGTTTCATGAAGGAATCGGAAGATATTTTTCTGGATCTGCAGCAGAAACTCGAAGGATTTTCCGCGCTCGCCGGTACCGGCTGCATCTGGAAGGTGTCGAACTATCTTGTGCCGGAACCGGATCTGCCGTGTCGCTGCGGCCAGCACACCTGCGAATTCTGCACGGCGGTGAAGAGCCGCAACAGCGGACGCGGCGAGACGCGCTGCGTTTATCACGACACGCGGGAGATCACCGGGCGGCTCTCGCAACATCCGACGCCATTTGTGAGCAGCTGTCACGCCGGGGCGGTCGAAGTGGTCGTTCCCCTGCCGCCGGAAACGGCGGAATACGCCGGGGCGGTTCTGCTCGGACCATTCCGGCCTGAGGGCGGGAGCTGTCGTTACCCGGAACTCGAACCGCTTTTCCGGAAGCTGCCGGTTCTGCCGGAAAGCGCAGCCGGAAAATATGGAGAATTCGTTACAACGGTATTCGCCCCGGCGGTGCAGCAGGCGTATTCGGATTCGGGAAGTCTGCTGCCGCGCCGTCCGCGCGACCGGCGGATCGCCGAAGCGCTTGCGATCCTCCGGCAGCATGCGCAGGAGAATCCCTCCGCGGCGAACGTTGCCGAGCGGCTGTTTCTGAGTCCCTCGCGGCTGCTGCATCTGTTTCAGGCCGAATGCGGCATCGGGTTCGGGGAGTATCTGCGGAAACTCCGGTTGCGCAGAGCGCGCCGCTTTCTGCTTGCGGCGGACTGGCCGATCGGGCGTGTGGCCGAAGCGAGCGGATTTCCGGACCAGAGTCATTTCACGGCGATGTTCCGCAGGGAATTCGGAATGCCGCCGCTGCAGTACCGGAAAAAATTCGGACGCGGCGGACATACGGCCTGAAAAAAGGCTTGCAATTTTCCGCTCCACGTGGTATTCTTTGAAATCACAGCTCTGGTTAACGGGAAGGAAAATCACCATGATTCAGGGAATCGCACACATCTGCATCCGCGTGGCCGACCTCGACAAGACCCTCCGCTTCTACCGGGAGGGACTCGGCCTTGAAAAGGCATTCGACTTCGTGCGCGACGGAGAAGTCATCGGCTTCTATCTGAAGGTCGGCAGCCACAACTACCTCGAATTCTTCCGCAGAGAAGAGATGAAAACCGGCCCGAATCCGATCGATCACTTCTGCCTCGAAACCGATTCGATCGATGCCGTCAACGTCCGGCTGGCCGAAGCCGGATACGCCGTCGGCGAAAAGAAGATGGGAGCCGATCATGCGTGGCAGGCGTGGATCACGGATCCGGACGGGGTGCGCATCGAGCTGCACGAATACACCGCCGACAGCTGCCAGAAAACGGGTTCACCTTGCATACTTTGAGCGAAATCCGAGTCGAGAGCCTTGACTTTCCGCAAAAAAGTGATACTTTAGCGGCGGCGGCGAATCCGCTGTTTTGAGCCAACCAACAAGGAATGACAAGATGAAATTCAATCATTTTCTGATCGGATGCTTCGCCGGCGCGGTTCTGCTCGCGGTTGCGGGCTGCAGTTCGCCGCGACTGCCGGAGGGGCGGTACTCCTCGACCGGACGGGAAGATTATGTGCTCGTGAACAACGACCTGATTTTCCTGCACATTTCAACGCCGCAGGAAAATCCGGATGTATTCGCGTTCTGGGACTGGGCGGGCGGCTACTCGCTCTCGAACAACGGGTATCTGACGCCGGACATGGACGCTGAACTCTGGAAGAAGTGGAATTTCTATTACAGCTTCCTCTATGAAAAAGGTGCGCTCAAGGTCATCGACAAGGGGGATGGCCGTCCGCTAATGACGCTGATCCTCGAACAGCCGCGCCGCCGCTGACTCCGTTTCGAAACAAGAGGCTGCTCTTCTCCGCCGTTTACCGGGCTTCTGCCGGGGGAACGGCGGTTTTGTTTTCTGCCGGAGATGCAGACACAGGAGTATGACGGGATGTGCAGGAAAAAAATCAATGGATGATTCCTGTCCTCCACCAATCGACAGAACAGATGAAAACGGTATCCCGGCCAAATCGCCGGAAGAGCGTACACCCATCCGACAGCTCCGGGCCAGTCCAGTGGAAGGCGCCATTTCGTCGCCGACACCTCTGCCCGCAAAGGCGGCGTGATGGCCAGTCATTTGTCGCGTTGAGCGGCAGCTGGTGCAAGCGGGAGGAATGCGCTCCGGCCCGCTTCGCGTCCCTGCGGCAGCGGGAGGTGGAACGTCTTTCCCCCGAGGAGGAAGTCGCAACTCTCCCGCTTCCGACCGGGATCAGCCGCATAAAATCTGCCGTTCCGGAGCATGACCAGAGCGGGCTGTTTCGCTTCAAGCGTGCTTCCGTCCGGCAGCGTGACGGTGCCGGCTTCAAAGAAGGCCGCCATAACCGTGCCCCCTCGCGCAACGGCATGAATCGCATCCGAACCGGTCTTCAGGAGCCGCACATCCGATTCCGGCTCGGAGTGGAATGTCACACAATAGGCGTAGGAGCCGTTTTCCGGACGCACGCCGTGATAGATCGTCAAGGTGAAAAGTTCTCCCTTTACCGGGTCGGCGGACAAGGCTGCGGTCACGCGTTTCCAATTGCCCGTTCGTTCCCCCGTCTCGGCCCACGCGCCGCGGTCGGAGTCGAGCAGCCGGTAGACGAAATTGCCGTTCCGGAACACATTCCCGGCCTCGTTCCGCACGGTTTCACCCGCGCTGCGGAGCTGGGAGACCGTAGTCAGGACCGGAGCGTCGAGTTCACTGCGGATACGGCTGCCGACAGCAACCATCTCGCCTCCGAAGAAGAAACAACTCTTTTTCGCCTCCACCTCGCTGTTGTCATAATCCATCGCGCAGAATCCGACCGTGCCGTCGGAGAGACCGCCGACCCATTCCTTCCGGTTCCGGAGCGCGGGCCCGTCACAGAGAAGACTTGAACCGTTCTGCACGGAGGTTATGCCCGGAATTTTACGCCAGTCCCAGATTCCGCCGATGTCGCACAATTCGTTGTTTCCGCTCATGAAGAGCGTTGCGCCGTGACCGGTCAGACGGCCAAGCTGGTTCTCGGAATTGACCGTTTCGCTCGAAACCGTGCGCGGAGAGGCCATCTTCACCGACCAGTAACACTCCGGCGTCCGCTGGACGTAAAAATCGCTGTCCGGAAAAAAACGGCTGCCGGAAAAACGGAAATCCCTGTCGTCAACGGTGTTCCTCCAACCGGTCGAAATTGCCGCAAGCCGGTTTGCCCCTGCGACTGCGCTGCGATATTTCGCCTGCGGATCTCCGGGGGTGATCTGCCGCCCGCAGGCGCTGAAATCCATCTGCCGGTTGAACAACACCCAGCAAATGCCTTGGTCAAAATAGTTCCGGAGGATTTCCACCTTCCCGTCCGGCAACGCGAAACGGGTTCCGCGCAGTACGGTCGCCCACTTCGTCATTTCATTGAAAAACGACAGTCCGTAATTGCCGAACTGCAACTGTGCCCCGTGCTGGTGGAAACTCCAGTCCGGCTGAATCCCTTCAGCATTTTCCGGAGCGCAGCGCAACTCCTCGGCAATCGCATCGGCGCCCTCCCGAACCAACTCCGGCTTGCCGTAAATGACCCCCTTGAACAGGTGAACCCCGGCAAGCCATACCCGGTTCTGCGCGGTCATGCCCGGTTCGGAACGGTCGAGAATCGGCGTCAAATCCCGCAGCAGTTCCGGCGGCAGTTCGTCCCCGAGCAGCAGAATGATCGTACAGAGCAGTTGCGGCGTCCCGATGCTCTGATACCACCAGTTGGGGCTGGTCGGATCGCGCCTCGCCCAGAACTCAAGTCCGCGAACCACCGCATCCCGCGCCTCCCGCTGCTGAAAAAAAACACTCCCCGGGCAGCGATATCCGGCAGCAATCTCCCGCAGCCGGACCAGGTGCGTCCGGGGCGGCCAGTGCCCACGTTGTTGATTCCCGTAATCGACATCGCACCAGGAGCCATCCGGTTGCTGGGACTCAAGAATCTTCCGGTTCAACGTCCCGGATCCGGCCTGCGCAAAATAATTCGCCGCCTGTTCCCAGATCTTCCCGAGATCGGCATCCAGCGCATACAAATTCAACAACGAGATCATCGTCACAACCACCGCCCCCGCAATCTTCATTGTTCATCTCCTTTCCGGACTAAGATAACATCTCCAATTCCAGGATGCAAATCAAATCAGAAGGAAAATATTTCAAGATTCAATACAATAAGGAATACCGAATTTACGTTATAGGATCAGGATCGATCCAATCGATACAACAACCATAAAACAGAAGGAGAAGAAAAATGAATCGGACAGTCAAATCCCTGTTGCTGACCGTGATTCTGGTTGCCGGAGCGTCCTGCGTGCAGGCCGGCGACCATGGACCGAGCGATGGAGTCGAAATCACGCGGACGATCGTGAACGGGATCTCCTGGATTCTGAGGCCATATCCGCCGCCACCGCCGCCACCGCCGCGCTGGTGTCCGCCCCCGCCCCCGCCGCGCTGGTGTCCGCCACCGCCACCGCCGCGCTGGTGTCCGCCGCCACCGCGCTGGAATCCGCCGCCGCGACCGCCGCATCACATGCGGCCCGGCCGCCCGGGCGGTCCAGATCGACGTCCTCCCGCCGCCCGGCCGCCGAAACGGTAACGGAACAACGCCTCATCGAAGCCGGTTGACGGCCTCCATTCAGCCCGGTACTCCCAGAGCTGAGAATGACCAGGGAGATCGTTTCACCGGTTTCGATCGGCGATTCGGCGCAGCAGAGGAAACGTGCAGAGCAGCGCACGCAGAAAAATTCCTCCCGGCGCTTCAATCGCACCAGGAAGAAAATTCTGCTATTGCGGTTTATTTCCAAACTCGGAGGAACGGTTCACCTTTGCGGTTCCGCTCTTTTGAAGCCGGCTGCGAACCAGGAAGACCAGATAAACCGCCAATGCGAAGACAAAGAGGAAATGAATGATCAAACCGAGCGCAGAAACGGTATAATCCGGCAGAATCTCCCGCTTTCCGGCCAGATGCAGCGCCGACAGAAAAATCGCAGCAAATCCGACACACAACGTCGTGCAAATCCCATAAAAAAGCCCCGAGCGCAGATAGAAGTTTCCGGGGGATTTCTCCGTCGTCAACAGATTGCAGAGCAGGTATGTGACAAATACGATGCCGAAGAGTTCCAGATAGGTGGGATAGAGCGGGAAACGCCCCGGCGCGGAGAGAGTCCGCAGAAAAAAATCAGGAACCATGCCGATCGGCTCCTGCGAATCCCGCAGCTTTTCCGCCGCCGTCGCACGGAGAATCTCCACGATACATCCGCACAGGAAAGCGTGAATTCCCACCAGCAGAACGATCCCGATTTTTCTCCATGCGCTCAAGCCGCCTCTCCCATCGTCATCCCTTCTCCACGAAATGCGGGGAAAATCCCGATGGGGTCCCGCATTGTCCCGATTCTTCCGGAACTCCAGATACAATAGCATCGGCGAAACATCTTTTCAACTTTCATTCCCGAACCGGCAAAAAAACAAGAATATTTCTGATTTCAATATAATAAGGCAATCCGAAATTACGTTATATGGTCAGGATCGATCCGGAGAAGACACCCACCTCATCACATAAGGAGATGGTATGATAAATAGCTGACGTTCGCGGTTTCTGCTTGTGGCGTGTAATTTATGGCGATTAACTTACACG
>NZ_CALXSK010000025.1 GCF_944391105.1 uncultured Victivallis sp.
TGAGGATTTTACTCAATTCAAACTCGTAAAAAATTGAGTTTTTCCCGGCATCGAAGTGGAATTTTATCATAGGAGATCGTAGAATGTTGATTTCAGGCTGGCAGACCCCGTTGGAACTTCTGCGGGAGGAACTCATTCAACTTGAGCAGGAAGGTCGCGTGGTTCCGGACTCTCTCCGCAAAGAAGTGGAGACGCTTGTGGCGGAAAAGGAGCCGTGGGCGGCGCGGATCGAAGAGGTCGCCGCACAGCTGACCGGGCTGCCGATGCGGCCGGAGTGGCCGTATGAGGAACCCGATGAGCTCGATGAGATCCGTCGGCTGCGTCCGGCGGGACCGCGCGTTCTCTCTCTGAATCTCTCCGACGGCGAGATGCTCGAACGGTTCCACGGCGCCTGGCGCGGCCGCTGCGTGGGCTGTGCCCTCGGCAGGCCGGTTGAGGGGAAAACGCGCGACTGGATCCGCACGCTCCTGATTGCCCGGGGCGAGTGGGAGCTCAATGACTTCTTCCGCGGCGGCGACTCCAAGCTCTGGGCTCCCGCTTCGCAGCGGGAGAATATCCGCTGCATGGAGCCGGACGATGATATTCACTACACACTCATCGGACTGCGCGTGATGGAGAAGAAAGGGGCGGATTTCCGCTGGGACGACATTGCGAACTGCTGGAACAGCCATCTCCCCTACAACGCGATCTGCACGGCGGAGACTCAGGCGATTTTGAACTACAATATGCTTCACCCGCGGTGCAGCGGGTATGCCCCGAGCATCGCGACTCCCGAATTCACCCGGCGGCACAACAATCCGTACCGGGAGTGGATCGGCGCGGCGATCCGCGCCGATTTCTGGGGCTACGCCGCGGCGGGGAATCCGGAACTCGCGGCGGAGTTCGCCTACCGGGACGGCAGCTGGACGCACGTGAAAAACGGAATTTATTCGGAGATGTTCGTCGCCGCCCTCATCAGCGCCGCTTTCGTCGAGAGTGATCCGGTGCGGCTCGTCGAGATCGGTCTCTCGGAAATTCCGGCGAACTGCCGCATTGCCGAAGCGGTCCGGCGTGCTCTCGAATGGCGAAAAGAGTGCGCGGACTGGGAGTCCTTCATGGAGAAGATCGACCGGCATTACGGGACGCTTTCGTGGGTTCACTCGATCAATAATCTGCTGATTGTGCTGATGGCACTCTTCTACGGGGATTCGACGATCGACCGCAACACGGCTCTCGCAGTGATGGGCGGGGCCGACACGGACTGCAACGGAGCGACCGCGGGTTCGATCACCGGTATTCTGAATCCGGTCAGCCGTCTGGCGGAGCGGCAGAATGACACGGTGGAGCCGCAGTTTATCGGGGAGGGGACTTGCCGCATGCGGAAACTTGCAGAGCGGACGCTCGCCGTCTGGAAACAAATCCGCAACCGGTGAGCTGCGTCGTTCCGCAAGATCAGCGGAGCCGGTCGAACTCCTGAGTGCCCGCCGAAAGCGGGACGAACTTCTCATCCGAGATCGGTGTGTTTTCCGGCACCTCGAATTCGGTTTGGAAGAGCCAGCCGGCCTGTACGTCGTAGCAGCTGAACAGGAGGTAATATCGGCCGTCAACCGGTTCGAAGGTGAGCTGCAGTTCGCAGGCCGCCCGGATGTCGTAGTCGAACATATCGCCGAATTCGCCGGGCGGCAGCCGGTTCATGACCAGCGGCAGCCGCATCGGCAGTTCGGTGAATTCGCCGTTGTAGTAGATCTCCTCCTCGCCGCATTTGATGATAATCGTGGTTCGTTCTCCCGGGCGGAGATGGAACGTGACGCCATAGGAGTTGGACGAAAGCGGCAATTCCCTGGAGATCGCGCTGTTCTTGACAAGAAGCGTCCCCTCAAAATGCTTCTCCGATGGCTCCCAGCGGAACTTTCGGTCGATTTCATAGTTGACGGTGACCCGGAACTTTTCCGGTCGGGATGGATCGTCACAGCCGCCGGAGAGGATTCCGGTCAAGGCGATCAGCAGTATCGGCACGATGTGTTTCATGGTTTCTCCGGGATTTCGGGAATGGAAAATTCCGTGGTTTCATCTGCCGTGCAGTTTTCCGTTTTGAGCTGAAAACCTGCGCTCAGGAGTTTCTGCAGGAGTTCGTCCACCAGCGACTCCGGGGCGCTTGCTCCGGCACTGACCCCTAGCATTGTGGTGTTTTCGATGATTTCCCGGGGGAGCTCCCCGGCATTTTCGATCAGAAATGCGCGCGCTCCCTCCTGTTCGGCGACTTCGCGCAGCCGGTTGGAATTGGAGCTGTGAGGAGAGCCGACGATCAGCACGGCTTCGCATTTTTTTGCGAGGGAGCGGACGGCTTTCTGGCGGTTCGTCGTCGCGTAACAGACCGTTGCCGCGGATTCGAGTTGCGGATACCGTTTCCGCAGTTCCGCTTCGACCTTTGTCACCTCTTCGGTATTGAGTGTCGTCTGGGCGAGCAGTTCGATCCGGGTGTCCGGCGGGAACGCGGGCAGTGCGGCGGCTTCGGACGCATCGGCGACCACGAAGGTTTGTTTTGCCCCGGACCGGCCGACGGTTCCCTCGACTTCGGGGTGGCCGCGGTGGCCGATCAGGATCAGGACGTCCCGGGGCTTTGCCGCGGCATGGTGCAGTCGCTTCACGAGCGGACAGGTCACGTCGATGATCCGCAGCTTCCGCCTGCGCGCCTCCTCCTCGACGGCGGCCGAGACCCCGTGCGCACTGAAGAGAAGCACCGATTCCGGAGGAATTTCGTCGAGCGAGTCGGCAAAATGAACGCCTCTTTTTTTCAGTTCGTTCACAATAAAGTTGTTATGAACAATCTCGTGCAGCACGTACACAGGTGCGCCGAAGCGATCGAGAACCGTTTCGACGGTTTTCAACGCCCGCCGGACTCCCGCGCACATTCCGTGAGGAAAACCAAGGAAAACTTTTTTTTTCTGCATCATTCCCTAAGAATACTCCCCTTTCTCTTTTTTTCAAGCCGGGAGGGGTGCGAAAAAAATGTTTTTTTATGATTGCGCGATTGAATTATCCGTCTGTGTCGAGTAGTTTATATCGCTGTACCGTATCAGGCGGAACGCCGTTGCGTTTCCACCCGGGCGTTTTTTTTGAACTTTTTCAAAACAGGACGGAAAAGATGTTCCATTTTTTCGGCGAGGCGCTTCCTCTGGTCGAAGCAGCGGCGGAAAGCAGCGGAGCGGGAGGCTCCATGCTCTCCCAGGGAGCGAGGGTGACTCTGTGGGTCGGGATCATCGTCTACATCTCGGTGCTGGTCGGCATCGGCTTCTGGTGCAGTCGACGGGTCAAGGGGATGAACGACTTTCTGGTCGCAGGGCGGCGGCTGCCGCTCTGGATGGCGACCGCAACTCTGCTGGCGACCTGGTTCGGCGCCGGGTCGAGCATGGGCGTCGCGGCGACGGTCTACCAGGACGGCATCGGCGGAGTTCTGGCCGATCCGTTCGGAGCGTCGATCAGCCTCGTGCTTGCCGGTATCTTCATCGTCGGACTTCTGCGGCGGCTCAAATGCCTGACCGTCACCGACATTATCGAACGACGCTACGGGAAATGGGCGGGCGTGTATGCGTCGCTCTGGATGATCCCGGTCTACATCGGCTGGCTCGGCGTGCAGATGCTCGGAATCGGTACGATTCTGCATATCCTCACCGGAATGGACGAAACCTGGGGAACGCTCATCGGCGCCGGGGTGGTTCTGATTTACACCTATGCCGGCGGCATGTGGGCGGTGACGCTGACCGACGTGGTGCAGGTTTCGCTGATCGTCATCGGGCTTTTCATCATCGTCCCCGGCGCGGTCTTTGAGGCGGGGGGCTGGAACGAGATGACCTCGCGGTTGAGTGCGGCGGATCTTTCGCTTGGCATGAAGCACGCGGTCGATCCCGAGACGGGAGAGGTGCTGCCGTTCGTCTTTTCGGATTACATCTACTACATCGGCAGCTGGATCGTCATGGGTCTGGGCTGCATGGTCGGTCAGGATCTGATTCAACGGTCTCTTGCCAGCCGCAATGAGAAAATCGCAGTGTCGAGCGCGGTGATGTCCGGATTCTTCTACGCTGCGATCGGTCTCGTGCCGATCACGATCGGATTTGCGGCGCGCACGGTACTGGCGAAATACGGCATCGCGACTTCGGAGGACTCCGAGACGCTGTCGAATCAGGTTCTGCCGCAGATGGCGATCATCATTCTCGGGAAACTCCATCCGATTGTTCTGACGATCTTCCTCGCTGCGCTGATTTCGGCGATCATGAGTTCGGCGGACAGTTCGCTGCTGGCGGGTTCCTCGCTGCTGTGCAACAACGTGATCGGTTCGATCTGGCCGCGCCTCAGCGATCAGAAGCTGCTTTTGATGACCCGGTTCGCGACCGTGTTCCTGACTTTCATCGCATTGCTGCTCGCGTGGGGGGTCAAGAGTATTTACAGTCTGATGATCAACAGCTGGGCGTCGCAGCTTGTGGTGATCTTCATCCCGGTCGTGACGGCGCTTTATGTTCCGAAGGCGAGCAAAAATGCCGCATGGGCGGCGATGGCGGTTTCGACCGGAGTGTGGCTCGCTTATGTATTTGTCGATTCAAGCGGCACGGGTATGAGTTTCACGGAGTTGATGAACTCCGATCTCGACCGCAGTCTCACAGTCGGCGCGGTTTACGGATTTATCGCGGGTGCGGTGGCATTCACCTGCTGCTACATCGGGGAACGGGTTCCGCACTGGGTTCTTGACCAGCCGGACGAGGAGGAGGAATGACGCCGATTCTCGATCTGGCCGGAGAGGGGGTCGAAGCGGCGGTCGACGCCGCATGTCGTGCCCTCTCTCTCCCCGGAGCCGTCGTTCTGGTTCCGACCGAGACGGTCTACGGGCTTGTCTGCCGGGCGGACGACGCGGCGGCGCGACAGCGGATCTACGATCTGAAGGACCGTGACGCCACGAAACCGCTCGGCTGGTTCGTTGCGGAGCCGGGGCAGCTCGCCGAACATGGTGTGCTTCTCGACGGGCTTCCCGCGGAACTTGCCGCGAAATATTGCCCGGGCCCCATTACGATCATTGCGCCCGTGCAGGGCGGCGGGACGGTCGGATTCCGGATTCCGGATCACCCGTTCATGCTCGCCCTGCTGCGCCGGATCGGCTGTCCGCTGGCACAGACGAGCGCAAACCACTCGGGGCATCCGAATGCGCTGACCGTTCCGGCCGCCCTGGCGGAACTCTCCGGAGAGCTGCCGCTTGCGGTTGACGGCGGGGCGATTGCGCCGGATGCGCTCGCCTCGACAGTGGTGGATGCGACCGGTTCCTCTCCGAAAGTGCTGCGCCAGGGGGCGCTCCGGATCTGATTCCGGTCCTGTCAGTAGGTTGTTTTGCTTTCCCGGACGCGGCCGGACGAGTCGTAGTAATTGGTGCGGTTTCCGTTTGTTGAGGAGCGTCCCGATACGCGTCCGGATTCATCGTAATAGGTGGTTCGGTTGCCGTTTCTGGTGGCTTTCCCGGTCATGCGGCCGGATGAGTCGTAATAGATGGTGGTGTTGCCGTTTCTGGTGGCTCTGCCGGTCACGCGTCCGGATTCATCGTAATAGGTGGTTCGGTTGCCGTTTCTGGTGGCTCTGCCGGTCATGCGTCCCGAGCCGTCATAGTAGGTGGTGGTGTTGCCGTTCGTGGTGGAACGTCCGGTTGTGCGGCCGGAGCTGTCGCGCAGGGTGGAACGCTCCTGCGCGAATGCGGCACAGAAGATCGTGCAGAGCGCGACGGTCATTGCAAGTCTGGCGAACGATTTCATTTGCTTTCCTCCTTTGTCGGTCGTGTCAGGATTACCAGGACAAGGCTTTTCGCCGGAATCGTCAATTGTTCAGGCGGCTTCCCGGGGAAAACCGGGAGGCTCGTTTCCGCGATGGGCCGTTCCGTCGCCGTATTGCGGCTGGCGAGTTCCGGCGCGGAGAGGCGGAGTGCGTTTTCCAGAATCCACTGCCGATCCCGGAGAATCCGGAACGAGACCGGGCGGTCTGTTTCGGGTGACTGATTGTCGAACAGCACATAGAGTTTGTTTCCGTCGGGAGATTTCAGTGCGGCTGCGCTGAGTGTCCGGCTGCGATTGAAGACGGCGGCCTCGCCCGAGAGCGTGCTGCGGACCATCCGGGAGCCGGATGGAATCCGGGAAATAAACCGGTAGAGTTGTGCGAGGCCGGTTTCGAACGGGAGCCCGTTCGCGGTCATGCCGGTCATTCCGCGGACTCCCGGCGGGAGCTGGAAAAGGGTTGCCGCGCCGACTTCCGGACGGCTGAGGAGAAACAGAAACCACTCCGCCTCCTCGAGACACCCTGCGAGCGACACGCTCCGGAGTTGATGTTCCGGAGACTTTCCGGCGATTCCCTGCGGAGGCAGTGCCGGTTCGGTCACAAGAAGCCGGATCTCAGGATTTCGCGATGCGGCGATCTCCCGCGCGAGATTTTCGAAATAAGGTTCCGCCACGGCGGGCGGCAGGTCGCGCAGATACGGATGGAACGACAGAAAGTCGATCTCCTCCGCAAGGGCGTCGAGCAGCGTCCGGTTGAATTCCGGGAGTTTCCCCTTGGAACGATCCGCCCAAGGTGCCGTGACGGCGTGGACGGCGAACCTGGCATCAGGAATCACGCTCCGGATCGCGAAGATATAGCGCAGACACTCGCTGGCGTAGGCGGCCCCTGAATGGAATCTGCTGTAATTGTAGTCAAGCTCGTCGCCGAGCTCCCAGATTGCGGGCGGCATCGGTTCGGGGAAGCCGAGATCGATCCGCACTCTTCCCCACAGCGTATCGGAGTCTCCGGTGAGGAATTCGGCGAGGCTGCGGGCATCCTCGGGGGTGCCCCGCGCCATGTTGACCGTCCAGATATATTGCGCTTCGGGATTCCACTGCCGGATCGCGGCGAGTCGGCCGGGGAGGCCTCGACCCGGCAGCTTTTTCCAGTCGAGATACTGGGAGTCGAATCCGTTCATGCGCAAGAGCGGCGAACGCAGGCGTCCGGCGATTTCCGGCCCCGGCAGCTGCGGGGAACCGGCCACCGCGCGAATTCCCGAAAGATCCGGCCAGGAGTCGTTCACGCCGAGGAGAAACGTATCGTAGATGCGGATCGTCTTATCCGGTTCGAGCGTCATCGACGCCGGCAGCTCTTTCGCCGCAGGAGCGGCGAGCCCCGGCAGCGCGAGGACGAGCAGCATCGTGAGAACAGGATTTCGAATCATGAGAACCTCCCGGTGAACCGCGGACGATACGGTCTGTCATTCAGTATAAACCGGAATCCGTCAGAAAGCAAGTCCCATCACCGGAGAATTTGCGAAAATCCGCATCCTGCGGATTCCGGGCGCCATGCTCAGGATTTCGGCGGATCGAGGTGGCGTTTGCGGAATTCACTCGGCGTCTCCCCGGTGTGTTGTTTGAAGACGCGGCTCAGGTGGAATTCATCGCTGAATCCGCACTCTGCGGCGATGCGGCGCAAAGTGGCAGTGCTTCCGGCCAGAAAGTGCCGCGCCCGCTCGACTCTCTCGGCCTGCAGCCGCCGGGAGAAGCTCTCTCCGAAAAGTTCCCTCACCACAAGACTCGTGCGTGACCGGGAAAGTCCGAGTTCGTCCGCGAGGTCCCCGAGACCGATCGGTTCGGAACAGTGTTCACGCAGGAAAGCCGCGATGCGTGCCCCGCGCTCGTCGGGAACCGTGTCGAGCAGCCGGGCTTTGAGCAGCTTCATCACGATTCCGTCAGCGCAGAGCTGCGCAAGCGCAAGCATGCCTCCGAGTTCCTCCGGCGGAGCGGAGAGCGTATCGCGCAGCCGAAAAAATTCCGGCGGCAGTTCCGCCTCCGTTCCCGGTTCCGGTCCGGCTCCTTTCCAGAGTCCGAGGTAGAGCATCCCGTAATGGATGTTTCCGTGTCGCAGGGGTGCGACGATCTGGGCGATCCCTTTCCAGCAGACCGCAAGGAAGGGACGCCGTTCTCTTGCGCATCGGCTGTTCATCGCGTAACGGCAGTGGCGCACGCATCGTTCACAGAAGCCCGCTTCGCAGACGGGATTTTTGCGATGGCTGCGCCGGTCGTACTCAAAAATGTTCCGCCGGTTCAGAAAGAACGCGTTGTCGATGACGGTCACGGGGAGGGCGAGTTCCGCTTCAAGTGCGGAAAGCGCCGCTTCGAGCCCGCCGGGATCGTCATCCATCACTCAGACCAGCTCCACGTCCGCAATGCCGAGTTTCACCATGCAGTAGCCCGGATGATAGACCGGAGCCGGCCAGCCGATCGGATTGGCTTCCCGATTGAACGAGAGCGTGTTGACCGCATAGCTTTCTCCTTCGACAAGGTGATGAGGGCCGAGCAGATTGCGCAGCGAGGTGGTCAATTCCACTTCTAACGTGTTCTTCCCCGCGTGGATCAGTTGATCGATCCTGAACGCAGCGAACCCATAGCTCCAGAATCCCGCATCTTCGCCGTTCACGCGAATCCGGTACGAGTTCGCCCCGACCGGCGTGAAGCGCAGCAGCGTGATCGTCTCCGCCTCGTTCGCGGTCAGCTCGAACTCCTGGCGCAGCACGGCCTTCCCCGCGAAGAACGGGAATCCTTCCTGTACGAGGTCGTCCGCCCGAAGGCTTTTTCCAGCGGCGGCCGGGCCGAGCGTGAAAAGACCGTTCAGACGCTCCGCCCCGCGCAGAAGCGGTTCGACCCGTCCCGTGTGACGGCAGGTGAAGTTTCCGCACAGGTAGATGCTCTCAACTTCCGTGTCGTAGGTCAGCATGTTGTATTCCGTTTCAAATTTAAGAGCACGACGGAGCCGGTCGTAGACCTCTTCGTCCTGATGATAGTGCATCTTCATATAGATGACGTTGCGCCCCGTTTTGAGGTTTGCCGGCAGGGCGATGCGCTCGAACGCACGGTCGAAGAGATATCCCGAGACCTTTCCTTCAAACGGGACGCCGTTCAGCGCAAAGGTGAAGAGTTCCGGGGTTTCGACCGCGATTGCAAGCGGCGTCGCGAGGTCGAAATCATCGTCGAGTTCGAACTCATATTCGATTTCGAGCTCACAGTCACGTTGCAACGCGAGCAGCCGTCCCTGAATCACGCTCACATCGTCGCGAATCCAGCCGCCGTTGTCGACCCGGTAGCGGCAGCGGTCGAGCGTGAGCAGATTCTCCGGCGCGCCGGAGAGCGTGAATTCATTCGCGAGCAGCTTCTTCGCGGGAACCCGGAACGGATCCTCCACCGTGATGGAGTGCGCATGTTTTGCCGGATGTCCCGCGACGAAGAACATCGCCGCCGCTCCCGCCGCAAACGCATAGTCGAAACTCAGGTATTCGCCGTGCCGGTGGACGCCCGACAGAATCGAGAATTTCCCGGTCGCCGGATCGATGAGCTCCACCTGCCGCCCCCCGTTGCGCGGCAGTTCAAGATGTACGCGGCACGGTTGATTGTACGCCTTGTTCGCCACGAAGAAGAAACGTCCGGCGCGTCCGTCGAGGTCGTCGAGGTCGCGGAACGTGCTCAGGATCTGTGTGGCAGGAACCCCGTTTTCGGTCGCGATCGTGCGCCGCCCCGTGAGTTCCGCCGCTGCGGCGTCGGCCGCGGCCTGTTCGGAGTCGAACGAGGGGAGCGCACGGAAGAAGTTCCGAACCTCCGCCGGAGCCGGTTCGCCCTCGATGGTGAGCTTTTCCGGTTCGAGCCGGTTGCGGACCGCGAGGATCCGTCCGCCCGCAGTTGCGAATTCGCGCAACAGTGCGAGCATCGGCTTCGAGAGATTCGTGATCTGCGGGATGATGACGCAGTCATAACTCTGGAGCCCGATCCGGATCTTCCCCTTTTCGAAACTCCCTTTCGCCGCGACAATCTGCTCATCGGCGTAGTGGTGGGCGATCTGAAGGGCGTCGAGCGCGACGGTCAGGCGCGTCAGGCTGTCGGTGTAGTGAGCCAGCGCCGGGTCCGACTCGTCCCCCGCATAGTGGCACCAGGCCGATGAGAGCGGGTGCAGTACGAGAACTTCCGTTGTCGCCTTCCCCTCCGCGAGCAGCATTCCGACCCGTGCGAAGAAGTCGTTCACACTCCTGTAATCGCCCCACCACGGCTGATGCACGAAAAGCGAGGCCGGATAGTCCCGCTTGCGCAGGCCGCGCAGCGTGTAGCTCGAGAGATGCGGGCAGACGAGATTCACTCCGTGCGCAAACTGCTGCTGGAACATCCATCGCAGCCCGAAGAAGTTGATGTTCCACCCCGAAAGCGCGAAGCTCTCCGAGAGGATCTGTTTCTGTCCGAACTGCATCGCCGACGAGACGAGCTGTACCATCGCCACCGGCGACGGTTCCGTCCGGCAGAGGTGATCCATCCCCGGAATATGGTAGTGCTCATACTGCGTCATGATCGAGCCGTTGCTCGAAATCTGTGCCTGACAGGTCTCTTCGAGCACGTGGTGGCCGGTCAGCAGCCATCCTTTTTCGTCGCACCAGTCATGAATCTGCTTCATGAAATTCTCCGAGAAGAGCCGTGCGACGAGACTCCAGAACCGGATCCGCACCGCATCGCTCTCCGCCGTGCCGAGGAACAGCATCGGCAGTTCTTTCAGGAGCTCGCAGTGGTACGCTTTCCAATACTCCTCCTCAAGAACGAACGACCAGAGCAGTCCCTTGCGGGAGAGCTGCGGCTCGTCCGTGAAGATCCCTTTCAGGTGGGCGAGAAGTTCTTTCGGCAGATTTTCATAGTAGTGCTGGTGCGTGACCTTGAGAAACTCCCGCACGACTTTCGGATCGAGGTTGTCGACGTAGTAGGGGTTGACCTCATAGTAACAGCGCAGCAGCTTCCCGGTCGTTCCGGGCGGCAGGGTTTCTCCGAGCAGTTCGAGCGTCGCGGCATCGTACCAGGAGATCGTGTTCGTGCGCTCTTCCGCTTCGAGGTCTGCCGCGTCGAGAAACTCGTACCGCAGATACTTCTGCTGATACTTTACGCCGAGTCCGTTCACGAGGCCGCCGCCGAATCCGCTCGGCCAGCCGTTTTCGTCGTAGAGCCAGCCGGATATTCCGCACTTTCCCGCCTCGTCGAGGCAGGTTCTCACGCACTCCATCCATTCGTCGGAGAGGTATGCCGTACGCAGCCCTCCGCGCGCGTGCATGAAGAATCCGCCGAGTCCGGCCGCTTTCATTTCGCGCACCTGACGGCGCAGTTCATCGGGTTCGAGCTTGTCGTTCCAGCTCCAGAAGGGGATCGGCCGGTATTCCGCCGGCGGATTGTTCAGATCCAGATTGGTGTTTGCCATTTGGTCGCTCCTTGTATGATGATTTTTTTCCGTTTGCGATTTAAAGTTTGAAGATGGTTCCGATCTTGTTCCCGAGCAGCGCGCCCGCAGCCGCCAGCGCCGCCGCAAGGAAGAGCATCGCCCAGACGCCGAACGCACAGGCGATGAACGGCCCGGACCCGAGAATCTGCGAGAGATCGTAGATCGCACGCGTGATCGGATAAAACTCCGCCTTCTGCGCGAGAATCAGCGAGTCCGACACTTCCAGCATCGAGAAGCTGAATGCGAAGAGCGCTCCGACGATCACGTTCGCGAAAACCAGCGGCAGCGTGATCTTTCTCAATGTCGTGAAGGCGGTCGCCCCGAAACTGCGTGCGGCGTTTTCGAGCTCCTCCGGCGTCTGTTCGAGTCCCGCCGAGACCGAACGCACGACATAGGGCAGCCGCCGCACCGCGTAGGCGATTCCAAGCAGCAGGAACGGATTCTCGACCGGATTGAAATACGCCGCCGCAGAACCGAACTTCACGGACATCCCGAGGTAGCCGAATGCGATGATGATTCCCGGCACCGCCAGCGGCAGCATCGCGAGCAGATCCGCAAGCATGCTCCCGCGCAGCTTCCAGCGCACGGCCGCAAGCGAAACCAGCACCCCCGCCGCGACTGCGATGACCATCGCAAGCAGCGAGTAGTTCAAACTGTTGACGATGCTCGGCAGCACGATCTTGTTCGACAACGCATTCTCGAAGTGCAGCAGCGTGAAGTGGCGCGGCAGAACCGTGTTGTACCATCTGAGCGAGAACGCCGTCAGCACGAGCGCGATGTGCGGCAGCGCCGCCGCAAACGTCACGAGCGCGAAGAGTGCGGTCGGCCCGAACTTCCGCCAGCCGGCGGGACGGATCGTTCCGGCTCCCGCGGTTCCCTTCACGGTCGTGTTGAGCGCGGATTTTCCGAGCGCGAATTTCCCCGCAAGATACATCGCCGCCGCGAAGAAGAGCATGACGACCACGAGCGCGTAGGGAACCGGATTGCTTTCCAGCTCCATGATCCCGTTGAAGATCTGCACGGAGGTCACGCGGTTATAGCCGAACATCAGCGGCGTTCCGAGCTCCGTGAAGCTCCAGACCAGCACAATGCTGCCGCCTGCGAGGATGCCGGGCTTCATGAGCGGGAAGGTGATCCGGCAAAAACGCGTCCACCGCGACGCCCCGAGATTCCGGGCCGCTTCGTCGAGCGCCGGATCGAGGTTGCCGAGCGCGGTTACCAGATTCAAATAGAGGATCGGATAGAGATGCAGCGCCTCAATGAGGCAGACCGACCAGAATCTCCCCGGTCCGCCGAGAAAGTCGACCGCCGGAATCCCGCAGTACGAGAGCAGCCGGTTGACCACCCCGTAGTGACCGAGAATCTGCTGAAACCCGAGCGCCCCGACGAACGGCGGCAGAATCATCGGAATCATCACGAGCAGATGCGACAATCCCTTTCCGGGAAATTCATATCGATTGTAGACCAGCGCGAGCGGAAACGCGATCAGAAAGACCAGAAACGTCGTCACCACGGCGATCTTGAAGCTGTTGAGCAATCCCTCGCGGTAGATGTAGTTGCTGAACACCTCCGCGAGCAGCCTCCAGTCGAGCCCCACCCCGACCACCGTGAAGATCGGCGCGAGCAGAAATACCCCGAGAAATGCGATGACCAGCGCGAGCAGCAGATATTGAATCAGACGGTTTCCCATTTATCTGCCCTCCTTCGCAAGCCGCTCCGCTTCGAGATAATTTTCCCGGGCGGAGTCGCTCCATTTGCGGCAGAGCGCGGCAACTTCGACCGCTCCCTCGCGCAGCTTCGCGTTCTCTTCGGCGATTTTCGAGTAGGGGAAGGGGATGCGGTTGAACGCCGCCATCGCCTGCGGAACCTTCTCCGGTCCGCCCGCGTCGATGATCGCCTTCCACGCACGCTGCAGCTCCGGCTGCGGGTCGAGCGCAATGCAGCGGATCAGGATGCGCAGCAGACTGTAATAGGGACCGGTCAACTCGGGGCGGTAGACGAAACTTGCTCCCGACTCATAGGGGTTGTAGTCCGGATCGGAACGGAATTCGCGGAACTCCGGCTTGTAGAGGTCGCGCCGGATCGGCGGACGGCGCAGGGCATGTTTTTCCGGTCCTCCCGGCGCGCCGACCTTGAACGCGTGAAGCTTCTGTCCCTCCGGACTCAACAGGAAGTCGATGAAGAGTTCGGCCGCTTCGCGATGCGGTGCGCCGCGCAGCATCTGCACCGGGTCGGCGGAGACGGCGGTTCCCCCCTCCGGCGCGACATAGAAGAAGTGCGGCCTGCCGTCGAACTGAAGTTCGTTCCACTCCTTTTCGGTGAAGCCGTAGGTGTCGATCGCCATTCCGGCGGCGGCGTTTCCGGCGGCGACGTCCCGTGGAATCTTCCCCGCGGAGTCGGTGAGGTTGCGCGCATTTCCGAAGATGCGCTTGATGATGTTCAGCCCCTCTTCCCAGCCCTTTTCCGGACTGCCGGAGTCGGCCATGCACTGCTGGATCAGAACTTCAAAGCACTTGTTGGCCGAGCCCGATTTCGATGGATCCGCGAGAGAGATCGTGTTGAAGAAACGCGGTTCGCCGAGGTCGGCCCACCGTTTCGGCGGGGTCGGGTCCTTGAGTTCCGCGATCCGGTCCTTGTTGTAACAAATGCCGAAGGTCGAGAGCACGACGCCGTAGTAGCGTCCCTGTTTGTCGTAGAGTTCGTCTCCGCCGAAACTCTGCGGGATGATCTCCGGTTTGAAATATTCCGGGTGGCGCTTCCGGGCGCCGCCGTCGACCGCGAATCCCCGCTTCGCGTGGCGCTGCATGTCGAAGGTGCCGCCGCCGGCCATGAGGTCGATTCCGATTCCGACATTCGAATGGAGGAAGAGTTTGCGCGCCTTTTTGACCTCTTCCGGAGCGCCGGGATCGTTTTCAACGCCGGGCTCGGCGAATCGCCGGGCGATTTCGTCGTTCCATTCGCCGTTGGCTGGATCGGATTCGAATTCGCGCCGGAACTCCGCCTCGAAGCGGTCGGCGATGTATTTCACGATGTCGGACGAGCCGCCGGGGGAGCGGAAGTCAAGCTCGATCTCCCGTCCGGTTTTTTCACGATAGAATTTGCGGAATGCCTGTTCGTATTCGTGGCGGATCGATTCGTTGTGGGCGGAGATGATGACGAGTTTGTCCGCCGGGCCGGAACTCTTCGTCCCTTCCTGCTGTTTCGGACGCAGGAAAAACGGAATCGCCAGAAGGATGAGAAGCGGCAGCGCGGCTGTCAGAATTTTCCGGATCATATTCCGCAACGCCTCACTGCAATACGATCAGTTGATCCGGAGGCAGGAGGAGCGGAAAGGTCTCTCCGAGTTTCCGCTCGGGCGGAGCGCTTTCCGTGACGACGATCTTCCGTCCAGCCGCCTCGAACTCCCACTCACAGCTCTCTCCGGTGAAACTCCGGCCCGTGAGCACGGCCGGAATCGTGTTCATTCCCAACTCCGTGCCGATGCGGATGCGTTCCGGGCGGATCATCGCGCAGAGATTCCCCGCGGGTTTCCCGGCGGTGCCGTCGCAGGCGAGAACCCCGAAGGGCGTGTTCCACCTGCCGGCGCCGTCATACTCCCCCTCGATGAAGTTCGCATCCCCGAGAAAGGAGGCGACGAATTTTTCTGCCGGGGCGTTGTAGGCTCTCTCCGGCGTGTCGATCTGACGGATGACCCCCTGATCCATGACTGCGAGCCTGTCGGCCATGCTGAGCGCCTCCTGACGGTCGTGCGTCACGTAGATCGCGGTGAGCTGCCGCTCCTTGCAGATGCGCCGGATTTCGCGGCGCATGGTGTCGCGCAGCCGGGCGTCGAGGTTCGAGAGCGGTTCGTCGAGCAACAGCAGTGCGGGTTTGACCGCGAGCGCCCGCGCGAGAGCGACGCGCTGCTGCTGGCCGCCCGAGAGTGACGGGATCCGGCGATCGGCATATTCCGCCATTCGGACGAGTTCGAGTGCTGCTTTGACTTCGCGGTCGATATCGGCCTTCTTCTCCCCCGCTGCGCGCAGACCGAAGGCGACGTTTTCGTAAACGGAGAGGTGCGGCCAGAGCGCGTAGTTCTGGAACACCATCGCCGCGCGCCGTTTTTCGGGCGGAAGTTTCGTGATTTCGGTTCCGTTGAACCGGATCGAACCCGCATCGGGTTCGACGAGTCCTGCGAGGATCCGCAGCAGTGTCGACTTGCCGCAGCCGGAGGGGCCGAGCAGAAAGAAAAGCTCGCCCGGATTCACGACGAGGTCGAGCGGTTTCAGCACCGGCACGCCGGGCTGATAGGATTTCGTGATTCCCCTGATTTCCACACTGGTCATGATGTTGTTTTCCATGTATGCCGCAGTCCGGATTTTCCGGACGCGGCTTTCGCTTTTTTCCCCATACAATATACCTGACAAAGACGGAAAAATCCAGTTGTTTCCGCGGTTTTTCGCCGTCGATTCCGGATCGGTCATTCGGAATTTGCGCGCGGGCTCTCCCAATTGATCGGCCCTTCCGGGGGAATCGACAGATAGTAGAACGGGGTATCGGCGGGGAACCCGCCGAGCGGCCGGTATCCCGGAAACGGCTCCGGCGCGACCGATATCACGAGCGGTTGAAATTCCACAACCGCTTTCATCGCTTTTTCCGCGTAGTCCGGATAGACCGAATTCCCCCAGTTTACGAACATCGGCCGGAAATCCGGATGGTTTTGCAGAAAACAGCAGAAGAGCGCATGCGGCGTCAGGTTGAGAAAGAGACGATCCTCGAATTCCGGTGGAATCCGGTTTATCGTTCGCTGGAGATTCCGGAAATACTCCGCCTCCACGGGATCGAGCTGAAGCCACCGGACTCCCGGAAGCGAGACGCTCTCCCGTTCCCGGAGTGAGGCGATCCGTTCCGCTCCGTGAATCAGCCGGAACCCGATTTCCGCAAGCGGCCACGCCAGCAACAAACAGATCAGCGCAATCCGCATGCCTTTTCGAAGTGCACTGTGCCCGATCTGCTCGACCAGAAGCCAGAAGGCACCGAACATCGGGATTCCCGCCCAGTAGAGGTGCCGGTAACAGGGAACCGGGTAATATTGATGCCAGGACCCCAGACCGACGAGGAGAACGGCCAGCAGCATCAGATGCCGCCGGGATTCCCCCCGCCGCCGACACAGCGCGCTCATTTCCCGGACAAACAGTCCGAGTGTGATGAGTGGAAACAACACGAATGCCGAGCGGAGGGGGAAGAGACATCCCGGCAGCGTGAGCAATCTCGGTTTATCTTCGGCAGTCAGAGCGAATTTGCTGACAAACAGCCAGGTTTGCCGGAAGTAATCCGGCCAGGCGCCGTGAACAGTCAGATACACGGCGTATCCCGCGAGGAGAGTGCCGAATCCTCCGAGAAAGAGCCCGATCCGCTTCTCCCATTCCCGCGGAGGAAGTTGTCTGCTCCAGGCTTCGATCCCGAGAGGAAGAAGTCCCGCCGGAATTATCACGAGTCCACACGGTTGCCGGAAGCCGAATGCGGCCGCCGCCGCAACTCCGCAGAGGAACAGTGCCCCCGTTTTTCCGGATTCGAGATAGCGGAGCATGCAGACTCCTCCGGCCAGCATGCAGCAGAGTGCATAAACCGAAGACCATATGTGCATCTCCCACAGATAAAAGGGAGCAAGCCCCAGAAAAAAACCGAACATTCCCCAACGGCACGGCGTGGAGAGAAAACGGCGGAACAGTCTGTCAAGCAATATGGCGCACACGCCGTAACAACCCACCGTCAGCAGCCGGAGATACAGCAGTTCCGCGCCGAATAGTTGAACGACCGCTCCCTGAAGCAGCGGAGAAAGGATCCCGTATTGGGAAAAGGTGTCGCGGAACACCACACCTCCCGCCGCCACATCCATCGCCGGTTTCAGCATGACGCCGTCATGGTGCAGGTCGACACTGAAAAAGGCGAAGACGGAGAACCACACCGAGGTGATGGCAAATAGAATCCACTCGTTGCGGTTCAGCCACGGCTGTTTCGGCGCCTCGTTGCGAATCTCGGAATCTGATTTCACTTTTTCTCCTGCCGGCAGGGAACCGCTCTGTTGTTTGTGGAACATACCACGGCGGGGGAGGATTTTCAATCCCGGATGAAAGATTTTTACGAATAAAGATATACTGCGCCGGAGTCGGGAAGAAAGCCGCGTCCGATGCTTTGCTTCAACCGTTTC
Organism: uncultured Victivallis sp.; assembly: GCF_944391105.1. GTDB lineage: Bacteria > Verrucomicrobiota > Lentisphaeria > Victivallales > Victivallaceae > Victivallis. Next base: position 17,456 of record NZ_CALXSK010000025.1, read on the forward strand.
CGGTCGGGTCCTGCCGGCAAACATGACTTGCCGTATTTTTTCCGAAAGCTGTTGTTACACCAGGAGAAACAATCCGAGAGTCCGCAGCATCCCCTGTTTGCCTATTCCGTATCGCAGGAGCAGATAACGCTTCCGGAAAAATCCCGCCTCCGGTATCCGGGCGCAGGCTTGAAGTGTGTCTCTTTCCCGCGCAGACAGTTCGTCTCCGTATCGCTCCAGAAACATCTCCGCCTGATGAAAGTCCGCCGACAGTCTCTCCCGGACAAGCCGTCTTCCCCGAATCAGCAGATTCAGAAAATATCCCGGCGATACCCGTCTCGCTCCAAATACATTTTTTTCATGTTGCCGATAGAGCAGCGTTGGCTCCGGCAGATAGACGATCCTTCCGAACGCCGCCGCCACCAGGGCCAGCCAGTGATCATGCATAACCGCATCGTATGGAATCGGCCTGGCCCGTTCCAGAAGCGCCCGGTTCACCAGCATGGTGTTTCCCACCGGGATATTCTGCAGCAGCAGCCGGCGAAACTCCGTTTTCTCCGGATCAAGTTTCTGAAACTGGAACGACGAATCCGACAGCTTGTTCAGCTGCGAATCCGTCACAATCCGATCCGTGAAAACGAGAATCGGACAGCTCTTCCCATATCGCTTCTCCGCTTCCCGGTAGCATCGCTCCGTCATCGCCAGTTTTTCCGGATGCCAGACATCGTCATGGTCGGCATACATGACCAGTTCCGCCTCCGAGGCCTCCGTCAGACGGGAAAAGTTCTCACACGCTTTCGCAGAACCCGTTTCCAGAAAGACAATCCGGTCCGGATGGGCGGAGCGGTATCGATCGATGATTTCCCGTGTGCGATCCTCCGAGCCGCCGTCGCGGATCAGCAGCCGGAAATCCGTAACCGTCTGGGTCAAAATCGACTCCAGCTGCGCCTCCAGATAGCGTTCCGAATTGAACGTGCCCAGCAGAATTTCGATTCGAGGTGGAACAGATCGTTTCATCACTTGCATAAAGGCAGCTTTTTCAAGATGTAGCGGAAGATTTTCAGCCGCAGCTCTTCCCGTTTTAACCCCGTTTGCCCTTTTTCGATCGCCCGACGATAATATTCCGGATATGTGTCAGCCAGAATCCGCAACCGGTCGAAGGCTTTTTGGACAAGCGCCGCCCGAACCATCCGGTCGGCCAGAATCCGGCAGGCCGCGACCTCCGCGAGACGATTGCAGCGCGTGGGAAACTGCTTCATCGCTTCCGTATGAAAGTTCATCATCAGAATCCCCATCTGCAGATAGAACTCGTCGCTCCGGCGCGCATCGTGCCAGATCCCCCCGGAATGTTTGCGGTAAACCGACATCGTTTCGTCAAGAAAACCGATTTTCCCAACCGCCGCGTGCAGCAGATGCAGAAAATGATCTCCCGGCATGACCCGGTCCGGAATCAGCGACAGCGGATCCCGGTGAAAACGCCACCGGTACATCACGGAGTTGGTCTGGATGAAATTGTGTTTCTTCAGATCGCGGAACGTGAGGCTCTTCTTGTGAAAACGAAACCCGGGGGAGGGGAAGATTTCCGGCGGCCGCTCATCCCCTTCCCAGCGGATTTCCACCGGATGAAAACACATGGAGTAATCCGGGTGCGCTTCGAGAAAATCCACCTGCTTCTGCAGCTTGTCCGGAGAAGTCCAGTAGTCGTCTCCATCGCAGAACGCCACGTATTTCCCCCGGATTTTGGGATAAATGAAAAGTTTCGATGTGTGACCCGGTTTTCGCCACTGGTTTTCTGTCTGATAGATCGGTTTGACGATCTCCGGATATTTCGCCTCGTATTCGCGAATGATCTCCGCGGTTCCGTCGGTCGAGGCGTCATCGTGCACGAGCAGTTCGAACGGGAAATCCGTCTTTTGAGTGACGACGCTTTCGAGCATTTCCCGGATGAATTTCGCGTGATTGTAAGCCAGGCTGACAACGCTGACCAGAGGAGTCTCCGACATTTTATCCCCTTAGTTCTGTCCTGCCATAAATGAAAGAATCGTATCGATGCTCTCTTCCAGTGTGTGACGCGGCGCCCAGCCGGTCATGGCGCGGAACCGTTCGGAATCCAGCGATGAATTCAGCGCCAGATCCGTTTCCTCCAGCTCAATGGCCGCTTCAAACCCGGTAATGCGCCGAACCGCCGCCGCCGCCCTGCGGGCAAGTTCCGCGATCGGAATCGACACCGGATTGCCGAGATTGTAACAAGCCTCCCAGCGTTCCGGCGGCATCTTCGAAAATGCAATGACCGCTTCGGCCGCGTCTCGAACATCGAGCAGGGAGAATACCTGCCGGCCACCGATCAGTTTCAGATTCTGCCGTTTCAACAGCCGCGCGAGAAATTTGGACAGAATGCGCTCCGGATATTCCGGGCCGATCAAGCTCCCCAGTCTCAGACTGGTGAACCGTGTGGAACTGCCTGCGGAAATGCTTTCCCCAAGTCGTTCACAGGCGAATTTCGCCATCCCGTAGAGATCGGCCGGGGCGGGCGCGTCTGACTCCTTCGCCGGCTGCTGCCTGGCGGGAGAATAGACGCTTTGCGACGAAATGTTGAGGATTCCCGCTGCTTTTTCGCGCACCGCGACGGTGAAGAGCCGCTGCGCGGAATCAATGCTTGCCGCGAGCTCCTTCCCGCCGGGCGTTCTGGCAAACCCGGCATGGATGACGATACTCCCCGGAGCAATGAGTCCCGGATTTTCTTCAAGCTCATCGAACCGGTGAACATTTTCCGGCGGAAGCGGGGCGAATTTCGCCGCATCCGAACGGCCGGATGTCAATACACGAAGCTGTACTCCACTCCCCGACAGACGGCGGAGCAGATGCCCGCCCAGAACTCCCGAGGCCCCCGTCAGCAGAAGGATTCGCGCACCATCAGACATCGCACTTCCGAAGCTCCTCTAAACGGAAGGGCGGAAGCAGAAGATCCTCACCCCGGTCGGAAAGAACCCGGACATGACGTGTCGCCTGGCTCATGGCCTCGATCAGCTCCTCACGGGTATCCGCCACGAGCAGCACCCGCAGCACGACCTGGGCCAGCGTGCCCCAGGCCTGTTCCGGGATGGTGTCGCCGGGATAATAGGACTGGAACATCCGGACCACTCCGGGGATTGCGGCCGTCTCCTCCAGGCCTTCGACTTTGCCGATGGTTCCCGGCCGGATCAGAAACGTCAGATTCCCCGCATAACGCCCGCCGAAGAACGGATCCGGCCGGAACGGCGTCTGCTCCTCGCGCATCTTTCCGGTCAGAGCGAAGCGAACCATCATCTCCAGCGGATTGTATCCTCCAATCGCTTCCAGCAGAATATATTCCAGACTGCCGGTCAACCGCAGTCCAATTTCGTAGAAAATACACTCCCCGTTCTCCACGAAGCTCTGGATGAACGCCATTCCGTTCTTCATCCCCATGGACTGGAACATTTTCACGACGCGGGGGTGGATCGACTCCAGATATCGGGGAAGATAACGCGACGGGAACGTGTAGGCAACCGGCAGTTTCAACGAACCCTCCCGCGTCTCCTGAATGTGGCGGTTCCCCATCGCGGTAAGGTAGACCTCGCCGTCGACAAAGAGGTAGAACAGCGTCGCCTCCTTGCACTGCATGAACCGTTCGACGATCACCTTCTTCTGCGCGGAGAAGGTGAGCGCGTATTCGATTCCGCGGCGCAGCTCCTCCGGCGAGCGGCAGATGGAAATTCCGCGCGCTCCGCTGTTGTCCACCGGCTTGACGATGACCGGATACTTCAGTTTCCCGAGTTCTTCATCTGTGGCATCAGGAGTGATTTGATACTCCTCCACCACCGGAATATCGAATTGCCGGCACAACTCCTTGAATCTGACTTTGTCCGTCGTATCCTGAATCTGCCGCTTCGTGAGATAACACGGCAGACCGGTCTTCTCGCAGATCTCCTGATAATACGGGAGCATGGAGTCGATGAAACCGGTTAAAATCCCGTCGATGTGTCGCTCCCGGATCAGACGGGTCACTGCTTCGACGTCGGTGGTGCTCACCAGATAATTCTCGTCGGCCTGCTTTTTGGCCGGAGAGTTTTCCAAGTAGTCGATGACGGTGACATGCGCCCCCTGCTTGTGCGCCTCCCTCACCACCTCCCGAAGCAGATAAATGGCTCCCTGAACCAGAAGTTTTTTCCCTTGAAGACTAGACATTCATCACCTCCAGAATTCGCTGCATATCAGCAATGTCATAACGTTGATCGATCGGCAGGGGCGCCAGATATTGCTGCAGATGCAGCTCCCATGCTGTTTCCTGACACCACTGCTCCATCCCCGGCCAGTATTTCGCGACAAATATCCGATTGGCGATCAACTTGTCACGCAGCCCGGAGTCGGCGCTCAGAAACGGATACACCATCGGAACATCGAGTGGCGTCAACTCCAGTTTCAATCCGTTCCTGGTTCCGAGTGCCGAATGCAGATACTGGAAATTCTTCAGCCTCTTTGCGCGGATGCTCTCATAATCGATGCTGTTGAGAATTTTTTCCGTAAGATGCGACATTCCGAGCACCGGCTCCTCCCACAGCTGCCGCTCGCTGCGTTGAAAATCCGGATAGCCCGCTCCGGCACCACAGTCGAGGCGTTTGAGCTGAGGGGTCATCTTGTCCCAGGAGCAGGCGCGTTCCAGTTTTTCTTCCGGGGGGACGGTTCCGTACAGATACCCGCCATCCGGAACCCCGACGAATTTTCGGGGAGAGTAAAACCCGGCCATCCCGCGAAACGGCATGTAAAACGCCTGAGCGTTGTCGACGATCAGCTTCGGATATCGGCCCGCAAGAGCTTCCACCTGCCGTGCGCATACCCCGAAGTAATTGGTATACAAAATGTAATCCGTTTCAGGGAGATCGTCGACCGGCAGAAAATCCTCCCCGATTTCGTAAAAGGAAAATTCACATCCCTCCCGTTGCAACGCATCCGGAACCACCGGGCACGTGTAACGGGGAATGCGCAGTTTTCGAATCTTCCTGTTCCGAACCAGACAGCGCAGGGCGTTGTGTCCACTGTTGAGCGCCGCCGCGTCCCGATGGTACGAACTTCCGCACGGCAATTCCAGCTCGAAATAACCGCCGATTTCCTTGTTGCAATCTGTTTTCATCCTCGCTGCCAGATATCCGCTGCTGAACTTCTGTAATCCGTCTGCTCCACAGTCGGTTCAAAATGCCGGTTTTTCACTCGACCTCGACCTGGACGAACTCTTCCATGTGGTCCATTTTGTAAAGCATCTCATCGAGCGAGGCGTATTTCAGAATCATCGTTCCGAGCGTCCCGTTCGACCCGTTGAACGCGGGAACTTCCTCCCCGGGTTTCACCAGCATGTCGAATTCCACGATGTTGTTCTTCTTAAACTCGTCCGAGCAGTTCACCCCGACGAACTTCCCCCCCTTCCGGGAATGTACCATGTAGCAGGACCAGAATCCTTTGACTGGCGCCATGTGCAGATCCGAGCAATCGTCTCCCATCGCAGCCTTGATCGTGTATTCCACCATGTCCACTCCGGTCGCATACTGCGTAACCTGGGCAATCAGATTCCCTCCGTTCCGGGGACCGATCTCCATCAGATAGACGTTTTCGTCCCGGTCGATGCGGATGTCGAAATTGTAGGCCCCCGTCCGCATTTTGAGCAGATCCAGTGCCTTCTGAATCTCCCGATGGACTTTTTCGTGTACCCGTTCCGGCATATTGTACGGCCAGCTTTCTCCGATCGGAACAAACGGATTTCCTCCGGAAATCTGAAAGTGCTCATTCGCAAAACTGCGGAAGACGAGCTTCCCGTCGACCGAGAAACCGTCTCCGGCAATCTGATAGCCGTACTTGTCGATGTACTCCTCGATGATGAATCGTTTGCACCTGGAAAACGAGAGCGCATACTCCACGGCTTTTTCAAGTTCGGCTTCCGAATCAATTTTGGAAACCCCCTTGCTGCCCGAGGAGTCGACCGGCTTGACCATGACCGGAAGCCGGAAGTTTTTCCAGTCCGCCCTGGCGTCTTCCAGACGGGAGAAGCCGCGGGCGCGGGGAACCAGAAATCCGTTTTCCGTCAGAAAATTGCGGAAAAGATCCTTGTTCGCGAGAATCTCCACCGAACGATATGGCTGCCCCGGCAGACCGAGTTTTTCGGCAACATAAGCACAGGTCGGCGCGGCCGGATCCGATGCGTAGCAGACGATGCCGTCGATTTTGAGTTTGCGCGCCAGATCCAGCACTGCTTCCCGGTCCGTCGTGCTGACATTGTGATATTCATCCGCGAATTTGTGGCCGGGATTGTCCGGCAGATAATCGCAGGTGATCGTATAAAGTCCAAGCCGTTTGGCCGTTTTTACAGATGGAATCTGAAAGTGCGATCCCCCGAGAAGCAATATTTTCTTTCCACTCATCTCTCTATTTCCCTTCCCGCAGCAAACTTCAAAAACCTTCAACACACATCTTTAAAGACCTGCTGCCATTGTTTGACCTTGGTGCTGTCCATCATGCGATGACGCAACTTTTCGACTCCGGGCAGAAGCTGCTCGGAATCATATCGGCGGAACTCCTCAAAGCTCATGTGGGCGATGTCATTCGAGTTGAAGATCTTGATCCCCTGCTGATTATAATGGTGATACACCGGGTTGGCCGGGGAGAGATACACCTTCCTGCCCAGACTTGCAATGATTACGGCACTGCCGTTCCCCTGCTGACGCCGCTGATTGGAAATATAGATGTCGACATTCGCCAGGTGGCGCGCATACAGCCGTTTCGGCATGAAATTGAAAATCGGCTGGAATTTCTCTCCGAATATGGAATAACCGGTACGGCAGATGGAGGAGAGCAGGTCTTTCTGACCATCGCTGTGGTAGGACAAGATGGTGGTGACGATCATCTTCTCATTTCGGAATTTTCCCAGCGTCCGCAGCATTTCCAGAGTCAGAGTATCTGCCGAGTTGTTGATCTGCACCAGCAGATAATCATCCTTGCGCGTCCGTTTCAGCATTCTGGAATGAATTTCGTGGGGGTAGGTCGCATAACAGCATTTTTTCCCCGGTTTGAACCGTTTCTCATACTCCTGCCGGTCAAACGCCGTGATGATGGCATGAACGTTGTTTTTTACAAAAGTGTTTTTCTCATCTTTGGGACTGTTGTAAAGATCGCCGCCCCAGATGAACCAGTAGGTTTTGGCCAGATACTCCCGCTTCACATAAAAGAAATTGACCAGACGCTGGTCGAAAAGACCGTGGATGATGATCTTGTTGAGGGTCTTGAGCGGCATGTTGATCAGGTTGCCGAAGAAGACGTTTTTCCGGCGCCTCAACGCGAATTGCGTCTTCGGATACATGATGTACGGAAAGATGAAACAGTGTTCCGACGTGTCGAAATTGCTGCAGATGAAGTTGATGATCCCGACGCTGTGGATCCCGTTGTTCATGATGTGAACGTATTTGTAGGAGGTGATGTCGAACACCTGCTGATAGTTGAAGTAGAGCCCCTGCGAGAGATCCCTGGTCATGCCCGGGGCGTCGGACTGAGCCGCATTGCTTTTCGATAAATTCAGGGACGCTTTCGCCGCGGGACGCGAAACCGCGGGGGGTGCCGCCGGTCGGCCGAGCAGCTTTTTCAGGAAAGCCTTGGTCCTCGGAAAATGCGACAGAACTTTCTTCAGTTTTGCGACAACCCGCTCGCGCACTCCTCCGATCATCAGCAACGCTCCGCCCAGTACGCCAAGGCAGAGGAAAGCTCCGGCGAGAAGAACCAGCAGCAGCATCAGAACAATGAGGATCAGAAGCAGCACGATCAGCCACTCAAAACTCTCTTCCGAAATCGGAGTGAGCGTCGGCAGCAAGGCCCATGCGGAAAGTAAGTTCAACATTCTGCTCCTCCCGCTTCTTCCTGAAGCACTTGACGTATGGTTGACGAAATCTTTTCCACAATTTCTGCCGGCAGCTCCGGATAAAGCGGCAGACAGGCGATCCGGCTGGCGATGTCTTCCGAAACCGGGCATGCGATCTGCCGTTCCAGATAGGGAAGTTTGTTCAGACTCGGATGGAAATAGCGTCGGGGATAGATCCCCATTCGGTTCAGCGTCCGCAACACTTTGAGCAACTCCTCCTCCGACCGGAAGATGACGGGGTAGTACGCATAATTGTACTCCAGATCCGGCACGCTCTTCGGACGTTTCACACAGCCTTTCAGCAACGCGTCGTACTGCTCCGAAACCCGGCGGCGACCGGCGTAAATCTCCGGCAGATGCGGCAGCAGCGCAAGCCCCATCGCCGCGTGGAATTCCGACTGTTTGGCGTTGATTCCCATGCAGATGTGGTGATCGCTGTCGTGGCCGAACCGTTTCATGACCTCAAGCTCGTCCGAAACGGCCTTGTCCTTCACAATGCAGGCGCCGCCCTCGATGGTATGGAACAGTTTCGTCGAATGGAACGAGAGCGTGGAGATGTCTCCGTAATTCAGGAGCGACTGCCCGCGATACCGGACCCCGAACGCGTGCGCCGCATCGTAAATGACTTTCAGATGGTGTTTGTCGGCGATCTCCTGAATGGCATCCACATCGCAGGGGTAACCGAAAACGTGGACCGGCATAATCGCCCGGGTCCGGGGGGTGATCGCTTCCTCGATCCTGGCCGGATCCAGTGCCAGAGTCTCACGGTCGATGTCGACAAAGACCGGCACGCAGTGCTCCCACAGAATCGCGGAGGTGGTCGCAACATAGGAGAACGGCGTGGTGATGACCTCTCCTCCGTCGATACCCAGAACCCGCAACGCCAGCTGCAGCGCCACGGTCCCGTTGGTGATATAATGAAAATGCTTCACCCCGAGGTACTCGGAAAGTCTGGCTTCCAGTTCCTTGAGAAGCGGTCCCTGGTTGGTCAGCTGACAGCGCTGGAAGATGCCGGAAACATACTCCTGATACTCTTTTTCCGGCGGAAGAAAAGTTTTGGTGACAAATATCTTGCTCATGATTAAAAAACCAGCTTTCTATTGTTGATTTCCGCCATTACCGATTCGGGAGAACCGGAAAGCAGAACTTGACCGCCTTGCATATAGATCAGAGACGTGCAGAAATCCCGGAGCTGCGAACGGTTGTGACTGACGAGAACGATCGTCATCCCCTTTTTCTGCTTGGCCCGGATCATCTCGGTGCATTTCTGCTGAAACGCCGAGTCTCCCACCGACAGCACCTCGTCGACAAGCAGAATGTCCGGGTCGGTCATGATCGCCACCCCGAATCCCAGCCTGGCTCTCATTCCGGAGGAGTAGGTGTAGATCGGCGCATCGATAAACTCCCCGGAAATCTCCGTCACATCGATGATCTCTTCGAGCAGCTCGTTCATTTTCCGGCGCGGCATCCCCTGGAGCACGCCGTTCAGAATGATGTTCTCCCGGCCGGAAAGTTCATTGGCGAACCCTGCGCCGAGAGCGAGCATCATGCTGATCCGTCCCCGGGTTTTCACGGTGCCGCGATCGGGTTTTATGACCTTGCCGATGAGACTGAGCAGCGTGGTTTTCCCGCAGCCGTTCGCTCCGGCGATGCCGAGTGTTTCTCCCGCGGGAACCTGGAGAGAGAAGTCCTTGAACACCTGCTTGGTCCGGGGCGAGGTTCGGTCTTTGATATATTTGGGCAGATGCAGCACCATCCCCTTGATTCCGGTGGTATGGCGGAACAGCGTGAAACTCTTGTCGAGATGTTGAATGTCGATGGCGTAATCCTGCATCACATCTGCTCCGCAATTTTATCGCATTTCAGACGAAAAATCCCATAGCCGATCAGCCAGCTCAGGAGGGCCGGAACCACGCCGATTGCCAGAAGTTTCCAGTTCCAGACCGGATCGTAAAAGATGTTGCGCCACCCCTCCATGTAGCAGGAGATCGGATTGCACCACATGACCAGAACCCGGAGCTTGCCGTGGAGATTGTCCAGATGGTAGAAGATCGGAGACATGAAAAACCACGCCTGCAGCAGAACTCCGATGATCCGTTCCAGATCACGGAAGAACACGTTCAGCGTCGCCAGCGCGTAACAGATTCCGGCCGTGAAAAAGAAAAATTCGAGAAGTATGATCGGCATCGTCAGCACCGACCAGCCCGGAACGATCTTGTATACGAGCATCAGCAGAAACATCACTGGAATAATCAGCAGAAAATGGATCAGTTCCGTCAGCAGCCGGCTGAATACCAGCAGACTGCGGTCGAATGCGGTTTTCTTGAGCAGCGTCGCATTTCCTGGAAAACAGTGGAGACTCATGGTGACGGCTCCGCTGAAGAAATACCACAGGAACATGCCGCTGAGCATGTACAGCAGATAGTTCCTGATGCCGAAGCGCGCAACGCTGTTGAAAACGGCATAATAAACCAGACTCTGCAGCACTGGAACGAGGAAGGACCATAAAAATCCCAGTGCCGTCGAGTTGTATTTTAATTTGAAATCACGCAGAACAAGTACGTAAATCTGGTCGAAAACGATCGCTGTTTTCTGAAGCATTGCCTATTTGATCCGATTTATCCGGAAAGTTCAGACCCCAATCCCATAAATTCCCATTGTCGATACTCACCGCGATTTCGGTAAGTACTTTCTGAAACAGGACACAATATAGCACCTCGATTCTGGAAAGTCAAGTTCACGGTTCGTCCCTGCCGCCTCTGTTCCGGGAAAATCCGGTTCTGTCCGAGAAGATTGTCCGGAGGAGGAAAACGCCCCGCCGTCCGGTCCGTTTTCCGAATCCTGTTTTTTCGAAAATGAGGCGCTCCGTCGTTCCGCAACCGGGATGATTCCCGCAGGATTTCAATGCATGAGCGGCAGATCGACTTGAGTCCGACCAGCTTCTTGGATATCGGCTGTCAGGAGGAGGTCGGCCGCCGGAATTCCGGCGGCCTTTTCGAAACGGAGGCTCTTACTTGGAGTAGAGCTCGATCTCCCAGAGGGAATATCCGTAGTTGGTCGCGCGTTTGATTCCCTGAATGCGCACGAACCGTGCGGTCACAGGATCGATGACGATCGTTTCGGTCGCCTTCCGCTTGCCGTCGGTCTTGCGGAACACTTCCATGAAGTTTTCTCCGTCGGAGGAGACCTGAACTGCATACTCCTTGCCGGCTGCCTCTTCCCACTTCAGGACGATTTTGCCGATCGTCTTATCCGCGCCGAGATCGAGCGTGATCCATTCGTTGTCGGTCCGGTTGGAGGACCAGCGGGTGGTGTCCCGCCCGTCGATCACGTTTTCCGGCTTGAGATTCCCCTGCGTGGAACTCGCCGTCACTTTGGCGCCGTAGACCAGACTGTCATGTTCGGGGAATACCTTCATCTCCCAGAGGGAGTATCCGTACTGCGTTGCCCGTTTTTTGCCGAGCAGACGGATGTAGCGCGTTTCCTGCGGTTTGATGCGGATATACTCCCGGGCGCCGGGTTTGCCGTCGGTCACGGTATAGACATCTTTGAAATTCTGTCCGTCGTCGGAAAACTGAATGACGTATTCCTTCCCCGCCGCGGCCTCCCAGTCAAGCTGGATCTGCGCGACGGTTTTCGGGGCGCCGAGATCGACCAGCAGCCATTCGTTGTCGGTTCGCTTCGAGGACCAGCGGGTGTTGCCGCGGCCGTCCACGGCGTTGGCAGCGGAACAATCCGCCTGTTCGATGGAGCTGGCGGTCGCTTTGGCTCCGACCGCGATGTTTTCGGCGGCGTTCCCGTAATTTGCTCCGACCGCCGCAAGAGCAAACGCCATGGCAGCATAAAACGTCTGTTTCATCATTCACACCTTTCCGGGCCTTTTTACCCTGATTAATATAGTGGAATTGCAGGGATTTGTCAAGATGAGCGGAACAAGGCGCCACCCTTTCGGAAAATTGAAAAAAAACAGGAAAAAATTGGTTTGCACGGTTGACACAAGTATGGTTTTATTCCCATAATTAACTGTGTAGGACAGTTGGCGGGACAGGAGACGCAAATCGTGATAAAAAACATCTCCAAATCCGAATGGCTGAAAAATCAGCTGCTTGAAGAGATCCGCACCGGGGTATACCGCCCCGGGGACGTTCTGCCGTCCGTGCGGCATCTTGCCCGGCGGTTTGATGTGAGCAAACACACCGTCTCCCAGGCTCTGTCGAATCTGCACGAACTGAAAATTCTTGAAATCACCCAGGGCAAGGCGACCCGGCTCCGGAACAGCCCGTTCCGCAAACATATCGAGATCGTCTATTTCGGGAGCGGCACCGTGGACAGCCAGTCGTTCTGGGCGGATGTCTATCAGGGCATATCCGCGGAAGCGGAGAATTATGACGATTATGATTTCAGCCAGACGACGTTCCGCAATCTCAACTCCTACTTTTTTCCCGGAAATTTCGATTCGTCGCGTACCGTGGGAATGCTGGTTCTCGGGATGTCGCATGCAGTGGCTTACCGGGATTTTCTGCGGTTCGGAATCCCGATGCTGTCCATTCACGACTACAGCGAGTCGAGCGGCGTTCCGCATGTCAGGCCGGGAATCGGTCCGGTGTTCCGGGAGGCGGCCGAATTGTTCCGGCGTTCCGGCCGCCGGCGGGTGGCTGTGTTCAGCTTCTGGGAGCATCAGTTCGAAGGAATTGACCACTTCAAACTGGAGTGTGCCCGGGATACGTTTCTGCGCGCGGGGATCATGCCGGACGCCTCTTATGCCCTTGCGCACGAGGACAAGGATTCCGGCGGCTATGTCCTGCTGCATCGGCTCGTGCGGGCGGGGAAAACTCCGGACGGACTGTTTCTCGCCTCCGATGCGATGGCGCTCGGCGCCTATCGCGCGGCATATGAGCTCAACCTCCGGATTCCCGAAGATCTTGCGATTCTCGGCAGCGACAATCTCAATGGTTCCGGCTACATGGTTCCGTCGCTGTCGAGCATCGAACTGCACCGCGGCGAGCTCGGGCGGACCGGTTTCCGGACACTGGTTGAATATTGCGAGGGAAAAGGCGCGCTGAACTCGGTGGATGTACCGGCTGAACTTGTTCTGCGCGAATCGTTTCCGTAACGGAGCGGGGATGTGCCGTTTTTTACAGTTTCCAACAGCATTTTTCGGGGCCATGGGCTCCAGACACACCAAACAAAGCAAGGAGGACACAACATGGGAAGAAACAAGTTTACTTTGATCGAGCTCCTCGTGGTGATTGCGATCATTGCAATTCTCGCGTCGATGCTGCTGCCTGCATTGAATCAGGCCCGCGACCGTGCTCAGAGCCTGAAGTGTTTGGGGAATGTCAAACAACTGGCCCTCTGCACGGTCATGTATACGAATGTTTCGGATGATTACCTCCCGAAGGCGTGGAACGAAAAGACGAACGAGATGTGGTTTGAACAGCTCTACAAGGCCGGTCTGGTCCAGAAGCCGGTCGACGTGTCGAATGAGAACAAGAACGCCGTTACCGGCATCTTCGCCTGTCCGACCGAACTGCGCGCTCAGGAGACCCCGAACGGAACCAAGATCCACTACGGCATGAACCGCATGGCATGGACCTGGGGATTTCAGTTCAAGACCAGTCAGATCAAGAAACCCTCTCTCACGGTTCTGCAGTACGATACGGCGATTCACCCGAATTATGACAATTTCGTTTCCAGCACGAGCCTGGTTTCGGAGCAGAACATCGCCGCCAATCGCCACATCGGGAACAGTTCCCGCAATATCTCGTTTGTCGACGGCCATGCGAAGCTGCTCAGCAAAACCGAGGTCGCCCAGCCGTGGCTCTACGTCTGGACAATCTGCGGCAATGCGACCGGCAGCTTTTTGAAGGAAGACAACATTCAGATGTGGCGGACCGATTATTGAACCGTAAAAAGGAGGTATATTCATGAGAAAATTTCTGATGTTGTGCGGTCTGGCCGCCTGTACCGCGGTCTGCGCCGCAGACTGGGTGCTGCTGCCGGCCGGGAGCCGGGGGGAGGGCAAGGTGACTCCCGCGCCGGACGGTTTTTCCATCGAGCTGGTGAACAGCGACGGCGTCAACAACTATGTGACCGCGATGAGCAACCCCGCCCCGGTGCCCGCGGCGGGGAAGCAGATGAGTTTTACGCTGCGCGGTTCCGCGGAGAACGGCAAGGCGGTTTTGACGCCGTTCATTCTGATCGAACGCAACGGCAAATGGATCACGCACGAGGGGCCGACCCTGCCGATTCTCTCCTGCGAGGAGAAAGCGGTCCGGCTCGACTTCAAGGAGTTCCGGGACAATACCTCGCCCGGGACGCTGCGTCAGCTGAAGTTCGTGCTCCGCTCAACCGGGGAACCGCAGGGGAAGAAAAGCATGATCGAGATCCGCAAATTCAACATCTCCGATGCAGTGGCCGCCTCGACGGAGACGCCGGAAGTGAAACAACAGGCGGATGCGCTCCCCTCCGGCATCGACAATTTGAAGTTCCGTCTGCTCGCCGTCCCCGGAGTCGGCGACGGCAAGGTGACGGACAACGGCCGCAGCGGTTGCGTCATCTCGCTGACCAACACCGCGAAAAACAATTATGTGATCGCGCTGTCGCAGCTGAACGGCCGCGCCGCCGCCCAGCAGAAACTCGCATTCCGGGTGCGCGGCAAGTCGACGAACGGCAGCGCCCATCTGACCACCTGTCTCGTCGTGATCCGCAACGGTAAGTGGGATAACATCAATACGTCCGGCATTGAAGTCCGCAACGACGAATACAAGACCGTTGTCTATGGACTCGACACCGATTTCAGCCTCGGTGACGCGCTCTGGGAGCTGAAACAGTTGAAGTTCATCCTGAACGGTTCCGGGAATCCCGCCGGCAGTACGGCCGAGGTCGAGATCGAGGATGTCCGCATCGTCAGCGCCGACGAGCTTTCCGGAGCCGGGGTGGATTTCATCGTCGTCCCGTCCCCGCGTGAAAAGCAGGTGCGCACGGTTCCCGGCGTCACGCCGGTGAAGGTCTGGTTTGACTTCGACAACGACGATCTCTCGGGGCGGATCCAGAGCCGCGTTTCGCCGGGGATCATCGACGATCCGGTGACGACCGCGGGATTCCGCGGGCGCCTGCTCGACAATGCGGAGGGGATCGTCGAACTTGCGGATTCTCCGGAGGCGGCCGATGTGCTCGTCTACTCGCGCGCCGCTCCGGGAAATCCGGCCGCGGTGCTCGACGGACTCGCGAAGGGAAAACGGCTGATCGTCTATGGCGACCCCGCCGATCCTGAAGTGAGTGTCCGGTTGCCGATTGCGCTCGAACCGCTGGCGCTGACCGGTTTCGCATCGCGGTCGAAGGTCGGGAAGGCGGCGGAGCATCCGCTGCTTTCGGGACGTACCTTCGTCGACGGGGATTTCGGGCGTTATTTCAAGAGTTCGCTCCGGCGCGGGCGGGCGCTGCTTTCGTTTGAGGACGGGACGCCGTTCCTCGCCGAGGACGGGGCGATTCTGCACTTCGCCTGCGGGATCGGCAGTGCGCTCGAACCCGGGGAGGTGTTTTACGACAAATTTTTTCTGCGTGCCGCCGCGCTCGGCAACGCTCCGGCGCTCGCCGCGCTTGACGCACGCGAAAAGGAGTTGCTCGCACAGCGCGCCGCAGCCGACAGTTCGCTTGTCGACTCCGTGCTTGAAGAGGCTGGAATCACGCCGGCCGCGGAGCTGGTCTACCGGCCCGGGATGTCGCGTGACAACATGGGGCGGTTCGGATGGCTGATCGGGGAGGGGCTCTCCTGCGACAGCATCAGCCGGGACCTGACCGTGTCGAACGGCGCCCAGAGCTATCGCTTTGACGCGGACGGCAAACTCTCCATCCCGTTTGCGGATTGGAGTCGAAAAGTTGTGAAGGGGGAGGTCGCGTTCCCCTCCGCCGCCGCCGCATCCGGCGAGATTGATCCGTGCGAGGAGTGGTCCGGCGTCGGCGAAGTGGAATACACCACCGAACTTCTGATGGATCCGGCCTGGAAAGGCAAACGTTTGGTATTTGAAGTCAAGGGCGGCATCGACGACGTGGACAGAACCTGGCTCAACGGCGTTGTAATCGGGGAGACCGGCGAAACTGTGCCGTATCACTGGATGACGCCGCGCGTCTATCCCATTCCGCAGGACAAGGTCCGCTGGGGCGAACCGAACCGGTTCACCGTCCGGGTCGGCAATCTGCGCGGCGAGGCAAGGTTCGGATCGCGCCCGTACCTGACCGTCTCGGAGAATGCCGGGACTCCGGAAATCGCAGTCAGCGCCGTCGACTGGATCGGCAAGACCTATCGCGTCAAATCGAATGGCCAGACGCGGGAACTGCAGATGACGCTGCTGGCTCCTTTCATTCGTTATACGTTCCCGCAGTCCGAGGTGATGCTCGCGCAGGAGAACACGTTTGATTACGCCGCCTGGAGCACTGGTCAGGGAGTTCGCATTGCCGATTTGCGCCGCACGCCGGAGTTCTTCGACCGGAAGCGTGACGGAAAATGGAACGCTCCCTGGCTGCTGCTGTTCCGCAGGAAGGAAGGCAAGCCGCTGCTGCTGGTATTCGCCTCGCAGCCCGGTTCACTTGCTGCGCAGCTTCGCGGCACGGTTCTGGAAGGAATTCGCATTTCCGGTTCGGACGGCCGCCCGGTCGGCGTGGTCGGCGCAGGCTGGCCGTGGGGCGTTACGACCCCCGACTCGACGAATTGGCCGGAAGCGCTGCCGGAAACCGCGTTGCGGCAGATCGCACAGGGGGTCAACATGGCGCTGAACCTGCCGGTCGGCTGCGACGAGATCTTCGCGCTGGACCGGCAGAATCAGCGGGTCCGCATCGTGAACCGTTTCCGCTTCAGCCCGGTCAGGGACGACTGGAATACTCCGCTCGAACCGTTCGCAACGCTGCCGCCACTCGCCGCCTTCGCGCTTGAACAGGGAAAACTTGTCGAAACCGATGCGGCTGTAACCGATTTCCAGCTGAACACCCGGCTCGGACCGACGGCCGGAGTGCGCAATTGCAGTACGATCGCTTATTCGCTGCCGCTGCCGCCGCCGGAGGATCTGACGATTCCGGGGATTCGCAATGCGGGCGAACTCGGGCGCGCGTGGAATGAGATCTTCGCTTCCGGCGTGCGTTTCTCCTGCGGCGGAGGCGTTCCGGTCACGGCGTGGACTCCCGCGAAACCCGCCGGGGATATCCCGACAGGAAACATCGACCTTTTCGCGTGGAACTTCGGAATGACCACCGCTCTTCAGGGCGGACTCCTGCTCGATGAATCGAACCGGATGAAACTCGAGGAACGGTGCCGCAACCGCTTCATCGAGCCGATTGAACTCTATCAATACAAGAACTTCGTGCGTCACCGCGAGGAGCCGTTCAGCGGACTCAAATATCCGATCAGCTTCAACAGCTACTATCCGAACACCACCGTTTATGCGCCGGGGATGGGAACGAAGATCATCTACGGCGATGTGAACGAAGCGTGCACGGTGACCAGCTGGGTCGGCCGCCAGCTCGCGGATGTTTACGGCCACGCGGGACTCGTGCGTTCCAACTGGCACTTCTTCCGGGAGATCATGCGCCACAATCTCTTCATCGACGATTACGCGTTCCACACCGGCAGCTGCCGCGAATTCGGCGTCGGCGCCTGGATCGATATGCTCAACGGCGAATATGCCGGAATGGTCTACTTCTCGCGTCTTGCGGAACTCGCGGGGGACGACGCCACCGCGGAGCATGCGCTTTACCGCGCCGCCAAACGTACGCTCCCCACGCTGATGCGCCTCCATTTCAAGAGTTATCTGAACCGGGCGATGCCGGAATTTGACACCTCCGCGATCGGGCTTGTGACCGGATTCGGGGAGGACGGAGTCAAGACCATGCGTTTCCCGACCGGGAATTTCGTGACGGCGATGGATCTCTTCGATCTGTCGCAGGGGTCACCCGGCGTGCTCTATCGACTCTACCGCGACCGCGCGCTGCCGGAGATCCAGACTTATCTGCGGGAGACTTCACTGCCGATTCTGACCGATGAGAAGAATTTCATCATGCGTTCGGCCTACCTTCAGCCGTTCTCGATGTACGGGGAAGATCCGGCTGCGCTCGAACGGGCAACCGCCAGAGTTCTCGAACTGCATGGGGAAAATCTCAAACGCGACTGGCCCGGCATCTGCGCGCCGTTCCACTTCGGCTGCACGCTCTGGCGCAAATATTCCGCTCCGGCCTTCGCGGAGTGCAACGAACTGGACATCTCCCGCGCCGTGTACGATCCCGACACCCGGAAACTCGAGGTTGACTTCGAAGCCGGGCCGCGGAGCCGGCTCGTAGTCGAGAGCGTCACCCCGCCGAAGCGCATCCTGCGGAACGGTTCCGAGGTCGAGGCCGCGAAGGCCGACGCCGGGGCTCTCCTTCCGCTGCTCCCCGGAGAAAACCGCTTCGTCCTTGAATTCTGAACAAAACGGGCGCGGGAGATTTCCCCCCGCGCCCTCCAGCATGGCCCGGTCTGCCGTTATGCGGAGACCGGTTTTTTTCCGCTTCGCAACAGGCGGTGCAACAGGCGGCGCAGACGGTGCCGCCGCGGTTTGGCCGTGTCATGAACGAAGATGAAGTAGAGCGCCGGAATCACATAGAGCGTCAGCAGCGACGCGATCGAAAGGCCGCCGACCACACCCATGCCGCAGCTCGCGCGCAGTTCCGAACCGAGTCCGGTTCCGAGTGCCATCGGCAGCATGCCGGCGACTGAAGCGATGCTTGTCATCACGATCGGACGGAACTTTGACTGGGTCGCGAGCAGCATCGCCTTGTGGGTCGTCACTCCGGATTTAACCAGTGTTG
This sequence comes from uncultured Victivallis sp., assembly GCF_944391105.1. Taxonomy (GTDB): domain Bacteria; phylum Verrucomicrobiota; class Lentisphaeria; order Victivallales; family Victivallaceae; genus Victivallis. The sequence goes on from NZ_CALXSK010000025.1 coordinate 36,186, forward strand.
CGCACTCGTCCATGATGAGGATCGCGTTGTTCACCACGATGCCGATCATCATCACCCCGCCGAGAAGTCCCATGAGCGACATCGACATTCCTGTCGCCCAGAGCGTCGCATACATGCCGAGGAATCCGAGCGGCACCGTGAACATGATGAGGAACGGGCGCGTCCAGGACTCCATGATCGCCGCAATCAGAAGATAGGTCAGCAATGTCGCCAGAATGATGACCTGACCGAATTCCCGGGCCGTCTCATTCATGAGTTCGACGTTCCCGCTCATTCGGACGCCATAGCCCGGCGGCAGCGCCTCCAGCGCGATTTCCCCGATCGTCTGGGAGACCGTGCCGAGCGCCATCCCCGGCGCCGTGTTCGCGTAGAGCCACATGGTCCGGATCTTGTCGTAGCGGTTGATGACCACAGGACGGGTGTCCTCGGTGATTTCCGCAAGAGCCTCCACGCCGAGCGGATTGTTGTCCTTGACCGCGGGAGCCGCCTGGCGGAGCTGCTCTTCCCCATACTCCTTGGCGTTTTTCACCCGGATGTCGAACGTGCGCGTGCCGCTGCGGAAATCCCCGACTTCGATGCCGTCCAGCGACCCGAGCAGATATTCATACAACTCGTTGGCCGACATGTCGAGATTCTGAAGCACGGTCCGGCGCGGCGTGATGTTGATGTTCGGCTTGCGTTCACGGCGGCTCGAATCAAGATCGCGCGTGATGCCCAGGGTCGGCAGTTTTTCCATGACGGTCATCTCGGCGTTCTCAAGCACCTCAAGATCATTACCGTTCATCACGCAGCGGATCTCCGCGCCACTGCCGCCGAACGTCGACGGAATCGACAATGTCAGACGGCAGTTGTCGAGGTAGGATAGCTCTTCCCGTACTTGCGCGAGCAGATCGTAAATCGTCTCCTCCCGCTCGAATTTTTCCGAGGTTTTCAACGTGATCTGCCCGAGGTAGACCGCGGAATTCACCTGCCCGGAACCACCGTCCGAGTCGCCGATCGTGATCGACATGCCGCGGATGAAGTCGAACTTTTTCAGATGATCGGCCGCTTCCCGGATGAGCTTGTCGGTCGTCTCAAGATTGTAGTTGGTCGGAAACTCGAGTTTGATCCGGATCTCCCCCTGGTCGCAGAACGGCAGAAATGACAGCCCCACCTTGGGCACAATAAAGAGCACGGTTGAGAGTGCCAGCGCCACTACCGCCGCCATCAGCAGAATCGGATGACGCGCCGTCCATTCGATGGAGCGGTCAAATTTCCGGCAGAGCCAGTCATAGCCGAGATCCCACGGAACGAATATGCGTTGCAGCAGACTCTTCTTCTCTGGTTCATCGGCCTTTTTCCGTTTTTTCTGCTTCAGCAGCACACATGCGAGAATCGGGGTCAGCGTGAAGCTGATGAAGAGCGAAACCAGCGTCGCCCCGACCATCACCCCGGCGAACGGCACCATCATGCTGCCGATCCGGGTCGTCATCATCATCACCGGAACGAAAACCACCACGTTTGTGAGCGCGCTGGCCGAGACCGCCGCGATGACTTCCCCCGTTCCGCGTTCGGCAGCGGTTTTGATCGGTTCGCCCTTGTCGATGTGCTTGAAGATGTTCTCAATGACGACGATCGAGTTCGTCACCAGAACGCCGACCGAACACCCGAGCGACAGCAGCGTCATGATGTTGAACGAGTAGTTGAACCACACCATCACCGCGAACGTCACAATCACCGAAATCGGCATCGATACCATGACGATGAAAGTCGATTTCGGTTCGTGCAGGAAGAGGAACAGCAGCACCGCCGTCAGAATGATGCCCGTGATGATGCTGCTCCAAGCATCGTCGACCGACGCCTGGATGAAAGCTCCCGAGTCAGTGAACCAGAAGAGCTCCATCCCGGTCGGCAGTTCGCCGTTCGCAACCATCTGGTCGAATCGCTGACGGATGCCTCGGATCACTTCGATCGCGTTCGCCTCGCCTTTTTTGACGATCTTGAACCGGGCGGCAGGCTGACCGTTGACATAGGCCTTGCTGCGCACCTCCCGGCTCATCAGCTTTACGTCCGCAACATCGCGCAGGTAGACGCGCTTGTCCTTGAATTTCCCGACTTCCAGCGCTTTGATCTGCTCAACATCCTTGAAGTCGCCATTGAACGTGACGTTTTTTTCGCCCTTGTCGAACTGGATGCGCCCGAGCGGCTCGCGGACGTTGTTCTCGCGCAGTTTCGAGACGACGTCGTTGATGGAAAGATTCATCGCCGTGAGCTTTTCCCGATTCAGCAGCACGTGGATCTGCATCTCGTTCGCACCGTAGACGCGCACTTCTCCGACTCCGGGAACGGAGGCGAACCGGTCGGCGATCACGTCATCGGCGTAGTCGTAAAGATCATCCTGGGTGCGGTCGCCGACGAGAAACACCTGGGAAACCGTGGTCGCATTCGTGTCGATCTTGCGGATCGTCGGTTCGTTCGCGCCGTCGGGGAGGTCTTCGCGAATGCGGTTCAGAGCTTCCCGGATTTCGGTCGCGGCGATGTCCACGTCCGTACCCATGTTGAATTCAAGCTGAATCCGCGCTTCATCCTCCATGGACATGCTTGTGATATGCTTGATTCCGTCCAGAGACGAAACCGCGTCCTCGATGCGCTTGGCGATTTCAACTTCGATTTCAGTCGGACTGGCCCCCTGGTATTCGCACCGCACAAGTACGGTCGGAATCTCCATGTTCGGCAGCAGGTCGATGCTGAGCCGGGGATAGAGGCTGATTCCGATCATCACCAGAACAATGATGAGCGCCGTCATCGCAATCGGACGCTGGACGGACCATTTACTCAGAAACATGGCCGTCCCTCCGTTATTCCGCGTTGATCGGCCGCAGCAGCGAACCGTTGTTCACAAAGGTTTGACCCGTCACCACGATGCGTTCGTTCAGAAGGTTGTCCGCATTCACCACTTCGCAGTATTTGCCGTCGACGATGCCGCGGACAACGTCGATGCTTTTCGCTCGATTCTCCTTGTCGATTGCGTAGACGATGTAGCGGTCGTTTGCGCGCAGCAGCATCGCGTCGGCCGGGAGTCCATAGGCCTCCTTCTCTTCGAGGATGATGTTCAGGTCACACAAGGTTCCGCTCACGAGCTGGATTTCCCGGGGCACCTGCACCTTGAGCTTGAACGTGCGGCTTTCGGGATCGATGCTCGGCGCCTTGTAAGTCACGACGCCGCGCCCTTTCTCCACGCCGTCGAGTGCGAAGATCACCGGCGTCGTGCCGGCTTTGACCATATCGTAATAACCGGCGCTGATGTAGCAGATCACCTCCTGTTCCCCGGGATTTTCGAGTCGCAGGATGTTCTGACCGGTGACGACATATTCGTTCTCCTCGACGTATTTGTCCGTAACCACGCAGTCGAACGGAGCGTAGACGATCGAGTCATCGAGATTTTTTCTGGCGATGACGAGATTCCCCTCGGCCTGTTTGAGCTGAGCCTCGGCGTTGACGATCGCGGCCTGGGCGGAGTTGACGTCGGTCTCGGCTTTTTTATAGTTGGTCTCGTAGGTTTCGAATTCGCTTTCGCTGGTCGCTTTCGAGCTCCACAGCGAGAGGAATCGCTTGTAGTCGAGCGTCGCCTTTTCCTCCAGGATCTTCGCGCTCTGCAGCGAAAGTTTCGCGCTTTCGAGTTCGGCCTGCTTGACCTTGATCTCATCCTCGCGGACCGTGACCTGGTTCTTCAGGATCTGGCGGTCGATGCCAAAGAGCGTGTCTCCCTTTTTTCGGACATCCCCCTCGTCGACCTTCAGGAGTTCAAGCGTTCCGCTGATCTTTGCGGAAAGAACGGCATATTCGACCGGCCAGACTGTCCCCTGTACCGGAATCTGGTGGCGGAACACCCGTTTTTCCAGCGGCTTGAGCGTGACGCGGATCTCACGTTCAGCGATCTCCTTTTTCTGTTCTTTCCCGCATCCGCCGCAGTGTGCCAGCACGATTCCTGCTGCGGCGATGCACGACAATGAGCGCAATAATGTGTGCATGAATCCTCCCCCCCAGGAGTGTTGTTAAATGGTCATTTCTATAAAATAGCACGTGGGAAGAAGGTTGCAATGACCTTGACAGAATCTTGACAAAATACTGATTCAGGTGCGACAAATCGTCCGCCTGAGGCGTGCGGTTATGCCGGGACGGGGATTCGCAGATGGAAACAGGCCCCTTCTCCGGGGCGGGTGTCGACGGATACGCTCCCTCCGTGGTGGAGCGCAACGTGTTTGACGATCGCCAGGCCGATGCCGTTGCCGTTCTGCCGGGTGTGGCTGGAAGGAACGCGGTAAAATCGTTTGAAGATGCGGTCGACATGTTCCGGCGCGATGCCGCAGCCGTAATCCCGTACACGGAAATCGAGTGTCTGATCCGGCAGAAGCGTGGCGGAGACCTCGATTTTCGAGGTCCCGCTGTGGAGGATCGCGTTGCGGATCAAATTATTCAGCGCCTGCTGAAGCAGCAGCGCGTCTCCGGGCAGTTCCAGTTCGGGACATGTTCCGGCGACGAGTTCGATTCCGGCGGTTTCCGCATCGGGCTTGCACACTTCGATGGAGCTGCGGATCACCGCCTGCGGCCGGACCGGGAGAAAATCGTTCTCCCCGTCGCGGCGCATGGTTTCGAGCGCGTTCAGCGTAAGAAAGTTCTGGAGCAGCGCGTGCAGCCGTTCCGATTGCAGCGTCAGAGTCCGGATACAGCGGGATTTATACTCCTCGTTGTCGAGCGCGCCGTTGTTGATCGCGTCGACGGCGCCGACGATGCCGGTCAGCGGGGTTTTCATCTCATGCGAGATCGCGGCGATGAATTCCGTGCGGTCCGCTTCGAGTTTGCGGATGTCCGAAAGATCCGTGAGCGTGACGAGGACATACCGGTTCCCCTCCCGCGTGAATGAGACGGCATTGACGAACATCTGCAGCTTTTTTTCTCCGCTCCGGATGCGGAACTCCCCGGAACGGATTCCGGCATCATCCGTGGAGCGGATGAAATCCAGGAGTTCGGGCGGACACTCCGGCGTGCCCGGGGCGGCCGGATCCGCACCGGGGTAGAAGAGCCGGCAGGCGGTCCGGTTGCACCGTTCAACCCGTTCCTCTGCGTTGATGAGCAGAATCGCTTCGGTCAGGGCGTCGAGGATCGCTTTGCGTTCGCTCGCGTCATCGCGCAGGGAGACGATCTGTTTCTTCAGCTGGTCGGTCAGACTTTGCAGGCACAGTGCGATTTCGTGTACGATGCCGTGGCGTGGAACATAGATCGGATATTCGAGTTCTCCGGCCGCGATCTTCGACATGCTCGCGAAAAGCCGGTTCAGCGGCGAACGGACGAGATAGACGAAGTAGGCGATGAGAACCGCCGCAGAGAGAAGTCCGAACACGGTCAGCACAATCATGCTTCGACGGGTCTGCCGCATGAGCATGGTCATGCTGTTGCATTTCGCGGCCATGAGCAGCAGATACTCCTGTCCCCCCACCCGGAAGTGGGCGGAGTGGTAGATCATGAAAGACTGGAGCGGTTCATCATATTTGACGAGAACATCCTCCTGCTCGTTCTGCCGGAAGATTCCGCGCACTTCCGGTGTCCGGAGATGTTCGGCCAGGTAGTCGGGGGAATTTTCCGTTTCGACCACGAGTCCCTTGCCGCGGGCGATGATTTTTGCGACCATCGGATTTGCGCCCCGGCTGCGGAAAAGCCGCCGCAGATTCTCCAGATTGCCTGTTTCGAGCTGCTCCTTGCAGAAGCGGACGAGAAAGTAGTTGTTCCGCCTGGTCTCGTCGGCGACTTCGCGGAAATACGCCTCCTGAAAGTTCGCGAGCTGAATGTCCAGCAGAAAGATCGAAATGACGATGATTCCACCGATCAGCGCCGGAATGAAAAGAAAAACGGAGTCTCGCCGGGCCATTTCACGCCTGCTCCGCTGCAATCCGGTAGCCGACGCCGCGGACGGTCTCGATATGATCGGCCCAGTCGCCGAGCTTTTTGCGCAGATTCACGATGTGCATGTCGATCGCGCGCGCCGTCACCGGATAATTCTCACCCTTGACCTTCTGGATGATCTGGTTGCGGGTGAATACCCGCCCCGGGGTTCCGGCCAGCAGCGCAAGGGTGTTGAATTCGTCCGGCGTCAGGGCGACCGGCTCCGTGTCGATTTTGGCTGAATGAGCCTCGAAATCGATTTCGAGCGCACCAAGCGTCACCGTTCGGCTTTCGATCCGGGGGGTGTTGCGGCCGCGAAGCCGGGCGGCGATGCGGGCCGCGAGAACTTTGCTGCTGTACGGTTTGGAGATGTAGTCGTCCGCACCCATCTCCAGTCCGAGCACGATGTCGTTCTCCTCGCCCTTCGCCGTCAGCATGATGATCGGTATGGAGGAGAGCCCGGGCGTGTTCTTCAAACAGCGGCAGACGGTCAACCCGTCGATCTCCGGCAGCATGACGTCCAGCAGGATCAGGTCGGGAACGATCTTCGCCGCGAGTGCAAGTCCCTCTTTCCCGTCCATCGCGCAGAACACCTGCTGGTATCCGTTCATGTTGAGGTTCATCTTCGTCATGTCGCAGATGGAGGGATCATCCTCGATCATCAGGATTTTCGGATTTGCACTCAAACTGTTCTCCTCTCTTTTTTTTACAAGATAGTTGTCCGGAACGATTTTGTCAAGTCTTCCGGCTCAGAAGCTGCCTTCCGCCGGATCGAACAGTGCGACCAGTACGCTCGCGTAGATCCGGTGGCCGTAGTCGTTCGGATGGTTGACGCCGTTGCCGGTGAGGTCGTAGAAGCTCTTCCGTTCCAGAATCCTGCTCCACACCTTGTGCACATCGGCCAGAGCCGTGTCGCCGGGAGAGCCCGCGACGAATTCCCGGAGGGCGGCGGCGTACTCCGCATCCGGCCCCGGCGGAGTCAGCCGCCATTGCGGATTCCCGCTCATCGAGGCGACGAAGAGATACTCCGTATTGGGCGATGTGCGGCGGCAGCGTTCGCGGATCTCCGCCATGATCCGGATGAATTCCGTTGCGGAGAGGTGCGCGAAATCGTTCATCCCGTAGGCGACGATGAGCAGATCAGGCCGGTCTCCGAGCCAGGAGTCCGCGATGTCGGCCGCCTGGCGACAGCCGGTTCCGCCGATGGCGCGGTTGCGAAGTTCGACCGTCGTCCCGAACCGTTCGGCAAGCTCCCTGCGGACGAGTTCCGGATAGGGGGGCTCAAAAGGGGGAGACCCGACGAAGGCGGTCGCATTGTATCCTTCGCTTATGCTGTCGCCGATGACGGTGATGTTCAGCCGTTCGCGGCGGGCGAGCCGGGCGCGGCAGCGGGGCAGCCGGTCTCTCTGCGGGGCGAGTTCTGAGCGGAAGTCGATTTCGTCGCTGCGGTAGTCGACTTCGATCTGGTGGCGGGCGAAGAAATTCCTCCGGTCGAAGAGGAGGTTGCGCCCGTCGATTCCGCCTTCGATCGCATTGGCGTCCGGCGCGGGGTAAAAACGTGCTTCCGGCTCTGCCGGATGGAGTTCCCGCTCTGTGAGGTGCGGAATCCGGGAGCCGGGTTCCAACTTCAGCGTCCGGCCGTCGGGAGAGAGCGAACAGTCGCATCCAGACTGATATTCGGTCCCGAGAGCGGGGCATGCGATCCGGAGCAGTTCCGAGGCGGGGAACAGCAATCGGACGGAGTCCGTTCCGGCGAACATACAGCTTTCCCGGCGGACGACGCCGGTTTTACGATTCCAGAGAAGAGACATGGCAAAACCTCATGTTTGCATCGGGTTCCGGTGGTGAATTTCAAGGAGTTCGGAGCTCCACAGCGCGCCGTTTGCGTCGCGGCACTGAAAAAAGACAGCCGTAGTGAGCTGCGGGAGTTCCGCGGAGATTTCGTCGCCGTCGGCTTTCGCCGGCAGAGTGTGCCAGCGGCGATCCTGCCACGCTCCGGCGGCCCGGGTGAAGCAGAGTTCCACGGAGCGAATTCCCCGGCCCGCGCGATCGAATCGGACGTGCAGGTTCTCTCCGTCGCGGCTCACCGGCCCGAATGACGGCAAACGTTTGCCTTCGACCGTGGAGCGTGCAAAGTCGAAAATGGTCTTTGAACTCCAGCAGCGGGTGTGGTCGTGCGGATAGTCGATCCGCAGGGAACGACAGACCGTTCCCCGCGATGCCGCACTCGAACGCTGCCAGGCCGGGAGCGGAAAGGCCGAGTCCTCGGCGCCGGTGAGCCACAGGAACGGCATCGCCGCGGCGGAGAGGTGTCGGCCCGGATCCCAGAGTTGAAACCACCTGTCGCGTTGTCTGTCGCTCTCGCCAGTGCCGACGAGCCTGGATTCGGGGAGATTGAAAAATCCGCACCCGTAGACGGGAATTGTAAACCGGAAACGTTCCTCAAGCCCGGCGGCGTTGCAGCCGATCACCGCTCCCCAGGAGATGCCGGTGAGACCGATGTTTCCTGCGTCAACCTCCGGAAACGACGCGAGCAGCGTGCGGGCGAGGAGTGCCGAAGCGACCGCATGAAACATCCACTGTTCCGCGGGAGGCTGCTCCGAGTCGGCCAGATTGCCCCAGCCCGCCGGTCCCGAGTGCGCATGGCGAGGCCACTGCGGGCGACAGTAGGGATTTTCATTCCAGGCGGGGACGCCGCCGCAGGTGTCCATGCTTATGGCGGCGAATCCGTGCGAATTCCAGAGCCGGACCCAGTCGGGAAGGGCGGTCGCTCCGCCGCCGTGGATGAGCACCACGCCCGGAACCGGATGTTCCGGCGAGGCGTTTTCCGGCCGTCCATACCAGGCGAAGATCCGGGTGGCGCGTCCCCCGCAGCAGGGGCCGTCGTAGAAAAACGCTTCAACCCCTTCGGCTTCAAAGCCGGGGGCGGGATGGCGCTTCGGAAGCCGGTGAAAAAGTGTCACGTCGCCAAAGGCGGTGGCGGTCGTCATAATGAAACTCCGGGTTGTTTCGGACTGTGTTTGCAATCAATATAACGCGGCAAACCGCATTTGCAATCCCGGATTCCGCTTTTTCCGGAGAACTCTCAAATCTTCCCGTTGAAAATCGAAAAAAACACGATTTTTTTTGAAAGAACTGTTGTTTTTCACTGGCGAATGTGGTATAATTAAAGTGTATCGAGAATAGACACACCTGAATTTTTTCTCCCTCCGCTTTTTCCAGGCGGCAGGGAAGCGGGCAAAGTGTATCGTTGATAAACACATTGAAGAGTGGTTGGCACGATGTTGGTGGAAAACAAAGGCGATGAATTGTTCCGGCTGTTGCGCCTGCGAATTTCGGCGATGCCGGACGGGGCGGAGTTTCCGTCGGTTCGCCGGCTTATGGAAGAGTACGGAGTCAGTCAGGCGACGGTGACCGCGGGGGTGCGCAAACTGCGTGAACTCGGGTTGATTGAATCGTTCGTCGGGCGGGGGACATTTGTGCGCCGTCCTGCGGCGGAAACCCCGCCGAAAGTTCTGCTGCTGGCGAATGACTGGCCGAGCCGCGGGATTGCCGAGATGATCGAACTTCTGAGGAAGGAGTCGCTGCTTCGCGGAATGTGTTTTGAGTTGCGCCGTTTCAATTTCAAGGAGAACATCTGCGCGAAACTGGATGGATTCGAGGCGGATGCGATTGTGATCGACGGCCTGCCCAACGACTTTCTCTCCCTTGAGCAGATTACGAGGATTCATCGCTGCTGTGTGCCGGTGGTCATCAGCCGTTCCATCGTCCGGGTGGAGGAGATCTGCTACGTGTGCGGCAACAACTCCGAAGCGGGCGCCGTAGCGGCGAACCATCTCTACCAGGCGGGGCATCGGAAACTCGGGGTGCTTTTTTCGGAGCCGCATCTTTTTTCGGTCAGCGAGCTGGTGAATGGGTTTTCGTTGAGCGCGCGGACCAATCTCTGCCGGGTGGAGCTGTTCGACTGCTGCACCGTTTCCGGGGAAAGTTCCTCGGAGAATGCCTACCGGTATGTCCTCGAACATTTCCGAGGCGGAGTGCCGGACATCTCGGCTCTGTTTGTGGTCAGCGATGGAAGTGCGGCCGGGGCGCTTCAGGCTCTCGACGAGCTCGGCATCCGGGTGCCGGAGGATTTGAGCGTGCTCGGATTCGGCAACACCCTCGGGGCGGAGAGCGGGCTGTCCAGTGTTTATACTCCGCGATCCGAAATGGCCTGCAGGATTTTCGATATCATAGAAGACCGTCTGCGGCACCGGAGGAAACTGCCGGGTCACATCGAGGTTTCTCCCGTTGTCGCCGAGCGTACATCCGTAAAGAAATTTTCACCCAAACAAGAGGAAATGGCAATATGAAAATGTTCGGAATGACTGGTGGAACAGGTGTGAGGAAATTTACATTGATCGAATTGCTGGTGGTAATTGCGATCATCGCGATTCTTGCGTCGATGCTGCTGCCTGCATTGAATCAGGCGCGGGAGCGGGCGCGCGGGACGAGCTGCATGAACAACCTCAAGCAGATCGGTCTGGCAGAGACCCAGTACGCCGGGGATTTTAACGACCAGATCGCAGTGGGACGCTCCACCGGAGACTTGGCGTGGCCGCTGAACTGCTGGCAGTACCGGTTGAGAAGCTATATCGGATACGATGGAAAAGTCGGCACGAATGAATACAATTATGCCATCTACGGGCAGCGGCCCGGATGCGTGATGTTCTGTCCTTCGAATCAGCGTGACATTGTTTCCTACCGGACCAACACGTTCGATTATACGACGACCCGTTCCGACGGCGTCAAACTCGGTAAGATCAACAGTATGAACAACGGAGCCTATCGGAATGTCGCACTCTCCCGAATCCTGCTGGCGATCGATGCCGGATACAATGAGGCGGCTCTTCCCAGCAATACCTATTTGTACAATGCCGGAGCGGTGGGAGGAGTGGACAATCTTTCCCCGGTGCGCCACAACAAGCGGGACAATGTGCTTGCAGTTGATATGCATGTGACCACGGTCGGCTATAACGAAGTGGAATATTATTTGACCTTGAAATGAAGGAAAGGTGGAAACTGTCATGAAGAAAAGCGGAATGATTGCGGCGGCGCTGATGCTGGGAGTGTTTTCGGCACAGGCGGACTTCACCCAGGGGTTGCTTGCCCGCTGGAGTTTCAACGACAATTCCAGTGAGGAGAAAGCGCTGACCGACGATGTCGGCGGGCTGGTTCTCAAACGCAGCTCCATCGGCAGCGATCCGAGTTTCAGCTGCAACGCGGATGGTTCCGTGACTCTCGGCGGCGGCGTGATCCTTTTCAGCGACGCGATCAACTCGGCGTCGGAAAAGTTCGCGGGGCTCGCCGAGGGCGGCACGATCTGGTGCCGGATCAAGTATCTGAACGCTCCTGCCAACGAGCCGTTTTTCAGCTTCGGTCTGGTCAATGCGGTCACCCCCGGCGACTGGGCGCAGCTGGTTCTGACGCCGTTCTTCACATCCAAGGGAATCGGTTCACGGGCCAAGGGGCCGGAAAAGCTTGAAACCGGCATGGCGTCCGGCCACCTGCCGGTCACGGTCGGAGAATACGCGAATGTCGCGATCACCTTCAACGGCAAGACGAAGAAAGTGACGCTCTTTGTCGACGGCAAGACTGCGGAGCGCAATTCCCCGATGCCGAAACTCGATGCGTTTCAAAGTCTTATGGTCGGCCGCCTGAAAGCGAGTTCGGCGCAGAAGATGCAGATCGATGAGATCCGCGTCTATGCGTCCCCGCTCTCCGCGGAGTGGATCGATGAGATTGAACCGTTGGAGTCGAAATGAAGCATCTGTGGATTCCTGCTGCGCTTGCGGCGTTATGTGCGTCGGCCGGGGCGGCCGACCGGCTGATTGTGGAGGATTTCTCCGACGTCGGAACCTGGCGGACCAACGGCGTCCGGAATGTGACGCCGGGAAAGTGGTTCGGAGCCGACCTCTGCCTCGGTGGAACGCCGGATGCGTCGCGCGATGACGGTTATGCGGGCAAACTGCTGTTTCACTTCGCCGATCCGGCGCAGAGGAGCGCGCTCGATTTTGTCCGGGCGAAGGCGGGACAGCCGGAGGTGTTTGCCGACGGAGTGGAACTCGACGTCGATCCGCGCGGTGTGACGGGACGTTTCTCGTTTACACTCGAAGACGCCGGGGGAAAACAGTTCCGTACCGGGAGTGCGCCATTTTCCGGGCAGGGGTGGCGTCGCTGCCGCGCCGAGGTCGGGGAGGCCGCGAAGACGCATACCGGCCCCTTTAAACTTGTGAAAGTGCACTTCGAAGCGGAAGGGATTTCCGGCAGCGGTTACATTCTGGTGGATGACATCGCCATGACCGGGGATGTAAGCCGCCGTCGCCGGATTTCGATCCGCCCTGTTCTCTCTTCGCTGGCGACCGAGCCGGGAAAACCGGGGAAAACCTCGTATCGCTTCCGGAACGCCTCCGCGGGGAAGGTCGAAGGAACGGTGCGCTGCCGCCTTCTTGACTGGAAGGACCGGACGGTGATGGACCGGACATTTCCTCTTGCTGTCCCGCCGTTCGGCAGTGCGGTTCTCGACGTGCCGCTTCCGGCGCTTGAGATCGGCTGCTACCCGATGATCATCGAATTCACATCCGGCAAAGTCCGCAGCGACTATACGGACTGGATCGCGGCGTTCCACCCGAACAACGGGCGGAAAAATTCACACCCGATGTGGTTCGGCATCCAGGACACCTCCATCTGGAACTGCGAGGCGGAAAACGCCCTGCATTACGAGTGGATGAAGATGGCCGGGTTCGACATCGAACGGCTCGGCATCACCGGCAACCGCCTCGACAACGGCGAAGTGACGAATTTCGAAGGGTACGAGAAGATCCTCCGGAGCAATCGCGATGCGGGCATGATCGCCTGCGTCTCCTATACCGAAGGAGTGCCTGCCTATACGCAGGAGAAGGAGCTGTGGCGCGGGCTGCCCACGAAGCCGGAGGCGTTCCGGGGCCACATGGACAAGGTGTTCCGCTGTCTGCGGAACTATCCGAATGTCCAGTATTTCGAGTTCTGGAACGAGCCGGACCTCGGATTCCTGATCGGGACGCTTGACGGCTATCTCGACGCGCTGAAGATCGTGCGCGCCGCCCAGAAGGAGAATGCCCCGGAAATCCGGATCGCGACCGGCGGGGTTACAATCATCCATCCGAAGGAGAAGAAGAACTTTTCGCGTGATATGTACTCCCGCGGCAAGGGACTTTACGACGTCGCCTGCTTCCACGCGCACGGAAGCCTCCTGAACTACGTCGAGCGGCAGGAGCTGCTGGAGAAATGGCTCGCGGAAGCCGGAGTCGATCTGCCGGTCTGCAACACGGAGACGGGCGACCGCAGCGGTTACACGGTCGACACGATCAAGCGTCACGCCGTGACGCTCGTCAAGAAGATCGTCTATGCGAAAAGCCGTCATACGGAGTTCTACACCTGGTTCACGCTTCAGGATTACTGGGACATGGATTTCGAAGCGGACGATTCGTTCGGGCTTGTCACGAGCGACAACCGCCCGAAACCGTCGTTCGTCGCCTACAACGAGCTGATCCGCCGGCTCGGGAACACCGGGCAGGGCGAACTTCTCTCCGGCACGGGAGCTCTGGAGATCTACCGGTTCAAGGATGAGAAGGGGAATCGGGAGGTTCTTGCGCTCTGGCCGAAGGTGGCGGGGACCCGCCAGCTCCTTTCGCTGGAGGGTCGCGGCGAAGTTACGGTTGCGGGAATCTTCGGGAAGGAGTCGCGGCTGAATGCGCCGTTTGTGACGATCCCGGTGGAAGACCCGGTTTATGTGAGTTATCCGCTGGGGGGCTTCCGTCTGGCGGCGGCCGTGGCGGAACAGACGCAGGTGACGGGGGCGCGTGCCGGGAGCGAAGTGTCGGTGCCGCTGGCACTTCGGAATCCGTTCTCCGTTCCGGCCCGGGTTGTGGTCGAAGGGAATGCCCCGGTCGAACTTGCCGCCGGAGAGAAACGGGTTCTTTCCATTCCGGTCGCGGTTCCCGCGGATGCGGTGAACGGGATTTTCTCTCTCGACCGGGAGGTGAAACTCAAAGCCGGCAGCGGGAAGCTCTCTTTGACGGTGCCGCTGGCGGTGAATGTCGGTTATCCGGTGGCGGCGGGACGGACTGCGGCAGCGCATATCGTGCTTGACACGCTCGACCGGGTCCATGAGCTGACGTTCGATCCGGCGATTCCGCGCTGGAAGGGGGCGGCGGATCTCTCCTGTGACCTTGCGATGACGCGGGAAAACGGTGCATTGCGGATCGTCGCCCGTGTGACCGACGACCGGCACGTCATGAATTCGAAACCGGAAGAGGGCTGGAGGGATGACAGCATCCAGATCGGCTTCCAGAATCTTGACGGTGCGTTTACGGAGATCACGCTTTCCGGGGAGGATGGCGGGGGAGCTGCTTACGCTTCCGTCGTTCCCGCTCCTGCGTCGGCGGAAGAGTGGAAGGTCCCGGTCAGCGTGAAACGCACCGGAAACGTCACGCTCTATGAGGTTTCGCTGCCGTTGGAGAAACTCGGCATCGCCGACCGTTCCGGCACGCTCTTCCGCTTCTCGTTCCTCGTGAATGAGAACGACGGCCAGGGGCGCGTCCGCTGGATTGAATGGATGGGCGGCATCGGCCGTTCGAAGAATCCGGACGAGTTCGGCTGGGGGGTGCTGCTGTAGCTCTCCCTGAACATCCCGGAAAAAATCTCCCGTTCCGGCGCTCATCCGGGGCGGGAGGTCGGTTTGGAAGGTGAATCTCTTCGCTACGGGGATCGAGGGGTGGCCGGCGGGGCCGTCAAGTTTCGGGCGATTCAAGTTTCATCGCTGAGACCGGCTCCGGGAAAGCGATTTCCCGCAAACCGTTCGACAGCGGGTTTTTCCTTGGAACAATAGCACTGAACCTGGGTTGCAAACAGCCCGGTTTGGTGCTATTTTTTTTCCGTCCGACAGGAGAAAAGAGAAAACTTGGAGGTTCTGAAATTGATTTGCAACAGGAATGCCATGCTGTTGAGGAGAATCGCAGGGGCCGTGTTGATACTGGTTTGTGTGGTTTGCGTTGCTGGAGAACCGCCTTCCCGGGAGGACTCGGCGAAATATGAGGAACTTGCGCAGAGCGGGTATTCCGCGATTCCAGAGCTGATTCGTGCGATGGCGACGGCGGAGACGAATGTTGCGATTTCCAGCCTGGGGGATGCGCTCGCCGCGACTGGCCCGGAGTTCCTGAAACAACCCGAATACGCCGCCGCGATGGCGGAGTTCCGCAAAACCGCGGAGGCCGGCAACGTGATCGCGCAGCGTAATCTGGGATTGGCATACTGCATTGGGGCGGGAGTTCCGCAGGATGACGCGGAGGCCGCGCAGTGGTTTCGGAAAGCGGCGGAGCAGGGAGACGCGCAGGGGCAATATCACCTGGGCGTGATGTATGACAACGGCGAAGGCGTTCCGCAGGATCACGTGGAGGCCGCGAAATGGTATCGTCTGGCCGCGGATCAGGGATTTGCGTGGGCTCAGAACAATCTCGGCGCAGCCTACGAACATGGCGAGGGGGTAGAACGGGATCTTGAGAAGGCGGTGAAGTACTATCGCCTTGCAGCGGAGCAGGGGGACTCTCTCGCGCAATGCAATCTGGGTCTGGCCTATGAGAACGGCGAGGGGGTGGAACAGGATTTCGCGGAGGCCGCGAAATGGTATCGTCTGGCGGCGGAGCAGGGAGACGCGCAGGGGCAGTACTTTCTCGGGGTGATGTACGACAACGGTCGTGGCGTGCCGCAGGATTTCGCGGAGGCGGTGAGGTACTATCGCCTTGCGGCGGAGCAGGGGTTTGCGGATGCCCAGTACAATCTTGCCGTGTCATATGACGTGGGCGAGGGAGTCGACGAGAATGATGTCGAGGCGGTGAAGTACTATCGCCTCGCAGCGGAACAGGAACACTCGTCCGCGCAGTACAATCTCGGCGTGATGTATGAGAACGGCGAGGGGGTGAAAC
>NZ_CALXSK010000026.1 GCF_944391105.1 uncultured Victivallis sp.
TGCTACCCCTAAGTTAAAATGAACCTTCTGCCTCTTTTTTTCATCCCCCCAAATTAAAAACTTTTGAAATTACCTCTCCATATTATACTTGAAAATTCTGCGCAATCAAATATATTGTTCTTAGATTGTCGTATATAATTTCTGAACTTATCCCGATGAAAAATGTCCTTTGCGCGATGTGGCAGCCGCATGCGAGTCTGCTTGGCGAAATCTATGATTTCGGTTCCTGTCACAACTGGCAGATTGAACTGTGCGGCCGCCGTCTGCCGCCTGGCTGGGCGGGCGACGGGATCATCACCGACTATTTGCAATTGAGCGAACTGCGCATGATCCGTAATTTCGAGCGGACACCGGTCGTTTCGCGAGAACTTCCGCCCGGCGGCAACATCCGGACCGTCGCATGCGACACCTCCCTGATGGCTTCCATGATCTCCGACTATTTTCGCGGCAAGGGGTTCCGGCGTTTCGCCGCCATTGATGCGCGCGAGTGGAGCGGAGTGTTCGACGGCCGCTGGCTTGATCCGGTCGTTGCGTTGCGCGAAGAGCTCAGCCGCCACGGCCTGCCGCTCGAACTCTGTTACTGGAATCCGGAACAACGCTCCGATGAATTGAGCGACTATCAATTGATTATGAAAAAGTTGCGACGATTTTTCCGGACCCTCCCGAAGCCGGTCGCGCTGCTCGTTCCGAACAGCATGTATCTTGCCGTGGTCTACCGCGTGCTCGATGCTCTGAAAATCAAGGTTCCGGAGGAGATCGCCGTACTCTGCAACACCGATAACGCGATGATTACGGAAAAGGCGTCGATTCCGACCACCCGCATCAACGGCGAGCTGCGTGAAGTCGGGCGGAAGATGGCCGAATTGCTGCACGACATGATGAATCACCGTCCCGTGCCCGAACGCACGGTTTACGTGACGCCGGCGGCGATTGTCTCGCGCCGCAGCTCCGATGTTCTGGCGGTGCCGGATGTGAAACTGGCAACGGCGGTTTCGTTTCTGCTGCGCAACTATATGAACTTCATCAGCGTGGAGGATGCGGCCGAGGCGGCCGGAATTTCCACGAGCATGCTGAACCGCCTCTTCCGGAAGCATCTGGACAAAACCCCGATGGCTTTTCTTCAGGAGCTGCGGCTGAACCGGATTCGCGATCTGCTTGACGGCACCGAACTCTCCCTGTCGGAAATTGCCCGCCGGAGCGGTTACGGTTCGAGCATGTCGCTTTCGCTGGCCTTCAAACGGGCCACAGGAACGACCCCCGGCGCCTACCGGCTCGCCCGCCGGAAACATTGAGGGGGGGGCGTACCGGCTTCGCCTTGCAAAAAACATGACGCGATGTTATGTTACCCGGCGTTACTCACAAAGGAGTGTGAATGATGGCACAAAAAATATTGCGCGGTTTTTTCTGGTCGTTTCTGAGTGCGTTTCTCTGGGGAACGACCTATCTGGCAGGGCGCGCGTTGATGCGCGACGGCGGGGAGATCGATCCGGTGACGCTGTCGCTGATCCGGTTTTCCGGAGCGGGGGCGCTGATGCTCGCGGTCGGCGGGATTTCCGGACGGAAGATGTTCGCGTTTTCGCGTCTCGATTTCCTGCGCATGGTCTGCCAGGGGATGATCGGGATGGCGGGGATGAGTCTCTTCATTTTCTGGGGGCAGCAGACCACGTCGGCGGTCAACTCCTCGATGATTATGACGGCGGTTCCGGTGCTGATTCTGCTGGGCGGTCTGCTGACCGGGGAGAAGATCACTCCCGGGCAGTGGATCGGCATGGCGGTCGCGACGGTCGGCTGCGGAATCGTGATCGGCGTGGTGACGCCGGCTGGAGTTCGTTTCGACGCATTCCGTCCCGGTGATCTGCTGACGTTCGGCGCGGCGGTCTGCTGGACGGTCTACACGTTGTGGGGACGCAGGACCGTTCCGCGAGTGGGGGGATACGTCTATACGACCTGGGTGATGCTCGGCGCAGTTCCGCTTCTGGCGCTGCTCGCGCTGCTGCGCCCCGGTTCGGCGGCATTACCGGGGGCGCTGCCGGGGTGGCTGCTGGTCGGTTACATCACGGTGTTCCCGACCGCGGTGGCGTTTTTCGCGTGGAACGAGGCGCAGCGGCTGATCGGGCTTCCGCTCCTGAACATCATGCAGTATCTGACGCCGGTGACGGTACTGGTGCTCTCGTGGCCGCTTCTGGGGGAGGGGTTTTCGCTCTTTCAGCTGGCGGGGGCGGTTCTGGTGCTGCTCGGAGTCGGCCTCGATCCCTCCTTTCTCCCGCACAGAAAACGCCCCCCGGAAAACGAGGAGCACCCGGCCTGAAAACACCGACAGATGCTCCTCTTGTTTCGGGATTTTCTTTTCGTCACTGATAGACGCGGACGTAGTCGATGTAGAAGCTCGCCTCATTGAGTTCCGGCGGAATCTCGCCGGAATATCTCCCGAGCGCATGGTTCAGGATGATGTACTGCGGATTGTCCACGCACCACGGCTCGCCGGGCTTGCGCACCGCCTCGAACGTCTTGCGGTTGTCGATGAACCACTCCACCTTGTTTTCGTCCCAGATGACACTGTATACGTGGAAGCGACCCTCCATCGGTGTGCCGTCCTTCGTCTTGATGTTCCAGTCCTGCACGGCATGGTCTTTGCCGTCGTTGCCCGCTTTGTGCAGCGCCTGCGTGATGCGGTTGTTCGACTTGCCGAAATACTCCATGATGTCGATCTCGCCCTGTTCCGGCCAGCCGCCGGTCACGCCCATCGTCCAGAACGCGGGCCAGCGTCCGCAACCGGCGATGACCTTGATCCGCGCCTCGATCTTGCCGTACTGCCACGCGCCGGAGTAGAACG
Source organism: uncultured Victivallis sp. (assembly GCF_944391105.1). Lineage (GTDB taxonomy): Bacteria > Verrucomicrobiota > Lentisphaeria > Victivallales > Victivallaceae > Victivallis. The sequence continues at coordinate 2,834 of NZ_CALXSK010000026.1, forward strand.
TGTCAAGCTGTGCGGAGGTGAACTCCGCCTCGGGACGGTTCATCCGCCAGTCCTCGGAGTTCGGATCGTAATATTTGTTTTTCCACTTCTCGCGCCGGGCGGTGATGGTCAGAATCCCGTTTTTGACCGAAATGTTCTCCTTCCGCCCGATCGTGTAGTACTGCGGCTCATAATTGCGCAGGAAACCTTCTTCGCCGCGCCACTTCGTCTCGTCGGGGAAACCGTCTTCGTTGAACTCCTCGCTCCAGACCAGCCGCCAGCGGTGCGGAGAGACCACCTTCTCCGCGAGCAGCGCCTTGACGGTCAGCCCCTTGAACGGGTTTCCGGCAAGCACCTCGACCCCATGCTCTCCTGCCGCGAGCGGAACGGCGGACGCGAGTTTGATCCGCAGGAAACGCCCGGGAGTGCGCGCGGTTCCCGGCAGATCGAGCGATGGAATCTCTTTCCCGTCGATCTGCAGCTTCACGCTGCTGCGCTCCACGGCGGCCATGTCGAAGTAGAGATTGTACTTCCCCTCCGCCGGAATCTTCAGCGTCGTCCGGAACACCTGCGCGGCGTCTTCCCATTTGAAATCGGTTCCCGGGATGCTGACTGCCGCATAGTCGAGTTTCCCGTATTCCACGGCGGGCAGGACAATCGCCGCCACCCCCGAGAAGAGCAGAAGAGTCAAAATACGTTTCACCATGAAAAATCCTCAAGTTTGATCGTTGTATCCATGTCGGTTCAGAACTGGAGCGTTCACTTCTGATAGCGCCAGTGCAGGTCGTTTTGAACCCATTCGTCAAATTCACCCGTACCGCTGATGGTTTCGACGTGTCCGTCTCCCAGAACCAGGTTGGCCATGTTGTCATTGTGCCTCAGGGCGATGCTTCCCTTGCGTCCGAGCGGAGCGGGGCCTTCGCTGAAGTCGAGGTAGGTGTACCAGATATCCCCGTCCTGATGTTCCCCGTGAATCACTTTCCCGGAGGGCGTTTTCATCTGGGTGATTTTGAAACTGCCGAAATCTCCGCCTCCGAGCGCGTTTCTGCCGTAGGAGAATTTCAGCGAGTCATTATTGAGACCGTAAATACGGGAAGGGCAGTGGTAGAGACTCTTCCAAGCCCAGCCGCCGCCTTCCTGATGGGCGTTGTAAGGTTCCAGAAACGCACCCCACCAGTGATCCCAGCTCGTAAGACTCCACGACTCCATGATCTTCGGCAGAAAATCGTTGTTGTCGTTGCAGTACATGAGATTCATCAGCCCGAGCTGCTTCAAATTGGAGGTGCAGTTGCTCGACTTTGCCCGTTCCCGCGCCTGGTTCAGCGCCGGCAGCAGCATCGACGCCAGAATCGCGATGATCGCAATCACCACGAGGAGCTCGATCAAGGTGAATTTCCGGTACGTTTTTGTTTCGAATCGCTCGAACCGTCTGTTCATGAAAATCTCCTTCTTTTTTTCAGAAACTACAGGCGCTTCTGCCGGTTGTTCCTGATTTCAACCATTGTCGTCAGCAGCGGAATTCTGTAGGAATCATAGGATTCCGTTTTTGAAACCATCTTAATTATACCAGAGAATACGGAAATTTGGAATTGATAAAAACTCCAATTTCTTGATAAATTCTCCCGATGTCCCGGTGGATGGAGCGGCTCAGCGTTCCGGCGTAATCTGGCGCCGGTAGGCCGCAGGGGTCATTCCGCAGGCTTTGCGAAAGGCGCGGTAGAAGTTTTCGAGGCTGGAAAAACCGCAGCGCACTGCAACCTCTTTGATCGGGAGATCGCACTCCGCCAGATTCATGCGCGCCCGATGGACACGCTGCTGAAGCAGATATTGATGGGGAGAGATTTCAAAATATTTCCGGAACAGCGCGTATAAACTGGATTCGCTCATGCCCGCCTCGTTCGCCAGCCGGGCGATGTCCCACTCCCGTTCCGGTTCCTCCATGAGCCGCATCTGGATCGTCTTCAGAGCAGGGGGAAGGCTGCTCGTCTCCGGCTGCCGTCCGCAGGAGACCCCCCAGACCAGCCGCCAGTAGAGCATCCGCCCGAAGAGCTTCCGGTCAAGGCCGTCCGCGTGAGCCTGGTAGAACATCTCCCGGCAGAACGAATTGAACTCCTCCCGGTCGTTCCAGCGATTGACCCGCGGCACACAGCGGGGCGTGTTTTCCGTCAGAAACGAGACGACGAAACAGCGATAAGGATCCTTCTGCACCGGACGGCAGACCGTGCATTCGCCCTCCCTGTGCCAGAAAATGGTTCCGGGACCGTACAGACTCTCTCTGCCGTTCTCTTCGAAAACCACCTTCCCGGCGATCAGCAATTCCAGTCGTTCCTCTCCCGGTTTGATCCAGTAGGGGGTCAGCGGCCGGTCCGGCGCCGCATAGTATCCCATTCCTGCAAAAATCTGTTCCATCGCAATCCGTTTCTTCAGTTGAGGCGGTGTTTCAGGATGAAGTCGATGATCGGGGTCGGATCTTCGAGTCCGTGCGGGTGGTGTTTCCCCGGATGGCGGATCACTTCGATCGTGCCGCCGAGAGCGCGGTAACGCGGTTCGAGCACATCGGTGTTTTCGCAGATCGGGACAACCTCATCCTCCGTCGCGGCCACATGGATGACCGGAATCCCGGCCGCGGCCAGCGGAGCGAGATTGTCGACCGGATTGTGCGGCCAGGCGAGCGCTTCGGCCTCATTTGCGAAGTGGTAGTCATTCAGGAGTTTATGCCAGTCCTCCGGGCTGCCGGGACCGACGCCTCTGCCGCCCGGCCAGCTTTTGAAGTCGCAGACCGGATTGTCCGCGTAAAGGCACGAGACCTTGTCCGTGTTCCGCGCACTCCAGTTGTAGATGTAAAGCCCCCCCCGGCTCAACCCGAAGAGAATTGTGCGCCGTGCAAAGCCGTGCCGTCCGGTCAACTCCCGGTAAAACGCATCCCAGTGTTTCAGCGCGTCGGGACAGCCGAAGGTGTTGCCGACCGTGATGAACACAAGGTAAAATCCCCGTTCCAGCATCGCGAGCTCAAAGGTCGGAAACGCTTCGAAAAGCTCCGCCTTCCAGATCCACTCCCGACCCGGGCGCGGGGTGTGCGGCTCGACCACCATGCACTCGCAGCCGTCGAAATGGAAACGGTGCAGCACATAACCGTGATAGGACTCCGTTTTTTCCGGAAAAGTCGAACACTCCATCTTCAACGCTCCTTATTTTCAACGGTGCGGCAGAAGTCAGGATCGCACCGTGCGGTTTTTCGGTTTGTTCCGGAAGAGTTTCCGGCAGACGAGGTAGAGATAATAACCGTTTGCGATTGCCGTGATTCCCCAGGTGATCGGATAGGAGAGCATCAGATTTCCCATCGTCGGGTGGACCGGAAAGACCGTGTAGACCCAGACGATCCGCAGAACGCACACTCCGATCAGTGTGATGACCGCCGGCATGACCGAGCGTCCGAGCCCGCGCAGCGCTCCGCTCATCACATCCATGATTCCGCAGAGGAAGTAGGTGGAAAAGAGAATGTTCATCCGCAGCATTCCCCAGTTGATGACCTCCGGCGTGGAGTTGTAGATCGACAGCAGGGCATGCCCGTTCAGGAAGAACCCGTATCCCATGACGATGCAGACGGCCGAGGAGCAGAGCGCGCAGTAGATGATGCTGCGGCGGATCCGGTCATACTGGCCGCCGCCGAGATTCTGTCCGGCGAAGCTCACCACCGTCTGATGAAAGGCGTTCGACCCGATGTAGATGAAGCCTTCCAGACTAACGACGGCCGTATTTCCCGCGATTGCAAGCGAACCGAAGGAGTTGACCGAGGATTGAATCGTGATGTTGGAAAGCGAGAAGAACATCCCCTGAATTCCGGCGGGCAGCCCGATCCAGAGCATCCGCTTCAGGATGACCGGGTCGATCCGGAGGTTGCGCATCCGGAGACGGCATGCATCCCGCGCATTGCGCAGGCAGCGGATCACCAGCGCCGCGGCGATTCCCTGCGACACCACGGTCGCGATCGCGACACCTGCGACGTCCATGCCGCAGACGAGGACGAAAAAGAGATTCAGAACCACGTTGACGATCCCCGCGAAGAGCAGATAGTAGAGCGGACGGCGCGTATCTCCCACGGCGCGCAGCACGGCGCTGCCGAAGTTGTAAAGCATGATGAACGGCATTCCGGCGAAATAGATCCACATGTACAGGCTCGATTTCCCGATGACGTTCTCCGGCGTGGCCATGATTCGCAGAAGCGGGGTGGCCAGACCGATTCCGATCACAGCCAGCACGATTCCGCCGACAATTGCCATGAGGATGGCGGTGTGGACCGTCCGGCTGACGTTTTTGCGGTCTTTCGCACCGAAGAAGTTCGCCACAAGCACGTTCGTTCCGACGGAGAGCCCCATGAACACGTTCACGATGAGCGCGGTGAGCGACGAGGTCGCACCGACCGCGGCCAGCGCCTCGTGCGAGGCAAAGCGCCCGATGACGATGAGGTCCGCGGCGTTGAAGAGCAGCTGAAGCAGCCCCGAGAGCATCAGGGGAACCGAGAAGAGCACAATCTGCCCGAACAGCGGCCCCCGGCACATATCGATCTGGTATTTGTTTGTCGTCTGCGGCATGGCCGGTTATCCTGCGAAACGGAATCCATCCTGCAGAAACCATTTCAAAGGAGATAATATATCTCCCGATGCCGGAAATGCAACGCGATTTTTAAAAAAACTGCCGGACGGCGGCGGGCTTTCTTCCGGCTTTCCCTCTTCCTGAACAGTTCGAGCCGGCCTGATTTTTTGAAAAAAAAACGTTTCGCTATTGACATTGAAACCCTTTTGTGGTATAATATTGATAGAGCGTGAAATCATCATGAGGAACCCGGGGATTCAGGGGGTGGATATGATTGCGAGAAAACAGCATGTGACATTGTCGGATGTGGCCCGTGAGGTCGGGGTTTCCCGGGCTCTCGTCGGGAAGGTTCTCGGGTCGTGTTCCGGGAACATCCGGGTGAGCGCGGAGACCGCGCGGATGATTCGTGAAGCTGCACAACGTCTTCATTATCAGCCGAATCTTTCCGCGCGGGTGTTGAGCGGTCAGCGAAGCGGGCTGATTGGCGTCCTCATTGACGCGCAGCCTCCGCCGGTCACGTTCCGGACGCTCGCCTATATCGATCAGTATGCGACGGAGAATGGATACCGGCTGCTGATCGGGGAGGCGCACGACAGCATCGACAGTCTTTACCGGCATTATACGAACTTCATGCAGTACAATGTCGACGGCGTCATCTGCATGGCTCACGATTATCCCGGGCAGGAGGTGAAACTCCGGGAGTTGTTCCGCAATGCGGAAAACATCGTTTTCGTCGAGAAGACGATTCTGGAGAACGTCTGCTGCGTTGAAGTCGATCGCGTAGCCGCCGTCGAAGCTCTTACGTCGCTTCTGCTCGAGACCCGCAAGCGGGTCGGCATCGTGTTGGAGAATCCGGTGTACCGCAGTGTACGCCAGCGGCAGGAGGGGTATCACCGGGCACTGGCGCGCGCCGGACGGGAAAATGAGGCGTTGACCTGCTATCTCTCCGATGAGGTCGCTTCTCCGGATGAGCAGATGGGTCGGGTGGTGGAAGAGTTTATTCTCCCGGAGAGGCTCGACGCCGTGATTGCCCCGAACGATCTTGCCGCTTCGCATATCGTGCGCAATCTGTTGCGTCGGGGGATCCGGATTCCGGAGGAGGTCGCGGTGGCAGGTTATGACAACGATCCGTTTTCCGAAAGTATTTATCCGAGTCTTACGACCATCGATGACCGGAATGAGGAGATTGGAAGACACGCAGTCGAATTGCTGCTCGAACTGTTTTCCGTGAAGGAGCCCGCTTCCCGGACAATTCGGGTTACTCCCTGCGTCGTTCGACGGGAGTCGAGCTAAAAAATTCTACTGTATTGATAGCGCGCTCTATCAATAAAAAATACTATGGTTTTATGCAAATAAATCGAAAAAATCGAAGAAAGGAAAGAAGAATGCGGTTATCCAATAGCTTTTCAGATTGCCTTTTTTTTCAAAATAAACAGAGAGGTGAACAAATGAACAGAAAAAGTAATTTTACATTGATCGAGCTCCTTGTCGTGATTGCGATCATCGCGATTCTGGCCGGGATGCTGCTGCCGGCGCTGAATAAAGCTCGTGAAAGCGCGCATATGAGTTCGTGCAAAAATAATATCAAACAAATTTCTTTCGGGGTTATCGCTTATACCGGGGATTATAATGACTTTTTGCCGCTTTGCAATCAGTCGAATGATGTGCAAAGCAGTGGCGGGCGTAAGGAAATGTACTGGATCCCGGAGATTTACCCCTATATCGGCGGAACTTATGATTCTACAGTTCCCGATGATTTCAAATTACTCGGAATATTCAACTGTCCGGGCGCAAACGAATCCGAAGTTTGGAAATCTGGAGATATTATCTGGTCTTCCTATTCTTATCCCGGTACATTTGGAGATATGCGTTATTATCCAGGAAATGGGGGATGGTATAAACCGAGGAAGATGACGCGCATCATGCATCCTACGGAACAGGGACTCATTGCCGATCTTGATGCGCGTAAAAGAGGGGCGAGAAACGAAGACTATAATGATATGAACGAAGATTATACGAATATTCCGTTAGAGCGTCATTCTGGCTGGACCAATTTCAGTTATGCTGATGGACATGTTGGAATGGCCAATTTCAGACAGAATGGTACATCTGAAGTCGACAATTATAATAAAGTTTTTCGTCATATTGTTAATCAGTGTGACGTGTGTTCAAAATAACACCTGAGATAGTATAAGGATTTTATTTTCATGCATCATTTCAGTAGGATACTGGTTGCATTTTGTCTCGCGGGAGCGGCGTTCGCCGCGGAGTCGGCGTTCGACGAGTACCGCGCCTGGCCGGCGGGGGACAACGGCGGTGTTGTCTATGAGCAGGATTTCGCCACGGGCGACCTCGCGGTCTTCACCTCCTATCAGGGGTATGAGATCGGGAAGTGGGGTTACAACGGCTCCCCCGGTCTCCGCGCCGAGCGCAAACCCGGCGAGAAATATGGCTTCGTCTCCGTTCCGATTCCGGGGCTGAAGGCGGGTAAGACCTACAAAGTCTCCATGCTCTGCCGCGGCGAGAACATCGAGGGCGAACCGCACGGATTCTGCATCGAGTTCTCCAGAAACGGGCAGTATGACGGCGGGCTCTATGACGCTCAGCCGATCACGAAGGAGTGGACGAAGATCGAACGCCCCTTCGTGCTCAAGGAGGGGCAGGAGGCGAAGGTTTCGCTTTACATCCGCGATAAGGCCTCCGGCACGCTCTATTACGACAATCTGCGCGTCGAAGAGGTCGGCAACCTCTGGTCGGTGCTGCCGACCCGGCTGACGGGACTCGCGCTCTGGACCGACGATTCGTCGTTTGACGTCCATGCCTCGATTCCCGCCGGCGCGAAGAATTTCGCGGTTCTTGCGACCCTCGATCTCAATGGGAAACGGTATGAAAAACTGCTCACCCCCGATGACAAGGGGTTCTGCAGCGGCGACTTCGGCGAACTGCCGGCCGGTTCCGGAAAGATCGACTTCACGCTGCTCGACACGACGGCGAAACGCCGCCTCTTCTCGGTCGCGTACGACATTCAGGTGCGGGATCGCAGCGCCGCTTCCGCGAACGCCGTCACCATCGACAAACATCACCGTCTGATCGTTGACGGGAAACCGTTCATGCCGATCGGCATCTACGGCGCCTGGCAGGGGTCGATGAAGGACGAGGATCTGAAACGCATCGCCGATGCCGGTTTCAACACGCTGCATCTCTATGGAATCGCGTGGCATCGCGGTCCGGGCAAATACGCCACCGACATGGAGGGGATCCGCGCCGGTGTCGACCAGGTCGCCAAATACGGTCTGAAACTCGTCCCGAGCATCAAGGAGATGCTGCATGGCTGGAATCAGAAGGTGGACGATGCGTTCGGCCCGATTCCGGTTGCGAAGAAAATCGTTGAGAATCTGAAAGACCATCCCGCCGTTCTGGTCTGGTACGTCAGTGACGAAGAGGCTCGTTCGCGCGTTCCGGACATCATCAAGCTGCGTGAAACCGTCGGCGCGATCGACCCCGATCATCCGACCTGGACTCTGACCTGTTTCTACGACGATTTGAACTACTACGCCACTTCGGGCGACATTCTCGGAATCGATCCGTATCCGATCAAGGCGACCCATGGCCCGCAGTCGCTGCGCGAATTGCGTGACGCCCTGGCCGCAGGACAGAAGACCGGTGCGACGATCTGGCATGTGCCGCAGGCGTTCAACTGGGCGATCATCGACAAGAACATGAGCGACGAGGAGTTCCGCAAAACCCGTTTCCTGACCCGCGAAGAGGTGCGTACCGCGCCGCTGCTCGGAGCGATCTACGGAGCGAAAGCGTTCGTTTTCTACGCCTATTACGACATTACCGCGATGGAGAAACGCGCCCCGGAACGCGGAGAAGAGGATTGGAACAACCTCAAGGAGACCGTGCAGCTGCTGCACGATCTTGAACCGTGGATCATGAGCACGGAAGAGGCTCCGGCCGTGACGGTGAACGGTGCCGGTGCCGGTGAAGTCTGTGCGCGGGCGTTCGTCAAGGACGGCAAGACGCGTGTGATCGTGGCGTCGCTCGGGGAGAAGTGCAATGTGCTTGTCACAGTTCCCGGGCAGCCTGATCTCAAATCCCGTTTCGGAAAGATCCGCAATCTCGGCGGCGGTTGTTATGCGTTCAGTGCGGACGCGATCGACTCCGACGTTCTGGAATAACAAGGTGTGAAAGATGAAGAACCTGTTTTTGATCATAGCGGCGCTCTTGTGTCTTGCCGGGGTTGTAACCTGGCTGACCCGCGCAGATCACGACGGCGGAACGACGCTCGTCTGGACGGCCGGACTTTCCGCGGACCGGATTGAACAGGTTGCCGCTTTCCACGAGTGGATGAAGAAAACCGGGCGGGTCGACGAAAAAGGAGAGCCGCTCTTCCGGATCCGGCTGGAGGCCGCCGACAATCAGAGTACATTGATTCAGGCGGTTTCCGGCATGGCGGGCGATCTGATCGACCACGTTCCGGTCAAGCGTTTCGCACCGATGGGGGTGTTGGAAGACATCACGGACTTCGCTCGTGAAAACGGGCTCGATCCCGGCAACAACTACGGTGCTGCGCGTGATCTTCTGATGTACGACGGCAGACAGTATGCCTATGCGTGCAATCTCGCCGCCTCGGCGCTGCTCTGCAATGTGGATCTCTTCCGGAAGTACGATATGGAAGTGCCTCCGGAGGAGTGGACTCCTGAAGAGTTCGAGAAGATCGGATTGGAATACATCAAGCGCGCGAATGCCGGAAAGAGTCGCCAGGAGGCGTTTTTCGCGGCGGCGATGCCGAATGTGATTCTGCCGATCGCGCGCAGCATGGGCAGCGACATGTTCAATGAGACGCTGACCGCGCCGTGTCTGACGGATCCGGCTTTTGTGAAAGCGCTCAAGATCTATCACCGCTGGGTCGACGAACTGCATCTGATTCCGAATGCGGCGGAGGTCGCCTCCGAGAGTGCGGATAAATCCAGCGTGAACAGCACGACCATTCCGCAGCTTGTTGCGGGACGGTACGCGATGATTTCGACCGGCCGGTATGTGAATATGGATTTGCGCCGGTTCAAGATTGAGCCGGTTCATCTGTCGTTTTCGCAGTATCCGGAGTATGATTTCAAGAATCTGGTGTTCATTTCGCGCAACACGGCGATTTACCGTGGTTCGAAACACAAGGAGTACGCGAAGATCTTCCTGCTGTTTCTGGCCAGTCGCGAGTACAACGAACTGCTGATCCGCAGTTCCGACGGATTGCCGCCGAACCCGAAATGGGCGGAGAACAACCCGGAATATCACAATCCCCCGGGGTACGAATACGAGGGCAATCTCCATACGAACGAACTCAAGTGGGCGCGGACGATCGCGTTGCCGGAGAGCCTGAGCCCCTATTATCCGCTGGCGGAAGATAAGATCCTGTACGCCTACGAGCGGGTCGCCGGCGGCCTCTCCTCACCGGAGGAGGCGTTGAAACTCGCCAATGACGGGATCGTTCATTCGATCGAGGAGACGGTGGACAGCGTCGCTTCTTTGCGCGACCGCTACCGGGAGGATTGCGAACTCCAGAAGAAGATCGATCAGTACAAGGCGGAGGGCAGAAAGATCCCGGCCGGGTGGATCAAAAATCCGTTCCATCTCCGCTATTATCGTGAAAAGAATATGCTTGAAGAGTAGAGATGTGACCATGAAAAAGTCTTTGCAGCCCCCGCGCTTTCATGCGCCGGGGGTGTTCGGCGTGCGGCCGGATAACGAATTTTTCTTCCCGCTTCCGGTGGAAGGGGAGGCGGTCAGTTTGAATTGTGTGAATCCTCCGCAGGGATGTGTGTTCGATGCGGTTTCCGGTACATTGCGTGGAAGAATTTCCACTCGCGGGGTGTATCGCGTCAAGTTCGAGGCGGAAAATCCGGCCGGACGTGCAACTTGTGAAATCAAGGTGGTCGCCGGTGAACAGATTCAGCTCACGCCGCCGATGGGTTGGAACAGCTGGTATTGTTTTTCGGAGGGGGTCAGCGACGCAAGAATCCGTACGATCGCCGACGCGCTCGTCGACCGCGGGCTCGCCGCCCACGGCTGGAACAGCGTGAACATCGACGACTGCTGGCAGGGCGGGCGTTCCGGAAAATACGGTGCGCTTCAGGGCAACGAGCGTTTCCCCGACATGAAGGCGCTGGCGGATTACGTGCACAGCCGCGGATTGCGGTTCGGCATCTATTCGACCCCGTGGATTTCCACCTATGCCGGATTCCGCGGCGGCAGTACGGACGGCGGGCGCGAGGAGCGGCTTTTTCTGCCCGGGACGCAGCGTCTTCAGCCCAATCAGGTGTTCGGACGTTACCCGGGACTGCATGAGCTCCGGGTCGACCGGACCGGCACCGTCTGGAAACTCGGAGACGACATCCGCCAGTGGGCCGAATGGGGGGTCGACTTTGTGAAAATGGACTGGAATCCGAACGATCTGCCGACCACGCGGCGAATCGCCTCCGAACTTCGGAGTTGCGGGCGCGACATCGTATTGAGTCTCTCCAACGACGCGGCTGAAGCGGATGCGCAGGCGCTGCTTTCGCTCGCGCAGCTCTGCCGAATTTCGCATGACATCAAGGATCTCTGGTCGAGTATTTCCTCGATCGGTTTCGGTTATTCCGCCGTCTGGCGCCGGGCGATGGGGCCGGGGCGTTTCCCGGATCCGGATATGCTGCAGATCGGTGCGATCGGGATTCCCAATACGCCGAATCCGACCTTTTCGCCGACCCGTCTGACGCTGGAGGAGCAGCGTTTGCAGTTCACGTTATGGTGCATTCTTTCCGCACCGCTGCTTTTGAGCTGTGACATCGCGGGGATGGACGAGACGACCTTCCGGCTGCTGACCAACGACGAACTCATTGCGATCGACCAGGATCCGCTGGTCGCTCCGCCGGAGATCCGCGACTGCGGCAACGGGCTTCTGGAATATCGCAAACCGCTGGCCGATGGCGCAATGGCGGTCGCTTTGTTCAACCGGAGCGACGACAAACGTGTCTGCCGGCTGGAGGAAGAGCGGATCGGTCGCGAACTCTGGTGTGGCGAGGAGCGGGAGTTGTGCGGGGAGTTTGCGGTCTTACCGCACTCCGTGCAGCTTTATCGCACCTCCTCGCCGCGCAGAAGAGAGTCCGCTTTTCGAAATACGGCGATGGGACAACCGTTTCAGGAGGCGGAAAATTTCGCTGCCGGCACCTGTTGAGATGCTGCAGTTCTGTCTGCATCCCGGAGGCTGCCGGAGTTTTCCGGAGCATCATCATGAATGAGGGTTCTTCACGACAGCGGGCTTTTGTTCCGTTGATTCCGATTCCGGGCATGATTTCGGAGAGGGAAACGGTTCTTTCCGGTTTTCTCGACTACGCGGATGGAAAATCCGTGGAGGAATCGTTGACGGATGTGAAAATTTTCCGGAGTGAGACGTATCTTTTTCTGAATGTTCTTGCCCGGGAGCCGTTGCACATCGTCACCGGTTCGCCGGGGGACGGCTATGCTGCGCTTGAGGGCGATCATCTTGAGATTTTCTTTGGAGAATCGGGCGACGATGGATGGTATCGTCATTTTGTCGTCTCGGCGGGGGGAGGCAGATTCAGCGAGTTTGCCGAGCTCTCCGAATGGGACGCGGAAGTGGTGTTGAGTCCCGACCGGTGGAGTGCGGAGATTCGAATTCCGCTTTCGCTGCTGCCGTTGAAGGGAGAGTCCGTCGGATTCAACATCGCCCGGCAGCGTTCCGCCGCGAAGCAGTTGCTGGTCTGGGCTCATACCGGTTCGGCGTTTCACAATATCGATCGGCTCGGGCGGTTGTACTTTCTGCCGCCGGAACCCGAGTGTGTCACGCATGGACCCTGGGTGTGCCAGCCCGGGTGCACTTCGGTCGAAATCGGCTGGGAGACTGCCGGCGCGTGCGCCGCGATGGTGGAGTACCGCCGGAAGGGAGAATCCGGTTTCAGGAAGGCGTATGCCGATCCGGTTTCCGGCACGATCCGGCGGGACAGAACCCTTCACCGTGCCCGTCTGGAAGATCTCACCCCCGGATGCGGATATGAGTTCCGGTTGAAAATGCTTTTCCCGGAATCCGGGAAGGAATCTCCTGTTACAGATATCTTCTCGTTTTGCACCAACGCCGGGACGGCGCGGGATTTCTCGCTTCTCATTGTTTCGGATCTTCATTGCCGGACCGATGAGCTGCTGCGGATTCTGCGGGGGAAAGAGGCGGAGAAAGCGGATTTCGGGATTCTGCTGGGGGATATGGTAACCGCTTCGCCCGGTCGGCGGATCTACTACGATGGATTTCTCGACGGGATGCTTCGGGAGTGGCGCAAGCCGTTCGTCATCACGACGGGCAACCACGAGTTCCGCGGCTGCGGAGCCGGGGCGTGGTTTGATCTTTTTGCCGGGGCGGACGGGAAGGGGTATTTCGCGTTTTCCCATGGCGGTGTTTTTTTCATTGTCCTGGATGTCTCAGGGGATTACAACCCCGCGCTGCCGGAACTGGAGAAGGCATATCGCTCCCGGCAGCGGGAGTGGTTGCGGACCGTTGCGGCCTCCGGGGAGTTTCTGCGGGCCGATTTCCGGGTGGTGCTGAGTCACGAGGCGCTGATTTCCCCCGAACTCGGATCGCATGCGGTTTTCGAGATGATCGATGGAATTCTGACCGGAGCCGGGGTGATCGACCTGATGATCGGCGGTCACGAGCACTGTTATGCTCGGAGCATGCCGGGGAAGAAGGAGATTTTCAGCAACTCTCCGAAATCAGGTCGATGTTCCGCCTGGGAGTTGCCGTTCCCTGTGGTGTTGAACGACTATGGCGCACATCTGGAATTGTCCCGGAAAGGGGATATATTGTTTGTAAAGGCATTCGATTCCGCCGGAGAGAACGTCGATTTCTTTCCGGTGCCGCGGAACGGTTTGGACGGAAACGAATTTCAGGAACGTATTGACAACGAGGGCGTGGTATGATTATCAGGGATTTTCGGAAGATTCTGCACGGCGGAGACTACAACCCCGATCAGTGGCTTCATGTGCCGGGAACGGTCGATCGCGATTTCGAGTTGATGGATGAAGCACACTGCAACACCTTTTCGGTTGCGATCTTCTCCTGGTCGCAGCTGGAGGTCGAGCCGGATCACTTTGAATTCGGCTGGCTTGACGATGTGTTCGACCGCTGTGCGAAGAGCGGGAAAAAGCTGTTTCTGGCAACGCCGTCGGCTTCCAAACCCGCCTGGCTGGCGCAGCGTTGGCCGGACAGTCGGAGGGCAGACCGCATGGGGCGGCGCGACTATTGGGGATCTCGGCAGAACAGCTGCTTCTCCTCTCCGGGTTACCGGGAACGGGTCCGGATCGTGAACCGCAAACTTGCGGAACGGTATGCGCATCATCCGGCGCTCGGCGGCTGGCACATCTCCAATGAATACCACGGGGAGTGCGGATGCGATCTGTGCCGGAGCCGTTTCCACGACTTTCTCCGGAAACGCTACGGAACTCTGGAGAAACTCAATCAGGCGTACTGGTCGGGATTCTGGGGGCATCGCCTCACGGACTGGAGTCAGGTGGAGCCGTTTGACTGCTCCATGGACGGCGCGGCGCTGGACTGGTGGAGATTCTGCACGGAGGTGATCGTCGACTTCTTCCGCATGGAGATCGAAGCCGTGCGGGAGTTTTCCGACGCGCCGGTGACGACCAATCTGATGGGGCTCTTTCCGACGCTGGATTACTGGAAATTTGCGCCGCTGTGCGACTTCATCAGCGACGACTGCTACCCGACCTGGTATGCGGGGGAGACCGAGCGGGAAGGGGCCTCCGTGTCATTCCGGCATGATATGCACTATTCGATGCGGAACAAGCCGTTTCTGATGATGGAGTCCTGTCCCGGCATTCCAAACATGATGCCGTACACGAAGCTGCGTCGGCCCGGCGAATTTGAGCGGGAAATGCTTCTGGCTCTCGGTCACGGCGCTGACGGCACGATGTATTTTCAATGGCGCAAGGGGCGGAACAACTGCGAGAAATTTCACGGCGCCGTGGTCGGGCATGACGGCAGCGACCGGACGATGGTTTTCCAGCGGGTCGCCTCCTACGGGGAGAAACTTGAACGGCTTTCCGGACTGGTTGACGCGGTGCGGGAACCGGAGGCCGCAGTCGTTTATGACTGGGAGTCGAACTGGGCGCTGCGGGAAAGCCATTTTGCCGGAGGAAACGAGGTCAAGAAGTGGGATGAGACGATTCTGAACCACTACCGTGCGCTGTGGAACCGCAACATCGACCTGGCGGTGATCGACAGCGACCAGGATTTCAGCCGTTACAAACTGCTGGTTCTGCCGATGCTGTTCATGTTCAAGCCCGGCGTGGTGGAGCGTCTGCGGAGTTTTGTCGAAGCGGGCGGGACGCTCGTTGCGACCTACTTCACCGGATACGTCGACGAGTGCAACAACTGTTCGGCAGGCGGCAATCCCGGCGGAGAAGCGGGGCGCAGGCTGTTCGGCCTCTGGAGCGAGGATTTCGACGGGCTCGAACCCGCGGCGCGCCAGAGCATCGTCTGGAACGGGAAACGTTATTCCGTGTCGGACTATGCGGAAATACTCCGGCTGGAGGGCGCGGAAGTTGAAGCGGTTTACGGAGATGATTTCTACGCGGGAACTCCCGCCGTTGCGCGCCGGAAACTCGGAACGGGCCGTGTCATCTACATAGGCGCGCGCACGGAGATGGATTTCCTGAATGATTTCTACGGTGCATTGCTTGACGACGCCGGCATCGAACCGGTGCTGCCGGGATTGCCGGAGTCGGTGCGGGCCGCCCGGCGGCGTGCGGTCGACGGCGGAGAGTATTATTTCCTCTACAATCTGAAGACGGAGGATCAGACCGTCAAACTTCCGCAGATGATGGAGGCGGTCTGGGAGAAGGGCGGGAACGTCGATGCCGTCACGCTCTCTCCCAACAGCGCAACGGTGCTTTTTTCGCGTGCCTCGGACGGGGAACGCTGAGTTTGTACAAGGGGGATTTCTTCCGGGAGGGGGCGTTTTCTGCGGCGCCTCCTTTTTTCTGTCAGAACACGGTTCGGCTCCCTGCTTCGGCGGCACTCCCGAAGGAATCCGCGGCGGCCGGATGTGACCGGAAAGGAATGAGTTCCGGGATTTTTCTTTGCCGTTTTCGGGATCAAATTCCGATAAAAATTCGGAAAAAGTTACGGGGGGAAACTTGTTATTTCAGCGGGATGGTGTATAAGTATGTAAATGAACCGTGCCTGTGAAAGCGGTTTTTCCTGCGGCCGGGACGGAAAATCCAGCCGGACGCAAAGGCGGAATCAACAGGGTTTACATAAAATAACGAGGTGGGATGTGGAGCGAAAAAGTGACATTCGCGCGGAAATCGACAATGCCAGACTGATGACGAAGTTATCGGTCATCGGCGGAATCATCACAGTGGTTGTGCTGCTGGTTCCTGTGCTGATTTTCGGCGTGATTAAACCGGAACTGATCGGGTCGGATGTGTTCGCACTCGGTGTGATTCCATACTCTCTGGCGGTTGTTTTCGCATTTGCGGCGATGATTTACGGCATGTTGTCAACCGCGGCCGCACAGGAGGCCGAGGAGAAGCAGCTGCTGGAAAAACGCAATGATACTCATGCGCTGAATGTCGAGGAGGATGTCCGGTTTACGGCCGGTCGTTCGTTTGAAAACTACAAGAAATACACGCCTTACGTTCTTTCGATTCTCGGCGCCGTGCTCGTTGCGGGATTGCTGGTCGCCTTTTCGCGTTACTGGGACGGGCGGCTGGAGAAACCGGTTGTGGCGGACACGGTCTACGGGCCGGTTGCCTCGGCAGTTTTCGCCGCGCTGAGTCTGTTTGCGGGAGCGTTTTTCGTCGGTCAGTCGCGTCAGCCGGCGTTCCGGTGGCTGCGGGCGTTCGGAGCATGGCTGCTGGCCGGGTTTGTCATCATGTTCCTCTCGATGATCGTGACGGTATTCGCCTCCAGCGGCGGGCGTCTGGACGCGGTGGTCGCGCGGGTGATCTTTGTGATCCTTGCGATTCTCGGGGCGGAGTTCATCGTGAGTTTCGTCATTGAATTCTACCGGCCGCGGACCATGCGTGAAATGCGGCCGATTTTTGAGAGCAAACTGCTTTCGCTCTTCACCGAGCCGGGCGGAGTGATGCGGAACATTGCTCTGGCGCTTGACTACCAGTTCGGATTCAAGGTTTCCGGAACGTGGATTTACAGTTTTCTGGAGAGATCGTTTTTCCCTGTGGTGCTGTTCTGGGCGCTGATTTTCTGGGCGTTCACCATGATCCACGAGGTCGGGCCGAGTCAGGTGGGCATCAAGGAGCGTCTCGGCAAGGTCGTGAGTGAAGAGCCGCTTGCGCCCGGAATCTACTGGACGCTGCCGTATCCGTTCGGTGAGGTCAAACGCTTCAGCTGCACGGAGATCTATCAGGTCGTGATCGGTGAACTCCATGCCGATGGCGAGGAGGCCGCCGAAGAAGTTGCCGACGACGGGCACGGGCACTCCCGGCCGCAGAAGAAGAGTTCCGGCGAAAAGCCGACTCCGGTCGTGCTCTGGACTGCCGCACACGGGAGCGATGCGAACAATTTCATCGTCGCGGTCGATCCTGGAGTCCGCGGGGCGGCAGGTGAAGCCGGCGCTGAGGAGAACGAGGATCGCAACGCCGCATCGATTGCGTTCATCCGGATGATGATTCCGATCGATTACCGGATTCGCAACGTGATGGATTATGCGTACCGCAATGCCGATCCGGTCGCGACGCTGACCCGGATCGGGCAGCAGGCGGCGACCGAATATCTCGCGAGCACTTCGATCATGGACATCATGTCCAGCGGGCGTGGGACAGCGCAGGCCGCTTTGAAGGAGCGGATTCAGAAACTGGCCGACGAACACCACATCGGCATCGAGATCGTGAAGGTGATGATTCTCGACTCCCATCCGCCGGTGGAGAAGGTCGCTCCCGCGTTTCAGGATGTGATCGGTGCCATGGAGGAGAGAGAAGCAACCGTGCTGAAGGCCCAGGGGTACAGCGCCCGCACGATTCCGGAGGCGGAGGCGCAGGCTGCGCGGATCCGTTCCGAGGCCAAGGCGTATGAGTATCGTACGACGACGATCGCCGAGGCCGAGGCCGGGCGGTTCAATACGCAGCTGTCCACCTATCGGATCATGCCGCGCATGTTCCGGTTGAAGGCGTATCTCGATCTGCTGGAGAACGACTGCAGGGACATTCGGAAATTCATCATCGCCTCGGGGCTTGACAATGAGGTGTATCAGTTGAACTTCGAGACCAAACAGCAGCTTGACCTCATCGATGTCGATGCAAGTGCTCTGGGTGGAAATTAAAACGGAATCGGATCAATATCATTTCACATAAAGGGAGGTTTTCCAGGTATGGCAACGGGTAATTTCTTCAAACATTGGCCGACGATGCTGTTGGGCGTGGTGGTCGCGGTGATTCTTCTGATCGCGGTATTCTCCTATCAGTTGAATCAGACGGAGAGCGCGGTGGTGACCACGTTCGGGAGTCCGGCGGCGGTGACGGAGCCGGGATTGCATTTCCGCTGGCCGTTCCCGTTCCAGAAGATTTATAAATTCGATCACCGGATCCGCTGTTTCGAGGGCGGCTCCGGCAAGATCGAGGAGACGATGACCCGGGACGGGCAGAACATCCTGGTCGGGATCTACATCAACTACCGGATCAGTGCGGTGGAGAAGTTCTTCCGCACGCTTGAGAACATGACGAACGCCGAAGAGCGGTTAAACAGTCTCATGCGGTCGGCCAAGAACACGATTTTCGGACAATATCAGTTCAGCCAGATCATCAACACGGATCCGAAGCTCATGAAACTTGCGGAGATCCAGGACAAGATTCTTGCGCAGCTCAAATCCGATACCGCCGAATACGGAGTTGAGATCATCAGTGTCGGGATCAATACGATCAATGTGCCGGAGCGGATTTCCGACAAAGTGTTCGACCGGATGATCGAGGACCGGAAGGCCGAAGCCGAGAAGTATCTGGCCGAAGGAACCCGGATCGCGTCCGACATCCGGATCAAGGCGGATCAGGAGAAGGCCGTGCTTCTGGCGAAAGCCGAGGCCGAGGCTCGTGTGATCCGTGCGCAGGGCGACGCGGCGGCGGCGGAATATTACTCGGTTTTCAAGGAGAATCCGGATCTGGCCGAGTTTCTGCGCAAGCTGGACTCTCTGCGGCAGGTCATGCAGGGGCAGACGGTTCTGGTTCTCAACACCGATGTTGCTCCCTTCGACCTCCTGAAACCCGGTGCCGAGATGCTCGGACCGGTGAAAAAGGCCGCGGATGCGAAGGATGGAGAATAAGTCAAGATGGAAGAAACCAAAAGCGTAATCAAAGGCGAGTTCGACCGCTCCGGACAGTATGATTCCGGCTTGAAGTCGCTGGTGAAGAGCCTGCAGTGGGCATTCGCCTTTCTTCTGGTGGTCATCATCGGGCTCATGGTCTACTTTGTGACGGCGGGGGGATACTTCTCCGTGGAGCCGCAGCACGCGGTGATCGTGATGCAGTTCGGCAAGATCGAGAACACCTACACGTCCGACGGTCACTGGTTTCTGCCGTACCCGGTCAACCGCTGGGTGAAGGTGCGGACCAACCAGCAGTCGTTGCAGGTTAACTTCCTTCCGGCGGAGACGCCTGACGGGGCTCCGCCGCAGGCGCTGGTTCCCGGTAAGGACTCCTACCTCATGACGGGGGATGCGAATATCATCCATTCGACCTGGCGGGTGACTTACCACGTGGCGAATCCCGCGAAATACTATGAGACGCTGGCGACGCCGTTCAATCCGACCGATCCGGACACGCAGGAGATGGATGTCAACGGGTTTGTCGGCACGCGCGGTCCTCAGACGCTGCTGCGCAATCTGTTTCGCGCGGCGGTGATTCGTGTGACCTCCGAGAACACGGTCGATTCGATGCTGTACGGAGGTCGGGCGGCCTATTCGGATGCCGTTCGCAACGAATTTGCCCGGCAGCTTGTGGCGATCGACTGCGGCATTGAGGTCGACAACGTCACGCTTGAGCAGGTTTTTCCGCCGTTGAAGACGAAGGCGGCGTTCGACGAGGTCGCCGCGGCCTCCAATACGGTCGATTCGCTGCGCAGCAAGGCGGAACAGTATGCGGTGCAGACCGGAAACGAGGCGCTGGCCTCCAAGACGGAGCTGATTTCGAGTGCAACGACCTACAAGGAGATGGTGGTTTCGGAGGTGAAGGCCGAAAGCATCTATTTCCAGAAGATTCTGGAGCAGTACCGGAAGGATCCCGACACGGTTCTCATGACGCTCTACACCAGTACGCTTGCCGATGTGCTGCAGAAGCAGCAGGGGAAATACATTCTCGGCTCCTCCGGAACCGGGACGAAGCAGGTTCGGCTCCTGCTCAATCATGAACAGAAGAAACAGCAGGCTCCCGCCGGTGACGCCGCGGAGGAGAAATAATCATGGCTGAAATTGTGAAAAACGGACATCAACACACGGAAAACTGCTCCTGCGGCTGCCATGACCACAATCATGAGCATGCACATGACCATGAGCATGAACACGAGCCGCGCGGCTACTGCCCCTGCGGGCATGATGCGGTCGATGGCGGAGTGGGGCACGACCGGGCGATGGGTCGGATCTTTTTTGCGATCCTCGGCGGTTTGCTGACGGTCAACTCGTTCCTGCTGGACTGGCTTCTGCCGGAGCAGGAGTTCGCATCGAAGATGAGTGCGCTGTTCGGCGCATTTGTTCTGGCGTTTCCGATCATCGTTACCGCGATCAAGGATCTGATCAACGGCAAAGTTTATATGAACGAGCTTGTTGCGCTTGCGATTCTGGCGGCGCTTGCGAGTGCGGATTTTCAGACGGCGGGCATCATCGCGTTCTTCCTGCTTCTGACGATCATCATCGAGACGCGGACTGCCAGCGGCGCGCAGCGGTCGATTGAAGAGCTGATCAAATTGACGCCGAACACGGCGCGCCGTCTCGACGGAGATACGCGGTCGGAAGTTGAGGTGCAGGTGACCGAGCTGAAGATTGGTGACCGCATCCGGGTCCGTCCCGGCGAAAACTTCCCTGTGGATGCGCGGATCGTTTCCGGCGAGAGTACGGTCAATCAGGCGTCGATCACCGGTGAATCGCTGCCGGTGGACAAGAGTGTCGGTGACGATGTGTTCGCCGGTACGCAGAACCTGACCGGCCTGGTCGATCTCGAAGTGACGAAGGTCGGCGAGGATACCACGCTCGGAAAAGTCAAGGAGATGATTCTCCAGGCGGAACAGAGCCGGACACCGGTGGTGCGGATCATCGACCGTTACGCGGGATATTACACTCCGACGGTGCTGATGCTGGCCCTGATCACCTGGTATTTTTCGAACGGGGACATGAACCGGGTCATTACTCTGATGGTGATCTCGTGCCCGTGCGCGGTGGTGCTTGCGACGCCGACGGCGGTGGTCGCTGCGGTTGCGGCTGCGGCCCGTCTCGGAATCTTCATCAAGAATGTGGCGCACCTGGAGCTTGCGAGCAAAATCACGGCATTTGTGTTCGACAAGACCGGCACGCTGACCGACGGTCTGCTCTCGGTGGTGAAGCTCAACCCGTTCGGCGATGTTTCACCGGCTGAGCTTCTGAAGGTTGCGGCTACGGCGGAGCAGTACAGCAACCACCCGACGGCGGTGGCGTTGCAGAAACTGGCGGAGGAGGCATCGCTTGATCTGGATTCCGCGAGTGATTTTCAGGAGACGCCGGGCAAGGGTGTGACTGCGAAGATCAACGGCATCGTCTGCATGGTCGGCCGCGCGAACTGGCTGGCCGAGCAGGGAGTGGTGCTTCCGGACAAACACGATGCCGATACCGAAGGCATGAGTGTGATGTACGTGGTGAGCAACGGCCGGATGCTTGGCTGGATCGGTTTGAAAGACAAGCTCCGCCGCGAATCTCCCGCGATGATCGCGGATCTGCGGCGTCTCGGCGTGCGGTTCATTGCGATGGTGACCGGTGACCGCAAGTCGGTGGCGGAGTCGGTGGCGTCCCAGCTTCAGATTGACGAATTCCGCAGCGAATGTCTGCCGGAAGGGAAGGTGGAGTTCGTGGAACGGATCAAGGAGAGTTCGCGGGTTGCGGTTGTCGGCGACGGTGTGAACGATGCCCCGGCGCTGGCTGCGGGAGATCTCGGCATCGCAATGGGCGCGATCGGCAGTGACGTGGCGATCAACAGTGCCTCGATCGCGTTGATGACCAACGATCTCCGGCGGATTCCGATGCTGGTGTACCTGTCGCGCAAATCGCGGATGATCATCAACCAGAACCTTGCGTTTGGAATGTTGTTTGTATTCGGCGGTATCCTGCTTTCGGTGTTCGGATGGATGACGCCGATCTGGGCCGCTGTATTGCATGCCGGCAGTACACTCATCATCATCTTCAACAGTGCGCGTCTGGTGCGTACCGGTGAGGAGCTGACGCTTGAGGAGCAGGCGCAGAGCCTGAATGATGCGGCGGAAGCGGAAGAATAATCCATATCTATCATTTGAGGAATCGATCATACGATGGCTGAACAGCGTGAATCAATCGTAAGAGCCGTTGGGCTCACCAAGGTGTTCCGGGATTTCTGGGGCCGCCCGAAGGCGAAGGCGGTGAACGACATCTCGTTCACCATTGAGCCGGGCGAAGTGATCGGTCTGCTCGGGCCGAACGGCTCCGGGAAATCGACCACGGTGAAGATGCTACTCGGGCTTCTGTACCCGACGGGGGGAGTTCTGAATGTGCTGGGGCGTTCGCCCCGTGCGGTTGAGACCAAGCGCGAGATCGGTTATCTTCCGGAGGAGTCGTATCTGTACAAATACCTGACGGCGGAGGAGACGCTGGACTTCTTCGGTTCGCTGTTCAATCTGTCGCGTGCGGACCGGAAGATGCGCATTGAGCAGTTGCTTGACATGGTCGGCATGGCGCATGCGCGGCGTCGCCGCGTCGGAGAGTTTTCGAAGGGCATGGCACGCCGGATCGGATTGGCTCAGGCGATGATCAACGATCCGGAATTTCTGATTCTGGATGAACCGACCTCCGGTCTTGATCCGCTTGGCTGCAAAGAGGTCAAGGATCTGATTCTGACGTTGAAAAAGCGCGGCAAGACCGTGTTGATCACCAGTCATCTGCTCAGCGATATTGAGGATGTCTGCGACCGGGTGATCATTCTTTACGGCGGCAAGGTTCGCGCGATGGGCGAACTCAATGATCTTTTGACGGTTTCGGACGAGAACCGCATTGTGACGCCGGCGCTTCCGGCCGCGGCGATGAACGAGGTTCTGCGGATTTTGCGGGAGAATCTTCATGGCGAGGAGTTCCGGGTGGATCATCCCCGCCGTACGCTGGAGGAGTTCTTCCTCGATGTGATTGCGAAGGCGAAGTCGGACAAGGTGGAGACCGCCGGCGTGGCCGGCGGCGGAAAAATCGCCGAATATCTGTCGCGCGGCGACGAGAAATCGGCTGTGCTGGAGTCACTGGTTCAGGAGGTTTCCGCTCCTGCGGCTGAGGCTTCGGCGCCCGCTCCCGCTGAGTCGGAAACGCAGCGGGAGGAAAACGTCGGGAAGAAACTTGAGCAGCTGACCGAAGAACCGAAGCCGGTTGTTCCGGAGCCCGAGAAGGCGGAAGTCAAGGAGGATCAGAACCTCAGGGAGGCCGATGCCAGGCTCAACGATATTCTGGGTAATCGTAAATGAAATCTTTCTGGGCAATTGTAAAACTGACCTTCCGCAATGCGTTGCGGTCTCACATCTTCCAGCTGCTGCTGCTGGTTTTGCTGTTGGCGGTCATCATCATTCCGTCGACGGTCTCCGGCGACGGAACAGCGGGAGGATTCATCCAGGTTTCTCTGTTGTACAGTCTGTCGGCAGTCAGCTGGATTCTCGCATTGTCGTCGATCTGGCTGGGGTGTTATGCGATGACGCAGGACATCGACAATTACCAGTTGCACATGGTGGTGACGAAACCCGTGTCGCGGCTTCGGATCTGGCTGGCGAAATGGGTGGGCGTTTATCTTGTGCATCTGATTCTGCTGCTGGTGGCTACGACTGCGATCTACTTTATCATTCTTTACAAGTACAATGCGCAGGATTTTTCGCCGGAGGAACGTGAAAAAATCCGCAATGAAGTGATGGTCGGACGACGGGTATTCTGGCCGGAGCGGGTCGATCTCGAAAAGGAGAGCCAGGAGCTGGTGAAAGCGAAGATTGCCCGGATGCGTGCCAACGGGCAGGATCCGGATACGTCGACATCCGCGCAGGACAAAATGCTCAAAGAGGCCCGTCTGGAGATCATGAGCCGGGATTCCGAGGTTGAATTCAACAAGCAGAAGGAGTTTGTCTTCAACGGCATTCCGCATGATTTGGATAAACCGCTGTATTTGCGTTACCGTCCTTACGTCGGCAAGATGTCGAGTGAGGGACAGCGTATGACCCGTTCCCTCTGGATTGTCGGTATTCCGAAGCGGGTCGAGGACACGGGGACGGCGGAGAACGTATTTGAACAGGCGAACCGCAAAGAGCGTTACATGTATGTGCCGCAGGTGATGTCGGAGTATCCTGAACAGGTCATGTCCGGTGAATTTCATGAGAAAGTGATTCCGCCCAGCTGGAAGGTGATCTCGTATGACGGAACCGTGTCGTTTGTGTACATGAATTTTGACGACTCGGGGGAAAAGCAGTATTTTCAGCCTGGAGACGGACCGAAGTTGCTGGTAGAAGTGACCGGGTTCTTTGAAAATTATATGCGTGCCGTGGCGGTTATCGCGCTTGAGTTGTTGATCCTTTGCGGGCTCGGGTGTGCGTTCGGCGGGATTCTGACGCTGCCGACGGCGATTTTTGTCGCGGTGTCGTACATGTTGTTCGGGAGTATTGCCATTGCCATGGTCAATCAGGAGTATCTGGCGGGGGTGGCGGATCATTTTGGACAGTTGATCGCCAAGGGGCTGCTCTTTATTGTGATTCCGCTGCAGGCGTTTGATGTTTCCGGACTGGTGGCGAACGGCGAGGTCGTGGAGTTGTCCTTCTTCTGGCAGCTGTTCAGGGATTATTTTATCAGCCGGGCATTGCCGCTGTTTGTGCTCGGGATGATACTGTACCGGCGGCGTGAACTTGGATTGGTGATACGCAAATGAGTAAATTCCGAACTCTTGTCATGTATTTCGTGCTGGTGTGCGTGACGCTCGTGCTTCTTTTCGGAGTGGGGCGGGTTGAGAACCGTCTTGACAAAGCCGTTGCGGAACACAATCTTCGTTTCACCGGTCAGATCAAAAACGCCCCCCCGCTGGTGACATTCACGACCGTGGCGCTCGGCAGTTTCCGGGGACTTGTGGCGGATTTGTTGTGGCTGCGCGCGGGCTCGTTGCAGGAGAAGGGCAGTTACTTCGAAATGGTTCAGCTTGCGCGCTGGATCACCGATCTGCAGCCGACCTTTTCCGGAGCGACGGCCTATCTGGCCTGGAATATGGCGTACAACATATCTGTGACATGTTCTAGTTTTGAGGACCGGTGGCGCTGGGTCAACGAAGGGATCAAGCTGATCCGGGATCAGGCGATCGAGTACAATCCTGAAGATCCAGTTCTCTACAAAGAACTGGCATGGATTTTCCAGCATAAGCTTGGAAACATCATGGATGACGCGAACCTCTACTATAAGAACCGGCTTGCCCTTCTGGTCACGAATGTGGTCGGGTTCAATCCGGACTGGGAGGGAATGGCTGCCGCTCCGGACAGTGAACGCGAGTTTCTGAAGGCGTATCCCGAGGATCATCGGATCTGGAAAGCGGCGAAAGCTGCCGGATATGAGAATTACGCGATGCTTTACGCCGCATTCAAATCCACGGAACCGGCGGCGCTGCCGCAGCCTTTCGTGAACCGCATTGCGGATGATGAGGAACTCGTCAAGAAGCTGAAGAATTATTTCCATGCGGAGTATCTGCGGGAAAAGCTCAAGCTCGACTCGAAACTGATTGTGGAGATCAATAAGGAGTACGGCGAGATGGACTGGCGTGTTCCCGAGTCGCAGGCGATTTACTGGGCGACGATGGGCATCAAACGGACGCCGGGTCATAAGGATCTCAGCTGCGACCGGGTCATTACGCAGTCGCTTTTCGAAGCGTTCCGCAGCGGCCGGATTCTGATGGTTGACGAGACTTCGTTCGAGACGATCACGCTTGTTCCGAACCTCAAACTTGTTGATGCCGTGTTTGACCGGTACAAGGAGGTGCAGGAAATTTACGAGAAGGACAACCAGTATTCGACGTTCCGCAGTGCCCGGATCAATTTCATCAAGGAAGCGATTTCGACCCTGTGGAACTACGGAAGTTTCAGCAAGGCGGCTGAATATTACAAGAAGCTGCAGACGGAGGAACCCAATTTGCACAAGCTGCCGCTGGAGGCGTTTGTCATGCAGCAGTGGGCGGAAGAGGTGCGTGATGCGAGCGTGAAGAAAGCCAGTGAAATTGTTTCCGGCCTGATCTGGCGGAGTTTGTACTATCTGATTTACAACGATCAGGATGCGGCGGTTGCGAATGAGCGCATGGCACGTTACGTCTACAACAAGTATCAGAAGGAAATGGGCGGAGATGCCCGTACGACTCTGCCGCCGTACAATGAAATGAAGAAATCGATGGTTGAGACGCTCAGCAAGACGTTGAACCCGGTTCTGGCGGAGATTTTGAAGCAGAGAGTTCTGGAGGATCAGGCGGCGGCTCCGGCGGTCGGCCCGCAGAAGTCGGATCAATAGCAGGGACGCGGGGAGCGGGAAAGGAATTCCGCCGGCAGTGCGGCCCGCTTTCCGGTTCGAATCGCCCGAGTCGGGCAGAAGTGAGAAAACGTTGGAGGAATGGTTTATATTTTTCGGGGCCATCGCGGTGGCGATGGTCATGTCGCACATCTGTTCTCTGATGGAAGCGGCACTGCTGAGCATCACTCCGAGCCAGCTTGCGGAGTTGCGGCAGAAGAGTCCGAAGATCGGGCAGATCTGCCAGGCTTTGAAGCATGACATCGAAAAGCCGATTGCGGTGATTCTGATCGTCAATACCGCGGCGCACACGATCGGCGCGGCTGTGGCGGGCGGTGCCGTCAGCGAGACGATCGGCAATCAGTACATGGGTGTGTTCACCATCCTCTTCACGCTTTTGATGGTGCAGTACACGGAAATTCTGCCAAAGACGCTTGGCGTGCGGTTCAACCAGAAGGTGATGCGTTACGCGGCCCGGCCGTTGCAGGTGTCGATCTGGATACTGCTGCCGTTGATCCGTCTTACGCATTTCATCAATCGACCGTTTGAGCGGCGGCGTCCGGAGCGCCCGAGCACGGCCGATGAGATTTCAGCGCTGGCGGCGCTGGCGCGCAGTTCACAGGTGATTTCGACGCGGCAGGAGCGGATCATCCGGGCGGTGCCGAGGTTGTCGGAGCGTACGGCTTCGAAGGTGATGCTGCCGGTGGAGAACATTTCCTTTCTGAGTTCCGACCAGACGGTTTCCGATGCGATCAGTGCGACCGGAACCGACTTTCACACGCGTTATCCGGTCTGCGACGAAGGGAATCGGGACAAGGTTCTCGGGTATGTGAACTTCAAGGAGCTGGTTGCAACGCAGCGGACGCATCCGGGGGCGCAGCCATTGACGGATATTCTGCGTCCCATCGCGTTTGCGGATCCGGATGACACGGCGTCGGAACTGCTCGAACGATTTGCCAGTCAGCACTGCCACATGACGATCGTGCGCGATCCGGAGAACGGGAAGACGCTCGGTCTGGTGACGCTGGAGGACATTGTCGAAGAGCTGCTCGGTGATCTGGATGACGAGTTTGATCCGCTGCCGCGGACGTTCTACTCGCCGAGCGAATTCTTCTGGGTGGTCGGCGGTGGTGTGCCGATGACGCTTCTGACGCGTGATACGCATCTTGATCTGCCGCGGAGAGCCGAGCCGGTTGCCGTCTGGTTTGCGCGGATGCTGAAGCGTCCGCCGAAGGTGGGAGACACGATCCGCCACGGCAATGCGGAGTTTTACGTGCGAAAGATCCGACGCGGGCAGGTGTGGGAGTTTAATTTGAAACGGATCAAATTCGAGGGATGAGTCGCATGGTTCGGAGTTTGCTTCTGACGGGATGTGTTGCGCTTTTTTGCGTTGCCGGGTGCATTGATTTCGAGTATGTCGGCCGTGAGTTTGAGCCGACGCCGATTTCGGATCCGGTCACTTACTATGTAAATCGCGAACAGTTGCCTCCGGGTGAGTTCCGGATCATGGGACGGGCCGAGATCTCCGCTCCGGACGGCACGGATGGATATGACATTCAGGAGCTGCTGCTGGAGAAGGCCCGGGCGTTCGGGGCGGACGCCGTCTGTCTGGTGAGCGCCCGGAAAGTCCCGGTTGGATATTATCCGCGCGAGGAGGTCAACCAGGGGCCTCAATTCCCGCTCGATCCTGCGAATGTGGATTTTCCCGGGGCGCCGGAACCTTTGGCTGCGGAGCTGCAGGAATTCGGGCAGCCGCAGACGCTGAGCAGCACGATGGGAACACGCCTTGAGGTGGAAGTCAAGGCGCTTTTCCTCAAGAAAAAAACGGAGCTGGAACGGTTGACCGCCGAGCAGGATCAGGAGCTGGACGAGATTCTCGGTGAACCTTCCGAACCTTCGCGTCAGGCTGTTCCGAAGAAGGATGTTCCGCCGGACGCGGAGGTCCCGGACGCGGAGGTTCAGGAAGCGGAGGAGGGGATTCCGGCCGCTTCTGCCGATGATGCGGCGCCGGTTCCGGTTCAGGAGTAGGATTCCAGCGTGCGCGCGACTTCGTCCGGGGAGAGTTCCCGGAACGCTCCCGACGGGAGGTCACCGAGTTCGAGGGCGCCGATTCGGATTCTTCGCAGTTCGATGGTGGGGGCGCCGACGGCGGCGGTGAGCCGCCGGATTTCACGTTTGCGTCCTTCGTTGAGAACGATCCGGTAACGGCATTTCCCGATGCGTTCTATTGAGATGACGCGGAGGAGTTCCCCCTGGTCGAAGATTCCGGATCGGATTCTGGAGAGTTCGGCCGCAGAGAGGTCGCGGGTGATGCGGACGAGGTAGGTTTTGAGGATTTCGTGTCGCGGATGAGTAATTTGTGCGACATAATCTCCGTCGTTGGAGAAGAGAATCATCCCTTCGCTCTCCTTGTCGAGCCGTCCTGCGGAAAAGAGGCGCACCGGCGGATTGAGCCGGATCAGGTCGACGGCTTTCAGAGGAGCGTGAGGGTCGGAGTTCGTGCAGACGTAGCCGCGTGGTTTGTTCAGCATGATGTAGTGAAATGTGGCGGTCGGTGTGACCGGTTTTCCGTCGAGGGAGACGATGTCGGCGGAAGAGACCCGGAAGCCGGGTTCGAGGACGCTCCTGCCGTTGACGGTCACGCGCCCCGCCTTGACGAGATCTCCTGCGGCACGGCGCGAGGCGACTCCGGACGCACTGAGGAATTTAACCAGTCGTTCCTGCTGTTCGGACATTGTTTCACGGCTCCTGTTTTGACATCGACATAGATTACACCGGAAAGCGGAATTTTGCAATGGAAAATGAAGGAAAACTTTATCTGGTCAGCACGCCGATCGGCAACCTTGAGGACATCACGCTGCGGGCGCTGAATGTGTTGAGGAGTGTAGACCTGATCGCGGCGGAGGATACGCGTCATACGCGGCAGTTGTTGACGCATTTCGACATTCACACCAGGCTTGAGAGCTTTCATGCGTTCAATGAACACCGCAAAACCGAGGGGCTCATTGCGCAGATCCGGGGAGGGCTCAAGGTCGCGTCTGTCTCGGACGCCGGAACCCCTTCGATCGCTGATCCGGGATTTTTTCTTGTGCGGGAAGCGGTTCGGAATGGAATTGTTCCGGAGGTGATTCCGGGGGTGTCCGCGTTGACATTTGCGGCGACCGCGTCGGCGCTGCCGGTGGACAAGTTTGCGTTTTTCGGATTTCCGCCGGTCAAATCAGGGCGGCGGAGGAAATTCTTTGAAGCGATTCGCGAGGAAGGGAAGACGGTCTTTTTCTTCGAATCTCCGCACCGGATTGCGAAGACGCTCCCGGAGCTGGCGGAAATCGTGGGCGGCGACGCGCAGGTCGCCGTCATCCGCGAGGCCACGAAACTGCATGAGGAGATTCTGCGCGGGAGTGCCGCAGAACTTGCGGCCGCTGCGGCCGGACGTCAGTGGCGCGGCGAATTCGTGATCGGGGTTCACCCTTCCGGGGCCGCCGAAACGGAGGAGGAGTCCGGTGAGTGACTCCCCCGGTACGGGGGGGCGCAGGAGTTCCGCACGACCAGCCGGGTGGGGAGGATTGTGCGCGGCAGCGGCGTTTTTTTCTGCAGAAACGCGTCGAGCGCTTCCGCGGCGAGATAGCCGGCCTGTTCCATGTCGTGCCGGACGGTTGTGAGCGGCGGCTCCAGAAAGACGGCAAACGGATTGTCGTCGAATCCGGTGATCGACAGCTCTTCGGGGATCTTTCTGCCAAGCTGGCGTGCGGCGGCCATGGCTCCCGCGGCGATTTCATCATTGGCGGCCATGACTGCCGTGATGTCGGGCGCATCCTTCAGCAGTTCGGTCAAGGCGTAACGGCCGTATTCCATTTCGTTGCAGCTTACCGGGCAGGAGTTGAGGTGGAGTTGCGGATCCGGATCCAGCCCGATTTCCGCAAGGGCGTTCCTCCACGCCAGAAATCGCTGCCGATGGTTTTCGGTCGGAGTCCGGCTGCCGAGACAGCCGATGCGGCGGTGGCCGATCCCGGTCAGAAAACGCGCCGCTTCGAGCGCTCCGGAGTAGGAGTCGTTATCGATGAACCCGCAACCCGGCAGCGAGGTCGTTTCGTCGACGAGCATGATCGGCAGCCCCGCGTCCGCAAGTTTCGGGAGTCCTTCGGCAAAATGGGCCGGTACAAGCAGAATCACGCCGGAACACTGCTGGTCGCGGATGAGATCGAGCAGTTTCCCCGTTTCCAATGTCGGATGGATCACCGCAGTGGCCGAGAGTGTTCCCTTTTGAACGTAGCGATAGATTCCGGAGAGCACGCCTGCCAGATACGGAGAGACCTCTCCCCGGCCCGATACCACCGCAATTCGCGGCAGTCGGCTGGCCGGATATGCCGGACGGAAATGGTATTTTTCAAGCAGCCCGGCAACTCTCGTACGCACGGTTTCACTGACACCGGCACGGTTGTTGATTGCCCGCGATACCGCCGACGGCGAAATTCCGAGTTCTGCGGCGATGCTTGTGACGCTGACTGTTTTGGGTTTTCTTGACATGCCATATACCATAACTGGATTTTGTCGTTTTTCAATTCTTTTGCGCAAAAAAAATCATTCCGATTTTAAATCCCCCTTGCAAAATGGGGCGGGAGCGGCTATACTAACCTTGATAACGATATTTTGCGCAAGAAATGGAGGTTGCGATGCAGTACATACCGGAGGGGGGATGGCGTCTCTCGTTCAGGCATCCGGGGAGTGGTGAGGAGATGACGATTCCGGCGCGGGTGCCGGGAAATATTGCGGCGGATCTGCATCGGGCCGGGGTGATCCCGGATCCTTATTTCGGCAGCAATGCGGATCTGCTGCGGGAGTGGGAGTTTGTTGACTTCACTTTCACGGTGGCGTTCCGGGTGACCGAAATTGCGCCCGGGGAGCGGCTTGCGCTGGTGTTTGAGGGGGTCGATACTGCGGCGGAAGCATTTTTGAACGGTGCTTCTCTGGGCAGAATGGAGAATATGTTCATCGAACACCGCTTTGATGTGACCGGAAAGCTCCATTGCGATGGAACGGACGAGCTTGCCGTCGTGATCCGCAGTGCCGTGAATTCCGCACGTAAATATCGGCGCTCGCCCGGGACGTTTGCCCAATTGTACAACTTTGAAGGATTGTATCTGCGCAAGGCGGGACACACGTTCGGGTGGGACATCGCGCCGCGCATTGTTCTCGGCGGACTCTGGCGCGGAGTCGGGATCGAGCGGATTCCGGAACACCGCTGGAGCGATGTTTTGCTTTACACCGTTTCTGCCTCGAAGAGCGTGGCGCGCCTGGCGCTCGACTGGAGTTTTGAGAGTTCCGCGGAACAGTTGACCGGATTTGAAGCGAAACTTACGCTGACGCATGGTGCGAAACGGTTCGAAAAACAATTTCGGCTTCTTTTCACAACCGGGCACACGGTATTCGACGTTCCGGAACCTGATCTCTGGTACACGCATGGTCTGGGTGAGAGCGCTCTATACGATGTGACGCTCGAATTGCTGCGCAACGGGGAAAGACTTGCCGAGAAGCGGTTCCGCACCGGGATTCGCACCGTGCAGCTGGAACGGACGGAAGCGCTCGCGGCGGACGGTTCGGGGCAGTTTCGCTTCCTGCTGAATGGGGAACCGCTCTTCGTTCTCGGTTCGAACTGGGTGCCGGTCGAAGCGATGCACGGCGAGGAGCGCGGGCGTGTGCGGAGGACGCTCGAACTTTTTACGGATCTGGGCTGCAATATGATCCGCTGCTGGGGGGGGGGTGTTTACGAAGATCATGAGTTCTTCGATTACTGCGATGAGAACGGTCTGCTTGTCTGGCAGGATTTCATGCTTGCCTGCGAGATTCCGCCGCAGGACGACGACTTCTGCCGTCGGATGGAAGAGGAGGCTGTCGCGGTTGTGACGAAACTGCGGAATCATCCTTCGCTCGCGCTCTGGTGTGGCGACAACGAGTGTGATGAGGCTGTGCTCTGGCGCGGGGATCAGATGCTTCCCTCCGAAAACCGCATCACGCGCGAAGTGCTCAAGCGGGTGGTTCGTTCTTACGATCCGGGGCGCGACTACCTGCCGAGTTCACCGTATCTTGTGGACGGCTCCGTCAAGATCGGCAGTTCGGCCGGGGCGCCGGAACAGCATCTCTGGGGGCCGCGTGACGAGTACAAGGGGGATTTCTACCGGTTGAACACGGCCTGTTTCGCGAGTGAAACGGGATACCACGGAATGCCGTGCACGGAAAGTCTGAAAAAATTTCTTTCGCAGGACCATCTTTTTCCGAAGGTCGGCGATCCGGAGTATCTCACTCACGCCGCACAGCCGTTTGGAGATCCGGAGGGGCCGTATGCGTATCGGATCAGGCTGTTCCTCGATCAGATCGTGAACACGTTCGGGGAGATTCCGGAAGAGCTCGAACGGCTGGTTGCCGCCTCACAGATCGTGCAGGCCGAGGCGCTGAAGTTCTTCATTGAGAACTTCCGCTTTCACAAATGGCGCAAGACCGGAATTCTCTGGTGGAATGTCGCAGATTGCTGGCCGCAGATTTCCGATGCGGTGGTCGACTACTATTATGAGAAGAAACTTGCTTATTTCTACATCAGAAACGTACAGCAGCCGGTGCTGCTGATGATGGGGGAACCGGCGGCATGGCAGTGCCCGCTGCGGCTCGACAACAATCTGCCGCGGGCGGTCTCGGGGGCGTACCGGGTCAGCGACCTGCTGACCGGTGAGGAGTTCGTCTCGGGCCGGTACGAATGCGCCGCAAACTCCGGCGCGGATCTCGGTGCGCTGCGGGTCTCGACCGGGGTTCACCGCATGTACCTGCTGGAATGGGAGGTGGACGGTGTGTGGAAACGCAATCACTACCTGCTCGGCCGGGCCCCGTACGATCTCGACTTTTACCTGCAGTGCCGGGAAAAACTCGCCATCGGATGAAAAAACGCCGCTACCCGGGAAGACCCCGGAAAAGCGGCGTTGATTGCCGGCGTCCGTAATTTACCCGGTCAGGGCTGAATCAGGACACGGTCATTTGCGAGCGTGGCGGGGAGGGGAAGTGTTCGGCCGTCCACCCAGCTTTGTCCGGTCTGACCGAGGAGGATTTCCGCACTTCCGTTGATGTCGAGCAGCCAGCCGTCTTTGCGGAGCAGTCCGGAAACGAATGCGCGCTCTTCAGCCCGGAACAGTTCCTTCCCCCTGGCCGCCATCGCTTTGGCGTTTCCGGTGAAGGCGATGAGTTCGCCCTTTTCGGAAAATACCGCGATCTGCGGGAAGCCAGGACGCGGTGAATCGATCCGCACGCCGTCGAGCTCGATGGTGTCTCCGGTATTATTCGGGAGAATCACGAGGTATTTCCGTTTCGCGGAGGTGAAAGAGACGGTGACCAGATCGTTGTTTTCTTCGATCTTCCCATCTCTGGCCCGGCCTTCCGGGGAGAGAAGCAGAACCGCATTGTGTTTCTCCGAGTCAAACACGCATCGGATCCGGCGCAGCTGCGGCAGTTGGATTTTCTTCTGCTCAAGGGCAAGCTCATTTTTGAAGTAAGGCTGGTACTTGGCCTTGTCTTCCTCCAGAGTGATCCCGAACGGAATCAGGCAGAGGTGGCGGCTCTTCTTGTCGGTCATGCTGTTCTGCCAGAAGTTGAAGCGGCCGTTTTCCTCCTGGAGCTTGTAGTAATTCACCACGGCAAGGTCATAACGGAGTCCGGAGAAGTCCGGCGCGGAGAAAAAAGCCAGAAGCACGTCGCCCGCCATCACAAAACTTTGCGTAACCTCCTGCGACGGGGTCGCGTTGAGTCCCGGCATGATCTGGCGCAGGACGTAGACACTCCCCCCCGCACCCGGATACATCGCACGGTGCATGGTCTGAGGCGCCCGGGTCAGGTCGACGGAGTTCAACCGCGGCATGCCGAGCGTGGCATCGGGGCAGACGTAGAGCTGGTTGTTCAACCCGAGATAGCGGAGATTGCCGCCGCTCTGCGTCACCGGAGGGGTTTCAACACCGAATTTTTTCTCATATTGTCCAGGGCTGAAGCGGCTGTAATCTCCGAACATGGCGGTTGCGCCGAGGTCTCCGGTCATGTAGCCTTTTTCCATGCCGGTATACCAGCCGAGCTGCTCGTCACGCTCCATCATCTGGCAGGCGAGGGAGGCGCAGCCGAAGAGATCGCCGTTCTTCGGAATTTCAGCGATTTTGTCGCGCTGCTTGTAGAAGCCCGTGAAAAAGGAGATCGAAGCCGGATCATGCAGCCACCAGCGCGAACTGAACCCCTTCTTTGCCGTATTGTTGACCAGAATTTCCGCATCTGCGGCGATTTTGCTGTTCGGCACCCGCCCGAGCAGCCCGGCGGAAAAAGCGCGGGCGCCGCCGCTGCGAATCCAGCTGGTGGACCGGGCGTTTTCGAGGCCGTAACCGTTGCCGATGATATTGTTGAGGCCGAGATCCGCAACTTTTTTCTTCTCCTCGAAGGAGAGGTCGTCCCAGAGGATGTCGGCTGCTGCGGCGAATGCCGGTTCGCCGACCGACTGATAACCGACGTCGACACCACCTTCGATCCAGAAGGACTGCTGGGTTTTGTCCAGAACCTGCCGATACTTCACGAGAGCGTCCTTGCGGATTTTGTCATCCTTGAGTTCTTCGGAGATCAGGGCGAGCGCAAGCGAGGCGAACGAGTCCTGATTGTTTGCGCGCAGATCGGCGTTGTTGGTGAGCGCGGTGGTGTAGGTCGGCAGATAGGCGGCGATTCCGCGGAGCCGGAGGCGGATGTCCTCCTTCACATCCGCCGGAATCACATCCCCCGCATCGCGAAGCGAGAAACAGAGCGTCAGAGCGATGGAGGTATTCATGAGGAAATCATAGTCGGAACGGTACAGCTGTTTCTTCTCATCCCAGAACTGGCTTGTAATGAAACGGTAATGGGTGAGCGCACGTTGCAGGCTCTCCTGATTGCCGTTGAGTTTTGCATCCATGAAATTCCAGTACATCATCGCGGAATCGTGGCTGCTGCGCCCCTTGAATATCTTGTCTTCCGGCTTGAACGGGGTATCGCCGAAGTGTTTTCCCTGCCAGTATTTCTCCTTTGATTCAGCGGCGCCCCGGGCGGCGATTGCCTTGAAGCTTTCCAGATAATCCTGAGCTGCGAGCAGGAGGCCGGCTCCGAGAGCCGCGCATGTGAACAGTGTTTTCAGTGACATTTGGTTTCCTCTGAGTTGTTTTCAGGTAAATGTTTTTGGGAGAGGAGGTTTATTTCAGCGGGCCGCCGAGGCGGTCATCAAGTCCGAGAAATTCGTTGAGGGAGTTTTTGGCCGCCGAGAGGTCGCCGAAAAGCACTGTGACGAAAAATGCGTCATGCAGAGGAATCTGTGGTTCAGCACCCGATCCGCTCGGACAGTATTTGTCTCCGGCCCGGGAGGATAGCCAAGTTTTGTGGTTGTCGGCGATCATCGGCGCCTGGCCTTTCACTCGATCGTGCTTGCTGTAGTATTTCGGATTGGCCGGGTCTTCTGTTGCGCCTTTTCCGCCGTTGTAGGGGAAGATGGTCATGTTGGCTCCGTAACTTGTGCCGCCTTTGGTGTTGCCCCAGGTGAAGGAGTCAGTCCCTTCGATTACGTCACGGGGGCAGAGAAACAGAGTCGAGACGCGACCATTGCAACCACGTTTGTCCGGCAGATAAAGGGAGAGATAGGTCATATAGTACTCCGCTGATGCCGCGGTCGCCTCCGGCCGGAGCAGCATTCCCCGGAACGGCGGCAGATATCCTTTGTAATCCATGGTGTAGAAACTGACGGCGCCGCCGATCTGCTTGAGCTGAGAAACGCATTTGATGTCTTTCCCGCTGTTGCGAGCACGGGAGAGCGCCGGCAGCAGTATAGAGGCAAGAATTGCAATGATTGCGATCACGACCAGGAGCTCTATGAGAGTAAACGGATTGTGTTTCATTGTGATTCTCTCCTTTTGTATTGTTTTTTTAGACCTGGGCAGAGTTATGATTCAGGGGAGCTTGAAGAACGTGTTTCGCCGAAAACGAGCGTGCACCGCAGCCGGTGCATCTGCGTCATGACGCCCGGCGTCACCTCGAATCGCAGTTGGAGGGTCGGATGCGGAGAGAACGCATTGACGCCACCCGGATTTCCGGGTGTCTGCGGCAGCGCAAGCGCTTTCACTTCCAGCCGGTCCGAATCTCCTCCGGAAATCCGGAGATCGCGGATAAGGCATTTTTCCTGCTCTCCCCAGCGGATGACGGCGGGGAGGGCGGTCAGTTGCTCAAGTGGCAGGAAGGTGTTTCCGTCCTCCGAAAATTCCGCATTCACCAGCGGAATGGGCACTACGAACGTCACTTTGTCACAGTAGTGTCCCGCCATGTGGCGCATGCCGAATTCGAGTTCGATCCGGTCGGCGTAGTAGCGGTTGTGAACGTGAAAGTCGATTTTGTACTGCCGCTCGCGTCGTTCCCAAACCGCTTCCAGGCAATCCGCGTTGCCGAGGAAGAAATTGCACGGCGGATCGTATGGATCGAAATCGGATGCCGTGAGCATTTCCCCTGTCGAACTTCTTACCGTCATTGCCGTGTGATCTTCCGGCGAGGTCGAACAGCTTACAAAACGACGGCCATTATGATCATCCACTTCCACGTGCCAGAGTGATGCCGCCGGAAAGCTTGCGGCATAGAAGAGTTCCTTTTTCCCGAACAGTGTCGCCAGCGGCGCACCGCCGATCAGCGTTCCGAGATTCGGATCTCCGTAGCGAGGCACGACCGGAATGTTGCGCAGACAGGTGTGTCCCGCAAATGAGGTTTCATAGGCGGGGGTGCTGATCCGGAGCCATTGCGCCTCCCACGCGTAAGAGCCGAAGAACGGCGGTTCGATCGTGGGAATTTCTTCTACTTCTCCGAATTCTGCGAGTGCCCGGGCAATTGATGCATAAAAACGTGCGGTCGCGAGTTGCGAGAACTGCGCTTCGATGTTGATTTTCTGACCGAACGGCTGAGCTTCAGGCAGGCCGCTTTCCGCATAGGTCGGACGGCTTTTGACGAATTCGATATAACGGTCGATGTACCAGCGGCAGTAGCCGGCAAGAGCCGTTTCCCCGAGTTCTGCGGCAACCATGGCCGATTCCAGCGGTAGCCCCTCAACCAGTACCGGACCGTACCAGGCACGGTGGATCCCGTACCCGTCAAGATCGCTGGCGAGATGTCCGCCGCGGCTGAGGTTGCGCAGCAGTCCGGCGATATAGTTCCGGCAGAAGTCGTCAAGCTCTTTCCTGCGTTCGGAGAAGCTGTTGCGCAAAGCGTGCAGATAGACGAACATGAAACCGTTCGGTTCGGTACAGTAATAGGCCGGGGTATGGGTATTGGTCGAGTGCTGGTCAGTGATTCCGCCGGTGCAGACATAGTTCCAGGTCCAGTCCGGATTCAGGCTCGGCTGGAGCAGCGGTCCGTCAATTGCCGCCGGAGTGACGTAATTTCGAAGGCCGTTTGCAAGCAGAATCTCAAATCGCTCCTTCCAGACCGGGTCGTCGGAGAGCTGTGCCATCCAGTAGTAGACCCGCAATTCGAAGCGGAGCTGTTGGGTTTTCCCCTGTGCGCCTTCCGGAAACCGCAGCCGCGGATGCCGTTCCGCCAGGCGGGTGAGGGCATCCATCACGGTTTTACGATTTTCGCCGTTGAGGCCGATAAGTTCCGCGTGAAAGAGGGCTGTCCCAAGAGCGTCTCCCATCGTGGAAGCGTAAGCCGGATGGTCGGTGACACCGTCATTGGTTCGGCAAAGCCCGTCTTCGCGCACAAGTCCGGCGAGCCAGAGCGCCAGGCGGGCGGCGCGGCCGGGAATCGCACTGCGGAGTTTCAGTTTTTCCGTGTAGACATGGTAGAAGACCAGCTGAGAGTTGACGCCGCCGGGATCGCATCCGGTCAGGCCGGTGGCGATCGGAAACTCCTCGTAATGATCAGAATTCCAGCACGTTTCGACATAGGCCGCAAATGGGCTCTCCTCCAGAAACTCACGCAGGCGGATGTGGTTCATTTCAGGGCTGCTCCCGGAAACGGATCCGCGCTGAATTTCACTTCTGCGACGTAGAGGTCGGCGGAATCGGCCTTGAGGTCATACCGGTAGGACTTGTCGCCTGCGGCCTTCGCCCACATGGTTCCTTCCCAGGCTTCCGCATGGCGGAAGAGGTTTCCCGAGAGGGGGAGGCTGCCGTTTACGGAGATGTCGCTGCGTTTGTTGTTGAAGTCGAGCTTCAGATCGATGACGGTCCATTCTCCGACCTTGAACGGGGCGACCGGAATCCATCTGACGTATCCTTTGCCGTCGCCGTTTGAGATGACGACCTGCGGTTTGTTGAAGTCGCCGACCAGACCGACAAATGCCGCGGCGCGGCCGTTCTGCTGCTGAAGCATGATCGATGCGTTGACTTTGTCGCCAAGTTTGTCGATCATCACTTTGAACCGGGCATAAATCACGCTCTGCTGGGCGTCGGGAACGTCGGCTGACCACTCGGAGGAGTTGATCTGCAATCCCTTCGTGATCTTGAGTGCTTTAGTACCGTTGAGGTCGACGACTTCACCGCCGACACTGTTTTTCTCGCGGGGCCACATGCCCCAGGTCGGACGATGCGACCGCTGTTTGCCGCTGTCATCGACGGTGACGAACTTGTCGCCGGGATTGTTTTTCGAGAGGTCGAGGCTGTAGAATTCCGCAGCGGTTCCGGCGAACGCTGCCAGAAGCATCGAGCAGCCGAGAAGAGTCTGTGTCATCATTTTCATCGCAAAAATACCTTTCCCGTTTTATTTGATCCGATCGACCATTTTGGTGTAGCTGTGTTTTAAACCGCGATGCGTCTCGAAACGGATTTCAAGACGAAGGTCGCTGCTGTTTTTCTGAGCGCTCTCCGGGAAGAGAAGGCGCATGGAACGACCCGGTTTGAGTTCATCTGCCCATTCCGAACTGATGACATCATCCGGTGAAACCAGATTGATGCTGACTTTGCGCAGCGGAGCGACATCCTGATTTTCGAATTTGATGGTGTTGTTTTCCTTCGTGAGTTTGAATGAAGCCATGATTTCCTGAAGAAACTCCCTGCCGCGCACATCGTTGAGTTCGCCGTGGTGAGCGTAGAGGAAGCCGCCGATAACGCCCGGGCACAGTCGCATGAGGCCGAGTTTTTCGCGCATTTCGTTTTCCCACTTCTCGACGTTTTCATTGCGGTAGCGGGTTCCTTTGGTTTCGTTTTCCGTGAAGCCCCATTCGCAGAAGACGATCGGCATTTTTGTCCGGTCGTAGATGCCGGCGACGAGGTTTTTGAATTCCGGGATGAACTGGTAGCTGTTGTAGCCGAGCACATCCTGTCCCGCGGTGAAGAACCAGAAGTTGCCGAAGGTGTCGAGATTCGCATAGGTGACGGGCCGTTTGTCGGGGTCGGCTTTGTGAAGCCGTTCGCGGGCCGCAGTCAGATAGCGGTCGATCAGCGCTTTGTCGTTGTAGCCGGCGGTGGGGTGGTTTTCGTTGCCGGAGTTCCAGAAGAGAACGTTCGGATATCCGTTCAGCTGCCGCGCCATCTCCTCGTGCGGATCCGTGGCGAAGGCCAGATCAGGATTGTCGAGGTTTCCAAGAGCCACTTCGGTGGTGTTGCAGGAGCCCGCCGCGTAGACCGGCATGACGAGGAAGCCCGCATCGAGTGCGTCCTGAATCTGCTCGGCTTTCACTCCCTCCATACGCAGAGCGTTAAAGCCGAGATTCTTGTAGAAGGCCAGACGATTCAACCAGCGCCGACGGGTCTGCGTTCGGTCGTTATCCCATTCGATTCCGGGATCGCCGTTGATGCCGCGGATCTGGAAGGGGTCGCCGTTGATGAAGAGCTTGTCCTCGCGGAACTCGATGACCGACCCGTTGAATTCGATGTTCTGAGCGTCAAACACCCGGCCGTTTTTGTCGATGGCGCTGACCGTGAAGTTGTAACGGTCGAAGTTTGCCGGGAGCGTCAGAGGAATCGAGAACGTGCCGTCCGCACCGGGTTTCCCTTCGGCGCGAAGGCCGTTGCCCGTGACGGAGACCGACGCGGTTCCCGGGCACACTTTGCCGGAGAAGGTACGAACAACCGTCCCATCCTCCGCCACTTTACCCGCTGCAACCGGATTCATCGCGACAAACGCGGCGACCGATTCAACGTAGAGATTCACGTCTCCGAGAATTCCGGCGACACCCTTGTGGTGACGATCCTCTCCGTTGCGGTAGATCCAGTAGCCGCGCACCGGGTTGTTGTAGAGCCGGACGGCAAGCGTATTGGTTCCCTCCTTCACCAGATCGGTGACGTCATAGACGTAGTTCCACGGATAGGCGCCGGTCATGATCGGCAGCAGCAGCACATCCTCATCGGGGATGGCTTTTTCATCAAAGGGAAATTTGATGCCGCACCGCTCGAAGTGCTGGAACTTCATCATTTCGCGGGCGGGTTTCCCCCAGAGCTGGGTCTGGCGGGAGCTGTTTTTGAGCATCCAGTCATTGCGGCGCCTGGCATTGGTCTGAGTTCCGACCCGTTCGCCGTTGACGAAAATTTCGGCGGAATCCGCCAGATCCTTGAACTGCAGATAGATCTTGCCGCCATCGGGCTTTTCGCAGGTGAAGTCGCGCTTATACCAGTAATGGCCGCCGGGCTGATCGGGGACGGCTTTTTCCGGGATCTGCACTTTTTTCGCATCGGCGAGGGGAGCGCCGGGACGGGCGGGAGCGTAGTCGAGCAGCTGATCGTATTTCCAGGTCAGGTCTCCTGCATAACTTTTGTCGAATTCGCCGTTGAGGGAAATTGCCTCGATGAACGGAGATGCCGTGACAGCAGCCGCAGGAACCAGCCGGTCGTATTTCCCGCGGTAATATTTGCCGAGATCGGGGAATTTCCGCCAGTTGTACTGCGTGCGGTAGCAGTCGGTCTTCTCCTGATTCCAGTTCGGAACGCTCTTCACGAGCTTCGAGTTGAGCATCTTGAATTTCGCTGCGCCCTTGGAATCGCCGCCGGTGTCATGCATCATCAGGAACAAATGGAAGTCAGGATTGTTTTTCGCACGGTCCGGGAGTTCATCGAAATAGAAGCGAAGGGTCTGCCGGCCGCCTTTCAGGAGTGCTTCGCCGGTGAGCATTACGCGGGTAGGCCAGAAACGGGAAGGAACGGCAACACAGGTTCCAAGTTTCAGGATCGGTTTATCAATGTCGATTTCGATTTCGAGGTATCCGCCCGGCAGATATTCCGCGAGGGGGAAAACTCCGAGGTCGACGAACATGTAATTGTCCGCATTGGACTGATCGATAAAGTCGACTGAGAGAACGCCGTCCCTGCTGACGACCGGGCGGAAGGCTTTCGTATCGCTGCCGTTATCGGAGGCTTTGAACGCCAGGTTGTCAGCTTGATAGACTTGAGCTCCGAAGCTGGAGATAAGACAACATCCGCTGAATAATGCGATTGTTACAGTTTTACGCTTCATAAATTTTCCTCAAAGGTGGTTTCGTTTATTACCAGCTGATAACGCCATGAAGATCATAATTTCTGGTCCCGGGGCTTGAGCCGGGGCCATAGCTGGTATTGAGAGTGTTAAACCAGCTTACGTGTCCATCCGCGTACAGAACGTTTACTCCGGAGTTGCTGTGAATCCAATAACCTTCAAATGCTCCCCAGTTCTTGCTGTTCAAGAATTTATCCCAGCGGCGGATCTCCGGCTTGTCAGCTCCGGACCAGGTGATGTAATTATCGGTCTGCACATAACGCAAACTTGGCTTTGTAATGCTTCCGAATTTTGGCCAGAGAGAATCTCGAACCTTGCAACTTCCGGACGGTCCCTCGGGAGTTCCATCATCTTTGACATAAGGGAGTACCCATTGATTGGAAGTATAGGTCATTCCATTTTTCACCTCTGGGTAATCTTGAGGCCGATCTCCGCTTCGAATCGGATATTTGTTGAGCACCGGACAGGCCACAGTCGCGCGATCCGGAAGATAATGTCCTTTATACAAAAGCCAGGCAAATCCCCTCTCTTCTCCTTCATCGTTCACATGGCATGGAGGCGTAAAGTCGCGGTAATCGGCAGAATATAATTGAAGCGATTGTCCGTTTTGCCGCATGTTGCTGATGCACTTTGCCGAATAGGCTTTGTCTCTGGCCTGATTCAGTGCGGGAAGCAACATCGAGGCGAGAATCGCGATGATTGCGATCACGACCAGGAGCTCTATGAGGGTGAACAAATTGCGTTTCATGATCCATCTCCTTCTAAGTTATATGGTTTTGATCGAATCACGCTGTTTCAAGACGCCGGGAATGCGGATCATCGAGGAGGTGTTCCGCTGGTGGATGCCGATCCCGTCGATGAGGTCGCACAATGTGCAGGTCGCAAAATGCGAAACCCGGTTGAACGGCATCGCCACC
The DNA here is from genome assembly GCF_944391105.1 of uncultured Victivallis sp. Taxonomy (GTDB): domain Bacteria; phylum Verrucomicrobiota; class Lentisphaeria; order Victivallales; family Victivallaceae; genus Victivallis. Next base: position 45,573 of record NZ_CALXSK010000026.1, read on the forward strand.
GACGAGAGCGTCGGTTTCAGAAGGTTGCAGAGGCTGCCGGTATCATCCATGCCGACGATGCTGAACTCGTCCGGAATCCGGATTCCGCGCGTCTGGCACGCCGTCAGAAAACCGAACGCCGCCCAGTCGTTCCCAAAAATCACCGCGGTCGGCCGTTCCGGCAGCGCCAGCAGCCGCTCAAGCGGGCCGGACATGTCCGGCGGAGTTTGTTCGGGGTCCACGGCGCGGCCCTCTTCCCGGTTCGGGGGGGAGAATTCAATGAGATATTCCGGCCGGAAATTTCCTGTCGACTTCATCACCTCCAGATAGCCGTTCGAGCGGGCGATGAACATCTCGTTGCACGCCTCGTGATTGACGAACGCGATCCGTCGATGTCCCTGCCGTAAAAGCTGTTCGGTCGCGATCACGCCGCCGGCGTTGTTGTCGACGATCACCTGCGGCAGCGGATCGAACGTGTGCGTCGCTCCGAATCCGACCGCGGGCAGAAGCGTGATGAGTTCCTTCAGATAATCAGGCAGCGGATTTTCCATTTTGATGAGGATTCCGTCCGTATTCCGGATGATTTCCCGAGAGATTTCCTCCCGGTTGGCCTCCGCCATGTACAATGTCAACCGACAGCAACGTTCCTGACATGCGGTTTCGATGCCGCACATGTAGCTTGTCCAGAGGTCGTTGCTTTTCCAGGCGGGACCCATGCCCGGTGAGATCAGCGCAAGGGTGTGCGTTCGTTCCCGCTGCGGGAGTGTCGACGTGCGCGATTCCGCCCGCCGTCCGCGGCGTCCGGAGCGGTAGTTGACTTGCCGGATCACCTCCATGGTACGCCGCCGGATCCCTTCGTCAACATTTTCCGCATGATTCAGGATTCGGCTCACGGTTCCGACCGAAACTCCTGCCATCCGGGCGATGTCACGTATGGAATATTCTGCCATTTCAACAATGTTTATTCAATGTTCATTCATTTTGTTCATCAATAGACATCATTAATTATACCAAAGAAATCAGATGTTGTCAAGGGGATTTCCTCTTTTTTCTGCATTTTTGTTGAACATTTTTCAATGCGATCGATGAACTTTAAAGTTCATCAAAAAAGGAAAAACTCCCGCTCAATCGGGAGAAAACGGTTTTCAGTTGCTTCAGCTGAGGAAAAAGGTTTCCAGCACATTCATGCTTTCCCGCAGTCCGCCTGCGCGGTTGCGCGCGAGCCACAAGTCGCGATGGCGGCAGATGACGTGACGCAGGGCGTCGTTCCATGCGGCACGGTCGATCCGTTTCCCTTTGCGTGCGGCCATCGATTCGAGGGCGAGACGTGCGAGAGAGCTGGAGTTTTCAAGCTCGTCGAGAACAAGCCGCGGCGCTTTTGGAGGATGGGTCTCGAACCGGTGCCGCAAGGTGGCGAGTTTGCGGAGAGCTCCGGCGATTTCCTGCGGGGTTGCCTGTTCGAGAAGTTCGCGGTTGCCGCGGCGGTCGGGCGCGTTCAGGATCGCCCAGAAGTTGTTGCAGTTCGCTCCGGGGTGGGCGAAAGCGTCGGGAATCCTGCCGTAGTCGAGCAGGGCAGTCCCGAGAGTGCCGTCGCCGTCGGGGTTGAAGGCAAGGTCAATGGCGGCTGGAATCAATCCTTCGATTTCGGCGGAGGCGTTCCAGCTCCAGCCGGCGGCAGCGGCGACGCCGGGCCATGAGAGCGGCCAGTATTGATGGTGGCCGCCGTCGCCCCAGTCGGTCAGCAGCATGCCTGCGGCTCCTGCTTTGCGGCCTTCGCGGGCGGCTGTGGCGATGTTTTGGAGCATATTGACGGTTCGTCCGGTGATGGAGTTCCAGCTGGACGTGCCGGGGCAGACGTAGAACGGGATTCCCGCGTCATGGAACTTCGCGCACTGCTCGCGGAACGGATGAGTCGCTTCGTATCCCCAGGCGAGCGCGGTGACTCCGTCGGGGATTTCCGGGATGAGTTCCGGCTCGTGCAGGATGATGTCGCCCCAGAACTGGATTTTCCGACCGTACTTTGCCGCGAGTTTGGCCAGTTCCGCGAGATGGTTCAGGTAGACGCGGTGGATACCGTGCTTTTCACAAAGTTCCCGACTGCGTCCGTGGCCGAGCTCCAGGGTTTCATCACAGCCGACGTTGAGTGTGCCGCTCGTGAAATTCGGGAGAATTTCGGCGTAGAGCCGGTCGATGAAGGCGAGAGCGGCTTCTCCCGGTGTCAGGGTCGATTGATACCACGCGTCCCACTCCTTGCAATACCATGGTTCGGGGCTTTCGGCAAGGTGGCGGTACTCCTTGAATTTGAGCCACCGCTCAAGGTGGCCGAAACTGTTGAGGTTCGGGACGAGTTCGATGAAACGGTCGCGGCAGTAGCGGTCGAGCTCCATGATTTCGGCGGGAGTAAGCGGGGTCGTGTCGTACCAGACCCGTTCATCCCCGGCGAAGGCAAAGGAGTGTTCCATATAGAGCTGCAACTCGTTGTAGCGGAGCAGGCTCATGGAATCGATCAATGACTTGAGCGATTCCATGGTCGGAATCTTGCAGCGGGAAACGTCGAGCATGTAGCCGCGGCGCGGAAAATCGGGCGCGTCCTCGATGAGCAGGCCCGGCACCTGCGACGGTTTTGCGAGCAGCTGCTGGAATGTTTGCACTCCGTAGAAGAATCCCGCATCGGCAGAGGCGAAGAGAAGCGCGCCCTCCGAAGTGGTCTCGAGGCGGTATCCTTCGGCCGGGAGTTCCGGATCGCGCGCCATCACGAGGAGACATTCCCCGCAGCCGGGAACCCCGGCTGTGACCTGGATCGGGGAGAAGAAATTCCGGGAAAGGGTCGCGGCCGTGCGGCGCGCGGCCTCCTTGAGTTCAAATCCCGCGCCGGGCGGCAGAAGCAGCCAGCGGCGGCGGGAGTAGTCCAGTTTGCCGTTCTGTTCGGAAACCTTGCGCGGCGGCGGAAAAAGCGTCATGATGCACCTCATTTTCGTTGACATCTGACGGATTACTATAAACCCGGTTCGGTCTTTTGCAATCCTGCGGATGTGCTTTTTCCGCAAAAACGCCGCAAATCAGAAGAGCGTCACTGTGATCGGATTTCCACCCACTGCGATTTTCAGGATCAGATCGCTGCCGTCGGGTCGGGACGGCACGTCGAAGCATTTTCCGGTGACGAGGTCGGTTCCGACTGTTTTCCCCGCCGACGCCGCGTGATTGCGGATCCGGATCACGGCTGTGCGTTTGGCGAACTCCTCCGAATACTGCTGGCCGGACCAGATGGCGAGCCGGAGTCCTCCGGCGGTTTCAAAGAGATGCGCATGAAGCGAGTTGTCGGCTTTCAGGAGCACTTTCCCGTTCATCTCCCAGTCGATGAGGATGTCACGCTTGCCGGCGCGCTGGAGCGGCTGCTCCTCGATTTTCACGAGTTGAGCGACTGCGGGCGTATATTTTGCGCCGTCGAAGAGCGTGGCGAGATTCTGCATCGCAAAGTAGGAGGGTTTCGGGGAGTAATCCGCGTTGAGGAGGCCGAAATTCGCCTCTCCTTCGAAGGGATTGCCCCCGTAGTCGTTCAATGCGTCGTACTGGACAACGGCTTTGATTTCCGGCATGGTCAGGCATTGCAGGAAACGACGCGTGATGTATGCGGCCTGCGCCGGCTCCGTGTAAGCCGCGAATCCGTAAGCCGACAGTTCACTCCTGCCGTTGTAGACATAGGTCGAATAACCGAATTCCGTGAAATAGAGCGAGAGGTCGCTCCGGTTGATCTTTGCGAACTGCTCCTTGTAAGCGTCCACGACTTCCGGGAGCGTGAGATTCGGGCCGCCCGCTTTCACGCCGTCGCGTTTGTTGAACGGAGTCCCGAACGCGAGCCGTTCCGGCGGCATCATAGTTGTGTATGGGTGATCCACTATGCCGTTAAGTTCCTGCGGGATTCCGGCCTGCAGATAACGGATGTTGGCAGAAGTTACACAACCGCCGCCGATGATCTTCGCCTCCGGGGCAAGTTCCCGGATCAGTTTGGCTGCTGCCTGTGTGTATTTTACATGTTCAAGCAGCCAGCGTGAAGTGGAGTTGTCGGGCTGTTTCGCATTCCAGGAACCTCCCGGGTACTTGGTGGTCCAACCGCCGAAATTGTGTGGTTCATTGCCGATTTCATAGATGGCGACGTAATCGCGTGTGTCGTTCACAAGCCCGCGTACCCCTTCAAGGAAATATTCGATGGTTTGATCGGCGAAAGTCGGGATGATCGCAATGACTTTGAACCCGTGCCGTTTTGCCGCTTTCAACCGCTCGAGTCTTTCGGACGTGATGCCGGGCGTACCGTCATCTCGCCGCGGCCAGAAATCGTCCCGGATGTACTTGATTCCGGCTACGGACAATTTTTTCAGTATGGTTTCATACTCATACCAACCCGAATTCCCGGAGTTGGGCTTCAAAGCCTGGTTGAAGTGGACGCCGGTTCCGATGATGGAGTTTTCGTCTGCTTCAGCGGTGGTGAGGCGGCGCGACCAGTCGGGGGAGTCCGTGCCGCGCAGTCGGGTTTCCGTCTGAGCCAGCACACGCCCGTTCCGTTCAAGGGCAACCGGAATGACATAAGTGTTGAAGGCGCAGCCGCCGAGCGATAGCGGGGCGGTATACTCGTGTGTGACGGTTTTGCCCGGCTTTATTTCGAACCGTTGGACCTTGTCGCGGTACATGTCGGGGAAGCGAAGCACGAGCCGGGTTCCCTTGTCGAAGGTGTCCGGAGCGGAGACCGTCAGTTTGAGTCTGGGATTTGTTCCATTCGTCCAGACACCGGTGACGTCGCAGCCGAACGCCGTAAAGCGGAAATCGTCTCCCCGGAACGGCTTCTCGTTGAGAAACGGCGCCTCCGCCTCGACTCCGTTGATGCGCAATGTAACTGCGGCGTCCGACCCGCGATTCACGATGAGATGGAGTGCTTTGAGCGGAAGTTTCGGCTGGTCGGTTTCCTGTTTTCCCCCCCATTTTTCCTGCCATTCCCCACGCAGGTTAAGACGGAGACGGGCTTCGTTTCCGGGGACGATCCGGGTTCGGCTGGTTTGAAAAACACGGTCTTCTGCATCGACGACACGGAAGGTCGATTCCACCTGTCGATCGGGGACGACCCGGAAATAGAATATTTCAACGTCTTCAGGAAGAACGGGCGTATAGACTGCTGCAACGTATTTGCTTTCTCCCGAGAATCCGACTCGGAACAACAGCTTCCCATTTTCTGAATCGGGTAAAATCTCTCCCGTCGCGCCCGGAAATTCCGGACCGGGAAAAATTTTCCAGTTGGAGGCAGTCTCTGCCGGATCGAGAAGAACCGTCCCCCCGTTAAGAGTTGCAAACGTAGCCGCAATTGCGGCAATCATGAGTGACAGGCGTTGAAAAATCATGAATGTCTCTGGGGTGGTTGATTTTTATTTGACGTCGTAACCTTTGCGCGTGTCAGCACTACTTTCATAAATGAACCAATTCAGGTCATAGCTTCCTCCAAGCGGATACAGCAGTGGCGCAGCATGAAGATCGCCGAACACAGAATTGAATTGAACCCGGGCAATGTTCGGCTGGCCGTTTTGCACCGCTTTGATGTCCGTGCCGTCATGGCGTGCGCGCGTATCGTACATGACCATCTGCCGGGAAGGCTTGGACAGCATTCCAAATGTGATTCCACGCATCTGACTGGCGCCGTCGCGAGCCATATTCCAGCGAACTCGATAACTGGTCTCATACCAGTAGGCATCCTCCAGCGTGGCAGGATATGGTTTCCGGACACCGTCAAGATTCGGATTTTCCGTATCTGACGGACAGATGCTGCATGCAAATCCTCCGGTATATGGTTTGAAAAGGGTCGGCCAGAAAAGGATTTTTCCCAATGCGGCAGCATCCGCAGCTCCAGTTCGGTTGGGAATCATGTCCTTATTGTCCATGGCGTACATCCCCAGTGTGACCCCATGTTGTTTCAGGTTGTTGATGCAACTGGCCATTTTACCCCGTTCACGCGCTTTATTCAGTGCCGGGAGCAGCATCGATGCAAGAATGGCGATGATCGCAATTACAACAAGCAATTCGATCAATGTAAAATAATTGTTCTTCATAACCTTTCTCCTATGATAAAATTCCACTTCGATGCCGGGAAAAACTCAATTTTTTACGAGTTTGAATTGAGTAAAATCCT
>NZ_CALXSK010000027.1 GCF_944391105.1 uncultured Victivallis sp.
GCAATCCCCATACACCGCGTCCCAGTTCAAGAAAGCTGATTACGCGGCAAGCACGTAATCAATCCTGATTCCTTTGAGAAATATGAGTTTTAGGTACTTGCCAACACAAAGAAAAAGAAGTTCCCCCAAAAGTATCTCGGAGCCAGTACTTTTGATATAGTCGTTCGTTAAATGCAAAAAATTTATAAAAGGGACCAGAGAGAATATATTCTTTTGCACTGTCAGCAGTATATTCTCCTAGCTCCAAAATTTGATTGCATAAATACTGATATTTCATTTCGGAGCATTCAGGCTCTGTTTCTTTCAGGTAACGTGTAACACGCCTACTTGCATTCAAATGGTTACGAGCTACAACAAAGAAAAAAGTATCTCGTCCATCACATTTATCCTCTTCATAAGGATTTCCCCAGCGAACCACAATATAAACTTTCATTTTTCACCCATAATTTTAGTTAAATGGAAAGGCATGTAAGCCTTTACCATCCTTATTGATATGAAGTTTTATTTTTCGTGTAGGCTTTCCTTTTGAGGCTCCTATTACAACTCCACAGTCAAAAATGAAACCATCAATTATCGATTGCGAGATCCGCAGCGGAGAAGCCTCCAAGGCCAAGACTCATGACCGGATGGTTGCGTATTTCAAAACGCATGGAGTGGATTTTTCCGCCTGCTTCGCCTCAAGTGATTATTCAGCATTGGGCGTTATGAGTGCCTGCCGGGAATGCGGTCTGGAAGTGCCTGATGACATCAGCATCATTGGATCAGGCAACATCTCCAGCGTATCTCATTCTCAGCCTCCACTTACCTCCATTGCCGATGACCTGCCGGGTATCGCCCGCACTTTTTGCGAAGGACTCGTTGAGCTTTTCAACGGAGGTCATTTCGGCATTCGGACGGTTTCCCCCTACCTGGTTGAGCGCCAGTCTGTCCGTGTTTTGCAGGAAGAGGCGGGAAAAAACCGTCAGAGCAGGTCGACTTTCCGGTCTTTGTAGTAGAATTCCCGGTCACGGTCGCTGATCGGGCGCAGTACGCGGCACGGGTTGCCGACCGCCACGACTCCGGCCGGGATGTCCTTCGTCACGATGCTGCCCGCGCCGATCACGCTGTCGTCGCCGATCGTGATGCCCGGCAGAATGACCGCGCCCGCGCCGATCCAGACGTTGTTCCCGATCCGCACGGGGATGTTGAACTGTGCGACCTTGCGCCGCAGTTCCGGATCCACCGGGTGTCCCGCGGTCGCGATGGTCACGTTCGGCCCGATCATCACGCTGTCGCCGATGTAGATGTCCGTATCGTCCACGAGCGTCAGATTGAAGTTCGCGTAGACGTTGCTGCCCAGATGGGTGTTCCGCCCCCAGTTTGCGTGGAGCGGCGGCTCGATGTAGCAGTTTTCTCCGACTTCCGCGAGCAGAACTTTCAGGAGTTCACGCCGCTTCGGTTGCTCGGTCGGCCGGGTCTGGTTGTAGTCGTAGAGCAGATCAAGACATTTGAGCTGCTCATTGGCGATCTCTTCGTCGGTGCAGAAGTAAAGTCTGCCGTCCTTCATCCGTTCTCTCGTGTCCATCATGAATCCATTCTCCATTTCTGTTGGTTTCAAACGATTTCGCTGTCGTAGGGAATCGACTCCAGAAAGAGTTTTCCGTAATGCTTCGAGATGACCCGCCGGTCGAGCACCACGACGATTCCGCGGTCGTCGCGGCTGCGGATCAGCCGCCCGACCCCCTGCCGGAATTTCAGAACCGCCTCCGGCAGCGTGTAATTTGCAAAAGAGTTGCAACCTGCACGCTCAAGTTTCTCCATGCGCGCGGCGATGAGCGGGTGGCTCGGGACCGCGAACGGCAGCTTCGTCACGATCACGTTCGAGAGCGATTCGCCCGGTACGTCGACTCCCGTCCAGAAGCTGTCCGTGCCGAAGAGCACCGAGTCGATGTCCTCCCGGAACTCGCGCAGCAGCCCTGAACGGGTCATGTTCTCTCCCTGAACCAGCAGCCGCCACCCTTTCGAACGGAAATATTCGCGCAGATCATCCGCCGTCCGCCGCATCGAAGAGTAGCTGGTAAAGAGCACAAATGCTTTTCCCTGCGTGAGTTCGACGAATCGCGGAATCTCTTTTTCCAGAGCGCTCTGATACTCCTCGTCCTTCGGGTCCGGCATGGCGCGCGGAATGTAGACCCTCGCCTGATCCGAACCGAACGGCGAATCGAGCAGCAGCGTCTGCCCGTTGCAGAACCCCGTACGGCTGATATAGTAGTTGAACGAGTTCCGTACCGTCAGCGTCGCACTGCACAGAATAACCGGAAAATCCTGGTTGAAAAGAAGATCCGAAAGCAGTTCCGCAACGTTCAGCGGCGTCGCATGCAGTGTCGTACTGCCGCCTCGCTCGCTCTCGGCATAGTAGACTGCGTCCGGCAGAAGTTTCCGCGTGAACTGGTCGATCCCGTTGATGAATTCCCGACAGCGGGTCAGCTGCGCCTCAACTTCCGTTCGGAAATTCGCATCTTCCTGATCTTCAAGGAACAATGCCAGAAGACGATGCAACTCCTCGAGTTTGGGACTGAGCCGGTTCGGAAAGCGGCCCGGTTCGTGGATCGCCAGAGCCGTCTCGTTCCGGTCGCGCAGAAGATTTTCGTATGGCGTGAAAAATCCGTAGGCTTCGTCGCGGCTCTCCGCTACGATTCCGCGCAGTGTCGGATCGGTTCCTTTGCGCATGAGCAGTCCACGCGCACTCTCCTGGTTGTAAAGCCGGTTCAGCGTCGAAACGATTCCGACGCGGGAGAGATGCAGCCCGAGATGATCGGCCGCGTTGTCCTCAAGTGTGTGTGCCTCGTCGAGCAGCACGACGCCGTAATTCGGCAGCAGCGAACCCGCGGCTCCGGCCGCGAGCCGCATCGCCAGATCCGTGAAGAAGAGCGCGTGGTTCGCCACTACGATGTCGGCCGTCTCCCACGCCTGGCGCGCGCGGTAGTAAAAGCAGTTCCGGTAGAATTCGCACTTCGGCCCGAGGCAGCTCATCCCGTCGCAGCAGGCGAGCGCCCAGGTCTCAGGCTCGATCCGGAAGTCGAGCGAGTCGCGTTCACCGTCGGTTGTTCGCTCCATCCAGCGGCCGAGCCGCTCCACATCGAGTGCGAGCGCGGGCGCGGGCAGCAGCGCATCGCGCTGTTCCCCGGAGAGAAGAGCGAATCTTCTGCGGCATAGATAGTTGTGACGTCCTTTCGCGAGCGCCGCCCGGAAGTCGATCCCGGTCAGTTTCTTCAGCAGCGGAATATCCTTGTCGATGAGCTGCTCCTGAAGATGGATCGTCTCGGTCGAAACGATCGCCGGCAGTCCCGAAAGTCGCGAACGGTAGATCAGCGGCACGAGATAGGCGAAACTTTTGCCGACACCGGTCGGCGCTTCGATGCAGAGATTCTCCCCCTTGCGTAACGCCTCGGCGATCGCTCCGGCCATTTCAAGCTGCTGCGGCCGGAATTCGTAGGGGCGTCCGCCGTGTTCGGCGGCGGCTTTGAGCGGACCTCCCGGCGCGAAGAACGCCTCGCATTCCGGACGGATGTCAAGCTCCTCCGGTTCGGGGTCCGGTTCGTATTCGACGGCGAACTCTTCCGGGTCGAAGTCTGGAACGTTTTCATCCGGAAAAGGTTCCGGATCCTCCCGCGGCGGGAGGTCAAAGTCGATCGGCATAATCATCGTCGCTACCGCTGCTCCAGATAGTCATCGATCATCTCGGGCAGGTTCTGCAGATATTGATCGGAGATGTTGAACCGTTCCGCGATTTCAGCCGTCATACGGGCCGCATGAGCGGCTTCCCCGCTCGCGAGGTCGGCGGCGCTGCGGGACATCTCGATCGCGATTTTCGGAATCCGGCAGAGGAACTTCGCGCGCGGCTTGTGCGGCAGCAGCAGCCGGACATTCTCGGTGTTCTCGAGCGTGAAGGAGATCGAAAGCAGCTCCTCGGCGTATCCGAGCTCCGCGTAGAGCCGCCCGAGGAAGCGATATGCCTCGGCGATCTTGCGCACGAGCAGCGTGAAATCCAGCTCATGCTCCGGCACGGGCAGATAGGCGATGTAGTGGAACATGCCGCTCTTGAACAGCTGCCACATGCGCCTTCCACGCCGGGAGAGTGCCCGCAGCGAGGTGTTCGTGACATACGCCTTCCGGATCTCGTCCGAATCGAGAAACTCCGGCGTCGGAAGCGACGGCAGCGCCGCGTCGACCGCCCGGCGCAACGCGCTTAAACTGAACGCCTCGGAGTGATAGCGCGGTGGAGTCACCGTCAGATTCACGAGCAGCGACGGCACATTCCGCGGCGGGTTCTGCCGCCGTTTGAAGAAGACTGTGGCGTTTGCAAGCGCGGCTTTGAATTCGCTGGCGTTGTCCGTTTCGGTTGCGAGGCGGCTTTCGTAGAGGATGCCGCGCAGCATGCGGCCGAGCTCCTCACGCTGATTCCGGAGCGCTCGCTGGATCAGCATCTGCATCTCGATTGCGCGGTAGGCCGGCCGGCTCGAAGCATCCGGCGTGCGGATGTAGAATACGCCGGTCTGAAGTTCTCCCTCGATTCCGCTTGTGCAGACGTGCGGCAGACTCCGGAACGGGCGCACCACAAAAATCGCATAGCGCTTCCCGTCGACGACGGGCCGCTCGATCGTGAATTCGATCGGCGGCTCGACATAACGGTTCACGAACTGCCCGACCGTGGTCGGATCGAACGAATGCACCTGTTCGCGCGAGAGTCCCGTGTAGAGCGAAGGATGCCCGGAAGAGTCCTCGCCGACGCCGATGACGATGCAGCCGCCTTTCGTATTCGCGAGAGCGAGGCAGTGGCGCACGATCTTCCCTTTCGCCTGGCGGGTCATCTTCGTCCAGCAGAGGGCGGCCTTGTAGTCGAGCACATCGGATTCGACGCCGCGGTGAACCAGTTCGGCGAAATCGTTCGGGAGTTTTCCGGGCAGCTTCTCCATGATGCGGAAACTACTCCGCGTCGTCGAGATAGATGAAGTGCATGCAGTTTTCGCAGCTCGTGACGGCGCCTTTCTGCATGTTGGTCATCGCCTGGCGCGTCACGCGCAGGTGGCAGCTTCCGCAGATCTCGTTTTCAACCTTCACGAGCGGGGGGACTCCATCCTTGCCGGCGAGCAGCCGATTGTAGCGTGCGAGCGTCTCGTTGTCGACGCCGCAGACGTCCGCCGGGCGTTCCGCCTTCAGCTGTGCGATCTCCTTCTTGAGGTCGCCCGCGAAGGCGACGAGTTCGTCGAATTCAGCGCGGATCGCATTGACTGCCGCCTCATTGTTCTGCTTGAGTTTGCGGTACGCCTTTTTCGCCTCTTCAAATTCATCCATGAGTTCGAGAACCCGGCTTTCGAGATCTCCGATCTTCTTTTCGTTGAGCGCGATCGTTCCGAGCATGGCCTGGTATTCTGTGTTCTTTTTGACCATGGAGGACTGCTGCTGAAGTTTCTTGTTTTCGGCGTTGAGTTTCTCGATCTCGGATTCGACGTGCCTGCGGTCGAGTTCGATCTTCTTCGCGGCATTTGCGGCGGCGGCGACTTCGGCCACGGCCGCATCGCGCTTGTCCTTGAGAGTTCCCATCTCCTTCGGGAGCAGCGCGAGACGCGTTTCAAGTTCCCGGATACGCAGATCGACCGTCTGCAGTTTCAAAAGAGCTTCCGCCCATCTTGCCGCCATCGGCTGCCTCCTTTTCTTCGTTTCTTCCGTATCGGTTGTCCGTTAAAACAGTGTTTGCTGATCGCCTCCGCCGCGGAGCGGTGAAAGGCCGAGCTTCTTCCAGGCCTTCGGCGTCGCGACGCGTCCCTTCGGCGTGCGCACGAGGAATCCGCGCTGGATGAGGAACGGTTCGTACACCTCCTCGATCGAATCCTCCTCCTCGCCGACCGAAACCGCGATGTTCTTGAGCCCGACCGGTCCGCCGCGGAAATTTCCGATGATCGTTTCGAGAATCCGGATATCCATTTCATCGAGTCCGTCGTTGTCGATCTGCAACAGCCCGAGCGCATCCGCCGCGACCTTGCCGGTGATGACCGAGTCGGCCCGGATCTGCGCGTAGTCGCGTGCGCGGCGCAGAAGATTGTTCGCAATGCGCGGTGTGCCGCGGCAGCGCCCGGCGATTTCGCGCGCGCCCTCTTCGTCGATCTCGATTCCGAGGATCCCTGCGGAGCGCTTCAGAATTTTCGTCAAACTGTCGGCGTCGTAGTAGTCGAGCCGGATGTTCAGCCCGAAACGCGACCGCAGCGGCGAGGAGATCATCCCCTGGCGGGTCGTTGCGCCGACCAGCGTGAAATGCGGCACCGAGAGCCGCACCGACCGGGCGCCGGCCCCCTGTTCGAGCATGATGTCGATGAAGAAGTCCTCCATCGCACTGTACAGATACTCCTCGACCGTGGTGTTCAGTCGATGGATCTCGTCGATGAAGAGGATGTCGCCGGGTTCGAGCGCGGTCAGGAGTCCCGCGAGGTCGCCGGGTTTTTCGATCGCGGGACCGCTGGAGCTTTTGAGGTTTGTTCCGCGTTCGTTCGCGATGATGTAGGCCAGCGTGGTTTTGCCGAGTCCGGGCGGTCCGCAGAGCAGGATGTGGTCGAGCGCCTCGTTCCGTGCCTTCGCGGCCGCGACGAAAAGTTCGAGCTGGTCCTTGACTTTCTCCTGCCCGGGGAAATCCGCGAATTTCGGCGGGCGCAGCGTGACCTCCTTCGCCGGATCGCGCCGGTTCAGAGTCGATGTGATGAATCGTTCCGTCATAATCTCATAAAATTGTATCGCCGCATGACTTGTTTTCCGGCGGAAGAGGTGTTAAATTTAATATCGTATCGTCATATAGAAAAAATAGCGCAACAACAGGAAAATTTCCAGTTCCGCAAACGAAAAAGAAAGGAATTCCAGCAGATGTACGATCTCAAGAAGGCGCTCCTCGCCGCCAATACCGTCCGGATGCTTTCGGCGGAGGCGATCCAGAAGGCAAAGTCGGGTCACCCCGGCATGCCGCTCGGCTGTGCGGATTACGCGATGACGCTCTGGTACAAGTACATGCGCCACAATCCGAAGAATCCTGCGTGGATCGGACGCGACCGTTTCGTGCTCTCGGCCGGGCACGGCTCGATGCTGGAGTATTCGCTGCTTCACCTCTTCGGGTACGGTCTTTCGATGGAGGAGGTGAAGAACTTCCGCCAGTGGGGGAGCAAAACGCCGGGCCATCCTGAGTTCGGCCACACTGCGGGCGTCGACATCACGACCGGGCCGCTCGGCACCGGATTCGCTTCGGCGGTCGGCATGGCGATCGCAAAGCGCTATTTCGCGGCGAAGACCGGACTCGACCGCGCCGGCCTGGCCGACAATAAGATTTACGTCATTGCGGGCGACGGCTGCATGATGGAGGGCGTCGCAAGCGAAGCCGCCTCGCTCGCCGGGCATCTGAAGCTCGATGAACTCGTCGTTTTCTACGATGCCAACAACATCACGATCGAGGGGCAGACTTCTCTCGCGTTCTCTGAAAACGTCGCGGCGCGGTTCATGGCCTACAACTGGCGGGTCATCACACTTGAGAACGCGAACGACCTCGCGCTCTGCGACGCGGCTCTCGGCGAGGCGCAGAAATCCGACGGCCGTCCGACGCTCATCGTCGGCCACACGCAGATCGGTTACGGCGCGCCGAACAAACAGGGCAAATCCAGCGCTCACGGCGAACCGCTCGGCGTCGACGAGGTCGAAGCCTTGCGGCGCAATCTCGGCATGCCCGAAGGTGAATTCACGGTTCTTCCGGAGGTGAAGGAGTTTCTCGGCAGCCGGGTGGAGGAGCTTGTTGCCGAGGCGGCCGAGTGGGACAAGAAGTTCCAGGCATTCCTCGAAGCCGATCCGGAGCGGGCGAAACGGATCGACGCCTACTTGAACCGCACGGTTCCGGCTGACCTCAAAGAACAGCTTATGGCGGCGGCTCCGGTCGACAAGCCGGTCGCCACCCGCGCCTCGTCCGGCATCGTGCTCCAGAAGGCGGCGGAACTTGTTCCGGCGCTCTTCGGAGGCGCGGCCGACCTCGCGCCCTCGACCAAGACGAACATCAAGGACGGCGGCGATTTCACGGCGGAGAATCCGGCGGGACGCAACCTCCACTTCGGCGTGCGTGAGTTCGCGATGGGGTGCGCCGGAAACGGCATGGCGCTCTACGGAACGGCGATTCCGTACACCTCGACCTTCTTCGTGTTCAGCGACTTCATGAAGCCGGCGATTCGTCTGGCCGCGCTGATGAAGCTGCATGAGATCTATGTCTTCACGCACGACAGCTTCTATGTCGGCGAGGACGGGCCGACGCACGAACCGATCGAGCAGATCGCGATGCTGCGGACGATCCCCGGCTTGACCGTCATCCGTCCTGCCGAGGCGCATGAAGTCGCGCAGGCGTGGGCGGCGGCGCTCGAGGCGGACGGACCGGTTGCACTGCTGCTGACCCGCCAGGATCTCCGTCCCTACGACGCGGAGATGGCGAAGAAGGTGGATGTCTCGAAGGGGGCGTTCGTGCTGGAGGATGACGAGGATTTCGACATCATCCTCGTGGCGACCGGTTCCGAGGTCAATCTTGCGCTTGACTCCGCGAAACTGCTTCGCGCGAAGGGGGTCGGCGTCCGGGTGGTGTCGATGCCGAGCCAGGAACTTTTCCTGAAACAGGATATCGACTATCAGGAGGAGGTTCTTCCGTCGTGGTGCATGTGCTGCGTCTCGATCGAGGCGGGTTCGACGTTCGGCTGGGAGCGGTTCATCGGCCGCGACGGGCTTGCAATCGGACTCGATCACTTCGGCGCCTCCGCCCCGTACAAGGTGCTGGCGGAGAAGTTCGGCTTCACGCCGGAAGGAGTTCTCGACCGGATCGGAGAGCACTTCGTCTGCGCCGAGGAGGACGATGACGATTGTGGCTGCGGCTGCGGTTGCGGCGACGAATGCGGTTGCGGAGATGATTGCGACTGCGGCAAATAAGTGCCGCCCGGAATCCATTCATGACGCAAAAGAGGGGGCGCCAGTGTTCGGAGCTCCCTCTTTTTTGTCGTTTCCGAACTTCGGCCCGCGCGCAGGCGGGAACGGGCGGAGCCCGGATGGGTTCGCGGGATGGCGCCGGGCGTCAGGAGCTTCCGGTCCGCTTTGATGTTCGCGGGGCGTTTTCCTTGTCCGGGGGAATTGACAAAAGCGGGAACGCAATTATATTATAAGGATTGAAACTATCCGTTGCAACAACCGGGGGACGCTGTGGCCGAAACCGTTCAGAATCGTTTGCTCCGGGCCCGCTGGGCGCTGGAGTTTCTGTTTGCCGAACCGGGACGGGATGGAGGCGGCCCGGAATTTGCCGCCGACTCTCTGCCAGGGTTTCTTCATGCCCTTTTCTCTCCCGGGCAGCGGGTTGCTTACGCGAATCTGATTTATCGGAAATTCGGAGATTTTCCGCTGGAGTCACGGCTCGCTTCGCTGCTTTTCGACTTCTTCATCGAGAACCGGATTCTGCCGAAGGAGCTCGAGGCGGGCAGCTGGAGCGACGGTTGCCGTTTCCTGCTTGATGCGGCGCGTGACCTGTGGCGCGGCATTGCGATCGTGGCGCGCGAACTCGCGAAACAGCCGGGAAAGGTGTTCCCGAACGCACGCGACTATTTCGCCGCGCTCCGGGCTCCGGAAGGGGAGGCCGATTCGCAGCGGGCGGCGCTGGCGAAAGCGATTCTCGCGGCGGATCGTTTCCGGCAGTCGCGGATGTTCCGCTACTGGAACGGAAACTTCTACGAAACGAAATTCGACTCGATCAAGCCGCTCGACCGTTTTTTCGGTTTCCCGAGTGTTCGATCGCAGTTTCTCGATCATTTTCACAAGTTTGCCGAGGGGAAGAGCAACCTGCCGCTGCTTGTGAACAGCCTGCCCGGTCACGGCAAGACCAGCATGATTCTCTCCTACGCCTATGCGGAGCCGGAACTGGTCATCATCCTGCCGGATCCGGTGACGCTCGAGTGCGGCTGGAACGAATTGGTTGCGCCGCTGGCGGCGCGGCCGGACCACCGTTTCGTACTTTTCTTCGACGACATCGATCCGCGGGAGACGAACTGGTTTCACTTCCGCACGAACGTCGGCGGGGCGTTTTCGCTGCCGGAGAACGTTATGCCGGTGCTCTCGGCGAACTACGAGTTCCCGGCGAACATCCTCTCGCGCGGGCGGCGGATCTCTTTCCCGCTCTTCGACGAGCTTCGCTGCTGTGAGATGGTGGAGGATTTTCTGGCGACGTTCGGGGTGAAGCACTATCACCGCAATCTGATTTCGCAGATCGCGGCGGACTACACCGAGGAGTTCGGGCAGAAGAAGTTCACGGAGCTTTCGCCGCGCAGCCTGGTCCGCTATCTCTCCATTTACGAGCACGATCGCAACAAGCGGCGCACGATTGTCGAACTCGCCTCCGGGCCGATGGTCACGCGGCCGGATGCACAGCTTTTCTACGAATTCAACATCGAACTGATGCGCTCCCTCTACGGGGAGGAGCATATCAAACGGCTGCTCAAGGAGCGGCTGGACGATCTGGGTCGTGGATGATTTTCCAACCAACCAACATGAGGTTTTGAACATGAACGAATGGATTGAACGCAACATCGAATACACGCTCGTGGACGCCCCGAGCCAATTCTCCATCGACTTCGCCGGGATGAAGTTCCAGAAATCCGATCTGGAAGCGCTCCGGCCGAAATTCGAACGCGCCGCCCGCGAAATGGGCCGCATCGAAGCCGGCGAGATCAAGAACCCCGATGAACACCGCAAAGTGACCCACTTCACGGATCGTAAGAAATATCCCGCCAGCGAACTCTTCGCTTCGGTCGAGGCGTTCGCCGAGGAGGTTCGTTCCGGCAGAATCAAAGGGGAAACCGGCAGAAAATTCGAGGCTGTCGTGGTCAACGGCATCGGCGGTTCGGCGCTCGGTCCGCAGCTCATGCAGTTCGCGATCAACGGCCCCTACTGGAATGAGAAAAGCGACGCGAAACGGAACGGTTATCTGAAGATCTACTTCCTCGACAATACGGATTCGGCCGAGTTCGCCGATCTCGTCGAGGTGATGGATCCGGAAGTGACGCTGCACCTCGTCATCAGCAAGTCCGGCGGCACGCAGGAGACGAAGAACAACATGATCGCGATGGAGGCGCTCTACGCCGCGAAGAAGCTCTCCTTCCCGAAGCACGCCGCGGCGATCACGATGAAGGACAGCGAACTTGACCGCCATGCGCGCGGAAACAACTGGCTCGCGGTCTTCGAGATGGCCGAGTCGATCGGCGGACGCACGAGCGAGACGAGCATCGTCGGGCACGTTCCGGCGGCGCTGACCGGCGTGAAGTTCAGCCGGTTCCTTGAGGGCGCCTGCCGCATGGACGAGTGGACCCGCACCGCTGATCCGGAGAAGAATCCAGCGATGATGCTCGCGGCGATGTGGTATATCGCGGGCAAGGGCAGGGGGGATCGGAACATGGTGATCGTTCCCTACTCCGACCGGCTGATCCTGCTGTCCCGTTACATGCAGCAGCTCGTGATGGAGAGCCTCGGCAAGGAGCTCGATCTCGACGGCAAGGTGGTGCACCAGGGGCTCAACGTCTTCGGCAACAAGGGCGGCACGGATGCGCATGCGTTCATCCAGCAGCTCAACAACGGCCGCGACGACTTCTTCGCGACTTTTATCGAGGTGCTCAAGGACGCTGAAAAACTCCCGATCACCGAGTCGACCGACATGGGGACCTATCTGCACGGCTTCCTCGAAGGGCTTTCGGCCGCCCTGCGCGGGAAGGGGCGGCAGGTCATCACGATCCGCGTCCCGCAGGTGACCGAGTACGAGCTCGGCATGCTGATCGCGCTTTACGAGCGTGCGGTTGCAATCTACGCGGAATTCATCAACATCAACGCGTTCCATCAGCCCGGCGTGCAGAACTACAAGCTCGCGGCGAAGGGGGTGCTCGCTCTGCGCGAAAAACTCCATGCGAAACTCGCCGAGCTCGGCGGCGTGACCGGCAGTGCGGTCGAAATCGCCGAAAAGGCCGGCTGCCCGGATGAAGCGGTCGAGATCGGCGGACTGCTCGACAAGGCCGCGGTGAATTGCCCGAAGGTTTCGCGCGAATTCTGCGCGAAGTCGAACCAGTGGATCTACACCGTCAAGTAATCCGGCGGCAACTTATGCGAAACGCGACGGGGGGGACTCCGCCGCGTTTCTTGTGTTACCGCATTTCCCGGCGGCAGCGGCAGTGGACAAGGTGATCGTTCACAAAGCCGACCGCCTGCAGATGCGCGTAGCAGATCGTCGTCCCGAAGAAGCGGAAGCCTCGTCGCTTCATATCTTTGCTGATCGCATCCGAGAGCGGCGTCGAGGCGGGAACCTCCGCCAGCGATTCCCAGTGATTCACGACCGGTCTGCCGTCCGGCAGGAACCGCTTCAAATAGGCGCAGAATGAACCGAATTCGCGCTGCACTTCGAGAAAGCATCCGGCGTTGGAGATCGCCGCCCGGATCTTTGCGCGGTTGCGGATGATTCCGGGATCCTGAAGCAGCCGGTCGACGTCGTCTTCGGTGAATGCGGCAACCTTTTCCGGATCGAATCCGGCGAACGCTTTCCGATAGTTCTCCCGGCGGCGCAGGATCGTAATCCAGCTCAGTCCCGCCTGGGCGGATTCGAGGGTCAGGAATTCGAACATCGTCCGGTCGTCGGTCACTTCGCGCCCCCACTCCTCATCGTGATACCGTTCGTAAAGCGGGTCGCCGACGCACCAGCCGCACCGATCCGCATCCTCTTTCCACTTCATGATTTCTCCTCCGTTTTCCGGTTCCGGAGGAAAGATAGCCCGGAAAGCGACGGAAGTCAAAGATTCCCCTGTTTTTTCAGGAAAATTCTTTTTGGTGCTGTGGCAATCCTCCCGGAGAACGGGTATAGTAGAACCGCAACAGAAATTCCAATCGAAGAGGGACTCCGCATGAAGAAGGAACCGGAAGTTTTCAAGGGCCGCTGGATCACCACTGCGCAATTCAGCGACCTCGCTCCGCAGAATGTTTTCCATCGCCAGCTCGACCGTTCGTCGCTGCCTGTGATCGAGCCGGAGCTGCAGAACCGGCACATTCTGTTCCGGAAGAAGTTCAAACTCAAAGAGTTCAGCTCCGCCGTAATCCATATCTCCGCCGATGACTATTATAAACTCTATGTGAACGGTGCATTCGTCACGCAGGGGCCGGCGGCGGGGTACTCGTTTCACTACTTCTACAACCGGATCGACCTCTCCCGTTTTCTGCAGCCCGGCGAGAACACGATTGCCGTGCACACCTACTATCAGGGGCTCATCAACCGGGTCTGGGTCAGCGGCGACCGGCAGCACGGGCTGCTGCTCGATCTCATGGTCGACGGGGAGACGGTGCTCGCATCGGATGAAAGTTTCCGCTGCCGCGTGCATTCGGGCTTTTCCGGAGTCGGGACGGTCGGATATGAGACGCAGTTCATGGAGCGCTACGATGCCGCTTCGCCGGAGGTCGGGTTCGAACGGCCGGAGTTCGACGATTCGTCATGGGAATTCGCGAAAACGCGGAAGCACGCCGATTACCAACTCTATCTTCAGCCGTCGCAGCAGCTTGAATTCGAGGAGATCACTCCGGTGGAGGTGAAGAATACCCAGGGCGGGTATCTCGTGGACTTCGGCGGAATGTTCGTCGGGAACCTGACCTTCCGCGCAGCCGGAAAGCGGGGAGACGAGATCGAAATGCGTTTTGCCCAGGAGCTCAATGAGGACGGCTCCGCCCGGTACGAACTGCGTGCCAACTGCCGCTACGTGGAGTATTTCAAACTCTCCGGCGGGAAGGATACGCTCAATCAGTTCGACTACAAGAGCTTCCGCTACGTGGAACTGCTTCCTCCGCCCGGCTGCGAGATCGAATTGGATTCATTCCGGCTCGTGGCGCGGCACTATCCATTCTCGCTGCGGGCCGTCTGCAACCGCAGCGATGAAAAATCGCTCGCGGTCTGGAAACTGTGCGTCGATTCGCTGCACTACGGCGTTCAGGAGGTGATTCAGGACTGCATGGAGCGGGAGAAGGGATACTATCTCGGCGACGGCTGTTACAGTCTGCTCGCGTATTGCCTGCTCACGCGCGATTACACGCTTATGGAGAAGTTTTTCGACGATTTTCTCCGCACCTCGTTCGTGAACCGCGGATTGATGACCTGCGCGGCGTGTTCCTTCATGCAGGAGATCGCCGAATATCCGTTCATCATGCTCACATTGCTGCAGGAATACTGCTGTCTGACCGGAAACCGGGAATATGTGCGCGAACGGTACGCGGCTTTCGCGGACATTCTCGACTTCTACCGCGAGGAGTACGCCGATGCGGACGGATTGTTGAATCATCTCGACAAGTGGTGCGTGGTCGAGTGGCCCGCAAACGTGCGCGACGGCTACGATGTCGATCTGACCGAGGGGCGGCCGTGCGACACCCGTCATAATGTGATCAACGCCTACTACATCGGGGCGATCAAGAGCCTGAACCGGGTCGCGGAGTGGATCGGCGAGAAACCTTACGCCGACCCCGCGCCTCTGGAGGCGGCGTTTGTCAAGGCGTTCTACGATCCGGAGAAACAGCTGTTCCGCGACAGCGATGTTTCGACGCATATCAGCTTGCCGGGCAACGTGTTCGCGGCGTTCTACGAGTTGTTCCCGGACCGGGCGGGCGTCGAGAAAACCATTGCGATGATCCGGGAGAAGCGGCTTTCGCAGAGTCTCTTCTTTGAGACTTTCCCGCTCCTGGCGTTTCTGACCCGGGAGGGGGAGGAGGAACTCGTCCACGAGCTTCTGACCGACGAAAACGCCTGGCTGCGCATCATCAGCGAGGGAGGCACGCGCACTTTCGAGGGGTGGTACAAGGATTTGAAATGGAATACCTCGCTGTTCCACCTGACGCTGACGCTCGGAGCGCTGTTCCTGACCGACTGGGACATCCGCGGAATCCTGCGTTTTTCCGGCAGAGGGGCTGCGCCGGCCCGGGCACTCGCCTAATCGAGGTCGAAGATGGAGAAATCCTTTTTCGTCTCCAGCTTCAGCCGGAGGGTGCATTCGAACATGTAGTACATGTTCTCGGGGATTCTTGCGCCGACAAAAAGCAGTTGTGTCATCTGTCTGCCGCCGGAGGGACGGCAGCGGAGCGACAGCGCGTTCCAGGAGGGGACCTGCCGCCAGGCGTCCCACAGCCTCTGCTTTCCGTTGTGGACTTTGTTTGCTGCGTTGATTTTGACGGAATCCACGTTCCGGAGCTCGATCTGCCAGGTATCTTCCGGCGTCTGGACGAAGGGCAGGCCGGAGCGGTTCCGTATTTTCAGAATCCCCTTGTCCAGATCGACGACTGCGATGGGGAAGCGGGGGAGAAGATCGATCGTCTCGACCGCTCCCCGATAGTAGCGGTACACGAACAGACAGGTCAGGCCATCGGCGACGCAGCCGAAAAGCACTGCTCCCAGCCACCCCTGTTCGCGGTAAAACCAGATGCCGAACAGAATCGACAAGGCCAGAGTTCCCGCGATTCCCCCCGCCAGCCGGATTATTTTTTCCTGCTTTTTCAGCGGGAGCAGATAGTGGCGGTTGTTTCGACGGGATTTTTTACCCAGGTGTAGTAACCGAGTCCATATTTCAGCATCCGGAACTTCCCCGGAGAGACAACATGGTTCAGTTGAATGTTTTCTTTCATGCCGGATTCCTTTGGTTCATTGCTCGTCGTGCGGGGAAATCGACGATTTCGCGGATGATTTTTTCGACAAGTTTTCCGTGTCGCCGGCTCGGATTTCCGGTTGGAAGATCACTCGGTCATTTCGAAGAAATCGAAGTCGGCATAATTGTTGTGACAGAGTCCGTCCACGCATGCGATCCCCGCGAACGTGCCGGTGATTTTCTTCTGTTCGGGGGAATACTCCACACGGCAGCCCGATCAGCTGAAACTGGCTTTCTTCCGTGAGGACATGCGTGTAAAGCTCCCAGTTCTTCAGATCCTTGGAGTGATAGACCGGGATGCCGGGATACCATTCGAATGAGGATACGGCAAGAAAATAATCTCCGTCGCGACGGCAGATGCAGGGATCGGCGTGGAAGCCGGTGAGAGTCGGATTTTGCATCATGAAAACACCCCTGAGCATAAGGTTTTCTGGTTCTCCTCTTTAATATGGCGTAGCCGTCACGTGTTTTCAAATCCGAAAGAATCATTTTACGGTTTCCCGCATCTTGCCGGCAGGTCGCAGCCTGTATGCGGTACGGAATTTTCGAATCGAGATCATGGAAGAGCGCGAAAAGATTTTCGTCAGGCGTGTCCCTCCGCAGCCGCTTTCAATGGCCGGTTTGACGAATCCGGCGATTACATCATCGCCGTCGGCGTTTTGCGGGAATGTTGATTCCCTGTCGGGCGATCTTCAGCGGCGGCTTGTCGGAGAAGAACCTGCTGTTCTCCAGCTTCGGGGAGATCTTCCGAAAAATTTCCGGAATTCCGTGGAGAAGTTCAAGGCGTTTCCGTAGCCGACCAGTCCGGCGATTTCCTTCACGGAAAATGAGTTTTGTTCCAGCAGACGTGCCGCCTGACGCATCCGCAGTCCGATCAGATACTGGTGCGGAGTTTTCCCGAGATGTTGTTTGAACAGGCGGGTCAGCGTGGAAACACTGATTCCGGAAGAATCAGCGAGAGATTTCATCTCCATGGATTTTCCGTAATCCTGTCTGAGTTTTTCCAAAACATTTTGCAGGATGGCGGGCAGGGCCGGTTTCTGAGCCGGACAACTCAGATATTGGAGCAGTTCGAAACAGAGACCCGAAATTTCCCGGCAGACCGGAAGCCGAAATGATTCCGGAAGAAGAACATTCATTCGCTCAAACCACCGTTCCGCGACCGCTGCATCCCCGGCTGAAAAAACCGGGCTTCGAGTTCCTTCCCCCTCCCGCAGAATCGACTCCAGAACCGGTCCGGAAATCAGAAGCGCAGATCGCTCGCAGCTGCGGGGGGTCAACAGTTCATATTTCGTTTCCGGAGCAAGAAAAAAAAGATCTCCGGGTTTGGCCAGGTAACATCGGCCTCCGCTCCGGATGGCTGTTTCTCCGGAATGAATCAGACCGATGTTCAAAAAGGGCGGATACTCTCTGCGGTGATAATCCCCGACCCATGAGCGTGTTCTGCAATACAGCGTACAGCGGAGCAGCATCTTCTCCATCTCCTCCGAAGATTGCCGCCAGCGTAAAATGTCGTGGCGTTCTCTCTGGTAATAACGTGTCCGCCCGCTGCTGTAATAACACTTCGGATTCAGATCTGAAAAAAGCGTCTGAAGGGAATCGAATTTCAACATGATGATTTACCAAATGTCATTCCGCATTTTCAAATATAATATACCGTGATTTCACTTTTTTTCAAATATTTCAGTGATATAGTATTCGGAAGTCACAGGTTTGATTTTTCTGAAACAAGTTGGGAGGAATCTATGTTCGACGAAAAAAAATCACGCGATCTTGCCAGACAACTGCTGCGCAAATTTGAACATCCGAAAGCCGGAACATGGGAACGCGTGGAGCTGGATATCAAGCGCAATCGCATGGGATGGGGAACGATCCTTCTGAAAGATCGCGCCGGAAGGCCGCTGAAAAATTGCGAAATCAGGATCCGCCAGACGGGACACGATTTTAAATTCGGATGCAATGCCTTCAAACTGAAAGACTTTTCCGACAACGAGAAGAATGCGGCATACGAAGAGTTCTTCCGCAGGGTTTTCAATGAGGCGGTTGTCCCGCTTTTCTGGGATTCGACAGAACCGGAGCGGGGGGAATTCCGCTATTCCGCGGACAGTCCTGTGATGGAACGTCGACCGCCCGCAGATCTCGTGATCGACTGGTGCGAGGAGAACCGGATTGCGCCGAAGGGACATTGGATCTTCTGCGACAACTTTGTCCCTTCGTGGCTTCCGAAGGATTCCCGCGAGGTCATGTTCCTGCTGGAAAAACGGATCATGGAACTTGGCCGCCGCTATGGAACAAGAATCCGGAAATGGGATGTGGTCAACGAATCATTCACCTATCATCCGCGAAAATGTCCGACCATCGGCGATGCGACCGTCCCGCCGGATTACGTGTATCAAACCTTTCAAATGGCGGAAAAATATTTTCCCGTCATGGACGAATTCATCTACAACGACGGAACCGATATCTCTTTCCGGTCCTTTGCTCATGACAGTTCGCCCATGTTTCTTCTCGCTGACCGCCTCCTGAGGCGCGGCGCCAAACTGGACGGGCTCGGCCTGCAGTTCCATTTGTACGGGGATGTGGAGAGTGCGGTGAGAATGGAAACCGGAAGTTTCTTTGATCCGGCCCATCTCCTGCAGGTGATGGATCAGCTCGGGCAGTTGAATCTTCCGCTCCACATTTCGGAAATTTCCTTGCCGTGCTACCCGGAGTTTCCCCGGGAGATTGCCCGGGAGATACAGGGGGAACTTCTGAGAAACTTCTACCGGGTCTGGTTCAGCCAGAAAAATTGCCAGTCCATCGTTTACTGGAATCTATGCGACGGAACTGCCTATGGTGATGAAAGCCGATTCAATGCCGGCCTCATCGGCCCGGATTTCACTGAAAAACCCTCTTACCGGATTTTGGATTCGCTCATCAATCACGAATGGCACACGGAAACCACTGTCGCCACGGATGAGAACGGGGAAGCCGTCTGGAACGGTTTTTACGGCGAATACGATCTGAAGTTTCTCGGAACATGCGAGCATGTCTCGCTGACTCCGCGCGGAGAGAATGAGTATCCGTTTGCCCTTTCGGAATAACGCTTTTTCGCAACGACGTTTCGCGGAGAATCCGGTGTGCGGGGGGGGAACCACGAGAGTGGAGCCCCCCGCACAATTCTTTCCCGGGTTGAGCTCTCGGACGTTTTCTGTTTTTTCTCCGCTCTTCTGAGGGGAAAAGAATCAACCGGCAGGCGCGGGAGGCCGATGCAGACAACACCGCGTTGCGGATATTCCATCCCGGTCATCAAACAACAAGGACCGGATATTTTCCCTTCTCCCCGGGGGAATCGGAAAACATCCGGTCCTCTTTGTTCTGATTGAAACGGTTGAAGTTACGCGACGCACCTTCATGAATGATTATTTCAGGATCAGTTGATTGAATTCCGCCGGATTTTTGGAGCTGGCAATGTTTCCGCCCCAGAGCAGATATCCTTCCCGTCCTGTTCCGTTGTTGTTGTTGACCAGAATGGAGAAACTGAATTTCATTCCCGCACGGAAAGAGGCAATGTCAAATTCCTCCTTCGGAATATCGATGATATAGAGCTTCTCTCCCGGGGAAACGTCCTGTAACTTCACCCGGGCTTTTGACATTCCCGCCGGAGGCGAATGACGATAAACCGTGAAGCCGTCCCGGGATTTGGCTGCCGCATACTCCAGATAATCTCCTCCCTCTTTCTGAAAGGCGACTTGCACAGAATCTCCGTTCCAGGTCGCTCCGGCCGGGTAGTCGCAGAAAAACACCTTGTCTCTGACCAGAACCTGAATTTGCAGAAGGTCAGCCGTATAACCGACTTTGAACCGGGCATCAATGTTCTTCGGCGCGGCAAAAGTTCCCACTGTGCGCCAGTCGGCCATGGGAATCCAGTCGGCGCCTTCGGAGTTCCGGTTATTCTGCTCAAGTGGAGCGGCGAAGATTTCACATTGATCCGAGCGCCGGAATGACCAGGCGATCGGCGTTGCATTGCCGCAGCGATCCTCAAGCCGCACCAGCGCAAACCGGTTCAACGGCATTTCCCGCGAAAGGGAAACCGCAAAGGAAAATGGAATCCTGCCGTACGGGGGAACGACGATTTTCCCGTCGGAGAATTTGACCGCCGCCATGTTCTCCGGCAACCGCAGCACCGGATCGATGGTCAGCTCCCGGTTTGACATATTGTTGATCAGAATGGAAATCGGGAACACCGTATCGGGACGGACGGTGAAGCCGTCGCAATTGTATGCTTTGCCCTGAAGCTCGTCGGCCGGTTGAAAGACAATCGGCAAAGCCTTCCGCGGCGTCCCGGAGAAATTTTTCGCGATCCGGTAGAGTTTCAATGCGCGTGTATCGGTGAGCAGATATTGTTGTATATTCTTTTCCCGGATATGGACATATGCCACTCCATCCCGCATCGGAACCTTGCCGTCGACAACCGTCAGCGGCCGGCCGTCAATCCCGGAAACGCCTTCAATTTCAAGACCGGCAGGCAGGGTGACGAAATCCGGTTTTTCCCCGACCAGACCATTGCAGAGCACGGCGACAGCCTTTCCGTCCGCGGCAAATACCCGGCTGCGGAGAACCCCTTCTATTTTCAAATCCCCGATATATTCCCTGTGCGCCAACTGATGTACAAGGTTTGCATAGGCGCCCATGGAGCGCAGAGGGGTATGGTTCGCATCCATGTGACCGAAGTTGTTCTTCCCCTCGTTATAGTAATCAAAGACATAGAGGAAGTGACGCGCGATACCCAACGCTCGAAATTCAACAAAGGAGAAGACAATATCCGCAGCTGAGCGTCGGGCTTCGGCGATCGTGGGGCGTCCCGTCGAATCCTTTTTCCGCCAGGGGGAGCCGCCTTCGGTCATCCACAGCGGAATTCCCAGACGGGAGCTTCCGGAGGAAGCCTCTATTTCCCGGAGTCTGGCGACCTGGCTCTCCCGCATCTGGATCATCCGATCTTCATCTTCGGCATAACTGGAGTAACTGTGAAAACTGATTGCGTCCACATCATCCAGTGTCCCGTTGGCGATGATGAGACGATACAACGCCTCGGAAGGATTTCCGGCAAAGGCGCCTCCGATCACCTGAACGTCGGAACGGGCCCGGGCGAGTCGATAGGAGATCGCCTTGGTGAATGCACTCTGATATTCGCCGGGAAAATCATTGCCGAAGGGACCGTTCGGCTCGTTCCACACCTCCAGTGCTTTAACCGTGTCACTCCAATAGGTCGTGAAAACAAGAAAGCTGTCCGCTGCATCCTGGAGATTCCAGGGATAGAATGAAACTCCCCAGCGACGCGGATTTTTCCAGTCGATGGAAATTTTCGTCTTTTCGCTGCCGTATCGATTCCAGCCGGGGGTGTCGTGAAAGGTGTCGAGCGTTTTAATCCCCACTTCCGCAGCCATTCGGCGGTATGTGTCAAACAGGTAGCCTTTCTTCCCGGGTTTCAGAAAAAATTCCCCTGCACCCGGATTGAGGGCGTGCCAGGAGAGCCGGTCGCGATTCCAGCCGACGCCGATGTATTTCAGAATCTTCAAATAAGAATAGATCTTCCCGGGATCGCTCTTGTCGCCCCAGCTGAAGCCGGAGTCGATGGCGAAATATTCGTCTGGTTCCCCGCTGAACGGCGCCGACACCACCACGCCGGCGGTAATCGCCAGGGCCGGGAATCGAAGATCATAAGTCCCGGTTTTCCGGGGAGGGGGGAGAGAAAGAACATCGTTCTCCCGGTCATAGTCCGCCGTTCCGGATATGACTTCCTTCCCCTCGTAATCGCAATAGACGTAATTCAGATCGGACTTGGAATCGGAGCCGAGTTTTTTGGAAAGGCGCAACGCAATGTTTCCTTTCCATTCCGGCGGAACAAACATATTTTCGATCGTGACAGGCTTGAATCCGATTTGGCGCGGGGCATTTTCCCGGTCAGTCAGATAAATGTCGAAAAACTCCGACGAAAATGTATCTTTCCCCGCACAATCCGCCGTGTGCAGGGCAAAGGAAATTCGAGCAAGTGCGGAACTCATTTTCCCGTCATTCGGACCTCCCCAGTGACTGCCGGGCGAGCCGGTGACGGGAACTCGCAGCTCCTGTATTTCCTCCGGATTCCCGGAAAGACGCAGAAAAAACTGGTGAGCCTGACCGTTGACTTCCCCGAAGCGGACGGCGAGCCTGGTGGCCGGGCTTTTCACCTTGAACCGCAACTCCTGATAAAATTCGCTTTGCGGAACCTTGCGCCCGACCGTGATGTAATTGCCGTTCCTGGCCCGGGAGAAATCTCCCGTCACCTTCAAAACCCCATGATCCACATATTCCATGGAGCCGACCGGCAGTCCGGAACTGGACAAATTCCAGCCGGAGAGGCCCTCGCGTACCGGCACCGGTGTGAGGTCCTCTCCCGCTTTGATTTTGCAGGGAAAACAAATGGTCAAAATGATTGCCGCCGTCAGTCCGGCGTACACGCAGAATGGTTTCATGTTATTTTTCAGTTTTGGTGATGAATGTTTCAGTAAGCATACACATTATTCTTTTAAAGCGGATTCCCGTCGGGATCTGCAATTGCCGTGAATTTGACTGTGCCGCCTTCCAGATCATTCTGACTGCGGGATTCGACGTGGCCGTCCGCCATTGCCTGGTTGCATCTTTCGCTGTGGCTGAGGGAGGCGTGAATTCCGCTGGCGCCGCCGATTGTATTTTCCGGATCATACCAGTATGCGGATCTGCCCTTGTTTGCTCCCGTCGTGGCAACGGTATCGGAAACAACGGGCAGTGCGCTCGGGTTGCGCAACGCCTTGACGGAGAAAACACCTTTGCCTGCTTCCGCCTCACTTTTGGTGCTGAGGGCAATGGCGCCGAAATCGGGCTTGAAATCAAATCCCTGGTCGGTCAGCGGCATGATGATGCCGTACATGCCGAAAAAATTGCTTTTATCGACGAGAAAAGGCTTCTTCTCACTCGGACAGGATGCCACCTTGGATGAGAGGTACTTCAGAGGAACGTAGGAGTTGGAGGTTTTCACATCCCCGAGAATATCCGTCCAGGTCCATATGCTGGTCTTGGCCAGCATCATTCCATTGTAGTCGTCGGAATATTGCTGCTGTGCAAAGATGACCTGCTTGAGATTGCTCAGACAGTTCGACGATTTTGCTCTGTCCCGCGCCTTGTTCAAGGCCGGCAGCAGCATTCCGGCCAGAATGGCGATAATCGCAATAACGACAAGAAGTTCAATTAACGTGAAATTTGCCCTTTTCATACTGTTTTCTCCTGCATGATTATTTTTTTTCCGGCAGAATCAACTCCGGAGTGATGCGAACCTCCTGATAACTGGCGCCGGGATTGGCCAGCCGCCATTTCAAGCCGTCTACCGCACGCGAAGCAATTTCGGCAATGTGCAGGTCAACAACCGGAAGCGGCGGGAACAAATCCTTGATCAGAAACGTATTGTCACAGGAAATCACCTCCAGCTCCCCGGGGACTCTTTTCAGGCCGGCAAAGTTCAGTAAATGACAGACCTTATACGCAACCTGGTCGCAAAATGCGAAAATTCCGGCGTGATTTCCGAATCGTTTCAACGCTTCAACCAGCGATTCGAAGAACACCTGGGGATCTTTGTCGTCATTGCCGTAGGAGAGTTCCACGAGTTCCACCCCTGCATCGCGCATCCGGTGGCGGAACCCTTCCAGTCTGGGGTGACTCTCCGCATGATAGGCCATGCGATGCTCCCAGATCAGCAGCATCTGTTTGAAACCCTGGTCGATGAGATAATTCGCCGCCAGTTTCCCGGCCAGCATTTCATTCGGCTTGTAGCTGTCCCATGGTCCCAGATCGATCTCCTCGTGCATGATGGTTACCTGGGGAATTCCATCCAGAATCGAGGCGAACCATGGCCGGAAGCAATAGTGGTAGATCACTCCGGTGAATCCTTCCGCCAGCACGGGATTGTCATAAAGATCCTCGCAGGCACAGACTTCGAAAGTCATTTTGAGTTCGGAAAGGCGCTTCATGACGCTGTTCATGATCTGCTGAGCCACCGGGTCTCCGGCATTGGCGGCCTCGTGCAGCACCATGATTTTTCCGCTGTTGTCTCCACCTCCCCGGCGTTTCCTGTAGCTGCGGGCCTTGAAATCCATTTTCTCCGCAATTCTCTGAACCTGTTCGCGCAATTCCTGCGAGATCAGGGGCGAGTTCCGTAATGCCAGCGAAACCGACTGGGTTGTAATTCCGAGCATTTGCGCGATGTCGGCCATGCTCCGGGGTCCTTTTTCTGTCTTCGTCATACTGCATTCCGCCTGTCAAGTTGTATTTCCTTATATAATTATAGCAAATTTAAAACAAAATGTCAAGAGGCTTTTTTAAAATATATTCATTTATTTTACTTTATTTTATAATTTAATTTTAAAATAAGGGGCGTGTGTGCGGGGAGGGGGCGGATTTTGCAGAAATGGCGATTCCTACTGCGTCGGCTTCTCGCCTCCGGGCTGATTCGATTGACCGGCCTGTTTCAGCAGACGGAAATGTCCCGGGGATATGCCGTATTGCTTCTTGAATGCGGCAATGAAGAAAGTGGAACTCAAATATCCGCACTGCGTGGTGATTTCCTCAATGGAATATTGCTTCTCCGCCAGCAGTTTGCCGGCGTATTCCAGCCGCAGCCGCCGCAGATAGGAGATAAAGCTTTCGCCGCAGTGCTCCTGGAAAAGCATGGAAAGATAACCGGGACTCAAGTTCAACGCGGCGGCCACATGCGCCCGGTTGATCGGAGACGTGAAGTTGTCGTGGACGTAGGCGTGAGCCAGAAGCCAGGTGTAATCCTTCTTGGTGACATGTTTGGAGCTGTCGTTTTCGACCTCCTCGAGCACCTGCCGGAGCAGGGCGTCCATCAGAGGGATCTCGATTCCGTGCGACGAAGGATGTTCCGCGCAATGGTTCAAAAGATTGCAGAGCTGTTTGGCGGTATTTCCCGCCGGAGATGCGGTATGATAAAAGTACGGCGTGCAGATGTCCCGCTGGATGGTCGGTTCTTCAAGATTGATGTAAGTTACCCGGAGATGGGTTTTGGAGAAGACGATCGAAGACATTTCGTGTGGCGAATCCCACAGCGGCAGCTTCGCCGTCATCGGAGGGGAATAGTGCATGCTTCCGGGTTCCAGATAAGCGTCCATGATTTTTCCGCTGGCCGGGTAACGCATGTGCTTTTTCCCGGAGAGGACGATGTCGATGCGCGCAAATTCGGATTGCGACGCCTGATTCAGAATCGGTGCCGTTCGGGAAAACACAACTTCCCTTACTCCGAAGTGCACAATATGGCGCAACAGGGAAACAAACGATGTTTGCGACAGTGGAACGATCGACTCTTTCCAGCAACTCATACTGCCCTCCCGCATTTCAACGCGTGCTGCACAAACCGCTCCCCCGACATGACACCCCCCGGAGGAAAACCGGAACATCGACTCCGATTGACGCCAAGTCGGGAATCTGCGCATGATTCCAATAGAAGAGACGGCTGAAAATCTCCGCCGGATTCTCCTGTATTCGTATTATACCTCCATTTTTTCAAAAATACAGCGGAGGAAAAAAATTTTTTTTGCAAAAGGAGATGAAATATTACATTTGAATAGTTATGTTACAATTTTGATATTGCTTTTTTGCAGAATATTGAGTAAAATATACTCCAGGAACCTGACAAAAACAAAGAGGAAACCTATGACGACAGCGTTTACACAATGGGTCTCGCCCATGATCGGAGTTGATTCGGGGAATTGCCTGATCGGTCCCTATCGGCCGTTTTCACCCGTGCGTCCGGGACCGGATTGTGATATGCCGCATCGGGCGGCAGTCGGATTTGCAACGACGGGTTATCAAACCGGTCGTCCGGTCATCGGGTTTTCCCAAACTCACGTGGCGGGGACCGGCGGGTTGAGCCATTATGGAAATATCCGGATCATGCCGTTCTGCGGCCGTCCTCACTTCAACGATGCCCGTCCGTTTTTCCAGGTTCCGTGGGAGCGGCGCGAAGATGCGCTTTTGCAGGACGAAACGTGCGGAGCCGGTTTCTACCGGGCCTGGCAGAACCATTTTAAAATCGGAATCGAAATCAGCAGCACACCGCATGTCGCCGCTTACCGCTTCTCCTTCCAGAAAGACGAAGCGGCGTGGCTGCTGGTCGACGGCGGCTCCTGCATCGAAGGTCTGCGCTCCCCCTGCGGCGAAATCTGCCCGTTCGAACGCTGGGAGCAGGAGCCGGATTCCATCGGCGGCTACATGGAGATCTGCGGAGAGCGGAGTGTGCGGGGACGGGCCGATCTGCGCGGCGGCTGGGGAAACGCCATGCCGTACAGCATCTATTTCCAAATGGAGTTCGATCAGAAAATGGAGATCCGGTATCTGGCCAACGCGGAGGGGATGGTTCCGGCCGGGATTCCGTCCCTCGTGGCCGGTCGGCACTGCATCGGCTGTTTCGGATTCGGGAACATCAGCGAGCTCAACGTCCGGATCGGGATCTCGTTCTCCTCGATCGCCAACGCCGAAGGAGCGCTGCGCCGGGAAAGCGACGGACGCTCTTTCGAAAATCTGGTTGCGGATTCCGCCGCGGAATGGGAAAAGCTCCTCGGACGCTTTCGTGTCTCCGGGGGGACGGAAACTCAGAAGACGCTTTTCTACACCATGCTTTACCGGTTGTACTGCATGCCCACGGATCTCGGGATCGATTATGACAATCCGTTCTGGAAATCAGGCCGGCGTTTCTTCACCGATTATTACAGTCTCTGGGACAGCATCCGGTGCGCCGACAGCTTTTTCCTGCTGTTTGACCCGGAAACCGCGTCCGATCTGCTGAACAATCTGATCGACATTGCACATCACAGCGGCGATTGGCTGCCGGACGCTTTCATCGCCGGTCGCTTTGCCTACATGCAAAGCGGCTGTTCCGCGAACGTTCTGTTTGCGGAGGCCGCCGGAAAGGGGGTTCCCGGGGTTGATTTCGCGGAGGCGTTTCGGATTCTGCGGCACAACAACGAAGCGGAATCCCCCAATCCGATGATTGCCGGAAGAGAACGGGAAGATTGGAATCGTCTCGGATTCATCTCCACCCGGATGAAGAAGGGAAGCGTCTCGCGTCACATCGAATACGCGTTTTACGACTGGTCCGTGGCGGAGCTGGCCGAACGGCTCGGCGACCGGGAGTGCGCGGAACACTATCGGAAGGAGGCGGAAAAGCTCTGGAATCTCTGGGATGAGCAGACCGGACTTTTCATGCCGCGCGACGAACACGGGAATTTCATCCGGAATTTCGACCCGTGGGATTTCGGCAGCGATGCGCACAACCATTTCGCCTGCTACGAGGCTCCGCCGGCGATCTGGAGTCTGAATGCGCTGTCCGGCTTCCCCGAACTGATCGAACGCTGCGGCGGCGAAGCGGCGTTTGAGGCGTGGCTGGATCGGCTGTTCGAGCGAAAGCTCTGGTATTTGAAGGACTCCATGACCCATGTCCCTCATCTCTATACGCTGATCGGGAAACCGGAAAAAAGCGCGGAGAGGGTCGCGAAAATTCTCGGGGAAAATTACCGCGTCTCCTCCGACGGACTGCGCGACGATGAGGACTTCGGCTGCCAGAGCAGCTGGTATTTGTGGAACGTTCTGGGTTTGTATCCCTTTATCGGCCACGATTTTTATACGGTTGTCCCACCGATTTTCGACGGTTATGAAATCAGTCTGGGCAAGGGGGTGCTCCGGGCGACGGTCGATCGTTCGCGCGGCGGGAAATACATTGCCCGGCTGGAATGCAACGGCCGGAGTCTGGAACGTGCATGGATCTTTCACCGGGAGATAGCCGAAGGGGCTGATTTGCATTTCGTCCTCTCCGACACTCCGGTGGGCTTCAGCCATGGAAAAACTCCTTTTGATCAGTCAAACGAACAGAATTACAGCAAACGATAGAGACGAAAAAATGTTGGTTCGCGAATTGATATTGCCTCACAACACCACCGAGTGTCATGCGTCGACGATT
Source organism: uncultured Victivallis sp. (assembly GCF_944391105.1). Taxonomy (GTDB): domain Bacteria; phylum Verrucomicrobiota; class Lentisphaeria; order Victivallales; family Victivallaceae; genus Victivallis. The sequence goes on from NZ_CALXSK010000027.1 coordinate 27,754, forward strand.
ATTGAAATGCCTTCCGGCGATTTTCTGGCCGCCTGGTTCGAGGGCACCAGGGAGGCGGCGCGGGATACGGCCATCTGGATCGCCCGACGTTCTCCCCGCGGCTGGGAAGAGCCGAGAGTTGCGATCAAGATGATTTACGAGGCGCACTGGAATCCGGTTCTGTACCTCCTTCCGGACAAGAGAATCGCACTTTATTTCAAGGTGGGTTGCTCGGTCGCGTGCTGGAAAACCTACGTCATGTACAGCTATGATGAAGGGGAGCATTGGAGCATTCCGGTCGAACTGGTCACCGGGGATCTTTCCGGCGGATGCGGGCCGGTCAAAAATCAGCCGCTGCTCCTGCGGAACGGCATTCTGATTGCGCCCGCGTCCACGGAGCAGGGGAACTGGATGCCGTTTGTGGACATCAGTTTCAGCAGCGGGGAGGAGTGGGAAAAACGCGTTCCCGTGCCGCTTCCGACTTCCGTCGTTCAGACGCAGAAGAATTCCAGACCGGTCACGCTCGGATTGATTCAGCCGGCTCTCTGGGAGTCCGAACCCGGGGAGGTTCACATGCTGCTTCGAAGCAACAACGGAAGGATTTTCCGCAGTGATTCCCACGATTCCGGTCTGAGCTGGAGCGTGGCCTACGCGACGGAGCTCCCGAACAACAACAGCGGAATCGACCTGAAGAAAATGCCGGACGGGCGGCTTATCCTCATTTGCAACATCAGCGACCAGAACTGGGGGCCCCGCAAGCAGATCGCCCTGCGTTACTCGGATGACAACGGAACGAGCTGGAGTGAGCCGTTCGTGCTGGAAGCCGCTCGGGAAGAGATGTTTTCCGCGAGACACAAAAGTGAGTTCTCCTATCCGACCGTTATCGTGACGTCCGAAGGAAAAATCGCAATGACTTATACATGGCACAGAGAAAATATCCGGTTTGTCATCGGCAGTTTTCTTGATTTTACAGGGTCCCAACATCAATGACGGAAAGGAGTTGCAGAAATGAACAATCGCTTCCAGGCAATCCATCATGCAGTGAAATGTCATAATTTTACACTCATTGAATTATTAGTCGTTATTGCGATCATTGCGATTCTTGCGGCCATGCTTCTCCCGGCTTTGAACAAAGCGGAGAACCGGGCCAAGGGCATCAACTGCGTCAGCAATCAGAAGCAGGTGGCTCAGGTTTTCACGATGTATGCCGGCGACTATCAGGACTGGCTGCCGATCGCGACGAATCTCAGCAAAGAGACGAACGATCTGTCACGCATCTATTTCTGGGGAGGACAATTAAGTAAGCTGGGGTATTTCGCACTGGAATACAACGACAAGAAACTGACGCGCGGTGTCATTAACTGTCCTGCCGCATTCAAGCCTCTGAATGGAGTGCATATGTATGGAGTTAACTGCTACAACTACACAAACAATGAAATTCCACGGGGAATGCAGGGGCTCAAAGGGGACTATGCCGTGAAACTTGCCAGTGTGGCAAAATACGGTACAAAGTATCCGATGCTCGGGGATGCCGCACGTGGGAAGGGGGATCCCACGTGGAATGAAGCCGCCTGGTTTTCGGCGGGAACCGGTACAAAACGGGTACGGGGAAACGATGGATCATTCTGCCTGTATGCGAGACACGACGGCAATGTCAGCCTGGCTTTTCCCGACGGGAGTGCAGGACTGAAAAATATTAATTGGGTTCTGGAAAAGAAAATTAATGACGTATTTGTCGATTGATGTCGGATGTCACCGGAACGTTTCTCCGCTCCTCTGCAAAGAGGCGTTTGAATGTCACTCAATAACAATATAAGGTTAATTGGTTATGAATAAAAAGTTTACACTTGTGGAACTCCTCGTTGTAATTGCGATCATCGCGGTTCTGGCCGGCATGCTGCTTCCGGCTCTGAACAAGGCCCGCGACGCCGGGAAAAAGGTCTCCTGCATCAACAACCAGAAGCAGCTCATGACCGGTCATATCATGTATGCGAAGGATAATTCCGGTTTCATCGTAATCAAAAACCGTGTGCCGGGCGGCTTCAAGACCTGGGTCGAAGTGATCTGCGGTACCCCGAACTCTCCGGCTTACGTCAATTTAGCGGTGGCCGGCTGTCCGGCAATTCCCAAGCAGCTGTCGGAACCGAGTTACTGGGAGGATGTCTATGGCATGGTTGAATTGACGCAGGACAAGGAGTACGACACCAAGAAAACGGAGAATCTCGGGGACTGTTACGCGGGGCTGGACGCCTGGTCGGAGTACATTTACACTCCGCAGATGCGCTCTCCTTCCCAGACGCCGATTCTCGGGGATTCCCTCAAGGACGCCATCTCCGGGGGAACGTATGCTTACTGGACTCCCTCCGTCTCGGGCGCGAGCGATGGGCGGCTCGGTCTTGTCCACAACAATTTCTGCAATGCCGGAATGGCGGACGGGCATGTGGAGTCGATGTCCAAGGGAATGCTGCGGGACAGCGCAATGGAAGTCCACGTCGTTCGGAATGCGTTCGGCGTGATCGAGGAGATGGAATGAACCATCCGGAATAAAGCCTTTTTTATTGCAAACAAATTACTTACATGGAGGATGCCGCAATGTCGTTTTCCCGTTCCTGTCTGTCCGCATCGCTGATCGCCGGTTTTGCCCTTGCTCTGCCGGGGCTGGCGGCGAAGCCGGAGCCGGTGGCCGGTTCCGCAGAAATCAAAGTCGCGCAGAAGGATTTTTCGCAGGAGTTCTGCGATGCGCAACTCGAAAAAATCCGCAAACAGATCCAGCGAGTCGAGGATCTTGCGAAGAAATTCGACGCCTTCTACGGCGAAAAACCGCAGAGCGCCTATGTTACCGTGCCGATCCAGATCCTGAAATTCCGGTTGCCGAAACTCGAACAGGATCTCGTTCAGGCCGATACGGATGACATGAAACAGTTCTATGCGGAACGGATCGCGATGGGAACTCAGGCGACCGATGATGCTCTGGATGATCTGCAGGCTCGTTATGACAAGCTGAAAGCGGGAGGCAAACTGCCCGACGCATGGCAATACCAATCCTCGAAAATCCAGCTTGTGAACGGCTGGCCGGTGGCGACCGTGAAAAACGAATCCGGAGAACAGAAGCGTCAGCCGCTGATCTTTACCGGATACGGGCATCGTTTTCAGGAGCTCACCCGCGACATCGCGCTTTTTCCGAAAACAGGCGTCAATTTCATTCAGGTGGAACTTGGGCCCTATTCCGTTTTCCCGGTCAAAGGGAAAAAACAGGAATTCGAACCGGATTTCACGGCTTACAACGAGCTGCTTGAGCCGCTTATGAAAAAAGCCTGGGAGAACAATGTGGCGATCTGTCTGCTGATCTCTCCGCATTACATCCCCGGCTGGTTGAGTCAGGAGTTTCCGGATCTCAGCTTTTCCAAGCACCGGACTCCCGTCGGTCACCCCATGTTCAAAAAAATGATGCAGGAGCACATCAGAGCCCTGATTCCCAAAGTGAAATCGAGTCCGTATGCGGGGGCGATCCACAGCATCTGCCTCGCCAACGAACCGGAACTCGATGGCCGCCCGCGCTCGTTCGACCGCGAACTCTTCATCAAATGGATGTGGGAAACCTATGGCGACATCGCAAAGTTCAATGCTCTTGCCAAACGCGACTACAAAAACTTCGACGAGCTTGCCGACGCGATTGACAAAGATGACGCCGCGACCTATCAGTTCTACAACTTCAACGCTCTGAGATTCGCCCGGTGGCACCGTTTCCTGGCGGAGGAGGTGAAGAAATACTGGCCGGAGATTCCGGTTCATGCCAAAGTCAACACGGGAGCGACGGCTTTCGGAGGCGGACGCCGGGGCACCGATCTGGAGATGTTCTCCGAATTCAGCGATTACAACGGAAATGACAACTATGTATGCACCAATAATATGCATACTTCAACGATCAACCTCGGACAATCGACGGTGATCCACGAACTGCAGGTCTCCGGGAAGCCGGTCTCAATCGTCAACTCGGAGAATCACATCATCTGGGACTTCGACAAGCGTCCTTACACATACGATCACATCTATCTGGCGTTGTTCCATCAATACGTCTCGGGCGTCAGCGGCATCGCCACGTGGATCTACTACGATTACGACTACGCCTGGGTCGTGAACAAGGAACGCGGCGAAAGTTCCAACATCTATCTGCGTCCCGGGAATCTGGTCGCCCATGCCGTCGCGGAACTCGACGGACAGCGGCTGGCGCCGTATCTGATGAAATTCATGCAGTCGCAGCCGGAACTGGCGGTGCTGTACTCTTACACGACCTCCACCATCAACGGGAACAGTCGCGGCTATCTGGAGGGACTGCTTTCCAAGCTGGGTTACAAGGGGCACCGGGTGCGGTTCGTCACGGAAAAGCAGCTTTCGGAAAACAATCTCGGCAAAACCAGAGTCATTCTGATCGGGAAACAGATCTCCGTGTCACAAAAGGCGCTGGCCGGACTGAAACGTTTTGCGGAACAGGGCGGGAAGATTCTGGTCGATGAAACCAGCCTCAAAAATGATGAGTTCGGCAATCCGGTCAAAATCGACTTCCCGGTGGAGAAGATCGCGACGGAACCGGTTCCCGCGGAGCTTTACGAACTCTGGAAGAAGGAGATCACGCCGCTGCCGGTGGAACTCTCCTGGCCGGAGAAGATGCATTTCGTTTGCCGCATTGTTCCGGATGGAGAAGGCGCGTATCTGATCTACCTGGTCAACCATCGATATGATCAGAAGGGAATACCGGTAAAACTGATCGGGGCGGGCAGCTGCCATGATCTGATTGAGGATGAACCGGCGGGAGATCAGCTGGTACTCAAACCGCTTCAACCGAAGCTGCTCCGTTTTGTGCCCGCTTCGAAGTAGGCGGGGAGCTGTTTCCGGAAGCCGACTGCCCGGCCAGGAACGGCAGGCGCGGCTTCCGGAACAGGGTTCGACACGATTTCCATAATCAAGCTGTTAGAGAAAATGAAGAAGGATTTTGCTGGGATTATCCCGCCGGTCGTCACCCCCCTTACCGCCGGCAGGGAACTTGACCGGGAGGGGCTGGAACGTCTGCTGGAACATATCATTTCCGGCGGAGTGCACGGATTGTTCATTCTCGGTACCACCGGAGAAGGCCCCGCTCTCGGGGAAAAACTTCAGCACGACATGATCCGGGAGTCGATGCGCATTGTCCGGAATCGTCTGCCGGTTCTGGTCGGAGTCTCCGCCGCGGCGTTTGCCGACTCCGCCGCTCTGGCGGAGTTCGCCCGGCGGAACGGCTGTACCGGAGTCGTAGCCGCTCCGCCGTGTTATTTCTGCCTCGGAGATGCGGAGTTGCTCGATTATTACCAGGCGCTCGCCCGGACGGTCAGGCTGCCGCTTTTTGTCTACAATATGCCGGGGATGACCAAGAGTTATCTCAAACCGGCGCTCGTCCGCCGGATCGCGGAGATTCCCGGCGTTCGCGGATACAAGGACAGTTCCGGCAACATGGTGGATTTCCATGAGGTGCTTCTGGCCTTGAAGGATCGCCCGGACTTCTCCATCTTCATCGGGCCGGAGGAGCTGCTCGGGGAAGCTGTGCTGATGGGGGCGGACGGCGGAGTCTCCGGAGGCGCCAATCTGAATCCCCGGCTGTTCGTCAGAATGTATCAGGCCGCCGGGGACGGGAATTTGACTGAAATGCGGGAATGCCAGCGGGAAATCTACGCCCAGCGGCGGCTGTACGGGCTCGGAAAATTCCAGTCAAGCATGATCAAGGGGCTGAAATCCGCTTTGCGTCAGTGCGGAATCTGCGAAGATTATCTGTCGGCTCCGTTCAACCATTTCGAACCGGATTGCGCCGGAGAAGTTGCCGCCATTCTGAAAAATCTGCATCTGTCTCCCGATGCCGGATCGGCGGATCCGTCATGATTCCGTGCTGAAACCTGCGGCACACTCCGCATTCCCGATCACAGGGAGCTCTTATGCAGAAAACGAAGAAAGGATGAGTAGTCAACATGGCAACGATCGATTTGGCCGGAACCTGGCAGCTGACCTGCGGCAAGGCGGATTTTTCCGCCGTTGATGCAGAACTTCCGGGCGATAATTACAGTGCGCTTCAGAAAGCGGGAGTGATTCCCGACCCGAACCTGCTCGACCAGGAAAACCTGGTTCAGTGGGTCCGGGACTATGACTGGACCTGGAGCCGGAGCATCCACATTGAACCCGGATTCCTGAAGCAGAAACGCATCTGGCTCACGCTGGAATCCGTCGATACGGTCGCCCGGATTCGCATCAACGGAAAGCTCGCCGCGGAAACCGAAAACATGTTTCTGCGCTTGCGGACGGATGTCCGGGAGCTGCTGACCGCCGGAGAAAACCGGATCGAAATCGAGATCTTCCGTCCCGAAGCGTACATCGAAGAACAGAAGAAAAAGCTCTCTTTGCCCATCGCGAATCTGCCCGAGGGAGACCCCCGCATCCCCGGTTACAACCTGATCCGCAAAATCCAGTGTCAGGGGGGCTGGGACTGGGGCATCCGTCTGCTGGTCAGCGGCGTCTACGGGGAAATGTCCCTGTCCGGGTCTGACGGAGAACGGCTGGAACATGTTTTCACGGAACAGCGCTTTTCCGGCAATCACTGCCGCCTGACGGTCACGGCGGAAGTCGACGCTCTTGAGAGCGGTTCCGCCTCGCTGGAGTTTTCCTTCAACGGCGAGAGAAAAACCGTTGCGGCAGATCTCTCCTCTGGAATCAACCGGGTTGCGGCGGATTTCGACGTCGCCGGGCCGAAGCTCTGGTATCCGGCCGGTTATGGAGAACAGCCGCTCTACCCTTTGACCGTGACTCTGAACGGGAACACCATTGCCAGACGGATTGCCTTGCGGACAGTTGAGACCATCAGCGAGGTGGATGAAAACGGCAGAAGTTTTCTTTTCCGGGTCAACGGGATCGATCTCTTCGCCAAAGGCGCGAACTGGATTCCGATGGATCCGCATCCGCAGGCCTGTACGCGCGAACGGTATGAAGAACTGCTCGACGCCGCGCTCGAAGCGAACATGAACATGTTGCGTGTCTGGGGGGGCGGACGTTACGAAGCGGACGACTTTTACGACCTGTGCGACGAAAAGGGGCTGCTGGTCTGGCAGGACTGCATGTTCTCCTGCGCCCGCTACCGGATTGACGACGCTTTTCTCCGTTCCGTAACCCGGGAGCTGGAGTATCAGGTCAAACGGCTGCGGGACCACGGCTGCATCGCGCTCTGGTGCGGTGACAATGAATGCGGAAACTTCGTGCCCGGCGCTCTCGCGGAAAAAAATCTGGAATTGCTGCGGTGGTACGACCGGTTCAATCAGGTCGTGAAATCCGCCGTCGGAAAGGCCGATCCGACCCGCTGTTTCTGGTCGACTTCTCCGGCGGACGGGCCGGATGCGCTCTTCGGAAATCTTCATGTCGATCAGGGGGACTTTCATTTCTGGGAAGTGTGGAGCGGCAGGAGGAATTACGAACATTACCGCTCGATCAAACCGCGTTTCTGTTCCGAATTCGGATTTGAGGCGTTTCCCTGCCGGGATACGGTTGCGTTTTACATGGCGGACAACCTTGACAACTGCAATGTGACTTCGGCAATCGCGGAGCACCATCAGCGCTTTCCGGAAGGCAATGTCATGATCGTCGAGATGATCGCCAGAAATTTTCCGGTTCCGGAGACGTTTGAAGATTACATTTATCTCAGTCAGGTTCTGCAGGCCGTCTCCATCAAGACCGCGGTGGAATACTGGCACTCTCTCAAGCCGCTCTGCATGGGCACGCTTTTCTGGCAGCTGAACGACAACTGGCCGGTCGCCTCATGTTCCAGCATCGACTATTTCGGCAGATGGAAGCAGCTTCACTATCAGGCCAGACGCTTCTTTTCCCCCGTCACGGGAAGTCTGATTCCCCAGGGGGACAAAATCGATTTCCACGCGGTCAGCGATCTCGCGGTTCCGCTCAAGGGGGAAGCCGTGATCTCGGTTCTGCGGTTTGACGGAACTTTGCGGAAACGGCACATCGTCCCGGTGGAACTGGCTCCGCAGGAAGCGAAGTTGTGTGCGGAATTTTTCCTCGCCGAACTGACGGATCAGCCGGAGGAGAGTTTTTTCCATCTGGAACTGTTTCTGCGGGCGGAGGAGCGGGAATACGTTTTCCGGAATGAATGTTTCCCCGCTCCGTTCAAGCGGTGTCGTTTGCTTGCGCCGGAGATTATCCGCGAGCTCGAAGTCGACGGGCTGGAGGGAAGGCTCCTGCTGAAAACAGACCGCCCGGCGTTTTTCGTTTTTGTGGAATTTTCAAATATCGCGGCACATTTTTCCGACAACAGCTTCACTCTGCTGCCGGGGGAACCCGTGAAACTTTCTTTCCGACTGCGGGAACCAGCATCGCGGGAAACGTTGAACAAGGCATTGCGCCTCCGGGAGTTGTCCGGCTGTCTCAGGAAACGGGCAAGGCCATGAGGGTCAGCCCCATACGTGTTCCGGAAAACTTCGCCATGGCCTGCGCGGCGCAACGGCTCGATTTCCCATAAAAAAATCCGATCCGCACTATCCTCTTGCGCTTCGGGACAGCGGTACGGAATCCCGTTCCGGCTGGTCTTGTTCCGGAGTCGACGTTTTCTGCGCCGGCCGGGCTGCCGCATCCTCGATTCATGACGGTCAGGGAGATCGGCGGGCTCTTCTCCCCGCGCGCGAACAGCGCAGGCGCCGCAGAGACGTCCCGAAGAGCACGGTGTCGGAAAATGACATTTTTTTCACGGAAAATGCCATTCCATTCCGGTCTTCGCCGTTGTATAATATATCCGGCAACAGGAATGGGAACTGCGATGAATGAACGGATGCGGCGACTGATCAATGATACACTGACGGAAGATCTGAATCCTTCTCCGGTCACGGTGGAATACGATCCTCTTGATCTGAAGCCGGCGGAACCGATGATGATTGCCCGCGCATTTTCGAATATCTGCAGGCGCAGCCCGTCAAACTCCCGCCGGAGCTGTTTGTCCGCGTTTACGGGCACACCCGGCATACGCCGCCGGTTGACGGCAAGTACGCGGAATCTCATTTGGTCACATAGGCGGTCACACGATTGATCATGAGGACGGATACAATATGCTCCGGGCGCGCGACTGCAATGTTCTTCGTCCGCTTGCGTCCCGGGCGGTCCGGCTGGCGTGGCTCAAACGGATTGCGGAAAATAAAATACCACGAAAAATGTCAGAAAACAGCAGAGGTGGAAAGATGAGAATCAGATGTTCACGGGTATTGATCACCGGCGGCGGCAGCGGCATCGGGAAAGCGGTCGCCCGACGTTTCCTTGCGGACGGACTCAAGGTGACGCTGCTCGGACGACATCAGGAGAAACTCGATGCCGCCCGGACGGAGCTGAACAATGAGAACGTTTTCACGCTCCAGGGCGATGTTTCGAAGGTGAAAGAGATTCCGGGATATCTGGAGGCGGCCGCGAACATGATGGGGGGATTGGACGGGCTGGTCAACAACGCCGGAATTCTGCTCCCGTCCGAACGCGGCTGGGAGCCATGGGACATTACGGAGCAGGAGTGGGATCAGATGATCGGAATCAATCTCAAGGGAGCGTTCTTCTTCATGCGCGATGCCGTCGACTTCATGCTGGCCTCCGGGGTGAAACGCGGCAATGTGCTGAACATCTCCTCCAATGCCTCCTGCATGGACATCACCGGGCCTTACGGCGTTTCGAAGTTCTCATTGCTGAAACTGACCCGGGCGTTGGCGAAACGCTTCGCTCCCAGCGGAATCATCATCAACGGCATCGCGCCCGGAGCTACGGCGACGCCGATCATCCGTCACTATTGCAGGGATGAAAATGCGCCGTATGCACGCCATGCCATCGGCCGTTTTATCAAGCCCGGCGAGATTGCGGAACTTGCGGCTTATCTGATGAGCGATTTCGGAGAGATCATTTGCGGTCATACCGTTGTCGCCGACGGCGGCGACCAGAGTGCGATCTTGTGACGCCGCCTGCTGCGGAATGTGGTATTTCCCCTTTCCGCGGGCGCGGGAGATGAGGGCGCGAAATCCCCATGATTGCGGCGCTTTTCAAAAAACAGTCTCAAGTCGTTGAAATCATTTCGGCAGACGGGAATGAACGATCTGCTCAAACAATCAGGAGAGAAGGCAAATGGTTCCAGTTTTCACGCTGAAGAACAAAGTGCGGATGCCGGCACTGGGAATGGGGACATTTCCACTGAACGGAATCGAATTGAGCGAGTTGGTTGTGCAGGCATTGCAGATGGGATACGAGTTGTTCGACACCAGCGCCGCGTACGGAAATGAGTCCTCGCTGGGGCAGGGGCTTCTCTTATCCCGGAAGCCGCGAAGTTCCTTTTTTCTGACCTCGAAAGTCTGCAACCGCGACCAGTACGAAAACCGCGTGGAGGAGGCTCTTGACCAGACTTTGAAACAGCTGCGGACGGACTATCTTGATTTGTATCTGATTCATTGGCCGGTTCCCGGTTTGTTCCAGAAAACCTGGCTGACACTGGTTGAGATGCAGAAGCAGGGGAAGGTTCGTGCGATTGGAGTTGCGAATTTTCATCCACATCACCTGGAAGAACTTGCCCGGATCTCGGACGTGGTTCCGGCGGTGGATCAGGTTGAGTTGCATCCGCTGCTCTCCCAGCAGCCGTTGCGGGAATATTGCCGGGAACGCGGGATACAGCTGGAGGCGTATTCGCCGGTTGCGAGAATGCATGAGAAATTGATTCTGCATCCGGGCTGGGAGGCGTTGAAAAAGCGGTATGGAAAGACGGTTCCGCAGCTGATTTTACGCTGGGATTTTCAACATGAGGTCATTGCGATTCCCAAGGCCTCTTCTCCGGCCCGTCTGCGGGAAAATCTGGATATTTTCGACTTTGAACTCTCCGAGGAGGACATGGCGGTGATCGACGGCATGAATTGCAATTTCCGGGTGCGTTATGATCCGGATCACTGCGACATGACGAAATTATGAGATGGAGGGGGCTCGCGGCAGGAAATCTACGGAAGGGGGGAATGGAAAACGTCACCGCTTCCGGGATCGCGCCCGGTTCAGCCGCGCAGGCGGAACGCCCGGTGCAGCTCCTTGTCGGCGTAAGGATCCGGCATGCCTTCGGCGAGTTCTTCCGGCATGTAACCGGAGGCGATGGCGAGCACCCGGACGATCTCTTCCGTCGTTTCGAATTCGATTCTCCAGGTGCGGAATGCGAGGAGATGGCGGTTCGGCTGCGGGAGAGGGATCAGCCGCTGGCGTTTTGCGTCGGGTCTGCGCGTTCCAAGTTGAACGCGTGCGGCGTTTTCCAGGTCGGGGCCGCCATGAGCGCGAATCCAGGCGGCCGCCACAGTTGCTTCCCGCGAGAAGGTGACGTTCCGGCGGGTCTGATCCGCTTCATCACGCCAGCCCGCGTGGACATCGGGGAACGCGTCCGCGGCCGGGACGTACGGTTTGACGTCGAGGATCGGAGTCCCGTCGAGCAGGTCGAAGTTGCGGATGTGGAGCTTGCGCCCCTCGACCCGGACCAGTTCCACCGCCGAGATCCCGATCGGGTTCGGGCGGTGCGGTGAACGGGTTGCAAAAACACCGCGTTTGCACGGACTGCCGTCCGGCGGTCGGACTTTCGGTTTCCATCCTCCGCCGTTCCGGTCGAAGGCGAAGATGAGCCAGATCCGGTCGAATCCGCCGAGGTCCTCAAGCGCCTGTTCGAAGCCGCGTCCCGGCAGGAGTTCGACCACTCCCTCGTTTTGCGCGAAAACCGCCTGACGCGGCGCCTCCTGCGGGTAGCTGCCGCCGCCGGATTTCACAAAGCCGATCGGTTCGAATGTGAAAGAGTCCATCGTTTCACTGTTCCCGGCGGAGTGCCGCGGTGATCGCGAGGATTTGCGGCAGAAGCTGCTTTTTGCGTGAGAGGACGCCGGGCAGAGAGAAGAGCTCCGGGCCGGCCGGCTCGTAGGGGAGACTGCGGATGATTTCCGGGTCGCCGATCGCGAGCAGTTCGGAGATTTCCCGGACGGCGTCGGTAACGAGCAGCCCGAAGAAATTGAGTTTTTCCTCCGCAATCCGGTGGCGGATCTCGGCGGCGAGTTCATCGCGCCGCTGGTGGAGCAGTTCGAGATTGGTCTCTTCCACCTGCGACAGCGCAAAGTGGAAGTTCCCGTCGGTGTATGTCTTGCAGTCTCCTCCGATGACCTCGGCGGCAGGTTTGACCGCGAGCGGGGAATCGATCTGCATCAACTCGGTCATGAGTTCCTCCCCGGAGACGCCGGAGAGTTTTTCAAGCCATTCGCACATGCGCCGGTCGAGCGGCGCCGTGGTTGGGGATTTCAGCAGCAGCGTATCCGAGACGATTCCGCCCAGCAGGATTCCCGCAAGTTCCGGAGTGAGGCTTTCGCCGCTGCTGCGGTACATCGAGGCGATCAGCGTACAGCTGCTGCCGACGGTGTCCGCCGTGAACCGGATCGGCGCAACGGTCGGCATCATACCGATGCGGTGATGATCCACGACCTCGATGATCGGAATCTCCTCGATTCCCGGGAGACTCTGGTCGGGTTCATTGTGATCGACGAGGATCATCCGGTAGGGCGGCTGCTCCGAAAGCTGTTTTTTGAGCACGACTCCGGCGAGCCCTCCGGCCGCATCGATTACCGGGACGATATCGGCGGCCGAGGCGAGAATGCTGCTTTTCTGGTCGCGCAGCCGGTCGTCCGGCGAGAGTGTGAGTTCGCCGGGCGGAAAGTGCGTGAATTCGACCGGGGTGCTGAACTTCAGCCGCCGGATGACCGTAGCCGAGTCGAGCCCGGTTTTCAGGATGGAGACATGATGGTTGCCCGCCTCCTTGAGGATCAGCGGGTCGACGGGGCGGTTTCCGGTCACGATCAGCAGCCGCAGTTCGCGGTGGAGAGCGCGCAGATGGATTTCCGGGCGGTCTCCGACGATGAGCGCGAGATCGCGGTTGTCCGCCGGAATATGTTCCTCGAAGCCCTCGATCCCCATCGCGGCAACGTAGACGTCGAAATCCTGTTCCGCCGCGGTGTCGACTCCGGTCAGGAGTTCGGCTTCGAGTACGCCGCGGATCAGGTCGATCGAACTGTGGATGCGCCGTCCGGCCAGATCGCTGCCGTCGGAACTGCCGATGTTCAGCAGCTGCGAAAGCAACGCGAGCGAACTGAGCATGCCGAGGAATTTCCCGTTATGGCCGACGACCGGCAGCCGCAGCATGCCGGATTCCCGAAGCTGGTTGACGGCGTCGAAGAGAGTTGTGCCCGCTTCGATGACGGTGCACGGTTTGAGGATGTCGCGGATTCTCAGATGAATGTCGTTGCAGCTCGCGGGCGGCTTGAGCCCGAATCGACGGAAGAGGTAGGCCGCCCGGTCCGGTAGAATCCCCGGACAGAGCGCCGTGACCGGGATGCGGTTCTGGCGGCGGCGCAGCTCCGCGAGCGCGCAGGCACCGGCGATGCTGTCGATGTCCGGATTCCGGTGTCCGGAGACAAAAATGTGTTTCGGTTCTTCGCTGGATTTCATTTCCCTTCTCCTGTGGTTCTAATATACGATCCGCCGCGCCGGAATGCAAATGAAAAAATTGTAAGTTCCGCGCTTGAATTTTGTTTCATGCGGGTTTACATTTTAGAAACCTTATAGAAAAAGGACGGGACAGATGAAACTGAAATTTCTGGGAACGGCGGCGGCGGAGGCGATTCCTGCGCTGTGGTGCGAGTGTGAGGTCTGCAAGAAGGCGAAAGCGCTGGGCGGAAAGGAGATCCGGCGGCGTTGCAGCTATCTGCTCGACGACGATACGTTGATTGATTTCGGTCCGGACGCCTACTGGCAGAGCGTCGAGTTCAATATCGACCTCCCGTCGATCAAACGGATCGTTTTTACGCATTCGCACTCGGATCACTTGAATCCGGTGGATCTGTTCTGGCGGTTTTCTCCATGTTTTTCATTCGTCTCGAAAACGTTGACGGTGATAGGACGCCCCCGGATCTTCGGGCGGATCATCGAACACGCCGGAGCGGCTGGCGTCAGTGATTTCGACACGCTGCATCTGAAGCGGGTCCCGGCGGTGCCCGGGGAGCGGCTTCTGGACGGCGATCTTGAACTTCTGCCGCTGGGGGCGAATCACGACCCGCATTCCGATCCGCTCGTCTACGTCTTCAAGCGGGGCGGAAAGAGCGTTCTGGTTGCGAACGACACGGGCTGGCTTTCCGAGGAGTCGTGGAAACTGCTCGAAGGGGTGAAACTCGATGCAGCCGTGATCGAATGCACCTGCGGAATCAAGGGGGCGCAATGCCGCGACGGACACATGGGCGCCGAGACGAGCGTCGCTTTCCGGAAGCGGCTTGTGGAGAGCGGTTCGCTCGCGCCGGATGCGCCGGTTGCGGTGAATCACTTTTCTCACAACGGCGGTGCGAACCACGACGACTTCGTGAAGTACTTCGCTCCGCACGGGATCGAGGTCGCCTGGGACGGCTTCACTCTTGAGGTTTGAAGGTTTTCCGGAGAAGTTCGATCCCGTCGAAACTGCGCGGCCCGAGCCGGTAGAGCAGATCGGGATCGAAATCCGTGAGAACCCGCCGGTTCCGGACCGCCGGAAGGGTGGACCAGCCCGGCGTCTGTTCGAGTGCGCGGAGTTGAGAGGAGGGCAGCCCGGGAGCGAGGATCACTTCCGGCTGCCAGAGCTGGATCTGTTCGAATGAACAGTTGAAGTAATTCCGGTCGACTTCCGCGGCGCAGTTGCGTCCGCCCGCGAGTTCGATCATGCGGGTGAGAAAGCTCTGTTTTCCGGCGGTGACGACCGGGGAGACGCCGATGACGACAAGGACGCGCGGGCGTTTGTCCGGCGGGATGGCGCGATTGGCATGTTCCCAGCCGGCGATGCGGGCGGCGCCCCTGGCGATCTCACGGCGTGCGGCGGACTCTTTCCCGAGCAGTTTCCCGAGTCGTTCGAGGGTGGAGAAATACTCCTCAAAGGTTCGGGCGGGAAACAGTTCGCATCGGATATGAAGTTCCCGGAGGCGTTCCGCGGCGGTGGAGTCGCGCAAGGTTTCCGTGACGACGAGGTTCGGGCGGGTGGCGAGCAGCGGTTCGAGCGCAGGGACGCCGAACCGGCCGACGACCGGAATTTTTCTCACGCTTGCCGGGGAGTCGCAGAACTCCGAACGCCCGACGAGCAGCTCTTCCGCCCCGATCTGAACAATGGTTTCGGTCAAATTCGGACTTAGAGAGACCACACGTTCGGCCGCCGTTGCGGCGAGCGCGGCAAGCATGACGCCAATCCAGAGCAGCAATCGTTTCATTTCCAGCCTCCTGGTTCAATATACCGTTTTCCTGAGAAAAAACAATCCGGAACAGGAGAAAAGCACCCGGTTTCCAGAATATTCGGGTGTCTCCGGGAATTTTTCCGGAGAAAAAGTGGATGGGGTTGGAGAAAAATTCTGTTTCCGTGTTATATTCCAGCGGAAGACGCAGAATGGGACGGTTCGGGCTGATCGCATTGCCCGGCGGCTGCGGGCGAAACACATTTCGGTTCGAAAGGAGCGACGAACGATGACGAGGGTGGTTTCTTTTCACGATCACGCGCTGCTGCCGGATTTTGGACTGTCCCTGTCCCGAAGCGTCTATGCCGGTATTCCAGAAGAGCCGGAGCATTCGCATGATTTCCTTGAACTTGTGGTGGTTACACACGGCAGCGGAATCCACAATTTCAATGGGGAGCAGTTCCGGCTTGCGGCGGGCAACATCTTTGTCATCATGCCGGGGGTGACCCACTCCTATCTCAACGAGGATGATCTTGAGCTGTACAGTTTTCTGTTTTTCGATGAATTTCTCGAACCGTTCCGCAGCGATCTTGAGCGGATCAGCGGCTATCATCTGCTGTTTTCGCTGGAGCCGGGCATGGAGATCGAGAAGCGCATGAGCGGAAATCTCTTCATCCCGCCGCCGATTCTGAATCAGGCGCATGAACTCTGCCGGACGATCCGGACGGAATTTCTGGAACAGCTGCCCGGCTGCCGGGTCGATATTCTCAGCGATTTCCTGAAGATTCTGATCCTGCTTTCCCGCAACTGCCGGGCCCGCAGCGAACACAGTATCCACTACCACTATGCGCAGGAGATCAGCAAGATCTTGTCCTTCATGGAGTTGAATTTTCGTCAGGAGATGTCGCTCGATTCACTGGCACGTTCATTGAACATGTCGCAGAGCAACTTCCGCCGGGTTTTTGCCGAGATGACGGGAATTTCACCGATCCGCTACCTCCTGAATCTCCGGCTGCGCAAGGCTGCGAAGCTGCTCCAGGAAAACCGGAGCGACTCGATTCAGAAAATTGCATTTCTCGTGGGATTTCAGGACAGCAATTACTTTTCCCACCAGTTCCGGAATTTTTTCGGACTTTCGCCGCTGCAGTACCGGAAGAAACCATAATTGGCAGATAACACCGAAAAAAGAGCATTTCCTTAAGGATTCGCCTCCCTTTTCCGCTATAATATTAATAGGTCCGGGAGTGGTGTCCGCGTCGGCGCCTGATTCGGAATCGGAACGGAAAGGGCGTTTTCATGATATTCGGGAATTCCAGCATACAGATCGATTTTACGGAAAATTTTTCCTTGCGTCAGATTGTTTTCGATGGGCATGAGTTGCTGTCGGAAACGCCGGCGGACGAGTTATTTTGGCTGAGTTTCATCGACCGGGAAGGGAGGGCGGTACGGCTCTCCAGCGCCGGTTTCGCATCCGCTCCGGCCGTCCGGGAGGAACGGGACGCATTGCGCATCGTCTTTTCCGGGCATCCGGCCATGGAGGATTTGCGCGCCATCGTGACGGTCCGGCTGCCGGAGGGCGGTTCCGAAGCGGATTGGCACATCGCACTGGAGGGGATTGTTCCGGATTTCACGCTTGAGTGGATCGATTTCCCCCGGATCCTCGTTCCGTACGATCTGAAGGAGCGGGGTGGCCGCGGACAGATATTCTGGCCCGGAGCGGAGGGCGTGGTCTTCGACGAGTTGCGGACGCGGGAAGAGTCCGGGTATTTCCGCGGGCGGATGCTCTCTTATCCATTGAACGGGGTATCCGGTTATTATCCGGGTACCTGCCCCATGCAGTTCATGGCGCACTGGAGTGGAGAGACCGGTTTGTATTTCGCCGCGCACGACGCCTCGCATCTGCCCAAGGGAGTGGAGCTGGTCAGAGAGGGTGAGGAGGCCGTCCGGCTCTTCTTTCAGATTTTCTGCGGAGAGAAGGGGAAGAACGATTTTTCGCTGCCGTTTTCACTGGTCACCGGCGGATTCCGGGGAGGATGGGAGCAGGCGGCGCTGCGGTATCGCGCCTGGATGGAGGCGAATGACGGTGCGCTGCCGCCGAAGCTCTCCGACAATCCCCATGTCCCGGAGTGGCTTCTGGAGTCGCCGGTCGTGCTGATCTATCCGGTGAAGGGACGCGGTTTCGATACCGGCAGCATCGAGGGAAACGAGTATTTTCCCTACTCGAATGCGCTTCCGGTCATCCGGAAATACGCCGAACGCTATCAGAGCCGGATCATGGCGCTTTTGATGCACTGGGAGGGAACGGCGCCGTGGGCGCCGCCTTACGTCTGGCCGCCGTTCGGAGGGGAGGAGATGTTTCGGCGGTTCGGGGAGGAACTGCATGCGGAGGGCAATCTGCTCGGGGTCTACTGTTCCGGAATCGGCTGGACGCAGACAAGTTCGATCGACCTCTCGTACCGTCGCGACAGGGAATTCCAGGAGAAGCATCTTGAACGGGTCATGGCAACCGGACCGCGCGGTGAGATGTACGCCTCCGTCTGCAACGGACCTCCGGGGGCGGGGCAGCGGATCGGATACGAGATGTGTCCCGCCTGCGACTTCACGACCGAAACCGTCTGCGGTGAAATCCGCAAAATCGCGGACAGTCCGGTCGATTACATCCAGTTTTTCGATCAGAATCAGGGGTGCAGCGCGCCGTTCTGCTACAACACGGCCCACGGACATCCGGGAGCACCCGGCAAGTGGTTGACCGATGCCATGATGCATCTCCTGAGTCGTTCGAGCGAAAGTGCTTCCGCCGGCGGGAGAAACGTCATTCTCGGGTGCGAAAACGCGGCAGCGGAACCTTACATCCGCTTTCTGCCGTTTAACGATCTGCGCAACCACCTGGCCTGGGCTTATGCGCGGCCTGTTCCGGCTTACGGCATGCTGTTTCACGAATACATCAACAATTTCACCGGCAACGGAGTCTGCCTTGCGGGATGGTTTGACCGGAAAAAGAGTCCGCAGTTTCTGGCGTATCGTCTGGCTTATTCGTTCATTTCGGGGGAAGTGCTCTCCGTTACGCTCAAGGACGGCGGCAGAATGCACTGGAGCTGGGTGTGCGGCTGGGAGGAGGAGGAACCCGACCAGGAGATTCTGATGAAGCTGATTGCGAATCTGAACGGAATGCGCCGCGGTGCGGCCCGGGATTTTCTGGTTTTCGGTCGCATGGAGCCGGGGATGCCGGTGCGCGGGGCGAGCTGGGAACTTCATTTCCCGGACGGTCGTGCGCCGTTGTCTCTGCCGTGGGTGGTGAGTTCGAGCTGGAGTTACCGGGAGCGCCGGGCGTTGATTCTGGCGAACTGCAATACGGAGTCGGAGAGGGTCGAAATCGAGTTCCCCGGCATACGCAGCGGAAAAGTCGTTTCGGCCGCGGGAGAGGAACGTCGTTTCCGGGAATGCGTTCTGGTTCAGGATGTTCCGCCGCTCGAACCGCTGATGATGGAATTTGACGGGGAGTGACCGACGTGGGGATGTTTCGTAAAACAGCGCTTCTTCTGGTTTGCGTCGCCGGGGTGCATGTCGCAGGCGGAGAGTGGCAGTTGCTTCAGAGCGGCTTCTCCGGAATACCCGGATTTTTTGCGCGGATCGGAGAGCCGGGCGTTCTCCGGGTGGATACGCGGACGGGCCGCGATCACTGGAACATCCTGTGGGTGAACGAGTCGAATCTTCTTACGGCTGGGAATCGCTATCGAATCTCCCTGCGCTACCGGATTCTCGCGAAGGAGGGGGATGGCGGTCTGGCGTTCATTGCGCGTCCATGCAACGTCGAGCATCACCGCGAAGATCTTCATGCGGAAAACGGCACGGCCGGAGAGTGGAGCAGGGTTCAGTTCGAGGTCAGGATTCCGGAGGATGCCGTCCCGTATACGTTGCAGATTCACGCCTGGGGAAAAATCGCTGCCGAGATCGACTCGCTGAAGATTTCACGCGCCGGCTCTCCCTTCCGGGTTGTGCGTCCGGAAGTTGCCGAAGCGGATAAAGTTCCGACCGGATCGGTGGAATTCGAAGTAAGGCGTCCGCATTTTCCCGCCGATCCGGTGGTGGTCGACGGCGCAGAATTCGGCTTCTCCGAGACGGCGGAGGACAATACCCCCGCATGGGAGCGGGCGATGGCGGCCTGTCGCAAACGGAATGCTTCCCGGTTGATTCTGCCGTCCGGAACGTTCCGGTTCCTTTCTCCGAATCCGTTGAAAATCGAGAGGTTCCATGATTTTGAAATCGACGGTAACGGTGCGCAGTTCATCTTCTATCGTGCGGAGAAATCGATGCACAGCTCTTTTATGGCGTTGAGTTTCAACCGGCGTTTCGCAATGAGGAATCTGCGGATCGACTGGGATTGGGAGCGCATGCCGCTCGCGAGCGTGGTCAGGGCGCGCCGGGTGGATCCGCTCCGGCACTGGGTCGAGCTTGAATTCACGCAATATGAGGATGTTCCGTTCCGGGACGTCATGCGGATCGCCGACGTGGAACAGCTCGACCCGGTCACGATGTCCGTCGGCTGTGAAAACAGCAAGGGGGCGCTGTTTGAGTTCATTCCCGGGGCTTATCCGCCCGCCGACATGGAGTGGACGGCTTCAAACCGGCTGCTGCTCCGCAGAAATACCGCACAACAGAGCCACTTCTTCGAAAACATCCATCCCGGAGAATTGTTCCGGATGCGTCATTTTTCCTACGATTCAGGGGCGTTCCATCTTGATGACAATCAAGAGATTGTGCTGGAGGATATCACCATTTTCGGCGCTCCCGGATTCGGTGTACTGCTGACCGGGCGCGATCAGAAATTCGTGGAGCTCCGGCGGGTGAAGGTGATTCCGCCGAAGGGGAGCGAAAGGTGCATCAGCAGCTGTGCCGACCCGGTTCACAGCAGCCAGTCGTCTGGATTCCTGAAACTGGAAGATTGCGAATTCGGATTCAGCGGTGACGACTGCGTGAACATCGCCGACACCAACGGTCTTGTGACCGTGACCGCCCCGGATCGGCTGCAGCTGAGCACGATTTCGCTCGGCACGTTCCGGGTCGGCGACCCGTTGGAGCTGAGGGAGTTGAATTTCGCTCCCACCGGTCACCGGGTGACGGTCCGTCGATTGCTGCCGGACGGGCGGAACGACGGCAGCGGATCGCTCGAGATCTCCGAGCCGTTGCCGCCGGAACTTACGGGGCGCCGCTTTGTGGTGTTCAACCGGGCGTACGGCAGTCGCAACATCATTATCCGCAACTGTTTCCTTCACAACAACCGTGCCCGCGGGGTGCTGCTGCACGCGGGGAGTGCGACCATTGAGAACAACCGGTTTTTCCACAATCAGGCCGGCGGGATGCAGATCGGAACCGGTTACATGGAAAATTTCTGGGGGGAGGGGTTCGGTGTCGACAACGTTGTGATTCGCAATAATGTGTTTGACTCGGTGAACGTCAATTCGACCCGGGCGAACGGAGTCGTCCGCGACGTCGAGATTCTCACCTACGCGTTGCCGGAGCCGGCTGTTCCGGTGGAATCGCTGACACAGAATATCCTGTTTGAAGGCAACACGTTCCTGAATCCGGTCGGAGCGGGTTTGTATGCCTCGGGCGTCAGAAATCTTTTTTTCCGCGACAATCGCATTATCAATCGGCAACATCGGGCGAAGGAATTTTTCGTTCGGGGCTCGATCGTTCTGGATCGGGTGGAGAAAGGAGTGGTTCGGAACAATATGTGGAATCTTCACAAGCTCAATGAGAATGCCGGTATCGCGATCAACGATTCGAATTGCCGGAAGATCGAAGTCGAAGGCAACCGGCAGATTTCCCTGCCGCTCCCGACCGCGCGTTGCCGGATGGAGGCGGTCTCTTCCCGAGAGATCCGGGTGATCGATGATACGGGACGGTCAGCCGTGCTCGCTGTGGAGTTGCCGGAAGCGGAATCTGTTGTCGGGGAACGATATGAGTCGATCCTCCCCTTTGCTCCGGATCAGCCGGGCTGGATGCGCGGCACGGTGTTGAGGCAGCTAGTCGCCGCCGAGTGTTCCGCCGCCGGAGCGCTGATCCCGGAGAGCGTCGTTCTGAAAGGTGCCGATGGAACGCTCATGGAACGGGGAAGGGATTATGAAATCGATCCCGTCTGGGGAACGGTCGGAAGGCTCCCCGGTGGAAGGATCCGCGAAAAGGATGCCGTGTCGATCGACTACCGCTTCCGGAATGCGCGGCTGGATGCGGTCGTCCGGCGAGAGGACGGGACACTGATGATTCGAACGGGGGTACCGGCCGCCTCCCTGCCGCAGCTGCCGCCGCTGCGCTATGGCGAACAATTGCTGGGGCGCATCTATTTTGCGCCGGGAACGGCCACGTTGAACGATGATGCGCTTTTTCCGATTCTCGAAACGACGATGCCGGGCGTCCCCCCGGTGGCAGAGGAGCTTCTGCCCCGGACTCTGGAAAAACTTCGTGCAGGCAAACCGCTGCGCATTCTTGTCTGGGGGGACAGCGTCACGGCCGGAACCTGGCTTCAGCCCGGAGAAAGGATCGGCGGCGGATTCGCAGCTGCGCTGAGAAAACGTTTCACGCGGGCGCAGATCGAATTGATTACCGTGGGATGGCCTGGGAGAAACAGCTCGATGTTTTTTTCTGAACCCGTTGGATCGCAATGGAATTACGCTACGAGAGTGCTCGATCCGAAACCCGATTTGATCGTGATGGAATTCGTCAACGACGCCGATTCGAGTCCGGAGTCGTGGCGCGAGAACTACAGCCGGGTCCTGGAGGATGCCCGGAAAATCGGCGCTGAACTGATCCTGATCGCTCCGCATTACATCTGCCCGGACCGGATGGGGTTGACCAGCGAGAAGAACTGCGACGATGATCCCCTGGCCTATGTGCGGTTTCTGCGGGATTTCGCGCAGCGGAACCGGATCGCGCTCGCGGATGTTTCCCGCCGTTACGGCCGGCTGTGGCGGTTCGGAATTCCCTATACGACTTGGCTGGTCAACGGAATCAACCATCCCGATGCGGAAGGGATGAGGCAGTTTCTGGATGCGTTAATGGAACTTTTTCCGCTCGAATAGGTTATCGTGTCACCAAACTTGGAAACAGAAAGGAAGACATCATGAGAAGAACACACTTGAACTGAGCCGCTAGCGCGGCAGGGAAAGCGAAACGAGAATATCCAAATGAAGAAAAATCGCTGGTGATTT
>NZ_CALXSK010000028.1 GCF_944391105.1 uncultured Victivallis sp.
AGGGACGCAACAGATTTTTAAAATAATCCACCATCCCTCTCTTTTCAAGCTCAAATTACAACTTTTTCGCAACTTTTCTCCACAATTGACGCCTTGTATCGATTCGCAACCAGGAGTAAAGCAGATCCCCCCAAAGCGTACCGCATTTCCCAGTCACCGAAACCCGTCCATCGGATATTCGGAATACTTTCTTTTGTCGTAAATCATGAGATCGCAGAGAGATTCTTTCAAAGGATCGCAAAGTAACGGAAAAGTGACGGAAAATATGCGAATTGATTTGAAATAACCCGTCAGATATCCGGCAAATCGCAGAAAATCGCGACCAACCACCTCAATCGCAACGGGAAACCATCCGTCAGTTCCAACCTCATCCCTTTTTTCAAAATAAGATCAAATCGCCTGGTCGAAACTTCAAACCCGGTCGAAAAATCAATATAATTTTGATTATTATTCTTGTAATTTAAAAAAACGGATATATAGTAACGTTGAGCAAAATATTCAGGTTTCCTGATAAGGAGTCAACGCAAGGAGGAGTAATCATGTCACTGGTCACCAAAGCAGCGCCCGATTTCCGGGCCAATGCCGTCATGCCGGACAATTCGATTGAACCGTTTCAACTCTCGAGTTTGCGCGGAAAATATGTAGTCCTTTTCTTCTACCCGATGGACTTCACTTTCGTCTGTCCGACTGAGCTCATCGCATTCGACAATGCGATCAACCGTTTCAAAGAGCTCAACACCGAACTTGTTTCCGTTTCCGTCGACTCGGAATACAGTCACTACGCCTGGAAGCAGACCGAACGCAGCAAGGGCGGCGTCGGCAACCTGCGATTTCCGATGGTCTCGGACTTCACAAAGAAGATTTCACGCGATTACGGCGTCCTCGTCGATGAGGCGGTCGCTCTGCGCGGTCTTTTCCTGATCGACAAGGAAGGAATCGTCCGTCATGAGACAATCAATGACCTTCCGCTCGGACGCAATGTCGAAGAGGCGCTCCGCATCGTCAAGGCGCTGCAGTTCACCGAGAAATACGGAGAAGTCTGTCCTGCCAACTGGAGCGACGGTGCCGAAGGGCTCAAACCTACCGCAGAGGGCATTTCCGCATATCTCTCGCGGCATGAAAAATAAAGAAAGCTCCCTGGGACGCCTCCGATGCCTTTATGGTGTCGGGGGCGTTTTTTTTTGCAGTCGAACCGCCGGAACACTTGTAAATCAGAACGGAAGAAGGTAAAGTACTCCGGATTTTACCATCGGAAACGAAAAGGAACGGTCTCATGTCCATGATTTCCACCCCATCCGGCCTGCAGGCGGTCCGGAATCTGAAACTGCAAAACGGAAAAATTCTTCTGATCGAGAAATCCTCCTCCGCATCCGCAACTCCGGACACACCGCCTTGTCACACCCTCGTCAAAATCCTGCTGAAACCTGCTGTCTGTTCAAATATCTTCGTTGAAATCCATCTGCCGGAGCCGCAACACTGGAATGGGCGCTTCCTCGGACTCGGAAACGGCGGGGCTGCAGGCAGCATCAATCCAGCCATCTTCACAAAACCGCTCCGCGACGGTTACGCGGCGGCATCGACCGACCTCGGAACATCCCCCAATCCCGACTCCGGAATCGGGAACAGGGAGGTTTGGAAGGATTTCGGCTTTCGCGCCACTCATTTGATGACCCTGGCTGCAAAAGAAGTGATCCGGGCCTTTTACGGACGCGAACCTGCGTTTTCCTATTTCAGCGGCAGTTCCACCGGGGGGCAGCAGGCGCTTCAGGAGGCGCAACGGTATCCGGAGGATTACGACGGCATTCTCGCCCAGCTACCCGCTCACTGTCGCACTCCGTTGCATGCATACTTCCTCTGGAACTTCCAGATTCTTCAGAAATGTCCATTCTCCGCGGAACAGGAAGCGAACGTAATCGCCGCCGGAAACGAATACATGGCTCCCCGGGAAATACCGACCATTGCGGGAAAATTCATCTCCGATCCGCGCTGTACGCCGGCAGATATCGAGGCGGTCGTTGCGCTTGCGATGAAAAAGGATGCCTCCTTGACCCCCGAACACGCGGAGGCGCTGCGCCTTCTCTTCGGCGGCCCCGTCCATGCGACGACCGGGGAGCGCATCTTCGACGGCCTCCCGTTCGGAAGCACGTTCGACATCGCCCGCGGAAACCTCTATTTGTTCCGCTGGGTATTCGGGAAAGAGCGGGATTTGATGACCATCAACTTCGCGGGAGACATCGACACCTATACCGCAGAACTCGGCCCCTGGCTGAATGCAGAAAATCCGGATCTGAGCCGATTTGAGCAACATGGAGGAAAACTGATCATCACCTCCGGTTCAGCGGACTCGTGCGTTCCTTATCATGCGACCCTCAACTACTATGAACAAGCTGCGGAAAAAGCCGGATCACTCGAACACCTCCGGAAATTCTGCCTCTTCTATCTGATCCCGGGAATGAGTCACGGCCCGGGACCGGGCATCAATCAGCTGCCGGACCTTCTGAATCTGCTGACCCGCTGGCGGGAAAATGCGGAATTTCCCGGAACATTGAGCGGAGAACGGGTCGAAGAAGGATCTCCACACCTCCAACTCCCAATCCCGCCCTATCCGGAAAAAAACGGACCTGCCCTCAAAATCATTTCCGGCCCGCGCGGCGGAGTAAGCAGAATCGCGGCCCGCTTTCTGCCGCCGGCGGAAGCGTAATTCCTCCTCTTCAATAGCCTCCGGCACGCGAGAGCAGCCCGTCTAGATGGCTGATATCGTTCCAGGTTCCGAGCTGCCAGCAGCCGTCTGCGTGAAGAATCCTGCTCAAAGAGACGTTCCCGACCTGAGGCTGGCGCGGCAGTGGTTCCGTGATGCCGAGGATGTGCTTGAGCATTCCGCGCATCACCCCGCAATGCGTCACAACCAGAATCCTCTTTCCATTCTCGCGTACGACAAGCTCGTCGAGAAAACGGTTCACCCGATCGTAAGCCGCCTCCTTCGACTCGCCACCCGTAATCGGGCAGGGAGAGTGATCATGCAGAAACGCATCAACCTCATCCGGATAGAGCCGTTTCACCTCTTCGAACGGACGGCCGACCCAGTCGCCGAGATCCCATTCCCGCAACTCCTTCGACGGAATCACTTCGACGTGAGGCGCCACAATCCGGGCGGTCCGCATCGCCCGGTCGAGATCGCTCGCGTAAACCGCATCGAATCTCATATCCTTCAACCGTTCCGCGAGCCGCGCCGCCTGAGCCAATCCTCTTTCATTCAGCGGAACATCGCTCTGTCCCTGCACGATGTTCCGGCTGTTCGCCGCTGTTTCGCCATGCCGCACAAGGTAAATTTCCGTCGTAGCCATTCTCCCCCCTCATCAAAGAAAAAAGCACCCCGCGGGAATCTGCCCGAAGGGTGCCTGCTGTCTTTACCGGCTTCCGATTACATCGCCATGATCGAGAAGACCAGAGCAAAAATCGCACAGGTCTCAATCACACCGAGGATCATCAGGTCGTTCGCAAACCCCTGGTTCGTTTCCGCGAACGAATTGCAGCCGCCCGCCGCCGCTTTCCCCTGGAAAGTCGCGGAAAACATCTGCGCAAGTCCACCGAAGATGCCGATCGTCAGGTAAAGCGGCCAGTTCTGCGGATTCTCCGCCGCCGCTCCGTTGATCAGAATCATCATGATCATACCGTAAATCGTCTGCGAAAGCGGCGCGCCCGCCATCGCAAGCAGCAGGAACGGAGCGGGCTTATCCTGCTGATAGCACTTCTTCCAGGCGCCGATCGCCGCGGCTCCGGCCATACCGGCACCCATCGACGAACCGATCGCGGCAAGACCGACCGCCGCATATCCACCGGCCTTCGCCAGCGCCATCATCAATTCCTGTTCCATGCCTAATTTTCCTCCATTTTCTTGCTGTTACAAAAAGGTTTGAATTTTGATCCGGCCCAGGTCAGCCCCACGTGGTTCGAAAACTCCAGCGTATTCAACCGCACCCCGTGAACCATCACGCTCATCAGACAGAGCGCAATGTTGAGGACATGACCGAAAAGTATCACAACCGCCGCAGGCAACACGGTCACCCATGCCGGCCCGAGCTCAAACACGCTCTTTCCCATGTCGTTGAAACTCGATGCGATGTAGTAACCGGCCAGACCAACCGCAAACAGACGGATGTAGGACAAAACATCCACGAAACTGTTGATGATGCTGAACGGGAACTGAAACACCTGAGCGACATCTTTCCAATTCACATCCGCAACGGCCACCATCACCAGCCCGATCCCGTAGAACCAGAACATGATCTGCGGAAACGCCGCGGGAAATACCAGCAGCCGGATCGTCAGAATAAAATTGCCCAACAGGAAAAACACCCAACCGAGATTCCCGACCACGCTGCGAACCGTCCCGTCGTGCAGCGCTTTCCAGATCCGCCCCAGCGAGAGTTGCACAAGCGCCAGCGTAAAGCAGATCAACTGTGTATACTGGTTCTTGACCGCCTCATCCGTCAGCTGCGGAACCTCCGTCCACTTCAGCCACGAGGGGTTCGCCATGCCGAAGATGTTCGAGGTCATCACCCCCCATACAATCGTCGCAACCGACAACAGCGTAAACAACCTCACCGGCTGCACGGCCGCCGGATTGCCGCGGAACTTCCACGCGGCAAACAACGTCCCAAGCAGAAAGACAAGCCCGTAACCCGCGTCTCCGACAATCATCGCGTAGAAGATCGTGAAGAAAATCAATACCCCGGCCGAGACATCAATTTCATCGTATCCCGGCTCAATCCCGAGAAATCCGAACAGCGGCTCGATGGTCTTCACCCATTTCGGTGTTTTGATGAGAGTCGGAACCCGGTCGCCCGGCTCCGGATCCTCAATGAGAAGCCCCCAGCCGTTCTCATCCGCAGCCTTCTCAAGCGCCGGAACCGCCGGAACCGGAACATAACCGGAAAGTGACATGATCTCGCCATGTTCCGAAAGCGAATCGCTGACCAGCGAGAACTCCAGCTCGCTCGAAAGCTGCGACACCCGCTTCGACATCGCCGGAATCGACGCAAACAGTTCTCCGATCTCCTCCTCGACCGCCCGCAGCTCATTCCCAAGTTCGCCTTCACGACGGCGCAGAGACGACGGATTGTCCTCGCTGCCGAGACGCACTTCCGGCAGAACGCCGTCTTCAATCGGTCCGGTCGAAAACACCACAAAATAGTAGCGCCCACTCTCCTCGGCAATCAGCTGCGCATCGGCATTTTCCAGCGACTCGGCCGCCTCAAACGCCGTATCCCGCCCGAAGCAGAGGTAGATGTACACCCCCTTCGCACGAAGCGCATCGATCTCCGCCCGGTCAAAATCCCCCCAGACAGAGAGACTCTTCAGCCGTTGCTGGACAGAAGCCAGCTCCGCCGAAATCTTCTCCCGCGAGTCGAACAGCTGCGCGGCCTGATCAACCGCTTCGGCTCCCGAACGCACTTTCGCGCTCCGGCTCTCCTCAGCCCCGCTCTTCTCGCGCTCTTTCCGGTACTTCTCCAGTGCTGTCAGAACCCGGCGGGCCGTGTCGTGGCACTCCGAAAGCTGCTGGCTCCGGCCGGACTCCGCCCCCCTTGTCATCTCAACCTGCATCACACCGAGGGAACGCAGCGAACTGAGCGCCGAACTCTCCTCGGAACTCAACGCCAGCAGCGTGACCTTTTTCATCGGAACAATCATGATTCCCCTCTCTCTCCGCTCAAATTACGAGCGGATCTGCCCGTCACCGCGAACGAGATACTTGTAGCTGGTCAACTCATCGGCCCCCATCGGGCCG
The DNA here is from genome assembly GCF_944391105.1 of uncultured Victivallis sp. Classification (GTDB taxonomy): domain Bacteria; phylum Verrucomicrobiota; class Lentisphaeria; order Victivallales; family Victivallaceae; genus Victivallis. The sequence continues at coordinate 5,789 of NZ_CALXSK010000028.1, forward strand.
CGCGCATGCAGCTTATCGGTACTGATGCCGATCTCCGCACCCATCCCGAACTCGCCGCCGTCCGTGAAACGCGTCGAAGCGTTGCAGTACAGCGTCGCCGAATCCACGTTCGCAAAGAAATAATCGATATCCGCCGGAATCGAACTGATGATTCCGTCGCTGTGACGCGACCCGTAGTGGTTGATATGCGCAACCGCCTCCTCAACCGATCCGACCATCTTCACCGCCAGAATCAGGTCCAGATACTCCGCAAACCAGTCCTCCTCCGTCGCCGGAACCGCCGATGGATCAAATTTGCGGAACTCCGCGTCTCCGCGCAACTCCACCCCGCGCGCCTTCATCGTCGCGAGGAACGGCGGGATGAACTTTTCCGCAATCCTGCGGTCAATCAGCAAAGTCTCAAGCGCATTGCAGGCGCTCGGCCGCTGGCACTTCGCATTCTCCACGATCGCAACCGCCTTCTCCACATCGCATTCGGCGTCGACATACAAATGACAGACACCCTTGTAATGTTTCAGCACCGGCATCGTCGCCTCGGCGCAGACCAGCCGGATCAGCCGCTCGCCGCCGCGCGGAATGATGAGATCGAGATACTTGTCCATCTTCAGCAGAATCGGTACCGCCGCATGGTCGGTCCACGGCACAAGCTGCACGGTTCCGTCCGGCAGCCCGCAATCGACTGCGGCCTCGTCCAGCAGCCGCGCGAGCGCCATATTCGAATGGAACGCCTCGCTGCCACCGCGCAGAATCACCGCATTGCCGGCCTTCAGGCAGATCCCGGCAGCGTCGACCGTCACATTCGGCCGCGATTCGTAAATGATGCCGATCACTCCGAGCGGCACACTGACCTTTTCAATGAAAAGACCGTTCGGACGGGTTGTTCCGGAAAGCACGCGGCCGACCGGATCAGCCTGCGACGCGACCACCCGGAGTCCTTCCGCCATCTCCGCGATGCGCCGGTCGGTCAGAGTCAGCCGATCGATCATCGCCGCGGAGAGACCCGCAGCCTTCGCCGCCTTGAGATCCTCCTCGTTGGCCGCCTTGATCGCCGGAACCGCCACTTCAATCGCCTCGGCCATCCGCCGCAGGCAGCGGTTCTTCGCCTCGGACGGGAGCACGGCCAGCGCACGGGATGCAACTACAGCCTTTTCCCCCATCTCACGCAGAACCTGCGTCATCACTCCGACATCGATCGAATCGCCCACTTGACCACTCTCCCTCGGTTCGTCCCGTTTATCCACAAATCATGTATTAAAATACCTCCCTTTTCGTCAACTTTCAAATTTCCGCGCCCATTTTTTAAAGATCAATCGCAAGTTTCCCCGAAAAAAAACGTTTTTTTTCGCGGCCGACCGCCGGAAACCCGTTTCGACAGGAAAAAATTATGCTGCGAAATTGACTCATGCGATTTGAAATTCCGGCAAAAAGCGCTATGTTATTACCTTTGTTTCAGACGAGTTATCAATACCTTGATGCAGGGGGGAAATATGCCGGTTGACATTTTGGTCGGAACCCAGTGGGGCGATGAAGGAAAGGGCAAACTCATCGACGTGCTCACCCGCGACGTCGACATGGTCGTTCGCTTTCAGGGCGGCAACAACGCGGGCCATACCGTCGAAATCGGCGACGAACACTATGTGCTTCACCTTGTTCCATCCGGGATCTTCCGTCCGAACGTGATCAACGTCATCGGCAACGGACTCGTCGTCGACGTCCTCGGACTTGTCGAGGAAATGAAGGGCATTGCCGCCCGGGGATTCTCCATCGACAACATCCGCCTTTCGAACCGCGCCCAGCTTATTTTCGAGTATCACAAACGCGCAGACGCGCTCAGGGAGTCCAATGCCGGAAACAAGAAGATCGGAACCACCAAACGCGGCATCGGCCCGGCTTACGCCGACAAGATGAACCGCACCGGCATCCGCGGCATCGATCTCAAGAATCCCGCCCGGCTTGAGGAGCAGTTCCGCGCCGAGGCCGAACGGTACAACAAAACCTTTGCCGAACACAACATCGCCCCGCTCAACATCGATGAGGAGTGGGCTCTCGTCCGCGAAGCGGCCGCCTTTCTCAGCCCCTATGTCTGCGACACGGTCTACCTTGTGAACGATGTGATCAAGGCCGGTAAAAACGTCCTCTGCGAAGGCGCGCAGGCCGCACTGCTCGACATCGACCACGGCACCTATCCCTTCGTCACGAGCAGCAACACCGTCTCCGGCGGCGCCTGCACCGGCGCGGGCATCGCCCCGCAGAAGATCCGTGACACCTGGGGCGTCATCAAGGCTTATACGACCCGCGTCGGCGAAGGCCCGTTCCCGACCGAACTCTTCGATGAAAACGGCGAAACGTTTCGCAAAATCGGCCATGAGTTCGGCGCGACCACGGGCCGTCCGCGCCGCTGTGGCTGGTTCGACGCGGTCGCAAGCCGCTACGCCTGCATGGTTGACGGCGTGAACAAGCTCGCCGTCACGAAACTCGACGTGCTCGACCAGTTCGACCAGATCGGCGTCTGCGTCGCTTATGAAATCAACGGGCGGGTCACGAAGGAGTTCCCCGCTTCCGCCGAGGAACTCGCCGCCGTCAAACCGGTCATCGAGTGGCTTCCCGGCTGGAAACAGGACATCAGCGCCGTCACATGCTATGACAAACTCCCCGACAACGCGAAGAAGTATCTCGCCCGCATCGCCGAGCTTGTCGACTCCGAACTCGCCATCATCTCCGTCGGCCCCCGCCGCGACCAGACTTTCGAAGTCTGAACAAAGGGATGCCGAACAGCGGCAAATCGACGGGGGGGAGAGGGGAAGTTCGCTTCTTTTCGCCCCCCGTTTTCATCCAAACGCCAGGTGATTTGAGGAATGCGAAAGGCGAAGAAAAAAAGCGAAGGCCGATGGCTGATCCGTATCCTGAGCTATCTCGGCGGATATGATTTCATCCAGATCACTGCGCTTTTGTTCCTGATCTGTACAGGGCTGGTTTTCATCTACTCCACCGGGGTTCAGATCGGCACGACTCTTTCGCTGCAGGCGTTCAACCGACAGCTGCTCTGGGTCGGCGGAGGACTCATTCTCTGGCTTGCGGCCTCGTCGGTCAATCTGCGCCGCACGGAATACAAGGTATTCTCCCTGGTCTTCTACCTTATCACGCTGGTTCTGCTGCTGCTTCTGCCGTTCATCGGCCAGAAGGTCAACGGAGCGGTCAGCTGGCTGAACATCCCCGGCGTGGGATTCCGCCTCCAGCCCTCGGAATTCGCAAAACTCGCACTCATCATGCTGCTAGCGGCGATGTTCTCCACTGCGATATTCTCGGTGAACAAATTCTTCTGTCTGCTGCTCTCGGGAGTTACGGTCGCAATCCCGCTGGTCCTGATCCTGAAGGAACCGGATTTCGGCAGTGCGCTGATCCTGATCCCCATCTATCTGGCGATCGTCTTCTGCGCGGGACTCAAATGGCGGTTCATCATCACGGTCAGCATCACCTCCATCTGCGCCCTCGCGCTCGTTGTCGCGAACGAGGTTCTGCGCATCCACCCCTTCCTGAAGGGATACCAGCTGAACCGCATCCTCGCATTCCTCCATCCGGAGGATTTTCTCGCCTCCGCCGGATACCAGCCCTACCAGGCGGGACTTGCCGTCGCCTCCGGCGGGCTCTTCGGCAAAGGGATCGGCGCCGGAACCCAGAACTCTCTCGGCTTTCTCCCCCAGATGGCCGCCAACAACGACTTCATCTTCGCGATCATTGCCGAGGAAACCGGATTCATCGGCTGTCTGCTGATTTTCCTCGCCTATCTGCTGCTGCTCTACTCGATCCTCCGAACCGCGTTCCTGACCGACGACCCGTTCGGCCGTTATCTCTGCATCGGCGTAGGATCGATCATCTTCGCCCACTGCTTCATCAACATCGGCATGAGCATCGGCATCACCCCCGTCACCGGCCTCTCGCTGCCCTTTATCAGTTACGGCGGCTCCTTCTTTCTCATGCTCATGATCGCGTGCGGACTCATGCAGTCCGTCTACCGCCACCGGGATGACGGCAAAATCTGACCGGCCTCCCCTTGCAAACCGTAAACGGAAAAATTTTTTCAAAAAAAGTTAGCCAAAACTAATTTCCCGGCTTGCATTCCTCGTTTGCGGTGATATAGTAATGGTGTTCTCCGGAAAAGAAACGGGCACTCTTTTCCATCGGCCCTCCTTCGGATGCTTTTTTCTGCATTTTCGGCATCCGCGGGAGGGCGCTCTTTTCCGACGGGTCAGTGTCCGGCCGGCAACTTGGCGAACCGGACCGCCGGCGCGGCCTCGTAAGTCTCCCCAAGATATGGGAAGGAGACCGTTTCGCCGGAAGTGCTCCAGAAGGCAAGCACCCGTCCGCCCTCCTCCCGGTCGAACAGCAGCGCCTGCACAGAAGGCGGAACATCGGCAATCTGTCCCGAGAACCGGGGGGCGCGGCCGAGGGCGGCACTCATTTCCCGGTAGGCGAAATAAGCGGGTTTCGGTTCATAATTCCAGCGTACGATGCCGAAGTTGTCCTCTCGTTCAGACGGGTTGTCGCCATCGCTGTGGAAATCGTAGAAGTAGACTCTCTCAACTCCAGCGGCGAGGTAGGAGAGATAGAGCGTCTGCAGCAGATGTGCCTGCTCCGCCTCGGCAAATCCGCCCGCAAACTGGATGGTGCAGCCGAGAATCGCGCCGCGTCGTTCGCGAAACGTATAGAGTGCGATTCCGTCACCGACGGCTTTTCCGGTGTGATCGAGAACCTGAACCAGCGGGGTGTATTCATCCCCTTCCGCGACATTCGCGGCGTTGAGAAACCGGGTGACATAGACATTTTTGAGTTCCCCGATTCCGGCCTCTTTCCCGGTGGCGGTCGTAAGGGTTCGACTGGCGGATTTCGGGATGCCGGGTTTCGTCCACCACGCCTGATAACCGATCCCGTAATAAGGGTGGAGTTCTCCGGCCGCACTGCGGCTTGACCAGTTCCCCTGCTCATTGCGATAGCGGACGTAATAGAACGGCACTTCGCCGAATGCGAGCAGAATCCCGCCTTTTCTCACATATTCCAGCATCGGCTCTTTGTAAGACTCCTCGATGGCGGTGTGTTCGCAGCCGAGAAAAACCGGCAGTTTCTCCGGATCGGCTTCTGCCAGTTCCTCCGGTGTGACCGGAATGAGTTTCGCATTCGGCAGCCAGTTGCGGGACGGCTCGAAATCGCGATCCGGATGCTCCCGGGAAACCGGCGCCCCGACGACCAGCTGCGGCGGCAGCTTCCGCCCGATCTTCCGCGCCACCGCGCCGATCGCCCTGATGAGCACATCGGGCTGTTGCGCGATCAGATTGCTGCGGTTGGTTGCCCCGCCGCACTCCGTGATCCAGAGCGCACTCTCCTCATCGCCATGCTCGGCCAGAACCGTCTTGAACTCCTCCATGCGTTTCCGCTGAAACGCGCTGCGGTCGACTCCCCATCCGTAGGGGTGAACCGCGATCGCATCGAAATACCCCTTTGCGCCTGCGGCATACATGTCGCGCAGATATCCGACGTTCCAACCGCACAGGCCGCCGACCATCACGACGTTCTCCGGATCAGCCGCCTTGAGCTCCTCGTATGCGATTTTCAGCAGCGGTACGAACTGCGCGGCGTTCGGATCAGGTTTCCAGAATCCGCCGTCCGGTTCGTTCCAGATCTCCCAGACTTTCAACTTCCCCCTGTAGTGCCGGGCGCAGGCGCGGACGAAGGCACGCCACTCTTCCGGATGCCTGTAAAGCGGAACCGCATCCGGGCGGCTTTTGCTGATCTCCCAGTCATACCCCTCGAGGATCGGCAGATATTCCATCCCATATTGATCGAGTTTCTCCAGGAGCTCATCGTAGCTGCTGAAATCGTACTGTCCCTTTTTCGCGGCGATTCGCGAAAATTTCATGTCGTGCCGCAGCGAAGTCATCCCTGCGTCCCGCATCATCCCGAGCTGGCGGTCGATGTTCTCCCACTCTTTCGCGGCATGCGGATGGGCGGCGATCCCCCACGGAGAATCCGTCCCGGCGCAAATCACAGCTGTGCCCAGCAAAACCGCAGCGGCTAATGTCTTCCATGTTTTCATTCGAAAATTTCTCCCGGAATTCTGCCGTCACAAACTGCGCAGCTCAAGCTGCTGCGTAACCACCTTCCGGACCTGCATGACGCTGTCGCGCAATTCCGTCGAATTCATCGATTCGGTATGCCCGTCCATGAACGAGAGGTTCGCCCGGTTACGGTGCCCGAGCCAGATTCCGGAATTCTGACCGCCGCTCGGCACCCCGACTCCATTGCTGGTGTGACTGTACTGATTGATCCCGCGCGGAACCTTGAACCAGTCCCCCGAACCGTACTGTGCGGTGTCGGCATACACATGCAGCTGGCTCGGGCAGCGCGCCTTGTTCAGCATGTAAAACAGGTTTGAGGAATTGATGAAATTCATATAGACTCCTGTGCGGTCCGTATTGTTCGTATAACTCGAATCCCAGGTGCCCACGTACATGCCGTTGGTCTGCCATGCGTCAAAGTGACCGCTGTCCGCCTCCATATGAAACGGACAGACGAAAATCTTCTTGCTGCCGGGTGAAATGTAACTCGCAAACTTGCTGTCCAGCGTGTAATCCCAGTTCGGTGACGCATTCAACCTCACCCCCATGAGCGCCTCCGAGAAAGGACGTCCCATCGTATTGACCACCATCCGCCCGTTGTTGTCGTTTGAATACATGAGCTGTGCGGCGATCACCTGCTTGTGATTGCCAACGCATTTCGTCTCTTTCGCCCGGTCACGCGCCAGATTCAATGCAGGCAGCAGCATCGACGCCAGAATCGCGATGATCGCAATCACTACAAGAAGTTCGATAAGTGTAAATGCCGCCTTAACCGTTGCATGGTCGTGGGAGGCAGGGGGCGTGTCCGCCGCCCCCCGCACCCCTTGCGTCCGGCAAGGTGCCGGTGCCGCGTACGGGGCGGTCTCGGACACGGCTGCGGTCGGCCGGCGCGAGGAGAAAGAGCCGCAAAAACGCGAGCGGAAACTCTGTTGCGGGGCGATAACTGGCCGATGAGGAGTTTGATGGTCGTTCGGTACGGGGAGAGACGCGGCTTTCCCTGCCGCTTTCTCTCCCCCGAACCCCTCTCTTGACTGCCGGGTGCAAACAAGGGAAGAATGGTATATTTGACAAGTTTCTACCATAAGAAATTCAATCCATGTACAATAACGTCTCATCTCTCCTCCTTCGTTTTATTGTGGAAAGCCGATATTTCTTACGGTGTTGCCCTGGTGGATCTCTGCCGGAACAATATGGAATATCGGAGCGTTTTCTTTATGCTCGAAATATTCTTTCACCAGACGCACCGCATAGGAAACCACAAGATCGCGGCGGGTATTGATTCTTGTAATGTCCTCTCCGGCTTTATGCCCCGCCCGGCCGAGCGAGATCAAACTGAAATCACGGGGAATCTCAAGACCGCACTCATTCGCCGCCCGGATGACCTCCCGCGCCGGAAACATCGACACCACGAACAATCCCGTAAAACCAGGCTTCGGATGTTCAGAGAGATATTGTTTGAAGAACTCGTAACTGCGCAATGGCGAAGGTTCCCCGATCTCAATATGTGGATGCAGCACTTCCACTTCCACCCCGCACGCCCGGGCACATTTCAGAAAACCATCAAGCCGTTGCCGGATCACCGTCACTTCCGGTTCAGACACCAGAATTCCCAATTTCCGGTGGCCGTTCATCAGCAGATACGTTGCGGCCAGCACCCCGCTGAACTCGTTGTCGCCATCCACGTAACGACAGCCACCCACGCTCACTGTCCCGTAAATGATGATAACCGGCATCGGCTGCGCCATGATCCGGTTGAGCTGTTCCGAAGTAATCTCCTCGTGCGCGTAAGGAATGAACAATACCGCGTCGGCTTTGAGCTCCGGCAGCATTGCCACTCCCGACGCATTGTCCGGCATATCCACCAGCGACGATTCAAAACCGGCCTTTTCCGCCTCTTCTTTCAGAAGAGAAGAGAGCTCTTCCGAATAATCTGCAATATCAGACGGAGTCAAACAGACTATTTTCCGGTAACGCGGCTCCCGCCGGACAAAATAACCGCGGCGCTCCTGCGCTTCCAGCACCCCCGTCTCGCAGAGCCGCTCCATCGCCTGCTTGACCGTGATCTGACTGACATTGAATTCATCCATGATCTGGCGGACGGAAAGAAATTTCTCCCCGGCACGGAATTGCAGGCAGCGTGCCGTCAAATGCTGTGTCAACTGATCAGCACGATTAAACCGAATGTTGTTCTGAACCATAATGCCTTCTGTGTTTATTTTAAATACAGTATATATTATGACACAAATTGATCTCCATGTCAAGACTGTATTGAAAAAAAATACACATTTCAATGGTCGTAGTCGGCATGACCGAGCGGCGACCGGACAGACGGAAATTCTTCACGGCAGATTTTTCCCGGATTTTTCCGGCTCCGGGATTGAATATTAATTTTATTGTAGTAAATTTATTAATAAACGGGAGGAGCCGGCATGAACCCGACGGATGTGATCGCGGATCTGAGGAAAAAGTTGCTGTTCTTCAAAGAATTGACCAGGGAAGAACTCTCTGCCCGGACCGGACTCTCGCCTGCGTCGATCACCAACTATTCCAGAGTCATGCGCGAGACCGGAATGGTCGCGGGGGAAAGCTTTCGCGCCCCCGGCGTCAAACGGCCGATCGAACGGCTGCGGCTGCTGCCGGGAAAAGAGCGGGCGCTGGCCGTCATGGCTGCGCCCGCCCGGGTCGAAGCGGAACTTCTCGGCTGTGACGGGGGAGTCCTCGAACGGTACAGCTCAATCGTTCCGGAACAGAATCAGGCAGCCTTTCTGCAAACCATCAATCGGACGATCCGCGAGGGAATCGCCGGGAAAACAGTTCAGGTGGCGACCCTCTGCGTCGATGGACTTGTGGCGCCGGATCCCGGCATGATCTTTCACGTCTCGGGAATCGGGGCCTGGGAACCGTGCGAAACTGTCGGAATGCTGGAGGCCTGGCGCGAGATCCCGATCCGGCGGGTATTCACGCAGATCGCCGCCGCCACCCGGGGGTTCGCCGCCGCAGCCAGACAACCGGATCACATCGGCCTCCTGATCTGTCGGAATGCTGCACATTGGAAAATCGGCACAATGGAACTCGGAGAGATCGCACTCGGACGTTGCGGGACACCCGGCAATGCCGTACACCGCTCCTGCGGAGTCGCCGCCCCCCTCTGTTTCTGCGGTCGCAGCGACTGCTTTGCGGCCGCTATTGCCGCAGGGAAGGGGAGACTGCCCGCCTCCGTCATTGCCGGGGTGCTCTCCGGACTTTTCTTTGAACTCGGGCTCCGGATTGTCGGCCTCAACTGGCCGGAATACGGAGAAGCTCTCATTCGCGCGCTCTCCGGCACGGGAATCGATCTCCGACCGGTCGAGGATCCCGAACACTTCGCCCGACAGGGCCTGCGCGAACTTACCGCGGAACTCATTCCCATTTCAGAAAGGATCGTGAAACATGAATCACAACCATTATGACGTCGCAATCATCGGCGGCGGAATCGGCGGAGTGGCGGCGGCTGTTTCCGCCGCCGAATCGGGAGCACACACTCTGCTGGTCGAATCAAGCTGGCGCTTCGGAGGAGTCCCGGTCAATTCGCTCATCGCGAGCTTCTCCCAGCCGATCCCGCCCGGAAAAACGGCTCCGACCTTTCAGGACATCCTGATGAACCGCCTCGCCGCCCGTGGCGCTCTCAGCTGCGATGAATTCGACGACGTCGCCCTCTCGCTGATCCTCGACGAACTCCTCACGCAATCCGGCGCGGAGCTGCTGCTCGGAACCGAGATGATCGAGGTCGAAACCGCCGACGGAAACGTCTCGTCCGTCACGCTGTACAACGCCTCCGGCCGGCGGAAAATCTCCGCCGACATCTTCATCGACGGAACCGGGGACGGCAACCTCTGCGTCGCCGCAGGTGCCGAATTTGAACTCGGGAACCGGAAAGACGGGCTGTGTCAGCCGATGACGCTGCCGTTTTTCATGAGCGGTGTCGATTTCGACCGCATACCCCCGATGAAGGAGATCAATCTCCGCTACAACATCGCCAAGGCCAGGGGGCTGCTTCACAACCCGCGGGAGGATGTGCTCTTCTTCCGGCTTCCGGTTCCCGGCACGCTGCTCTTCAACAGCACCCGGCTCAACGGATACGATCCAACCGACGCCGCCTCCCTGACCCGGGCCATGATCGACGCCCGCCGCCAGGTCGCGGAAATGAGCCTCTTCCTGAAAACGCTGCCCGGATTCGAGCACGCTTTTCTCAGCCGGATCGGCTCGAAAATCGGCGTCCGTGAAAGTCGCAGAATCCGTTGCGATTACATGTTCTCCGAAGAAGATATGAATCGCGCCGCGCACTTTGATGACAGCATTCTGCGCAGCACCTCGCACGTCGATATTCACAGCCCCACCGGCAGCGGGACCCGGTTTGAACCGCTTCCGCCCGGCGTGGAGGGTTATGAAGTTCCGTTCCGCTCGCTGCTGCCGGTCGGATTGTCGAACGTCATCATCGGTTCGCGCTGCATCGGCGCGACCCACGAGGCATTCAGCGCCATCCGCATGATCGGCCACGTCGGAGAGTATGGACGGGCCGCCGGATTCGCCGCAGCCGAGTGCATCAGACAAAAGCGCACTCCGCGCGAAATCGATCTTGTTCCGGTACGGAAAAAACTAGGCATGATCTGAACGGCTTCCCAGCGCGGCAAGTTCGCGCTGCAGCCGCCCGAGCGGCAGCCCGACCACATTGTCGAGCTCGCCGTCGATCGAGGCGACCAGCAGTTCCCCGTGTTCCTGAATCGCATAGGCTCCCGCCTTGTCCAGAACGGGAACGCGGGAAAGATAACGCTTCGCCGTCTCCACATCGAACGGCAGAAAAGTCACGCGCGTCGTTTCGCTCCAGACGCGCCGGAACTCCGGGAGCCCGCGCAACAGCGCCAATCCGGTAACGACTTCAGGTGTCCGCCCCGAAAGGGCCATCAAAGTCGCAAGGGCATCCGCCGGGTCGCGCGGCTTGCCGATCACCCGCCCTTCGAACAGAATCACGGTGTCCGCCCCAAGCACCACAGCATCCGGATGTTTTGCGGAAACCGCCGACGCCTTGAGTTCCGCGTTGTACAACGGAACCTGTCGCGGATCAGGCAGTACATCGATCTCCCCCGCCTCGGCGGACTCCACCACGAACGGCACGCCGATCCGCCCCAGCAACTCCCGGCGACGGGGCGACCCCGAGGCAAGAATCAGCATTCCTCCGGCGCGGCCTTTGCCGCCTCCTTCGCGGGAACCGCCGGGGGCTGGATCACAGGCTCCGCGCCCTCGTCAAGCGTATCGATCCGGAACTGCACCTTGCGCATGGAATGAATTCCGAACAACCGCTCGAGCGTCTCAATCAATTGCGGCCTGATTTCGCGGGAAAGTTCCGGCAATCCTCTGCCGCCGCCGACAAACGTGCAGAACAACAGCAGCTGATAGCTCTTTCCCTGCCGGTAAAGCCGAATCCGGCGCACATCGAGTTCCTTGAAGTTCCCGAGCACCGACCGCGCCGCCTTCTCCACCGCCTCGCTGGAAATAATCAATTCTCCCGCGGCGTCCGGCACCACAATCGAACCGCAGCGGTGTCGACGGAACAAAAGCCGCAGAATGATCCGGAGAATCACCAGAAGGATCAGAAGCCCGATGACCAGGCCAATCCCCATCGCATATCCGAGATTAAATTCGTTGTTGAACAACTCCCGGTAAAATTCGCTCGAAAAAAGCTCTTCAAAAACCATTCCGGCACCTCCTCCAGAAACATTCGGGGCGCACCGCATTCCGGCACACCCCGCTCGATCATCAGTTCATCGGGATCGAATCGATCTCCGCATCGTCGTCGCCGCTCTCCTCCTCCGAAGCCGCATCGTCGATGTCCTGGAACAGAACGCCGACTTTCGTGACGGTCATCCCGGTCACCTTCTCAACCTCCTCGATGACCGCCTTCTGCACCCGCGGCGCAATTTCGGGAATGTTGTAACCGCTCTTCAAAACCAGCTTGATCTCAAGCGTCACGCGGTTGTTGTCGTCCATCTCGATCGTGATCGCCCGGGCCATTCTGCGGTTCCCGACAAACTCCGCAATGTTGTCCACCAGCGAGCTGCCCGCAAGGCGCGAAACCCCTTCCACGGAAAGAGCCGCTTTACGAACCAGGGAAGCGATCACATTTTCGTGAACCTTCACCTCGCCGAGTTCGGAACCTTCCAGAGCCGCCGCTGCAGTGTTTCCAGCTTCCGTCTGCGGAACTGCCGCCTTTCTGTTGTTTGCCGCCGCCTTCATTTTCCGTCCTCCTTATGTTTCGAGCTCTCCTGCATGAAGCGCTCCACAAACCCCGTATCGTATTTCCCAAGATTAAAGCTCTTGTGGGAGACGATCTGCTTCTGGAACGGTATCGTGGTCTTGACCCCCTCGATCGTCATCTCATCGAGCGCACGGCGCATGGTCGCAATCGCCTCCTCGCGGTTGTGTCCCCAGACGATCAGCTTCCCGATCATGCTGTCATAGTAGGAGGGAATCCGGTAACCGGTGTACGCATGCGAATCCACCCGCACATTCGGCCCGCCGGCCGGAATGTAAAGGTCAAGCCGTCCCGGGCTCGGCGTGAAGTTGTTGAACGGGTCCTCCGCATTGATCCGGCACTCGATCGCATGCCCGCTGATCTGCACATCCTTCTGACGGAAACTCAGCCGTTCGCCCGCAGCAACCCGAATCTGCTCCTTGATCAAGTCGATCCGGGTCACCGCTTCGGTCACCGGATGTTCGACCTGGATCCGCGTATTCATCTCCATGAAATAGAAGTTGCCGTCCTCCGTGTAGAGGAATTCGATCGTACCGGCGCTCGTGTAACCCGCCGCCTTCGCCGCTTTGACGGCGGCCGCGCCGATCCGCTCCCGCAAGCGCGCCGAAAGCGCCGGAGAGGGAGCTTCCTCGATCAGCTTCTGATTGCGACGCTGCACACTGCAGTCGCGCTCGCCCAGATGCACCACATTGCCGTAGTTGTCAGCGATGATCTGGATTTCGATATGGCGCGGATTTTCCAGGTACTTCTCCATGTAGAGCGCCCCGTTTGCAAACGCGCTCTCCGCCTCGGTCCGGGCCGCGTGATACCCCTGCACAAGGCTCGCGTCGTTGCGCGCAATGCGCATGCCGCGGCCGCCGCCGCCGGCCACCGCCTTGATGATGACCGGGTACTTGAGCTGATGCGCCATCTTCAGCGCCTCCTGCTCGGAAAGCAGAACCCCGTCGCTGCCGGGCGTGGTCGGGACCCCCGCCTTCTTCATCGTATCACGCGCGACCGCCTTGTCGCCAAGCGCACGCATCGCCTCCGGCGTCGGCCCGATAAACGTGATGCCGTGCTTGCGGCACGCCTCCGCGAAATATGCGTTTTCCGAAAGAAAACCGTAACCCGGATGAATCGCATCCACATCACAAATCGCCGCCACCGACAGAATCCGGTCGATCAGAAGATAACTCTGGTTCGAATGCGCCGGCCCGATGCAGACCGCTTCGTCCGCCATCCGCACCGGAAGACTGTCGGCGTCCGCCTGGGAATAGACCGCAACGGTCCGGATGCCGAGCTCCCGGCACGCCCGGATCACGCGAAGCGCGATTTCGCCGCGGTTGGCTATCAGGATTTTATTGAACATAATTGTGTACCGTCACCTTGTTATCCGATTACGAACAGCGTTTCCCCGTATTCGACCGGCTGACCGTTTTCCACGGCAATCTCTTTGATGACGCCGCTCTTTTCCGCCTTGATCTCGTTCATGACCTTCATCGCTTCGATGATGCCGACAACCGTATCCGGCGTAACCTTGTCGCCGACTTTCACAAACGGCTGCGCCTCCGGCGAAGAGGCACGATAGAATGTTCCGACCAGCGGAGAATCGATCGTCTCTGCCGGAGCCGCCGCAACCTCCGCGGCAGCCACGGCCGGAGCTGCCGCCTGAGTCGCCGCCGGAGCGGGCATCGCCGCCACGGCCGGAACCGCCGGAGCAACCTGGGTCACAATCTGGGCGGGAACACTCCCTCCCCGCCGAATGCAGAGATTGTACTCCTCGGCTTCGATCTTGAACTCGGTCAGATCATGGTCGCTCATCAGTTTGACTATCGTCTTGATTTCTTCGATTTTCATTGCAGAAGCTCTCCCTGGAATTTGGGGTTTCGATTACATTACTGTTGATTCCGCTTTTTCAAATGAGAACACAGGGCACGGAGCGCCAGCTCGTAAGAGTCGGCTCCGAACCCCGCAACTACGCCGATGCAGACCGGGGCGGTCAGGGAACGGCTGCGAAACTCCTCGCGGGCATGCACATTGCTCAGGTGCACCTCCACCACCGGAAGTTTCACCGCGGCAATCGCGTCCCGGATCGCCACGGATGTATGCGTGTAGGCCGCGGGATTCATCACAATACCGGAAATCCCCTCCGAAATGGAATTCCCGATCCGATCGACGATCTCGCCCTCATGATTGGATTGAAAGTCAATCAGCTCGCAGCCGAATCCGGCGGCAAGCTCACGCAGATGCGACACAATCGATTCAAGCGTGTCGCGACCGTAGATCCCCGGCTCCCGAAAACCAAGAAGCTGAAGATTCGGCCCATTGATCAGTAATATTTTCATAACCAACTACTATAGCACCAACTTCCGGATTTTTCCAGTTTTCCGGAGATTTTCTCCCGGAAAACGGTCCTTTTTCATTTCAGTTCCTGCAACTCAATCCGCGGGGCCGACTGCAATTCAAGCAGGCGGCTTTCGTCGAACGGCGCCCCGGAAGCCTCAGCAGACGAACAGCTCCGCAGCCCGACCAGAATCAACACGCCCACCACAATGAACGCAATCACCACCAGCGCCGCGCCTCCGGCAACCAGAAGCATCAGCTGCCGCTGCTTGCGCTCATTCTCCTCGCTGACCTCATGATCCATAACCGCCTTGGTGATGTCTTCCGGCAGCTCATACTGCAGCCGTTCACGCAACCCCGCGGTCAGCGCATCCGCATCCTCCTTGCTCACGCCGTAAAGCGCACAAAGTTTGCGGATGTAACCCATCACATAGACCAGTTGCGGAAGATTCTTGTAATCCTCCGCCTCCAACGCCTCCAGATAGATCTCCCGAATCCTGGTCTCTTCCGCCAACTGCCGGATCGTAAGGTTGTGGCGCTGCCGCAATTCCGCAAGACACTCCCCGAATGAACCGTCCCCGGCGATTCTGCAATAGGTCTTCGGCTTTACCGGAGAATCGGGAACCTCGCGTATTTCCGAATCGATCGGTCCGATCGGCTCCTCCTCTTCTTCTCCCTTCGCCGCGGGCGGCTCATCGCGGAACAGCTCCGGCTCTTCCTCGTTTTTCCGGCCGGGCAGCAGCCCGTGTCTCAATTCTTCCATATCATGACCCTTATATGTTGGGTTGCTTTTTCCTAATCAATATAGCGCACTTCGGTGCATTCTGCAATTCTTTCGAGACTACTCTTCGTCCATTCCGTCGAAAATCAGGATCTCCCGCTTGTTGCCGCTGCCCGACGCCGGCCCGACAATGCCGCGCTCCTCAAAGAGATCCATGATCTCCGCGGCGCGGTTGTAACCGATCTTCAGCCGCCGCTGGAGATAACTCGTGCTCGCCTTCCGGTCGAGAACCACCACTTCGAGTGCCCGGCGGATGTTGTCGTCGTCCCCCGGACGCATGTATTTCTTGATGACCGGGGCGATATCGCGGTAATCGTCATCGTCGTAATCGGTCGCATTTTCGTCGATTTCCTCCTCCATCGCCTCCTCCTCGGCGACGACCTGCGCATTGAAACTCTGAGGAACCTGGTCGGAAACGAACTTCACCACCTGCTTGATGTCTTCGTCCTTGACCCAGGCGCCCTGCACACGTTCGAGGTCCATCCCGCCCGGCGCGAGGAAGAGCATGTCGCCCGACCCGAGCAGTTTTTCCGCTCCGTTCTGATCGAGAATGACCCGGCTGTCGATCATCTGACCGACCCGGAACGCGATTCGCGTCGGCAGATTCGCCTTGATGACGCCTGTGATGATCTGCGTCGAAGGACGCTGCGTCGCAACCACGATGTGCACCCCGGCCGCGCGCCCGAGCTGGGCGATCCGGGTGATATACGCCTCGGAATCCTTCCGCGCATCGGTCATCATCAGTTCGGCCAGCTCGTCGATGATCACGATCAGCACAGGCATTTTCGCGGGCGCTTCAACGCCGTTCTCATCGATCACCGGCACCGGATTCGGCCGACTGTTGTACTCCGCGAGTTTTTTCACGCCCGCCTTCGCAAGGATATGATAGCGCTTCTCCATCTCGGTCACGGCCCAGCGCAGCGCGATCGGAACCTTCTTTGAATCGTTGATGACGGGAGTAATCAAATGCGGCAGACGCTTGTAATCCTCGAATTCCACGATCTTCGGGTCGACCATGATGAGTCGCAGTTCATCCGGCGAGAATTTGAACAGCAGGCTCATGATGAGCGTATTCATGCAGACCGACTTGCCCGATCCGGTCGAACCGGCGATCAGAAGGTGCGGCGCCTTCGCGAGGTCGAGAATCACCGGATTGCCCGCCACATCCTTCCCCAGCACGATCGGGATTGCGGCGTGCCCCTTCTGCCACGCATCGGACTCCATCACCGCCCGCATGAACACCGCCTCGGTCTTCGTGTTCGGGACTTCGACGCCGACGACCGGCCGGCCGGGAATCGGCGCAAGTACGCGCACCGTCTTGGCGGAAAGATTCATCGCGATGTTGTCGGCAATCGCTTCGACCTTCTTCACGTTGACCCCCTCGTCGAGGGAGATCTCGTACCGCGTGATCCGCGGGCCGGAAATGTATCCGGACACCCGGCCGGAAACCTTGAAGCTGTCGAGTGTCCGCTGCAGAATCTCGCGCGCCCGGGCGATCGCCTCCGGCGCTTCTCCGACCAGATCGGAGCCCTTGCTCAACATCGGAATCTGAGGCAGAATATATTCGCGTTCATGGCCGGCAGTCGCCTTCGCCCCCTGTTCCACCACTCGTGTGCTGACCGCCGGAACGCCGGCGGCGGGAGAAGTCTGCGGCCGGGAAGCGGGCGAAACCGGAGCATTCGGCCGTTCCGGAGCAGGAGCGGGCTCCGGTTCCGGTTCCGGTGCAACGGCGGTAAGCAACTCCGGCTGAGAAATTTTCGGAGCAGGATTCTCCTCTTCCGACTCCGCCGGAACGGCGTTGCCTTTGCCCTGAAGAACGCGGAGGGCCTCCCGCATCCGGTTGAACATGCCGTCCGTTGACCGTGCCGGTTCATCCGCCGGGGCTTCACGACCACTCCCGTCCTCCGGCTCCAGCTCCAGCTCCGGTTCCGGTTCAGCGGCGATCGCGGCGGCGCGGCGGCTTCGCGGCACGTCGTCCGATTCGGGTTCCGTCCACGGGCGCGGCGCGAAAACCCGATCCCGCAGCAGTGCGTGCCAGTCTGAAAAATAAATGACAATCGCCCCGCCCATCACGAGCGCCCATCCGAAAATCGTACATCCGACCGCACCGATCAACTGCCGAAGCACTCCCTCGGAAAGTTCCGGAGATTCGACCGCCGGCGCGACAAGCACCTGACCGATCACTCCGCCCGTGAGGGCGAGCTCGGGGACTCCGCTGCGACCGATACCAAGCTGTTCGGTCAGTGACACAAATGGATAAGGAGAAAGCGCAAGCAGCAGAAGCGAGCCGAGGAGAATCATCGCTTCCCCGGCGAAAAAGAGTCCCGGCCTCCCCTTCCCGGGCAGGATCGCCCGAAGCAGGCGCAGCAGTGTCACGAACACCAGCACGTAAGTCGCCAGCCCGAAAAGATGGAAAAGCCAGAAACCGAAATATGCTCCCGCACTGCCGATCCAGTTCGACGGCGGGGCGTCGACCCCGCCTGAAATCGCCGCACTGTCCGCAGGCGAGTAGGAAAAGATCGCCAGCAGCGCCAGTAGCAGAAACGCCACATAAAAAATATATTGCACCCGGAAACCGCTCCCACCGCCCGACCGGGATGTAACCGCAGAATCAGCCATCATGCACCGTATTCTTGAAACCACACAGAATCAAACGGAGTAATATAGACCGAAGGTTTCGCAAATGCAATCTCTTAGAGCCGAAAACCCGGAAAAAAGGCCTCGATACCATTCGGAGAAAAAAAAACAGATTCAGCCGAGAATGCGCGCCATCTCTTCCGCGGAGACAAAACGATGGGCGTTCCAACCGTGCCGGAGCGCTCCTTCGATCAGGTCGGCGCGATCGTCGAAATAAAATGCCGGGACGCCGAACCGCGCTTCAAACGCCTCGAACATCGCTTTTTCCGGCTTCTTCGCATGGACTTCGCAACTGTAAATTCCGTCCGGCACCGCCGCTTCCGACGGGAACTTCCGCCGAACCTCGTCGAGATGGGTGATCGAAGTATCCGAGAAGAACACCGGCCGGAATCCCCGCGCATCGAGTCCGGCAACCAGCTCCGCCATCCCCGGAACCACCGGTCCGATGATCGACCGGAACGCCCGTTCGAGCTCTTCGTCGGAGAACTTCGTTCCGGTCAGCTTCCGGAATCCCGCGAGAAATTCCGCGGGAGTGACTTCCCCGCGCTCGAACCGTTCGCTTGCGAGAAACAGCGCTTCGGGCGGAATTTCACTCACGCTCCGGAATCCGAGCGCCCCGAAACACCGCTCGGGATGAATCTCCAGGCAGACATTTCCGATATCCAGCGCAATCACTCTTTTCTCCATCGATGCC
This sequence comes from uncultured Victivallis sp., assembly GCF_944391105.1. Lineage (GTDB taxonomy): Bacteria > Verrucomicrobiota > Lentisphaeria > Victivallales > Victivallaceae > Victivallis. The sequence continues at coordinate 24,622 of NZ_CALXSK010000028.1, forward strand.
ACCTCCAAGGCTTTCCTTTCTGCAATCTGCAACAAAAAAAATCCGTCCGGACTGGAAGACTCAACCGTTTTCAACGGAAAATACAACGGAAAAATACAACGGAAAAGTAACGGATCAATCCGTCATTTCTGAAATTTCCACCTCACGGCTGACAGAAAAACGCTCCGAAAATCGCGGAAAGCAGCAAAAGCCAGAGAAACGGAAATTTCGTCTTCATCAGCACCGGAACCGTCACCGCAGCGAGAATCACGCATCCCCAGTTCAGCCCAAATCCACCGAGCGTGCCGCCCGCACCGGTTATCATCTTCCAGAACTCCCCCCATGGAATCTCCGTGCGGAACACCGACAGCTCCGCAAAAACCACCGCCGCCGACAAAACCAGCCCGAACGACGCCGGACGCATCCCCGCCAGGAATCCCTGTACCGGAACACTCGTCTCATACCGCTTCAGCAGCTTGATCGCGAGAATAACCAGAAACAACGCCGGCGTCACGATCCCGAGCGTGCCGAGGCACGCCCCCAGAATCCCCTGCTGCGTGAATCCCACGTAGGTCGCCGTGTTGATCCCGATCGGCCCGGGCGTCACCTGTGCGATCGAAACGAGATTCGCAAACGCCTCCGGCGTCAGCGGCGCCCCGGGCGCGTTCCCGACCAGATCCGCCGACAACAGCGGAACGAGCATGTAGCCGCCTCCGAAGCAGAGCAGTCCAAATTTGAAAAACGTGACGTAGAGCTCCCAGAACGTCATTTCTTCTCCCCCGCTTCTTCCTGTTTCCTCAGTCGCAGAATCGTCACCTGTGAGATCCCGAGCACGATCGCCCCGACGATCAGCCAGGCCGGATTCACCCCGAATACGCTCATCCCGACCAGACAACCCGCCGCGATCAGCCAGCCGAACCATCCCTTCACCGGCTTTTTGCGCATTTTAAGCGCGGTCACGACCACCATGCCCACAATGCAGGCGATGACACCGCGGAATGCTCCCTGAATGTACGGATTCTGAATCATCTCAGCCACCGATGAAATCGCCGCCGCTATGCAGATGATGATGACCAGCGACGGCAGAATCGACCCGAGCAGCGCCGCAAGCGCCCCCGGCAGCCCGTTGATCCGCCAGCCGATGTAGATCGCCGAATTACAGGCGAGAATCCCGGGAACCGTCTGTGTGATCGTGATCATCTCCAACACGTCGTCATCGGTCAGCCACCCGCGGCGGCGCACAAACTCCTCCTGCGCCGCCGCTATGATCGCATAGCCTCCGCCGATCACGAGACTCGTGATCTTGATGTATGACCAGAAGAGCACCCAGCTCCTCTCCCAGACACCGATCTCCGAATAATGCCGGGAAGCTCCACCCATCATTTCTCCGTTCCGAACAGGAAACGCAGCCCGTCCTGAATATAGTGATCCCAGAACTCCCAGTTATGGGTCCCGGCATCCTCAATGTAGCAGTAGCCGGGGAAATGAACTTTCTCCATGTAATCGCGGAACCGGTGATTCTCGCGCAGCAATCCGTCTTCCGTCCCGCAGACCTGCAGAATGCGCGGTTTCGGTTTCGAAGATTTGAGAAGAGCGTCGGCGAGCGCAAAGAGATCATCTCCGTTCGCCACGATCCGTTCGGCAGAACCGAAGATCCGGGTCAGTTCCTCACGCATCTCCGGCCGCTCACCGCCGATGAACCAGCCGCGCGGATCCGTCACCGGCGAGAGCGCCACCGCCCCGGCAAACCGTTCCGGGCAACGCAGCGCAAGTTTCAGTGCGCCATAGCCGCCCATCGACAGCCCCGCCGCAAACGTATCCTCCCGTTTCGCACTGACCGGAAACAGATTCCGGACAATCTGCGGCAACTCTTCCGAAACCATCGTCCAGTAACGGTATCCCTCGGCCATATCCGTATAAAATCCGCGCTCTCCCGCCGGCATCACCACGACAATGCCGTAAGCGGCCGCGTACCGCTCAATCGAAGTGCGGCGCATCCAGATCGTGTGGTTGTCCGAAAGCCCGTGCAGCAGATAGAGCACCGGGTATTCGGCGCGTCCCGTCTCTCCCGAAGAAACCATGCCGATCTGCGTCGCCGCCTTCTGCGGAACCAGCACATTCATGCTGCAGGCGCGTCCAAGCACATCCGAATGAAATTCACATTGAAGAAAAGCCATTTCTCACCTCTCCTTGATCATCGTTGAAGATTTTCCGCCGGATATCAGAATCCGAATTCGGACTGTACCATACCAAACTCGTCCTCCTCGTCCGGAGCAGGTTTCTCCGGCTCCTTCTTCTCCGGTTTCGCCGGTTCCGGGCGGGGGCGGGAACGGGGACGGGAACGCTTCGGCTTCACCGGCGGCAGCCCGTCATCCTCCAGCACGAGCGGCTCACCCGCCATTTCCGGAGTGGATTCCCCCTTCCCGGATTCAACCGATTCCGGCACCGTCCCGGATTCAATCTCCTTTTTCTCCGGCTTCTCTTCCGGCTCCGGCTCAGAAACCTTCTCCGAGTCCACGGGTTTTTCCGATTCCGGTTTCTCCTCCATTCCCGGCTGAACAGCGGACTCTTCCGCTGTATCTTCTGCGGAAATGACGGATTGATCCGTCACTTCACCCGGCACTTGTCCGTCATTTCCCGATTCCTCCTTGCCGGAGGCGGCAAGTTTCAGCGCCTCAAGTTCCTCTTCGGTCAGATAACGTTTGTGCGTGATCTTCGCAAGCTGCCGGGAAGAAATCAAAATACCGCGCGCTTTCGGTGTACGCATCGGCAATTCCATCAGATTCAGCTCCCGCTCCACGGTTTTCCCGCGGGCGTTCGTTTCCAGGAGCGTATAAACCGCATCCGAACGCGGCGTCAGAAGTTCCAGCTTGCACTTCTCCGGACAGATCATATACTCCTTGTCGAGGATGAACCCGCCGATCGTGGTTCGTTTGCCGTAATACTTGCCGGAAGCGGTCTCCCGGTAGATCACGCCGAACTCCGTCGACGCATCGTATTTCCGGAAATCATAGAGTTTGCCGACAAACAGCTTCTCCGGCGGCAATGCAATGACTTTATAACTGCCGTTCTTGCTCACGCAGAGAAAACGGTCAAACTCATTGCAGGCGATTGTATCGTCACTCTTGATCGCAGTGCCGACATAACCGTTTCGACGATCCCAGCCGACTTTGATGTTGTTCAGCGCAGCCACGGTCCGGTCGATCTTTTCAAGATGTTCGATCTCAGTCCGACGCGGATAACGGTCCCCATACTTCTCAAGCAGCTTTTTCAAATAGCGGATCGCATACTGCTTGAGACTGCCGAGATTCTTGTTGATCTCCTCCATTTTCGCAAGCACCTCGGCGATTTCGCGCTGATTCTTTTCGATGTCGAAGCGGGAGATCCGGCGCACGGGCAGCGCAAGCAGCTTGTCCACATCCTCGTCGGTTACATCGCGCCGCAGCAGATGGCGGAACGGTACAAGACCGGCGTGAACCTCCGCGTACTCCTCCTCCTGGCTGCCGCACTCCTCGATGCGCTTGTAGATGCGGTTTTCGAAGAAGATCTGCGCCAGCGTCTTGGCGTGAAACTGATCCTCCAGCCTGCCCAGCTCGATCTCCAGCTCCCGCTTCAAATATTCAAGCAGTTTATGTGTATTGCGCCGGACGACGTCCGTCACGCTCATCACCGCCGGGCGGCTTTCGCAGATCACTGTCAAATTCACTGAAATCGACACCGAACAGTCCGTGTACATGTAGAGAGCCTGACGCGTCCGCTCCGGATCGTAGCCGCGGGTCGGAACAATCTCGATCTCCACATGCTCGGTCGTGTAGTCGTTCACACTCGCGATCTTGATCTTGTTCTTCTCGGCGGCCTTCTCGATCGATGCAATGAGACTCTCGGTCGTCGTCGTCGCCGGAATCTCGCGGATAATGAGTTTTCTCCCTTCGATGTCGATCTTCGCGCGCAGCGTGATCTTGCCGTTGCCGTCCTGATAGTCGCTCACATCCATGAGCCCGCCCTGCTGAAAGTCCGGATAGAGCTCAAACGGCTCACCGCGCAGTTCGCTGATCTGTGCCTCAAGCAGTTCGTTGAAGTTGTGCGGCATGATTTTCGTCGCCATCCCGACCGCGATGCCGTCACTGCCGAGCATCAGAAGCGACGGGATCTTCACCGGCAGCACAACCGGCTCCTGGCTGCGCCCGTCGTAGGAGTCGACAAACTCCGTGATGTCGTTGTTGAAGAGGACCTCGCGACCCATCGGAGAAAGACTGCACTCGATGTACCGCGGCGCCGCGGCGGGACTTCCGGTCAGAATATTGCCGAAGTTCCCCTGCTTCGTGATGAAATACTCCTTGTTCGCGAGCACCACAAGCGCGTCTCCGATCGAGGCGTCGCCATGCGGATGGAAATGCATCGTATTGCCGATCACGTTTGCCGCCTTGTGCGTGCGCCCGTCATCGATTTTGTAGAGCGACCAGAGAATGCGCCGCTGCACAGGCTTCAACCCGTCGTCCACGTCCGGAATCGCGCGGTCCTTCACGACGTAACTCGCGTATTCCAGGAAGTTCTGATCCATCATCTTCCGGAAATACTCGTTGTTTCCGCGATGGCGCACCGCCGTAACGACCGACTCATCCGGGACATCCGGCTCCGCCATCTCATTCACGACCGGTTCTTCCGGCTCAATTTCTCCGGTTTCGGGCTTTTCCGGTTCGTCACTCATATTTCGATACTTCCAGATTGTTCATGATGTATTCGCGTCGCTTCGGGGTATTGTTGCCCATGAAGAACCCGAGCAGCTCCGGAATGTTCTTCATGTTGTCGAGCGTGACCGGCTGAATGCGCATCTCCTCGCCGATGAACCGCCCGAACTCCTTCGGAGAAATCTCTCCAAGCCCCTTGAACCGGGTGATTTCCGCCTTTTTTCCGAGTTTTCGCGCCGCCGCATCGCGTTCGGCCTCGTTGTAACAGTAAACCGGCGACTGCTTCGGAGCCTGCACCCGGAAAAGCGGCGTCTCAAGCACGTACAAATGTCCCGAAAGCACAAGCTGGTCGAAGAACATCAGGAAAAACGTGATCAGCAGATTCCGGATGTGCAGCCCGTCCACGTCCGCATCGGTCGCAAGCACGACCTTGTCGTAGCGCAGGTTGTCGACCGACTCCTCGATCCCGAGCGCCTGCATGAGAAACGTCAGCTCCTCGTTCGTGTAGATCTTCTCAAATTTTTCGCCGTAGCTGTTCATCGGCTTGCCGCGCAGTGCGAAGATCGCCTGACAGTTCACATCCCGGCACACCTCAAGCGAACCGGCGGCAGAGTCGCCCTCGGTCAGGAAAATCATCGTCTCGGAAGGCGTCACACCGCGCGGCCACTTGTCGCCCGGATGGAATTTGCAGTCCTTGAGCTTCGGAATCCGCAGCTTGCTTTTGACCGCCGCGGCCGCCCCCTTCTTCCGGATCGCATGAACCTGCCGATGGATCTGCTCGTTGCGCGAAACCTTGTCCAGAACAATCTCGGCAACCTCCTTGTTCTTATGCAGAAAATCGACGATCGCGTCGCGTACGGCCGAAACCACCGGACCACGCACATCCGTGTTTCCCAGCTTGTTCTTGGTCTGCGACTCGAAAATCGGGTCGCGCAGCTTGATCGCGACCGCTCCGGCCATGCCGTCACGCACGTCATCGGCTTTGTAGCTCTTGCCGGAAAACTCGTTGATCGCCTTCAGAACGCCCTCCTTGAAAGCGGAGAGATGGGTGCCCCCGTCGTTCGTATACTGCCCGTTTACAAAGCTGAACGCGGTTTCCCCGTAGTTGTCGCTGTGCGTCAATGCAAATTCGAGCGTCGGAGTTTTCAGTGCGATGATCGGATAGATCTTGTCCTCGCCGATCTCACTTTCCAGCAGATCCTCCAGCCCGTGGCGCGACAGATAGAGCTGGCCATTCAGATAGATCGAGAGCCCGCTGTTCAAATAGGCGTACATCCAGAGCCGTTTTTCGAGGTACTCCGGCTTGAACGCGTAACCCGGAAACAGTTCCGAATCCGGAGTGAACGCCACGAACGTCCCATTGCGCTCAGAGGTTTCTCCCTCCTCTTCGCCCTGCAGGACGCCGCGTTCGAACCGGGCCTCGTGGAACTTCCCGTCGCGATACGAACGAACCGTGAACTTCTCCGACAGCGCATTCACCGCCTTGGTTCCGACACCGTTGAGCCCGATGGAGAAGGCGAACGCCCCCCCCTCATATTTGCCGCCTGTATTCATTTCCGAAACACACGCCACAACTTTGTCGAGCGGAATTCCGCGCCCATAGTCGCGAACGGAGACGCTTCCGGCGTCCAGCGTGATCTCGATGCGCTTGCCGACCCCCATCGTGAATTCATCGATGCAGTTGTCGATGATCTCCTTGACAAGCACGTAAATTCCGTCCTCGGGATGGCTTCCATCACCGAGACGGCCGATGTACATGCCGGGGCGAAGGCGGATATGCTCCAGCGGCAACAGCGTTTTAATCGAGCTGCCGTCATACTTCGCCGCCGCTTCCGCCATCTCCTGTTTCCCTCCCTTTGTCCGTTCAACCATAACGGGATAATATACCATTTTTCCCTGAAAATGCAAGCGTCTCCGGGAAAATGCAGGTTTCACAAAGCGGGAAAAACGGAACGAAATCAGCGGGTTTCCGGTGCGACTGCGACACTCTCACTCCAGACCGTCGCGCCCGTCGACGAATCAGTCAGAGAACAGCGCAGGAGATTCCGTTCCATGCGTGCCCGAAGCAGATAGCGCCCTTCCGGAGCGAAAAAGATTCCGCTGATCGCCCCCGTCCGTTCAATCACCCGGCGCGCGAGCGGCAGAAGCGGTTCATCCGCCTCAACCGCCACCGCCGCGCCCGGGCAGTTCTGCAAGGTGTACGCAAAAAGAGACGTGACCAGATCGTTCTCCGCGCCGCGCAGATCACGCGCCGCCGGGACCTCCTCCGTCACGATCGCCCCATCCGGCGGCGTTCCCGGCGGCAGCATCCAGCAGCAGCCTGCCACCAGCAGCAGCGCAGGCGTTCCCCACAGGGCAGCGGCGCACTTCATCCCATCCTCCCTACTCCAGATCCCGCCGCTTCCGGCAGATGCAGATTGAGTTGCAGCGCGGACAGCGCGTGAGGTTCACCGACTCCTTGATGATGAAAGAGTGGTGGCAGTTGTCGCAGTGAAACAGCGTACTGTTGCTCAAATTCCAACTGTAACGCTTGACCCGGTAGAGCTCACGCCACCAGAGAATCCCGATGAAAATCAGCCAGAGCGCAAAAAATCCAAAGATCGCCTCGGCATAGGAGAGTCCAATCATGGCGCCACCTCCTTCCGCTCCGGCTCCGGCCAGTAGACGACAACCGTCCGAGGCGAATCAAACCGCTCTCCGGCCACCGCTTCAAGCGCCGCCCTGTCCAGCGTCAGAACCCCGCAAGACCGGGCCAGATGGCTCCGCATCATGCCGGAACTCCCCCGGACGGTCACGATCGAAGGCCCGGAAATCATCCCGCCGTCAAACGATTCCGGCAGTCGCAGCCGGTCGAGCGTGAGAGGTTTTCCCTCCCCGTCCATCACAAACGGATTCCTCACCGCCGGGATCGGAACCGGCGTCCGCTCGTCAAAAGCTCCGCCCCGATAGGGTTCCGGACCCGACTCCGACACCCGGGACAGCGGCGTATATCCGGGCAGAACCGGCAATCCGGGCCGGGAAAGAATCCCCGCCAGCTCATCCTCTGCACGACCGACCGCACGCGGACGGTGCTTTTCCAACAGCGCCGCATACCCGGACCCCGCATTCGAGCGGATGAACTGCGAAGAATCGTGAACCCGCGTCCATGCGAGCAGCTCACGCCACTCCTCTTCCGACACCCCGGAGGGCGTCAGAAGCGTCACTCCGGGGCTCCGCCGCGCATCCGGAGGACGCTTCCCCGGCTGATAACCGGCGAGAAAAAACAACGCCGCATGCACGAGCAGCGCCAGCACCAGCGCCTCGACCGTATAAACCCAGCCCGGCGTAACCGGCCGCGTCAGCAGATAGTTCGGAATTCTCGCCATGCGTCACCTCATCCCCGAAGCTCACTGCCCGAACACCGTTTCCTGCCGCTCACCGGGAGGAACCGTCACCAGAAAACTCGCCAACTCGGCCGCCTCGGCCAGCGCCATCACCTCGGCACACTGCTCAAGTGAAACCCCGCGGTCCGCCAGAATGATGATCGTCGCATTCCGGCTGCGACCGTGCACTTCATTGAACTGCTGCTTGAGAACCTCCGGCGTGACCGGACGGTCGTTGAAGTAGAGCAACCGCCCGCCCTCTTCGCCACGCGTGATCGTTACGACAAAGCGCTCCAGATCCGCGGAACTTGACGGCCGCACCCGCGGCAGATTTACCCGGATTCCCGTCACCCGCACGAACGAACTCGACAAAAACAGAAACAACAACACCAGGAACAACACGTCGATCAGCGCGGTCAACTCCGGCCAACCGCTCTTCGGCTTGAGTCCCGGCTTGTAACGTCGCCCTCCGATCGATGACGGATTATTCACGTTCCGCCTCCGGTTTCGCGCCGGACTCCCGACGGCGCCGCTCCATGAAGCCGAGCATCTCAAGAGATGCCTTCTCCATGTCCAATGTAATCGAATCCACCCGTGCCACCAGATAGTTGTAGGCCAGATAGCAGGGAATCGCCACCGCAAGCGCAGCCGCCGTCGTCAGAAGCGCCATGTTCACCGCCCCCGCGATGTCCGAGGCGGAAAACATTTCACTGCCCTGCGCCGCCTCAAACACCCGCATCATCCCGAGCACCGTTCCGAGAAACCCGATCAACGGCAGGACAAACCCAAGCGTCCCGAGCAGATTGATATGACGCTCAAGCTTCGGAATCTCCTCCAGCGCCGCATCGTCCACAGCCTTGCGGATATCGCTGTCCCCTCGCTCATAGGCGCGGATCGCCGCCGCCAGAAGCCGGGCAGCGGGACCCGGCGTATGATCGCAGAGCGTCAACGCCTCCACAAACCCGTCCCGCCGCAATACATTGAACAATCCCCGCAGCACCTCGCCGACATTGATCTCCTCCCGATGGAATTGAAACACCTTCTTCAGAAAGATGAACAACGCCACCAGACTGCAGAAGAGAATCACCCACATGATCGGACCGCCGTCCTCCATCAACTTCAAGATCAGTAACATTTCACTGTTTCCCCTGTAAATTGTATTTTCGCCGAATCTCCTGCTCAATCCGATCGAAATCCTCGCCGGTCGGCAGTTGCAGATCTTCAAGGATTCCGATCACCCGCAACGCTTCGCGCGCCCCCGCGGGCGTACCCATCTTCAAATAGGCCAGCGCCGCGGCATACCCCGCCTTGCCGACCCAGACCGGATCCGGCATCACTCCGCCTCGCTTCTGATCGAGCGCAAGATAAAGCACCCGGTTATACGCCGCCAGAGCTTCGCCGGATTCATTCAAAAGTTCGCGACACTTGCCGAGCTTGTAAAGACTCTGAAGCCGCAATCTCGGATCTGCGGAATCCTCCGCCAGCTCCCCGTACAGTTCCGCAGCCGCCTTCAGATCGGCCGGATCGAGCGTCTCGGCATAAACGCTGAAACGCGCATCGGCGATGCGGCCCGTCGCGATCCGGCCGAACAAACCATCCGGCCGGAGATCCCGCGCCTTCCGGTAAAACTCCAGCGCCGTCTTGTACCGTCCGGCATCGGATTCGAGATTCCCCGCCAGAAACGCCGCATCCGCGGCAAACGAACTGGCCGGATAATCCGCCAGCAACGCATCCAGCTGCATCCTCGCCTGCTGGAAATCCTTTTTTACCAGGGCGATCTGCGCCCGCCGGTAAAGCAGCTCCGCCGCAACTTCGGGGTCTTTCACAACACCGCGTCTTTCAAGTTCGGCAAGCTGCCGCTCCGCCTCCATCGGGTCGCCGCCGGCAAGCAGATAATCCGCCAGCTGCAACCGCGCCTCCACGCCGCCGGCAGAACCGGGAAATTTTTCATCGAGCAGTTTCAAAGCCCGGTCGACATCCTCCTGACTTCCTCCAAAGCACCCCGCAAGCATCGCCAGATAGAGCGCCCGCATTGCATCGGACGGCACCGGTTCGAGCTCAGCATAACGGAAAAAACCACCCGCCGCAGCCGGATAATCACGCTGCGCCAGCGCCAGTTCCGCCGCAGCCAGCATCGCGGCAGGAACATAATCTGAATCCGGATGCAAAATCAGAAATCGTTCATAACCGCTGCGCGCCGCGCCGGACTGCCCCCGCTTCTCCTGCAGAAACGCACGGAAATATTCCGCGGCGACCCGATATTCCGGGTTTTTCGCGTCCCGCAGTTTCTCCACCACCGGAACCGCCTCGGCGTACTCCCCGAGCGCAATCAACGACTGCAGCAGCCAGAAGCGCGCCGCCTCCGCATGAGCACCGTTCACATCCGCCACCGACCGCATCAGCTCCGCCGTCTGCGCATAATTCCCCCGCCGGAAACAGTGCTCGCCCAACAGCAGCTCCCCTTCCTCCTTCTGCGCAGGCGTTTCAGACTGCTCGACCAGATAACGGAACATCGGCTCGGCAAGATCGTACAGCTTCGCCCCGGATGCCGCCACCGCCGCCTCCCGCGCCGCCGTCAGGCGCTCCGCTGCCGGAACCCGGTTGTCCCCCGTGATCCGCGAATAAAGCTCCATGGCCTCTTTGACATCGCCGGCTTTCACAAGCAGGCGCGCTCCGCGCAACAGCAGGCCGACGCGATCGGCCGCCTCCGGATAAAAGGTCAAATAGCGCCGCAAGGTCTTCGCCGCACGCCCGGGATCGTGTCCGGACTGCAGATTGATGAGCTCCCGCAACGCATTCTGCCGCTCCGCATCGGTGTCGGCCAGTTCAAACGCATCCGCCCAGAGCGACTCGGCCGCCGCCGTTTGTTTTCGTTCCATCGCCAGGCGCGCTCCGCCGACAGCAAGCTCATGCAGAATCGGCGGAGAAACTTCCCCTTCGTCCCCCCGGCGCAATGTCGTCCAGTCCGCCTGAAAGCGATCGAACGATCCGTTCCGCAACGCAGCAAGCAGATCGAGACTGCGCCAGTGTGCAGGATTCTCCTTCCGGAATTTTCCCGCAGCCAGCAGTCCGGCCGCCGTTTTCACGTCACCGGATTCGATCAGCGCATAGATCCTCGCTTCCAGCGCACGCCGTGCCCACAAGGGAAGATCCGCATTCTCATTCTCAATCCGCTGAAACTGTTCGATCGCGCCTTTGTAATTTTTCTGCCCGAGGCGCGCTTCGCCGACACCGAGCGCCGCTTCACAGGCCGCCTCCGGATCTGAGGCCCCGGCGGCAAGCGACGCAAAGAACTCCTCCGCCTCCGCATACCGTTTTTCCGCCATCAGAATCCGGCCGGGCAGCATCCCGGCTCCGTGCGCGGGCAGACGGGAACGGTATTCGGCCAGCAGTTGTTTGGCCTCCCCGACCTCTCCCTCCCGCAACTTCGCGTCGGCCATCCGGAGCGTATTCGCGCCCCATTTCTCCACATCGTTCGCAGCGACTTTCCGGGCGTTGTCAAAATATTGCGCGGCGTTTTTGTAGTCGCTTTTCGCGTAAGCCTCTTCGCCGAGACGCCGCTCCGACGCCTCATCCGCGCAAAGCGGCAGCAGGAGCGCCGAAAACAGCACCCCCGCCGCCGCAATGAAAAGTCCTCTTCTCAAATTGTCACCGCCGGATTACTCCCCGGTTCCCGCAGCGGATTCCGCCCCGGTCTCTCCGGAAAGATTTTCGGGCACGGGTTCGCCGCCCCGGACCTTCGCGTAAATCCTCTCCATAAGCTTCTGCTGAAGCTCGGGAGATGCCACGATCAGCGCCTTCGTCTGGTCCCGTCCCTGCCCGAGCTGTTCGCCGTCGAGGCTGAACCAGCTTCCGCGCTTTTCGAGAATCCCCATGTCGGTCGCGACGTCAAGCATCGAACCGGCCTTCGAAATTCCCTCGTTGTACATGATGTCGAATTCCGCCTGCCGGAACGGGGGCGCCATCTTGTTCTTGATGACCTTCACGCGCGCCCGGTTGCCGATGATGTTCCCGGCCGGATCCTTGATCCCCGTGGTTTTGCGGATGTCCATCCGGATTGACGCGTAGAATTTCAGCGCATTGCCTCCCGTCGTGGTCTCCGGATTGCCGAACATCACGCCGATCTTCTCACGGATCTGGTTCGTGAAAATGATGCACGTGCCCGTACGCGCCACCACACCGGTCAGCTTCCGCAGCGCCTGAGACATCAGACGCGCCTGGAGCCCGACGTGCGATTCGCCCATCTGACCCTCGATCTCCGCCTTCGGCACCAGCGCCGCCACCGAATCGACCACCAGAACGTCGATCGCCTCGCTGCGGACAAGCATGTCCGCGATATTCAGCGCATCTTCCCCGCAGTCCGGCTGCGAAATGAGCAGATTATCGATGTCCACGCCGATTTTTTTCGCATATCCCGGGTCGATCGCATGTTCCGCGTCGATGATCGCGCACCTGCCCCCTTTCGCCTGAGCATTCGCAATCACATGCAGACAGACCGTGGTTTTTCCGCTCGACTCGGGTCCGAAGATCTCCACGATGCGCCCTGCCGGAACCCCGCCGATCCCGAGCGCAAGGTCCAGCGCCAGCGAACCCGTGCTGATGACCGGAACATCCCGCTGCGCCGCTCCGGTATCCCCGAGACGCATGATCGAACCTTTGCCGAAACTCTTCTCGATCTGTCCGATCGCGATCTGGAGATTCTTCTCTCTGCCGGTATCCTTATCGACGGTCTTCGCCTTGTCGGCAGCCTTCGCTTCCTTTTCCGCCATGCTCCGTACTCCCTATATGAATATGGTGTTGCAATTTAAATATCAAGATCCTTCACGCCGGCGGCATGCTTTTCGATGTACTCCCTGCGCGGTTCGACCACGTCGCCCATCAGCAGCGTAAACATCTGATCCGCAACGATCGCATCCTCCATGGTGACCCGGATCATCTTGCGCGTCTCGGGATCCATCGTCGTCTCCCAGAGCTGTTCGGCGTTCATTTCGCCGAGACCTTTGTACCGCTGAATCCGCAGCCCGGTCTGCCCGTTCGCACGAACCTGCCGGAAAAGCTCTTCGAGCGACTCCGCCGGAGTCGCGTCAACATTCTCGCCGGTCGAGACGAAATAGAGCGCCTCTCCCTTGTCGAACACATTGTTCGGCTTGAGGCCGTGCTCCGCCAGTGCGGATACGAGCTCCTCGCAGTTCGCCGCCTCGAAAATGTCGATGATGTCGAAGTGGCGAGCCAGCTCCGTCGCACGCTCTGCGGCAGCAGCTTCCGACGCGGCGTCGCCCGGAACCACCGCCGGAGCCGGCCCGGCGAGCCGCTCCTCGGCCTCATGCAGGAACGCGTGCTGCTCCTCCGGCGAGTAGAGATACTTCTGGGTGTTCGTCCCGTCCGCTTCGCGCACCGTGATATGGCTGACCGGACACTTGCCGTCCTCCCGGATCGCGTCGAAATACTCATGCGGATCGATACCGCAGCGGCGCAACCCCTGCGACACGTGCGATGCCCGGGTGTAAAGTTCGATGAGCGCAGTGAGCTCCTCCGGCGCAAGCTGCGTCCCGGCGGCGCTCTTCACGGTCAGATCCTCCTCTCCGAGCTGAACCAGATAACGGTCGAGCTGCTCTTCGGTATCGATGTACTGCTCCTTCTTTTTGCGCGTAACCTTGAAGAGCGGCGGCTTGGCGATGTAGACGTAGCCCGCCTCGATGAGCGGCTTCATCTGCCGGAAGAAGAAGGTCAGCAGCAACGTGCGGATATGCGAACCGTCGACGTCGGCATCGGTCATGATGACCACGCGGTGGTAACGTGCCTTCGATACGTCGAACTCCTCTCCGATCCCGCAGCCGATCGCGTAGATCAGCGACTGGATCTCCTTGTTCGCAAAGACCTTGTCGATCCGCACCTTCTCGACGTTCAGCAGTTTGCCGCGGATCGGAAGAATCGCCTGAATCTTGCTGTCCCGCCCGGATTTCGCCGAGCCGCCGGCCGAATCACCCTCGACGATGTAGAGTTCGCATTTCGAAGGATCGCGGTTCGAGCAGTCCGCGAGCTTGCCCGGCAGCCCGAGGCCTTCGAGCGCGCCCTTGCGGCGGACGCTCTCGCGCGCCTTCTTGGCCGCCTCACGGGCCCGCGCCGCCAGCATCGCGCTGTTTCCGATGTTCTGGGCGATCTGCGGATTCTCCTCGAGGTAGTCGCCGAGCTCCTCGTTGATGACCGATGTCACGATCCCCTGCACTTCGGAGTTCCCGAGCTTGGTCTTGGTCTGCCCTTCGAACTGCGGATCGGGCACCTTCACGCTCACGACCGCCGACAGCCCCTCGCGCACGTCCGTGCCGGAGAGCGTCGTGTCGTTTTTCATGCGTTCCCGGGTGTAGTTGTTGATCGTGCGGGTCAGCGCCATCTGAAACCCGGTCAAATGGGTTCCGCCTTCGACTGTATTGATGTTGTTCGCGTAGCTGTAGACGTTCTCGGTATTGCCGTCATTGTACTGCATGGCCACTTCGACGTCGATGCCGTTGCGCTCGCGATGGAAGTAGATCACGTCCGGATTGATGACGGTCTTGTTGGCGTTCAGCATGGCGACGAACTCGCGGATGCCGCCCTCGTAATGGAACACTTCGCTGCGCTGCGGATTGTCGGGCTCAAGCCGCTCGTCGGTAAAAAGAATCCGGATCCCGCTGTTCAGAAACGCAAGTTCGCGCAGCCGCCGCGCAAGGATGTCGCGCACATAGACCGTGTCGGAAAAAATCGTCCCGTCCGGCTTGAACGAAACCTTCGTCCCGCGCTTCGCGGTGGGTCCGAGCTGTTTCAGCGGCATGGTCGTAATGCCGCGTTCGAACCGGATCTGGTAGGCGATCCCGCCGCGGTAGACCTCCACCTCCATCCAGTCGGAAAGCGCGTTCACGCAGGAGACGCCGACGCCGTGCAGACCGCCGGAAACCTTGTAGGCGTTATGGTCGAACTTGCCGCCCGCATGCAGAATCGTCAGCACGACTTCGACGGCGGGTTTCCCCTCCTTCTCATGCAGATCCACCGGGATGCCGCGCCCGTCGTCCTCGACCGTGATCGAGTTGTCCGCGTGAATCGTCACGGCAATGTGACTCGCATATCCCGCCAGCGCTTCATCGATCGAGTTGTCCACGACCTCGTAGACCAGATGGTGCAGACCGCGCTGACCGGTATCGCCGATATACATCGACGGCCGGACCCGGACGGCTTCAAGCCCTTCGAGAACGGTGATCTTACTGGCGCTGTATTCGGATGCGGAACTGTTTATGTCAACGGTATTTTCGCTCATGTCTCCCACTCTCTTTCCCTGGTTTCATCAACAGGGGAACAATATACAGCCAACCCCGTACAATTTCAAGGAAAAAGCCGCACGCAGGTTGCATATTTTCCGTTCACGTGATATTTTTTCCGAAAACCACACCCCATGGAGGAATTCCCGTGCCCGGTATTGAAATCACCTATGGTGAAGAACTCAAGCGCAAGCTCATTCACCTCTCATCGCTCTGGATGGTTTTCGCGGTGTATCTGATCCCGAGCCGCCCGGTCGCGGCGGGACTCTTCGCGTTCCTGCTCGCAGCGACGCTCATCTCCGAACACGCCTACGCCTGCGGCTGGCCCGTACTCGCACCACTCTACGGATTCCTCTTCGGCCGCATGCTGCGCAAAAAACCCGAGCCCGGAGCCTGGATCGTCTCGGGCGGAAGCTACGTTCTCATGGCTGCGCTGCTCGTGACCGTGCTTTACGAACGCGAGGCCGCCGGAGGCGCGATGACCGTCATGCTCACCGGAGACGCGGCCGCCGCACTCATCGGCCGCCGCTTCGGACGACACAAGGCTCCGAACAACAAGAGCTGGGAGGGGGTCGCCGCCTTCCTTGTCGTCTCGGGAATCGCACTCGGAACCTATCTCGCACTGATCGGAGCGCCCGCCGCACTCTATCTCGGCGGAGCGATCGCGCTTTTTCCGGCCTGTGCGGCGGAACTCTTCGAGAGACAGCTCCACGTCGACGACAACTTTTCGATTCCGGTCGTCGTCGGGGCGGGATTGCAGATCGCGCTTTTTCTCTCCCGCGCAGAGGGCGTCACAGCTTGAGGTTGTCGAGAGCGGACCAGCGGTCGTCGGTCTCGTCGTCGTCGGTGCAGGAGCAGTTTCCCCGGTTGAGGTTTTTCCCGCAGTGCGGGCAGAGCCCCCGGCAACTTTCGGAACAAAGGAGGTTCATCGGCAGTTCAAGCAGCATTTCGCCGCGGACATCCTCGGTGATGTCGAGCTCATCCTCCTCCGGCTGCTCATAAAAGAGGCAGACGCCGGAGTTTTCTATCTTCTTCGCCACCGGCTCAAGACAACGGCCGCAGAGCCCGGCAACGTCCGTCCTCACCTTCCCCTCGACCAGCACGCCGCCGGAGACCGCCTTCGCCAGCAGGTCGTAGTGGACGGGAGCTGTCACGGAAAGCAGTTCGGAGGGTTCGACTTCAAGCCACTCCGCAGGCTCATCTCCGACGAGTTCGACCGGCTCCTTCTCCACGCGCGCAACGGAAAAGCGGATCATTTTCCCTCCTCCTTCCTCTTCATTTCCCGGATCTTCGCGGCGATCACAGGAACCGCCGCCGGAGGAACGTAGGCGCTGAAATCCGCGCCGAGCATCGCGACCTCCTTGACCATGTGGGAACTCACGAACGAATTTTCCTGAGTCGGCGTCATGAAGATTGTCTCGCACGAGTGGCGCAGACTGCGGTTCATGAGCGCCATCTGAAGCTCGTATTCGAAGTCGGAGAAGGCGCGCAGTCCACGCAGCACCGCGTTGGCGCCGAACTCCTCAATCGCATCGACGAGCAGCCCGCGAAACGCCACGACCTGCACATGCGGGATCTCCCGGCAGCAGAGCTCGATCAGCGCCTTGCGCTCCTCCATCGTGAACATCGGGGACTTCTGGGAGTTGACGGCGATCGCAACGATCACCCGGTCAAACAATCGCCCCGCGCGAACCACCAGATCCAGATGGCCGTTCGTGAACGGATCGAAAGAACCGGGGTATAATACGGTTTTCATCGGAATTTCCTGTCGTAGAGTTGTTGACGAGCGGTTATAGTCAGTGTATCTTAATATACGTTACAATTTGACATTATGCAAGGGAGAACCGGATTTTACTTTCGGATTCGATTGAGTTTATGGCGGACAATCTTTTGAAATTCACCGAGGCCGGACACCTCGGGCTGCCCGGAGAAAGCCGGCAAAAGCGGAAACTTTCCCTCGGGATCGGCGTCTTTGACGGCGTCCATCTCGGCCATCGCCTGATCCTTGCTGAAGTGCTGGCCGCCGCGGGCGAGACCGGTTCGATTCCGGCGGCGATGACTTTCGACCCGCATCCGCGGGCCGTGCTTCGTCCGGATGAGTCGCCGATGCTGCTCGTGCCGCTCAGGGAACGCGTGCGGCTGCTGCAGGAAGCGGGGGCGGAACTGGTCTGGGTCGTGCCGTTCACGCCGGAGTTCGCACAACTCGAACCGGAACAGTTCCTGGACCGGCTGCTCGGATGCCCCGAAATCACCGTCTCCGGAATCTGCGTCGGCCGGCACTGGAGATTCGGACGCGGCGGCGCGGGCAACTGCGCCTTCCTCGAACGATATACCTCCGAACGCAACATCCGCTTCCGGGGCTGCCCCGAACTGGAACTCGCCGGGGAAACCGTCAGTTCGAGCGCGATCCGCCGCGCGGTCTCCGCGGGGAAACTGGAACGGGCCGCCGAAATGCTCGGCCGCCCCTACCGGCTCATCGGCACGGTGGAGCGGGGTCACCACGCCGCGAGCGACCGGCTCGACTGTCCGACCGCGAATCTCGCGTTCACGGCAGGAGTGCTGCCGCCGGACGGAGTCTATGCCGCGGCCGCGTATCGCGACGGCGTCCCGTATCCGGCCGCCGTGAACATCGGGTTCGCCCCGACCTTCGGCTGGGAGAACGCCGTCCGGCGGGTCGAAATCCACCTGCTGGGCTTCTCCGGGAATCTTTACGGCTGTGAGCTCGGCGTGGAGTTTCTGCGCTATCTGCGCGAGGAGCGTACCTTCCCCGATCCGGAAGCGCTCAAAAAACAGATCAGTCTGGACGTGACGCAGATCCGCTGTTTTTTCGAACAACATTCATCCAACTCAAAAAGGTGATTTTCAATATGGAGAGCAGAACCTATCTGGCCAGCGATCTGGCGGGCGAACTCGGGCTGCCGCGCAGCACCATCAACGACTGGCTCATGCGCTACGCCGACTACCTCGAAGTCGAAACCCGCGGCAAGCGCAAGGTCTATTCGGAAAAATCCCTGCGGATTCTCAAGGAGATCTCCGGCATGCGCAACGAGGGGAAGAGCTCCTTCGAAATCGAACAGCTGCTCGCCTCCCGCTACGGCATCCGTCCGGAAGTTGCGCCGCACACCCCGGCAGCCCCTGTCCGCGAAAACGGCGAAACGCTCCCCGCTCCAACCGTTCCGGGAGAGCCGTCCGGCGAGACGCTCCCCGCTCTGCGCCCGGCGTTCGAGCAGATGAGCGTCCAGATCAACACGGAGTTTCTGAAGCTCGCGGACCGGCTTGAAGAGGCGGAACACCAGCGCCGGCGCCTGGTGCAGCGCATGCGGATCATCATGACCGTACTGCTGCTCGGGCTGGTCGCATTCATTCTCATACTCGCGCTGGTGATGTATCAGGCATTCAGCCGCATCGAGCAGCGCAACCGCGAGGCAGCTCAGCAGGCAACCCGCGAATCGGGGAAGAAACTCGATGAGATGACCGTCATTCTCGACAAGTCGCGCGAGGATTTCACCACCAATCTCGCCCGGCTCCGGGATGAGATGGGCAGACAGCGTGAGAGCTTCGAAGCGCGAATCCGCGAGATGGAGAAGGATGCCGCCACCCGCACCGAGGCGCAGATCATCAAACTCAAGGAGGAGTTCGCCCGCAAACAGCAGCAGGAACTTCAGAAACTCGTCGACGCCCACGAGAAGAAACTCAAGGAGGCGCAGGCCGCAACCGCGAAGTCCGACTCTCTCCGCCAGCAGGCCGAAAACGAAGCGAAAAACGCCCGCGAAAAACTCTCTCAGGGACAACAGGAACTCGAACAGCTGCGCCGCCTCCTGAACGAGCTTGAGGGAAAACGAATCGAAGCGGAAAAGGCGCGGCAGGCGCTGACGCCGGAAGCCGCCGCGCCCGCTGGAACGGCCGAAAAGGCAACACCGGCCGCACCGGAAGAGGCTTCGAAGTGATCGCCGGGGTCGGCACGGACATCGTCGAAATCGCGCGTATCGAAAAAATGCTCGCGAAATTCGGCGAAGCATTCCGGGAACGGATCTGCTCCCCCGCGGAACTCGCCGAGGGAGCCCGCCGGAATCACGCTCCGACCTACTACGCCGGACGATGGGCGGCAAAAGAGGCCGCCGCCAAGGCCCTCGGCTGCGGAATCGGCGAACACTGCGCTTTCACGGAACTGGAAATCCGAAACGACGCCTCGGGCGCGCCGCAGCTGAAACTGTGCGGGAAAGCCGCGGAGTTCGCGGCAATCCATGGCGGCGGAAAACTGCACGTTTCCCTGAGTCACGAAGCCGCCTACGCCACAGCGGTCGTCATCTGGGAAATCAACTGAAACGACGCGACGCATGAGAGAAGAGTTCATCTTTTCCGGAACACCTCCGGCCGACTCCCCGGTAGCGATTCTGCTGGCCGGGAGCAGCTGGTGCGACGGCAGTTACTCGATTGAGCGGAACGGAGCAGACCTCTGGGTCGCCGAATTCATCGAATCCGGCACCGGAACGCTGACCGTGGAAGGGGTGACCTGCCACCCTTCCGCGGGCGATATCTACCTCGTTCCGCCGATGAGTCACCACACCTACACCTCCAGCGCGGTGTCACCGTGGGTCAAACACTGGATCAACTTCTCTGGAGCGCTGATGCCGGAACTTGTGCGGCTCTACCGGCTTGAAGGAGTCTGTCATGTCCCGAATTTTTCACGGCCGGAACTCTTCAAAAACGCCCATCATCAGCTGCGGCTTCACCCGCAGGAAGCGCACACCCGGATCGGGCCGGAATTCCTGATGGGGCTGGTCGTGACCATGGCGGCCGATCTCCGTGCCGCGAACCGCAAGTCCCACTGCTCACCTGAAGCCGCGGCTCTGCGGGAGTGGCTTGATACGCAGATATTCGCACCCGCCCCCACGCTGCAGGAAATGGCCGCAAAAATCTCGCGTTCCCGCGGCCAGACGATCCGTATTTTCAAAAGCGAATACGGCGAAACCCCGGTCCAGTACCTGATCGAACGCAAACTCGAAGCCGCCCGGATGCTCCTGCGCGGCTCGCCGATGGCGATCAAGAAAATCGCCGAGCAGCTCTGCTTTTCGGACGAATACTATTTCGCTGCAATGTTCAAGCGGAAAACCGGCATCGCCCCCGGCCGTTACCGTTCGGCACACGGAAAATAAAGATCAAAAAAACGGGGAAATCACGAAAAAGCCGACCATTTCCCCTCAAAAAAACGGCGGAAATGTGACGGATAAAAAACGGGGAAATCACGAATCTCCGTTTTCCTCCCCCTCCTGTTCGAGCTGGCGGAGCACCATCTCTGCGGGGGTCAGGAACTTTTTCGCCTGGTTGCAGGCGCGACAGCAGACGACGAGATTGCCGCGCGTGCTCCTTCCGCCACGCGCCACCGGCACGATATGATCGAGCGTCAGCTCCTCCGGCGGAAATTTCTTCCGGCAGTAGTGACAGATCCCCTGCTGAAACAGGTTGCGGAAATAGGGCGTGTTACGCAGTTCGCGCGCCTTGGCGCGCTCCCGTTTGATGTGCCGCTCATCGCGGTTGATCTCAACCCAGTCGTCCATAAAATCACAAATCTCGAAGAGAATCCGGTCAGCCGGCGATGCGCCCGGTGTCGAGAACCTCGCGGATCGCTTTGGCCACAGTCGGCAGCCGGTGCGGCTTCGGCAGGAATCCGCAAGCTCCCTGATTGAGCAGATCATGCACCTCCGCCTCCGAGACGAATCCGCTGGAAAGCAGGATCTTCGCCTTCGGATCGATCGCGCGAATCCGGAAGAAAGTCTGATGCCCTCCCTGTTTCGGCATGATCATGTCGAGCAGAACCAGGTCGATCTCCGACGGGTTCGCCTCATAAATCTCCACGGCGTCAAGACCGTTCTCCGCCAGAAGCACGGAATATCCGAGTTTCTGCAGCGCCTCAATCAGAAAGTCCCAGATCGTTTCGTGATCGTCGACGATCAGGATCGTCTCGTTCCCGCCCGGCAGGGCATTCATTTTCGTATCCATGAACTCAATTGACTCCTCTTTACAACATGTCGCGCCGGATATCGGGAAACAACTCCATGACCGTTCACCGGCAGGCAATTCCGGAAAAATCCTCTTTCTTTCCGACTCCCATTGGCGATATGGGAAATTCATGTATATATTATACTCGATTTCCCGACGAATGGCAAGCACGAGAACCATTATATTGAGAAAAATGGCATTAACTTACTATCAAATCCTCGGCGTCGACAGCCGGGCCGGTTTCGCCGAGCTCAAGCGCGCCTACTACCGGCAGGCGAAGCGATGTCATCCGGACCTCTTCCGCAACGCTCCGGAAAAAACCCGGGAGTTCCAGATGCTCGCTCTCGCTTTCGACACGCTCTCCGATGCGGAAAAACGGCGCCGGTACGACCGCTCGCTGCTCTCCGACTCGGAGCTGATCCATTGCGACCGCACCCGCCCCGAAGAACCGATCATGGATTCCGAGGCGGACGACATCCTTGAGGAGCTGATCGTCGGCAACCACACCCCGCCGGAGAGTTCGCTTGCAACTTTGCTGGCCGACCTGCGCAAAACCGAGATCTTCATGGCCTACCGCGAAGGACGCGATCACTTCCGCCACAACCGTTTCGAAAATGCGGAGATCTGTTTTGCGCAGGTGGTCGCGGCGGCGCCGCAGAATGTGGTGTTCCGGGTCTGTCTCGCGCGCACGCTCGCCGTGCGGAAAAAATTCGGAGCAGCCGCCCGCCACTACCGTGCGGCGATCGGAATCGGAAAGCGGCGGGTCCCGAGCCAGAGACTTCTCCGTGTCCGCCGGGAACTGGAGGAAATGCAGCGCAAGCGCCTTTCGATCTTCGGGTTCTTCCGGCGGCTGTTCCATGAAACACCGACGCAACTCGGTCCCGACGACGCGGATCTGATGATCGACGAATTGAACCGCTCGCTCACGCGCGCAGCCCGGAATCTGCAACTGGAGAACCGCAATGAAGAGTGATCCCGACCGGACTCCGGCATTCCGCGAACTCTGCCGCCTCGCGGGCCAGGCGATTGCCCGTTACCGGATGATCGGGGAGGGGGAGCGGATTCTGGTTGGTCTCTCCGGCGGTAAGGACAGCTTTCTGCTGCTGCACGTGCTGCATGCTCTGCGTCGCCGTTCTCCGGTCCGGTTCGACCTGATTGCGGCGACTTTCGACCCCGGGTATCCGGAGTTCAACTCCGGTGCAATCGCCGCCTACTGCCGGGAAAGAAAATGGGAGCACCGGATCATCCGGCTCGACATCGCCGCGCTCCTTGCGGAAAAGCAGTTCGAAGAGACGCCGTGCATCCTCTGTTCCCGGCTGCGGCGCGGCAAACTCTACGGCCTCGCCGCAGAGGAACATTGCGGGAAACTCGCACTCGGCCAGCATTTCGATGACATCGCCGTCTCATTTCTGATGAGCCTCTGCCGCGGGCAGGGCCTGACCACGATGGGACCGAACGTCGCAGCGAAGGCGAAGGAGCAGATCCGGATCATCCGTCCGCTCGCGCTCGCACCCGAATCGCTCATCATCCGCTGCCGTGACGAACGCGAACTGCCGGAAGCCGGAAAATGCCGCTACGAGGAACGGCTTGCAGACGGCGACCGCGCCTACTTCCGCCGATTGCTCGACCAGCTTGCCGAACGGATACCGAACCTCCGCAGCCAGATGCTCCGTTCACTCGGCAACGTTCAGGCGGAATATCTGCTCGATCCCGCTTACCTCCACTTCGGTAACGAGAGCAAAAGGAAGCCGGATGCTGGGAAAACATCCGGCTCGGGAAAAAGGGAATAGGGAAAGAAGTTTCCGGAAACTCCGGGAATAGAATTTCCGATCTTCTGTTATTCAACATAATCTGCCGGAAACAGAAATCAAGTCTATTTGATAAAAAAACATCTATATTTTTATACTTTTTTCATTTTTGAGGGAAAACCGGTTGCTCCGCCACGCCTTCTGCGCTATATTACCGGGAAAAAAGGAGGCCCGAAATGGTGGAAGTGCAGACAAAACCGACAGGGGAGACGAAGATGGTCTTTCTCGGTTCGCGGCTGGTAAAGGTGCTGGACCTGGGTGTTGGAGAGAATCTCTACGGCGGGCGGCTGCTGGAGATGGCGGCCGAACAGGGGGCGATTCACGCCGCCAGGAGCACGGGAGAGGGGCATCTGGTCGGCTACCGGTTTTCGGAGTTTTACCTCACGCGGCCGGTGAAGGCGGGAGAGGTTCTCGACTTCTATGCGGAAAAGGTGCGCCGGGGGAGGAGCAGCGTGACGTTTTTCCTGGAGGCGCGGGTTGGAGGAGAGCGTGCGTTGCGCGGAGAGTGCACGTTTGTGGCAGTCGATGCGGATGGAAAAAAGAAGCAGCTCCGGGAGATGGAGCCGTAACGTTTCCGGGCGGAGTGGATTTTTTCCGGAAAAGCATTATATTGTAGAAGAACGAAAGGAGCTTTTCCGAATGACCGACGAAACGAACAACAACGCTGCGCTGCTGCTCGGGCTGGGACTGGACGGCAAAGACGGCCATCGCCGTATCACGAAAGGCGACAACTTCTGCCTGGTAGGCGGCTCGGAGGAGACGCACGAGAAGATGACCGAGACTGCGGTCAAATTCAATGAGAAACTCTCCCGCCGCGGCAAGACGCTTGGCGAGCTCTCCCGCGACGAATTCACCGACATGATCCGCGAAGCCTCCGGCAAGTGACATCTGACGAAATACTTCGCCTTTGCCCGGAACGCGGAAGAGCGCTGCCGTCCGCCTGACTCCCGGATCATCCTCTTTCTCATAAAACGCCCACCCTGCCCGGGTTCATTCTGCGGGTGTTTTTCATCAGGCCATCATGCCCGACCGCACCGGCCGCAATTACCTGTTTCTGGCCATTCCGGCATATCAGCAATGCCAGAAAGGAAGGATTCAACAATAAACGTTCGAGATCGTGAATGCCTCAAGTTGAAAATCGATCTGCTCCCCTGAAATTTCAAGCGGGAAAGAAGCGGAGTTTATGACCAGAGCCGGTGAAGAGACGAAAAAATTGGCATCCCCATCGGGATGAGAACCCTCTTCTTCAATTCTCCCTCAAAAATTTCTTTTTACGGCTGTTTTTCCTGTTTTCAGGTCCCAAAATCCCGCAATTGTGACCCATTTGTGCCCCATTTGTGCCCCAGAAAGGAGCCTGCTATACCTATAAAGTACCTGTTATGGTTGGATTTTGACAGAGGATTTCCAAACTTTTTTTCAACTTTTTCAAGCTAATAACACATCTCCATTCTTTCGATTAAGGAGTAAATTTTCTTGTACTTGCTGAAATGGAAAGAAAAGAATTGGCTCATTATCAGACAGAGTGAGATAGCTTGTAATACCATGGAGAAATCTCAGAAAAGTTGCCCCTGGTATAAAAAAAACTGGTTCGTTCAAGTTTATCCGTTTCTGTCCGCATTGAAGTGGGTTGTTCTGCTGTTAAAACAGGTATTACGAGGCCGGGATTACACTGTTTCAGATTTCGGCCTTTTCCACTCAGAGGGGCGTATCAACTATTCGATTCTGTGGCGAGGCTTCTCTAAAACCTTTTGGTATTTATCAATTATGTATGCAATCTCTGCACATTGCATACTCCATATATACTACTTTATTCCAATATACCTCACCACCTCACCACAGAATATTTATAATTGATTAAATATAAGGATATTAACTATGTGGC
>NZ_CALXSK010000029.1 GCF_944391105.1 uncultured Victivallis sp.
TTGAGGCGGAGTTTAACAAATAACAGAAAAAATATAACCAAAGAAAGGGTCAGTCTCTTGACTTTTTCATAATAGAATGATATAGTAATTTTTGATCGTTACTTTCTGAAAAGCGCAACCGATGGTTCAGGCGGGGGAGGGCGAAAAAATGACAAGACGGGTTGTTATTGGAATCATTCTGTCTGCCGCGATATTATCCGGAAGAGTTCTGCCGGCGTCGGCCGGGGAGGCGATTGTACCGGGGGATGTTTCCATCCGGGTGCAGTATCAGATCATGCCGTCCGGAAGCAGGGTTTGGAGAACCGTGAGTTCTTCCGTCCGGGGGGCGACCACCGAATCGATGATGGTCAATCAGCTTTCAGCGGGGAATCCGGGCAGCCGGATCCGCATTTTGTCGGCCTCGTGGGGCGAACCGGTCTCCTGTCTGGTTCGCTACCAGATGAAACAGGGAAATGGCCCCTGGACGACTGGAACCACCACTTTGAACAATGCCCTGACCGAGTCGATGGCGAGGAATCAGCTCCGGGCAAGATATCCGAAGGCGGAGATCCGAATTCTGAGTTTCACGCGCAAGAGATGATCGGGAAGAGGAAGGCGGATTTGCCGCTGTCCGGTGTGGAGTTGCAATTCCCGAGTCCGCCGGGACGGAGATTTCAGGCTCCGCGCAAGCGGGGAAGAATGTCGATTTGCATTTTCCTGCCCACATGCTATTGTTGTTACGAGAGGCGCGTGAAAGGCATGGATCGATGTCTTGGAAATGGAGGCTGAGTGGAGTGTGGGTAAGTTTCCTTTCGGATTGAGTATTGTTTTTGTATTGCCGTTGTGGTTCTATCTGGCAAACATTATTTTTTATTGGGAAGCCCCACCGGCGGGAGCCGGCCGGCATATCAGTGAATTGATCCAGGATGCCGTGGAGAAAAACTGGGGAATCCGGAAATTCTACAAAACCTTTTTATCGGAGCGACCTGATGATATTCCACGGGTTGAAAAACAGCCCGGGCGCAACCGGTATTTCCTGGTGCAGCTGGATTCGGCGTCCGGGAAAAAACAACGATTGGGGGAAGTTTCCTCTACTGATGAGCTGCGTATCAAGATAAACTTTTCCGAAATTTCCCCGGTCTGCCTTCAGGGCGTCCTGGAAGGGGGAAAACTGGAACACGTTTACGATGATATTGCAATTTATGTCGATCTGTTCAACTATCTCTTTTATGCACCGGGATTGACGGAAGAGAATCTTGTCGAAATCAACCCGAAATTGACATACCGTTCCCTCGGGGACGGCATCTGGCTGGGGCAGTACTCCGATTATATCAAGGCTGTATTCCGTTTGGAGTTGTCATATTTCATTTCCTATATCCTCTGGGCCGTCATGTGCGGAATTTCCATCTGGTTCCTGTGGTCCGACATCCACGGGTGGCTGAAGCGCCGGAAGTTGAAGCAAGTTTTGCTTGATGAGGAGAAGTTCGAGCATGAATTATAAAGATTCTTTTCCCTGGAGCGGTTGTATTTTGCTGGTACTTCCGTGGCTTTGTATTTTGTTTGGAGCTTTTATCGGTGTTACTTATCTGGATAAGGTATATGGATGGTGTATCAACGAGATTGTACAGGATACAGTGGAAAAAAACTGGGGAATCCGGAATTTTTATGAATCCTGTCTGGGTGAAGAAGACCACCGCGTTGATTTGACGATTGTTGATGCATCATCCAAACGGGAAATTCCATTTGCCCGTGTATGGATACATGGTCTGACGGTTTCTGCGGCATTATTGGCTCCCGCATCTCGCATCAATATTGTCAAGTTTCAGATCGAATCGCCGCCGGATACTTTAGAACAACGCTATGATGGATTGAATCGTCCAGTCAGAGCTCAATGGAAACTATTTAATTTTTCTGATCTAAAAGCAGCAACGTTTCGAATCTCGATAATATTTTATATTCTGGGGCCGGTTGTATTCTATTTTCTTATATTTATGTTTGGACTGCTGCCTTTGTGCAAGGGACCGCAGAGCAATCGTGTTGTGGCAGTCTATACTTTGTTTACCTTCGCGCTCTGGGGGGTGTTTTTATGGTTGCATTTTCCGCATCCGCGGAATTACTCCAGCTCTTATCTGGATACCTGGCATTTGATGCGGGAAAACGAACCGGTTCTGCGGCGCGTCCTGAATGAGCAGCCGGAGATCGCGCTTGTGGAACTGCCGTTCCTGAAAGCGCTGCCGATGGAAAACGGAGATGATCTGCTGAACAAGACTTTCTTTCCAGGAGAGGCGCAGGAGCGGAACATCCACAATGGAATCGGGTTTGTGAGCAAGAAGCCGTTTTTCCCGTACGATTACATCCGGGTCAACGTCGATCTGTTCAACTATCTCTTTTATGCACCGGAGTTGACGGAAGAGAATCTTGTCGAAATCAACCCGAAATTGACTTACCGCTCTCTCGGGGACGGCATCTGGCTGGGGCAGTACTCCGATTATATCAAGGCTGTATCCTATTTGCTGCTGGCCTATCTGATTTCGTTCATTCTGTGGGCCGTCATGTGTGGAATTTCCATCTGGTTCCTGTGGTCCGACATCCGCGGGTGGCTGAAGCGCCGGAAGTTGAAGCCGATTCCGGTAGAGGAAGAGAACGCGGTGAAATAAGTTTTTTCACTTGACATATTGTCGTTGCAGTAATAAATTTTCCGATCAAGACTGATAAATGAAATCTTCGGGACAAAATATGCCTGCTGCTATTCTTATCATGTTGTCGTTGTGGCTTTATCTGATTTTCTTTATCCATGGATGCAGCTGGGTTGATCGGATTACCGATTATGATGTTTCTGGAAAATGTATCAATGAGCTGGTTCAAGATGCAGTGGAACAAAACTGGGGAATTCGGAATTTTTATGAGACCTTTTCCCGGCAACCATTGAAAGATATTCCGTGGGTTGAAAGAGATTCAGGAGATGGACTCTTTTACCTGATGGTACAAAACCCCGTTTCAAAGCAAAAAGAACGGTTCGGGATGGTATCTCTGGAGAATTCAACTTTTTCAGTGTTTTTCGGGCCGGAGCTCACGGGAATACGGGAAGGGACGGCACAGATGTTAAGCCCGTTTTATGATCGGAAAGGACGACCTGTATCTTCTGACTGGAATGACCTGTTGCAATTATATTATTACCGCGATTATGAAGAAGACATGTTTTTTGGTTTTGCAATTAGATATTGTGTTATCCCTCCTGTTGCGGGCTGTTTATTTCTGTTTCTATCTTATATCGCTTCTGTATTTGGGGGAGAAAGATACAAAAGAACTCTTGTTGCAGGTTGTACGTTGATAACGTTTCTGCTCTGGGTGCCGTTCTTATGGTCGTATTTTCCGCATCCGCGGAATTACTCCAGCACTTATCAGGATACCTGGCATTTGATGCGGGAAAACGAACCGGTTCTGCGGCGTGTCCTGAATGAGCAGCCGGACATCGCACTTGTGGAACTGCCGTTCCTGAAAGCGCTGCCGATGGAAAACGGAGATGATCTGCTGAACAAGACTTTCTTTCCGGGAGAAGCGCAGGAGCGGAACATCCACAATGGGATCGGGTTTGTGAGCAAGAAGCCGTTTTTCCCGTATGATTACATCCGGGTCAACGTCGATCTGTTCAACTATCTCTTTTATGCACCGGGACTGACGGAAGAGAATCTTGTCGAAATCAACCCCAAATTGACTTACCGCTCTCTCGGGGACGGCATCTGGCTGGGGCAGTACGCCGATGATATCAAGGCTGTATCCTATTTGCTGCTGGCCTATCTGATTTCGTCCATTCTCTGGGCCGTCATGTGTGGAATTTCCATCTGGTTCCTGTGGTCCGACATCCGCGGATGGCTGAAGCGCCGGAAGTTGAAGCAGACTCCGGTAGAGGAAGAGAACGCGGTGCAATAAGTTTTTTTACTTGATATATTGTCGTTACAGTAATAAATTTTCCGATCAAGACTGATAAATGAAATCCTCGGGACAAAATATGCCTGCTGTTATCATGTTGTTATTGTGGCTTTATCTAATTTTCTTTAACCATGGATGCAGCTGGGTTGAGCGGAATATACATTATGATGTTTCTGGAAAATGTATCAATGAGCTGGTTCAAGATGCAGTGGAACAAAACTGGGGAATCCGGAATTTTTATGAGGCCTTTTCCCAGCAACCATTGAAAGATATTCCATGGGTTGAAAAAGATTCAAGAAATGGACTTTCTTACCTGATGCTGCAAAACTCTGTTTCAAAGCAGAGAGAACGGTTCGGGAGGGTTTCTCTGGATGATTCGACTTTCTCGATATTTTTCGGACCGCAACTCACCGGAGTACGGGAAGGAAAGGGGTGGGTATTAAGACCATGTTATGATTGGAAGGGGCGACCTATATCTTCTAACTGGAATGACCTGCTGCAATTATATTATTACCGCGATTATAAGGAAGCCATGTTTAGTTTGGCTGTTACATGTTGTGTTATCCCTCCTGTCGCAGGCTGTTTATTTCTATTTCTGTTTTATATCGTTTCTGCGTTTGTGGGGAAAAGATACAACAGAAGTTTTGTGGCAATCTACACATGGATAACCTTTGCTCTCTGGGTACCGTTCCTGTGGTCGTATTTTCCGCATCCGCGGAATTACTCCAGCTCTTATCAGGATACCTGGCATTTGATGCGGGAAAACGAACCGGTTCTGCGGCGTGTCTTGAACGAGCAGCCGGACATCGCACTTGTGGAACTGCCGTTCCTGAAAGCGCTGCCGATGGAGAATGGAGACGATCTGCTGAACAAGACTTTCTTTCCGGGAGAAGCGCAGGAGCGGAACATCCACAATAGAATCGGGTTTGTGAGCAAGAAGCCGTTTTTCCCGTACGATTACATCCGGGTCAACGTCGACCTGTTCAACTATCTCTTTTACGCGCCGGGGCTGACGGAAGAGAATCTTGTCGAAATCAACCCGAAATTGACTTACCGTTCTCTCGGGGAAGGCATCTGGCTGGGGCAGTACTCCGATTATATCAAGGCTGTATCCTATTTGCTGCTGGCCTATCTGATTTCGTCCATTCTCTGGGCCGTCGTGTGTGGAATTTCCATCTGGTTCCTGTGGTCCGACATCCGCGGGTGGCTGAAGCGCCGGAAGTTGAAGTCGCAGGAAAAACAAGAAGCGTCCATCTCCGAAAGCGAAGTGTGAAATGACGAGTTCCAGAAAAAGCAGAAGATCCGGAAAATCTGTGTGTTGGTGCAGAGAGCTCGTAATCGTTCTGTCGCTTGGATTTGTATTTTTGACGGCTGGAATGGTGGCGCTCTGGTATTTGACCCTTTCTCCGGTGCTTTTTCACTTCTCTTCCGGCCGATGGGTCGAGACGCCGGCGACGGTGATTTCCTGCGAACTGGCTTCCCGCCGAGATTCCGGCCGCGCCGCGTCCACGTTCCGGATCGCCATTTCCTACGAGTATCTTTATGACGGGAGAGCTTACGTGGGAGATCGTTATGATGCTTTTCAGTCTCGGCTCTTTTCGAACATCGACGTGGACGGAATGCAGGAGATTGTCCGGCGGCATCCGGTCGGAAGCCGCATCATATGCCGGGTGAACCCGGATGAACCGTCACAGGCACTGGTTGACCGCTCTCTTCCCGGTACCTACTACCTCTTCGCATGGTTTCCGCTGGCGGTTATCGCGGGAGGGGTGCTGGTCGTGATGATCGGCTTCCGGGAGTTTTCGGCCTGAGAGCAGACAAAAGTTAGGGGCTCACGCAACCCGTTTTTGCGCCCGGCAGAACAAGAGAGGGGTTCGGGGGAGAGAAAGCGGCTCGTAAGAGCGCGTCTCTCCCCGTACCGATCAACCATCAAACTCCTCATCGGCCGATCATCGTCCCGCAACAAAGTTTCCGCTCGGCAAGCGGCGAAGTGGAGCAAAAACGCGAATGGGTCTTTCCGCAGAAAAGCGGGAAGAGCCGTTCGCGTTTTTGCGGCTCTTTTCCCTCGCGCCGGCCGACCGCAGCCGAGTCCGACTCCGACCCGTTCGCGGCACCGGCACCTTGCCGGACGCAGGGGGGCGGGGGGCGGCGGACACGCCCCCCGCTGCCCACGACCTTGCGACGCTCGAAAAACAAAGGACACGCCCCCAGCCTCCCACGACCCGGCAGCGGTCAAGCTGATTCAGCCGCGTCCGATCCGGAAATTTCGGTGCAGAAACGTCTCCAGAAACCGCAGCGCGCGGGGGGCGTACTCCGGTTCTTCCGGTTCGTCCGGATACTCCCAGTTTCGGCTGCCGACGCCGGTTACGGATTCCGCGATCAGCCGTCTGCCGCCGGGCGGCGGACGCCGTGCGCGCCGTGCCAGATGCAATGCCTGTTCGAACAGTGCTTTGGATGCAAGAGGTTCGTCCGTGTCGACCTCCACGCAGTCTAGATAGAGTGCGATGTCCGCCTCGGCTTCGGCGAGGGCGCTCTGCCTGGTTTCTTCGCTGAACGCTTTCCACTCCTCCCTGGCGAGATGGCGGCGGAAATATTGATCGGAACGTTCCCGCAGTTCTGTCAAAGTCAGTTTCATATCGAATCTCCTGTGGAAGAAAAAAGGGGGGCGGATTCGAACCCGCCCCTGTAGAGTTCGTCAGCTGCGAAGCGCTGCGAGCGCATCGACGCTGCCTTTGAGATTTTTCACGCGGCAGAGACGCGCATTGGCGTTCTTGAAGAGGAAGGTCACTTCTCCGAGCGCCATGCGCTTGATGCCGTCAAATCCCTGCGGAGTCGCGTCCGAATCGGTGATTGCGCGTCCCTGCAGACTCGCAAGTCCGAACCCTGCGGGATCGACGATCCACGCGTCCGTGTCGGGCATGTCCGGATCTGCCATGACGGTCATGCCGCGGCCGTTGATTTCGTTTACGATCACCGCGACGTAGGCGCCGCGCCGGTCGTCGGAACGGACGATCTGGAGTTGATTTTTGTACTCGTTCGAGAGGACGCGCGCCTGTCCCGGCGAGCAGAGGATCAGCGAGGGATCGCCGCCCGCGCCGAGCACCGCCTGGGCCGCGTCGTTCACGGCCACGCTGTCGAATGCCGCTGCTGAAGCGTCGATGGCCAGTCCGTTCTCCCCGCAGCCGAAGAAGTAGAGGCCGCCCGCTTCGCCGCGGGTCGTGGCCGTCGCTTCGACCCGGCGGCCGAAGAGCGCGACGCGGTTCAGATCGCGGGCGAGTTCTCCGAGCGCGAAGGCGGTCTGCTTGTTGAGCTGGTTGTCGACCGTGCCGAAGACGTTGACTGCGAGCGCGCTGCCCGAGAGGATGATGTCCTTTCGGAAGATCTGCGTGCAGTTGTAGGCGGTCTGGCCGGTCAATCCGGTTTCGTCGCCTTCGCCGGAGCTGCTGCCCTCCCGGACCGGGGTCGAGACGATCGAGAGCACGTCGTTTGCAGCGGGCAGCTCGGTGTCGGAGCCGTTTGCGGCGACGAGCGTCAGCGTGAAGCCCGAATCGGTCAGAGTCGCGACCTGGAAGAGCGCGGAGTCGTCCTTCACGACCACGAGTGTGCCGACTCGGAGTTTCGCGAGGTCGGACGCCGAGGCCGAGAATGTCGTGCCGGAGAGATTCGTCACCGTCACGCTGCGTCCGGTGAGCTGGTCTTCAAGCCATTCGTGCTTCTGCTGCGTCGCATTTTCGGCGGGACCGAAGAGGCTGATGAACCGCGGTTCGTCCTTGATGACCGTCGAGAGCACGTCCGAGAGATCGCGTTTCTTGTTCTGGAAGCTGTAGCTGTACAACATGGTGAAAATCCTTTGGGTTTCTGGGTTATTCATGGATGGCGGGGGCTTCGGCGA
The DNA here is from genome assembly GCF_944391105.1 of uncultured Victivallis sp. Lineage (GTDB taxonomy): Bacteria > Verrucomicrobiota > Lentisphaeria > Victivallales > Victivallaceae > Victivallis. Next base: position 7,802 of record NZ_CALXSK010000029.1, read on the forward strand.
GCAGCGAGGCGATGTCACCGCTGCCGCGTCCGCCGGCCGGAGGCCGGGGCGGGAGAGGCGGTACTTCGGGCACGCCCGGGGAGAGATTGATCCGGAAGAGCCGCGGTGCGCGTTCGCGCAGGTTCTTCATGAACGGATCGATCGACTCGGCCGATTCCGGGTCGATGTGATTCCGATTGCAGAGGTATTCGAGGTAATCCGCGTCAGAGAATCCCTGTTCCTGTGCGATCCGGTCGATCCGGCTGCGGAATCCGATCCGGGCGATCTCCTGTTTGGCGGCGTCCCGTTCGGCGCCGACGGTTTTGAGCGTTTCGCGCAGTTTCTCGAGTTCGGCGTCATATTTGCGCCGCAGCCGTTCGGGTTCGGAAAGAGCGGTTTGTTCGAGTTCCTCAAGGCGGGATTCGAGTTCACGGTTGCGTTTCTCGAGTTCGGCGGAGTTTTCATTTCCGGGGCGGAATTCGGCGAGTTGAGCCCGTTCCCCGGGGTTCAGCGCCTCTCCCGCCGCGGCCTTCCGGATGATCTCCATCAGCTCCATCGGCAAATCTCCTTTTTTTTGTGGATACCGGTTTTTCAGGCGCTGCCGGATGCGACCCGTGATCCGGCTCCATCGAACGCCTGCACAACCTCGGGTAATTTGTCAACTTTCCGCCTCGCAACCTGCTGTTTCGCGCTTTTCTTCCTTTGATTTTTCCTTTGGGGACAAGTCAGATTTTTTTGGAAAATAATTGTTTATTTTCGGAAAACTATTATTGTTTTTCTTTTTTTTTAATATTTTTTTCCGGTTTTCAGTTGACAACAGGAATAAATTCTGGTATAATTTATAGAGTTGAACAATGAAATGCGGGATGAAAAATGCCGAGAAAAAGCAAATCGGTCAACATTCAACTGGTGGCGGAGGAGGCGGGTGTTTCGCTCGCTTCCGTTTCACGGGTGCTGAACAATCACCCCGACGTAAGTGAAGCCCTGCGACGCCAGGTGCTGGCCGTGATGGAGAAGAACAATTTTACGCCGGACAAATCCGTGGAACGGCTGCTGCGGATCAGTGTGGTCGTGGGCGTGGGAGACATCACCGATTATGTGGCAACCATCCTGACCGGAATGGGTCTGGCGGCGAATACGGAGGGAATCGAGCTCTCCATTCAGCGGTGCAGCGGGCGACTGCCGCTGCTGCGGGCCTGCCGTCTCTGGCGCAGCAACGGAGTGGCGCTCATCAGCGGAACGGAGTGGCTCAGTGAAATTCCCGAAGTTGCGGATTCCGGAATTCCCTGCATGTTGATTGAAACTCCGCTCGAGCGGGAGAACGTCGGTTACCTCTGTCACGACTCCCGGCGGGCGATGCAGCAGATGCTCAACTATGTGCACTCTCTGGGGCATCGCCGGATCGCCTACCTCGAAGCGGATCCGCCCAACCGCAGTTATCAGAATCGCCTGGACGCTTACCGGGAGTTGATGGAGTCGATCGGGGAGTCTCCCGACGCATTCCGGATTCCGCCGTATCCGGTCGGCCACATCGATGGAATCGGGCGGGACAAGGAGGCCGGGTATCAGCAGACGATGCAGCTGCTTTCCAGTTATCCCGGCGTGACGGCCATCGTCTGTGCGAACGACGAGATCGCGTTCGGCTGCTACAAGGCATGTGCCGAAAAAGGGGTGCGCATTCCGGAAGATGTCTCCGTAGTCGGGTGCGACGACCAGTCGTTCGCCCGATTCCTGTCGCCGGGACTGACGACGATCCGGCTGCCGCTCACCTACATGGGGCGGCGTGCGATTCAGTGCCTCGGGGATTTTCTGCGCGGAAACCAAACTGCTCTCCCGAAAGAACATCTGCTTCGGGAACTGGTCATCCGGAATTCCGCGGCTCCCCCCTGCCAAACGAAAATAAACGGAGCAAACTGCTCCAGGATGAAACGAAAATAATGGAATACCGGCATCAGGAACGGTTGCAACTTGAAACAGTGGAGGGAAGAATTATGAAAGGACTTCAGCATCGAGATTCCAGGTTGACCAGAAGATCTTTTACATTGATCGAATTGCTGGTTGTGATTGCGATCATCGCGATTCTGGCAAGCATGTTGCTGCCGGCATTGAACCAGGCCAGGGAAAAGGCGAAAGAGAGCACCTGCATCAACAATCTCAAACAGGTCGGTCTTGCCGCCCAGATGTATGACAGTGATTACAAGGGGGGGATTCCGACCAGTATTCAGCTCCCGAACTGGGGTATGTATGTGAACTGGGGAGGAATCTGGGCGAACTTTTTCGCGGGAGGCGAGTGGAACGGCAAGGAACTTACGGAGGGAAAGACAACCGGATACGGCAATTACATCTCGTGGAATGTCGTCTCCTGTCCGAAAGCACCGCCGCATACGATCATCGGCCGGACAGTCTACGGCGGCATCGACTGGCCGTCGGACGGAGTCGGAGTACCGCAGAAAATTCTCGATTCGTTCGGAAAATTCGGGGAATATTTTCAAAACAACGGTCAGCTGGGGCAGTTCGTCTACTTCAATCGCATGAAACGCCCGGGAAGAACCCCGCTCTTTGCCGACGCCTACTTTCTCGAGGGCAGCACCGAAATGTACCACCGCTTCCGGACGCACAATTACTGGTCGTGGCAGATGGGTCTGTTCGGCGAGGTCCACAACGGGCGCGGCGGGTGCGTGTTTGCCGACGGCCATGCCGGACAAACGACTGGGCAGGAGTTGGCCGGATCTGAACTGAAGTTGACCAAATATCTGGATGTTAACGGTTTTCTGCGTTCTCTCTGAAGGCGCATTTCCATTTTCTAATGGATTCCCATAGAAGTGTTTTTACTAACCAAGAAAGGAGTTTTTCATGAGGAAACCGTTTCTGCTGTTTTCCGCAATGCTGCTGGCGGCGGGTCTGGCCGCGGCTGACAGGCAGCTTTTCAGCATCGCCCGGGGCGGCGCCGTTTTCGCCCCGTTCAACAAGACCGACAAGGTGAAAGTGACCGGCGACCGGCTCGCGCTTGAACTGCCGCCGAAAGGCGGTCGCTGGCAGGGGACGATCGTCACTCCGAAGAAAGGCGAAAAGTATTTCGACCTTTCCAAAGGCGCGGTTCTGGCTGTGGATGTCAGGAATAACAACAAATATCCGATGCACCTCCAAATGGAGATCGTCAACCTGAAAGAGGGGAAGGACTCGAACGCCTTCGCCCATATCGCCTATTCTTCGATCGCGCTGCTCCCCGGAGAAAAAGCGCCGCTGCGCGTCCGCTACGGCCGCGCCGTCAAAGAGAGTTCGGAGTGGGCTCCGGAGGGAATGCAGCGTCTCCCCGACGGTTTCGTCAAGGGCGATCACAAAATCGTGCCGGATCAGGTCGCCCAGCTCCGCATCTGGACGAGCAATCCCGACGCCGACAGGCCGATGCGCTTTGAACTCTCCAACTTCCGCGTGGAAGAACCGGTGAAACCGCTTCCCGAAGCATTGAAGAGCAAGGAGGCCTTCTATCCCTTCATCGACCGGTTCGGCCAGTACAAACATGCCGACTGGCCCGGCAAGGTGACCGATGTCGCCCAGCTCGGAGAGCGCAAGCTGGCGGAAGACCGCGAACTGGCCGCCCATCCCGCCATTCCCGGCCGGAACCGGTTCGGCGGCTGGTCGGACGGGCCGACTTTCGAGGAGAAGAAAGGCGGCTGGGGCACGGTCAAGTACAAGGGGAAATGGTTTCTGACCGACCCGGAGGGCAAACTCTTCTGGTCGCTCGGAATGAATACAACTCACGATAAAGCCGACAGTGTTACCGCGATCACATTTCGGGAAAATTACTTTGAGGAACTGCCGGAAAACAATGCGGAAAATGCGGATTTCTACACAAAACAAAGTTTTCCCCGCTTCGGCTTCTATAAAGGCAAGGGCGGTAACCAGGACACCAATATTCTGCAGTTCCACTTCTACTGTTACAATATGTTCCGCAAATACGGCAAGGAATATCACAAGGAATTCGTAACTCGTTCCCAGCGCCGTTTTTCCAGTTGGGGGTTCAATACCAATGGCAACTGGGTGCATCCGGATATTCTGAAGGCAGAGTTCCATCATCCCTACATCACCGCTGTGGAGTTCGCTAAATTTTACGATGTAATCGAAGGTTGCAGGCAAATCGGCTGGCAGAAGTTTCCGGATGTTTTCAATCCCGAGTTCGCCGCCGGAATCAAAGAGGCGTTGCAAACCAGACAGAAATACACCGTCGATGACCCCTTCTGTATCGGATACTTTGTCGACAACGAACTCTCATGGGGAAAAACTAATACTTTTCTCGCGGAAGGCGCGCTGCGTTCTCCTGCCTCCCAGCACGCAAAGGCCGCGTTGACGGAGTTCTGCCAAAATAAATATGCCGATATCGCCGGACTCAACAAAGTCTGGGGAACCGCTTATAAGAACTGGGAGGATTTCCGCGCCTCCACCGCCATGCCCGCCGAACCCGAAAAGGCGCGGGCGGATCTGGAGGAGTTCAACGACGTTATCGTCAACCGCTACTTCCGGACCTGCAAGGAGGTCATCAACCGCGAAGCCCCCGGCAAGCTCTACTTCGGCTGCCGCTTCAATGACCGCAATGAAAAAGTGATCGCCACTTCCGCGAAGTATCTCGACGGATGCTCGTTCAATCTCTACCACCCGGAGATCAGCGCCTGGCGTCTGCCGGCCGGAGTCGATATGCCGGTGATCGTCGGCGAATGGCACTACGGCACCGCCACCAACGGCCCGGCGCATCCGGGATTGCAGCCTGCCGCGAACCAGGCGGAGCGCGCCCGCGGCTTTGACCGCTATGTCCGCAGCGCCCTGTGGAATCCGCAGATCGCCGGGGTGCATTACTTCAAGTACACCGACCAGATGGCGACCGGGCGGCCGGCGGACGATGAGAACATCCAGTGCGGTTTTGTCGACGTGACCGACACACCATACCGCGAAATGGTCGATGCGGCCCGCAAGGTCAGCTCCGAAATGTACCAGTACCGCCTCTCGGAGGGGCCGGGAAAATAACAGGGGACAACACCGAAATGACCAGATGACTCTCTTCCGGGAGTCATCTTTTTTTATAGCGAAAGATCCGCCACGAGCGGCAGATGATCCGAGTAGAGCACCGGAACAACTTCAAAGCGGTCGACCCTGATCTGCGGAGAAACCAGAATGTAATCGAGCTGTTTCAGCGGTTTCCAGGCGGGGTAGGTCGCCGCGCCGGTCGAGTTTGCGTTTCGGAGTCCGAGTTCGGATTTGAGCTTTTCAAGTTCCGCTTCCCCTCCGAAGGTGTTGAAGTCTCCCGCTAGCACGATCGGGCGCTCCTTCGGCAGGAATTCATGCAGAAACGAGATCTGGCGCGCACGCGTATGACTCCTCAGCCCGAGATGCACGAGAAAGATCGTGATACCGTCGCATTCGCGTTCAAGGATCAGCTTTTTCGTGCCGCACGGAAAGTAGTGCTTTTTGACTTCCGCGCCGGTTCGCCCCAGCAGCGCATTGGTCTGACTGCGCAGATACGGAATGCGGCTGAGAATCGAATCCGGACCATATTTCGACCCGGCGTCCGCAAGCCCGTCGGTCACTTCCGAGAGCATCCTCGCCACGAACTCTGGATGGCTCATTCCGGCGGTGCGCCAGCTTCCGGAATCCGCTTCAACCAGCCCGACCACGTCCGGATTCAGATCGTTCACAAGTCCGGTGATTCCCCGGAAGGGAGCACGGCTCGTGCGCAGATAACGGTGGACGGTCAGCAGCCGCTTCGCCTCGCCGCCGGGACAGCCGGTGCCGTAGGCGATGTTGTAGACAAGCAGCCGCATGGCGGAATCACTTCTCCAGAACCCGCAGCGCGAAGTTCACGTTGCCGAACGGCGCGCTGACCTGAATGCCCTGAACCCGGTCGCGGATCGCCTCGATGCTTTCGCGGGCGATCTCGATTCCGGTGTCCCGCTGTTCGTCCCGGCTCTTGGCCGCGGCCATCCGCTGCATGATCGAATCCGGAACGATCACGCCCGGAACCTCGGTCTTCATGAATTCGGCATTGCGGTAGCTCGTGAGCGGCCAGATTCCGGCGATGAGCGGGGTCTTCAGGTGTTCGATGCGGTCGAGGAACGCGAAGAGCGCCTCGGGGGCGAAGACCGGCTGGGTGATGATGAAGTCCGCTCCCGCCTCGACTTTCGCGCAGAGGCGGCGATACTCCCGTTCGAGGTCGATCGCGCTCGGATCCGCGCCGACGCCGATGAGGGCGCGGGTCGGCGCGTTCAGCGGCTTGCCGCCGAGGTCGACGCCGCGATTCATGCGGGCCTGGATCTTCACGAGTCCGATGGAGTCGACGTCGAACACGCCGGAGCTGAACGGATAATCCCCGAGTTTCGGCGGGTCTCCCGTGATGAAGAGGATGTTGTGAATCCCCATCCCCGCGCATCCGAGCAGGTCGGCCTGAAGCCCGATCACGCTCTTGTCGCGGCAGCAGCAGTGCAGCACCGTTTCGATGCCGATCTGCTGCTGAATCGCGATCGCGGCGGCCATGGGCGAGATGCGCGCGGAGGCGCGCGGCCCGTCCGGCAGATTCACTGCGTCGACCCCCGCCTCAAAACATTTGCGCGCCCCCTCGACCGTTGCCGTGAGATCGAATCCGCGCGGCGGCGTGATCTCGACCGAGGTGACGAACTCTCCGGCTGCGAGTTTTGCTCCGAGTCGCGACCGTTCGGCGACGGGGACGGGTTCCGGGAGGTTTTCACCGACGGCCTCGATCTTCGGCAGCTCCTGCTTCTCCGCCCGCATGAGCGGCTTGATCGTGCGCGCGAGTTCGCGGATGTGATCGGGCGTGATGCCGCAGCAGCCGCCGATGGCGGCCGCGCCGAGGTTGGCGTACCGTTTCGCGTAAGTGCTGAAATATTCGGCGCTGGTCATATAGATCATGCGCCCGTCGACTCCGCGCGGCTGACCCGCGTTCGGCTGGACGACGATCGGCAGTTTCGTTTTCTTGACGAGCACTTCGAGTTCGGCGAGCGTCGTCTCCGGCCCGCCGCCGCAGTTGAGGCCGATCGCGGTCGGACGCGGACCCGGGAAGGTCGCGACGAGTTTTTCGAATTCGCTGATCCCTTCGCCGCAGTGGTTCTCGGCATGGCGGTCAACCGCGAAACTCAGCACATAGACCAGATCCGGAAACCGTTTGACCGCTTCGAGTGCGGCGGCCAGATCGATCGCGGTCCTCAGCGATTCAAAGATGATGAAGTCCGTCGCGGGGGCGAGGGTTTCGAGCTGTTCGGCGATGAGCGACGCGCGGCTGCGCGTGTCGGCAGGGGATTCCGGTTCCCCAATCGGTCCGACCGATCCGGCGACGAGCACCTCTCCCGTGCGGCCGGCCTCTTCGATCGCACGGCGCGCGAGTTCGGCGGACGCGAGGTTGATCGCGGCGGTCTGATCGGCCAGGCCGAATTTCCCGAGCCGGCGCGCGTTCGCATTGAAGGTATTTGTGGTCAGAACTTCGGCGCCGGCTTCGAGGTAGCGGCGGTGGATGTCGAGGATCACGTCCGGATTCGTAACCGAAAGCTGTTCAAACGAGGCGTTTACGAAAAAGTTCCGGCGGTAGATCTCGGTCCCGATCGCTCCATCGAAGATCACCAGCGACTCCGAGAGTTTGCGTTGCAGACAATTCATAAGGCTTTCACCGTGGCGTTGTATTTCCGATTCCCAATCAATTCAAGTCTTTAACATACTCCGGTTTCCGCGATTATTCAATGAAAATCTCCCGGTTTTTTCGGGAAATGGCTTGACTTTGCCGTGGAAATCAGGTATAATATATTCAAATTGGAAAATTAGTTGTTCATATTTGAACAAAAGAGGAGAGAATGGCGGGAGAAAATACGATTCCGGCGGTGGAGAAGGCTGTGGCGATCCTGAATCGTCTCGGAGAGAGCGCCGATGGGATGACGCAGGCGGAACTTGCGTCGTCCCTGGAGATTGCGCCGAGCAGCTGCTACCGGATATTGCAGACGCTGCTGGAGGCGGGGTGGATCCGCAAGACGGAGGGGACGCGCTACGATCTCTCGTTCGGTCTGCTCGGGACGGTGCGGAAACTGACCGATGGTGCGGCGCGTTTCCGCGCGATGCTGCCGGTGCTCGAAGAGCTTGCGCAGGCGACGGGGTTGTGCTGCAAACTCTCCGTGCGACAGGGGGAGTTTCAGATTCCGCTGCTGCGGGCGGAGTCGCCGCGGCCGATGGCGGTTTCCGGGCGGATCGGGGTGCGTTTCCCGGCGGCGGAGGGATCGGTCGGGGCGGCGCTGCTTTCGACGACTCCGGCGGCGGAGCGTGAAAAGCTCGCGCGCATCTGTGCCCGAGAGAGCGGTGTTGCGGAGTCTCCGGAGCTGCTGCGCGACGGCGTCGAGGCGATCCGGCGGGACGGCTACTGCTTCAACCGCGGCCGGAACCGCTGGCGGGTCGACGCGATGTCCGCGCCGATCCGGGATGAACAGGGCAGGGCGGTTGCAGCGCTTACTTTGCTCGGGTACGATGAGGATTTTTCGGAAGAACGGCTTCCGTCGGTTGCGCGGGAGCTTTTGAATAAGGCGGAACAATGCGGGCGGATCTACGCACGCGCATAAAAAGAAGGAAACACTCCGGCAATGGGAAAGATTGATCCATCGACACTGAAGATCACCGATATGCGATTCGCCGACATCGACGGCGCGCCGAAGCGGTGCACGCTTCTGAAACTCTACACGAATCAGGGGCTGATCGGCTACGGGGAGGTCCGTGACGCCTCAAGCCGCACCTACGCGGCGATGCTCAAGAGCCGGATTCTCGGGGAAAATCCGTGCAACATCGACCGGATCTTCCGGCGGATCAAACAGTTCGGCGGCCACTCCCGGCAGGCGGGCGGCGTATGCGGCATTGAAGTTGCGCTGTGGGATCTCGCGGGCAAGGCCTGGGGCGTGCCGGTCTGGCAGCTGCTCGGGGGAAAGTTCCGCGACCGGGTCCGGATCTACTGCGACACCGATTCCGAGGGCGGCGGCCGTGACATGGGCAAGGCGCTCCGGGAGCGCATGGCCCAGGGGTACACGTTCCTCAAGATGGATCTCGGGATCGAGCTGCTCATGGGAAGGGAAGGGTGCCTTTCCGCGCCGCTCGGATTTCTCGAAAAGATGCGGGAATACAAGAAGACGGTCTTTTCGACGCCGCACGGTTCGATCGATCCGCGCGCGATGCGCGGCGAGGCCTATGAGCTCTTCAACACCGCGCACGGCTTCACCGGAATCCATTTGACGGAGAAGGGTCTGGATTTTCTCGACGAATACATGGGGGAGGTCCGCGCCGAAATCGGGTATGAGATTTCGCTGGCGATCGACCACCTCGGGCACATCCCGGTGGAGGATTGCATCCGGCTTGCGAAACGGCTTGAAAAATACAATCTCGCGTGGATGGAGGACCCGGTTCCGTGGCAGCTCACCGGCCAGTATCAGCGGATGGCGGCCGCGACGACGGTCCCGCTCGGCACGGGTGAGGACATCTATCTCAAGGAGAATTTCCGGCCGCTGCTGGAGTCGGGCGCGCTCGCGATGATTCATCCCGACGTGCTGACCGCGGGCGGTATTCTCGAAACGCACAAGATCGGCGACCTCGCCGAGGAGTACGGCGTGCAGATGTCGATCCACATGGCCGAGAGCCCGATCGCGTGTCTTGCTGCGGTGCACGTCGCGGCCGCGACGCGGAATTTCATGGCGCTCGAGGTGCACTCGGTCGACGTCCCGTGGTGGGGGGATCTGATCGTGCCGCGCCTTGAGATCAAAGCCGGCGAGATCGCCGTCCCGGATGCGCCGGGGCTCGGCATCGAGGCGTTGAATGAGGAACTTATCGCGGAGAAGCTCCACGCCGACTTCCCGGTCGCATGGGCCTCCACGGAAGAGTGGGACAAAGAGTGGGCCAACGATCGGCAGTGGAGCTGAAAAAAGGGAGTTGAATTGAAATGTTCATCAAGGGGGTCAGTTTCGGGTTCATGGGGAAGAACGGTTACTACCGTTCCGAGGTCGGACAGCGGGAGGCCGACAACATCTGTGCGACCGGTGCGAAATGGGTCGCGCTGATCGTGACGGTCGCGCAGGAGCGGTACAGTTCCATGCGGATGTTTGCCGACTATGTCTACACTCCTTCCGACGTGGAACTCGCATCGATGGTGCGTAAATTCCACGCCGCCGGAGTCAAGGTCATGCTCAAGCCGATGATCGAGTGCCTCGACAGCGTCTGGCGCGGAAACATCCGCTTCCCAGAGAAGCAGATGATGATTCAGGGGATCTGCGTGGACTACTGGGCGGAGTGGTTCGGCCACTACGCCGACTGCATGGAGCACTACGGCCGCTTCTGCGAAGAGAACGGGGTGGAACTCTTCTGCATCGGCTGCGAACTGCTCGGGACGGAAGATCAGGAGGCGTTCTGGCCGGGCGTGATCGACCGGGTTCGCAAAGTCTACCGCGGGCCGGTGACCTACAACGCCGACCAGCTCTGGGCAAACCGGGAGAACTGCCACGACTGGTACTCGAAACTCGATCTGCTCGGAATCAGTTTCTACACCGGGACGGAGCGGCCGAATCCGACGCCTTCCGAGATTGCCGCCGATCTGAAGGAGGCGGTGGAGCGGACGGCGGCGGTTTCGCGCAAGCTGGGGATTCCGCTCTTCTTCGCCGAATGCGGAGCCCGGTCGGTCGTGGACGGTACGCGTCTGCCGTGGGCGTACACGAACAGCGGCGACTACGACGGCGCGGCGCAGGCGAACTATCTTGCCGGCGTGATCGAGGCGTTCTCCAGCTGCGACTGGTGGCGGGGGCTCATGTGGTGGAAATGGGATGAGCAGCAGAAGCGGCCGCATTACACACAGCCCGGCGGGGACACCGGATTCACGATCCACGGCAAACCGGCGGAGGAAGTGTTCCGGAAGTGGTGTGCCGAATCATGAAACTTGCGATGATGCTTCCGGCAAAGCCGGATCTCAAGTGGACGCTGGCGCGTCAGGTGGGCGTGGAATACGCCGTCACGAAAGCGGCCTCGGATCTCTCCGGGCTGCCGCCGCCGTGGGAGTTCGATTCGCTGCGCGAAACCGCGCGCCGTTTCGAGGAACAGGGGTTCCGCCTCTGCGCGCTCGAGGGGGACGAGTTCGACATGAGCCGGATCAAACTCGGGCTGCCGGGGCGCGATGAGGACATCGAACACTACCGGATGCTGCTGCGCAACATGGGGCGGCTCGGAATCGGGCTGCTCTGCTACAACTTCATGGCCGGAGTCGGCTGGTTCCGAACCCGCTTCGACCGACCGGAGCGCGGCGGCGCACTCACAAGCGAGTTCAACCGTGCGGAGCTCCCGCCGGAGCCGGAAGAACCGGTCGTGACGCATGAACAGATGTGGCGCAATTACGAATATTTTCTGCGTGCAGTGATCCCCGTCGCGGAGGAGGCGGGCGTGAAACTCGGGCTGCACCCCGATGATCCGCCCATTCCGCAGCTGTGCGGCTACAGCCGGATCTTCACGTCGGCCGACGCATACCGGCGCGCGCTCGCCCTTGTGGAGAGTCCGTGCCATGGCGTGACGTTCTGTCAGGCGACGTTCCGGGCGATGGGGGAGGACGTTTTCGCGCTGGCGCAGGAGTTCTGCCGGAAGAAGAAGCTGTTCTTCTTCCATTTTCGCGACATCGAAGGGAGTGCGGAGCACTTTCACGAGACGTTCCATGACAACGGACCGACCGACATGCCCGCGCTGCTTGCCCTGCTGCGCGCCAACGGGTTTGACGGTCTCGTCCGTCCCGACCATACGCCGACCCTCGCGGGCGAGCGCAACGACAATCCCGGCTACGAGATGCTCGGGAATCTCTTTGCCGTCGGCTACATTCGCGGAATACTTGACACCTTGAACCTCAAATAAAATAAGGATTGCAGTCATGACACACTACCAGGAGCCGCAGCTTTCCCGAGAGGAGATCGACGCAGCGTTTTCGGACGCCTACCGGGCACTCTGGAATGATGACGAACAGCGCCGGATCGACGCCGACATCGAGAAGAATCGCAAAGCCGACGGCGAGTTTCAGCTGCCTGCTTCCGCCGCCGGGCGTGAGGTCCGGGCCGAACAGCTCTCTCACGACTTCATCTTCGGCGCGCACATCTTCAACTTCGATCAGCTCGGCAGCGACGAGTGCAATGCGCGTTACAAGGAGCTTTACGGGACACTCTTCAACTCCGCGACGATCGCGTTTTACTGGAAAACGCTCGAACTGGAGGAGGGTCGTCCCCGTTTCCGCCCGGAATACCGCGATACGGCGGAGTTCTGGAACCGCTGCCCCGATCCGAAACACCAGCCGCACTGGCGGCGTCCGGCCGTCGATCCGGTCGTGGAGTTCTGTCTTTCGAAAGGGATTCGCCTGCACGGACATACGCTTGTCTGGGGGAACAACAGCTGGCAGATTCCGGACTGGCTCATCAACCGGATTCCGTTCGATTATTTGAAAAAGGCGAACCTTGAACACAATCCGAACAATCACACCCTGCTGAGTGAGGCTACTTCGTATGCGTTTGAAGGGATGACCGCCCGTGAAATGGAGCAGGCCCTTCCCGAGTACACGACGCTTCTGAACACGCTTATGGCGAAACGGATCATCGAGATCGCCATGCGTTACGGCGACAAAATCGACAGCTGGGACGTCGTCAACGAGAGCGCCACCGATTATGGCCGCGGCAACATGGTTCCCGGTTCGAAACTCTGCAAAAGCTGTTACGGTCCGATGCCGGGCGACTACACGTACCGCGGGTTCAAATTCGCCGAAGGCGTGTTCCCGGCGGAGGCGAAACTCAATATCAACGACTACAATCTCAGCGAAGACTACGTGAAGCAGGTCCGCAATTTGCGTGCGCGCGGCTGCAAGATCGACATCATGGGCGCGCAGATGCACCTCTTCGATCCGCAGATCTGTCAGGACATCGCCGACGGGAAGAGTCTCGTGCAGTCGCCGCGTGAAGTCCGCGAGACGATGGCGTGCATCTCCCGTGCGGGACTGCCGATCCATCTTTCGGAGATCACGATCACTTCTCCCGGCGGCGACCGTCGCGGCGAGATCGTGCAGGCCGGGATTGCGCGCAACCTTTACCGGCTCTGGTTCAGCCTCGAGTCGATGATGGGGATCACCTGGTGGAACGTCGTGGACGGCTGCGGGGCGCCGGGCGAACCGTCGGTCTCCGGACTCTTCACGCGGGAGATGGAGCCGAAACTCTCGTATTTCGCGCTCGAAAAGCTCATTCATCACGAGTGGCACACGGAGACGGTCTGCAGGGCCGACGCGGAAGGAATCGTCGCTTTCCGCGGTTTCCGCGGCAACTACCGCCTCAGCTGGACTGCCGCCGACGGCAGCGAGGAGTCGATGGTCTGCCATTTGAAATAACAGAAAAAAACAGGAGATTTCACCATGCCGTCCCTTCAGGACATGAGACAGAAAGCGAAAGAGGCCGGGCTCATGAAGCTCGACCGGCTGATCGCCACCCGCCAGCACATTCCGTCGAACGAGTTCCCGATTCCGGTCGCGGAGCTGTGCGAACGCTACGAAAAACTTTACACCGGCTGCATCAACGACGTGATGCGTGAACTGTGCCTGCTGAATCAGGCGCTGCCGTCGGACATCATGCCGTTGCGCGACGAGATGACCGTCTGCGGGGAGGCGTTCACCGTCAAGAGCGCGCCGAACGTGATGATCGAAGGCGAAATGACCTTCCGCGCCCAGATGCTCGACGAGATGAAGCCCGGCGGGCTCGTGGTCTGGGACACCTCCGAGGATACCGAGGCGTCGCTCTGGGGCGGCGTAATGACCGCCACGGCGATCTCGAAAGGAATCCGCGGAGCGGTGATCTCGGGCGGGATCCGCGATACGAAACAGATTCTTGAACAGAAGTTTCCGCTGTTTTACAAATACCGCACGAGCAACGGTTCGCTCGGCCGCTGCATGATCACGCACTATCAGGTTCCGGTGCGGATCGGCAAGGTGACGGTCCGTCCCGGCGACATCATCTTCGGCGACATCGACGGAGTGCTCTGCATTCCGCGCGAGATCGCCTACGAGGTGCTGCTGCGGGCCGAGGGCATCGAGCGCAATGAGGTCGACATCTTCTCCTGGGTTCATCAGGGAGACACGATTTCGGAAATCATCGAGAAGGGCGGGTATTTCTAATGGCCGGATCGATCGAAGCGATGTTCCGGCTCGACGGCCGCACCGCGCTCGTGACCGGTTCCTCGCGCGGAATCGGCCGCGAGATCGCGCGGACGCTCTCGCTCGCGGGGGCATCGGTGCTCGTGCATGGCAGCCGGGAGAGCGAAGCGCTCCGCGAGGCGGCGGAGGAGTGCGGCGCCGTTCCGGTCATCGGTGATCTCTCTTCTCCGGAAGGGGTCGAGTCGCTGATCGGAGCGTGCCGGGCGGCGGTTCCCTCCCTCGATATCCTCGTGCTGAACGCCTCGGTTCAGAAATATGTGGAGCTCGGAGAGTTTGACGAATCGGAGTTTCTGCGGGAATTTCAGGCGAACACGGCGGCGTCGTTCCGGCTCATCGAGGCGTTTTCGCCCGCGATGCGCGAACGTCGATGGGGACGGATCGTCACGGTCGGCAGTGTGAATCAGCTGCGGCCGTCGCCGCGCCTGACCCTGTACTCCGCGACGAAGTCGGCGCAGATGAGTCTGACGACAAACTTCGCCAAGACGCTCGCGCCGCACGGCGTGACGGTCAACTGTCTTGTTCCGGGCGTGATTCTGACCGACCGCAATACCGAGGCGCTGAAAGATCCCGTCTACCGGGAGAAAGTACGTTCCCAGGTCCCCTGCGGTTTTTTCGGAGAGACGCGTGACTGCGCCGGTGCGGCGTTGCTGCTGGCTTCCGAAGCGGGACGTTACATCACCGGAATCGAACTGCCGGTGACGGGCGGAATGCATTTGTGACTTTTTGTGCGGTCTGCTGTTTGATTCCGGATGAATTCGTGCTACATTGTAAGAAACGTAACATTCACTCATTCAGGGGCCGTTCATGAAACCGCATGCAATTATTCTCTGCCAGTCCGAAGGGAGCGTTCACTATGTTTATACTCCGGAGCAGATCGAACGGATCGCCGGGCTGACCGAGCTTCGTCCCGGCGTTTTTACGCAGGAGATGCTTGAAAAGGGGGATTTCAGCGATGTCGAGCTGATTTTCTCGACCTGGGGGATGCCTTCGCTCTCCGTCGAACAGATTGCACGAATGCCGAAACTCCGGGCGCTCTTCTATGCGGCGGGCGCCACGGACAGCTTTGCGCGCCCGTTTTTCGAGCGCGGCGTGAAGGTCGTGAGCGCGTGGCAGGCGAACGCGATTCCGGTCGCGGAGTTCTGCTACGCGCAGATTCTGCTCGCATTGAAGGGATATTTCCGCAACACGCGCAACCTGAAGTGCCGGGCGGATTGGGAGAAGGCGCACAAGATGGCCGGTCCCGGCTGTTACGGCGACACCGTCGCGCTCATCGGTGCGGGCGCGATCGCTTCGCTGACGAAGAAAATGCTTGAGCAGAACAAGATCAATGTCATTGTCGTTCCGTCTCGCGCGGAGCATCGGACGGTTTCGCTTGAGGAGGCGTTTTCAAAGGCGTTCGTCGTGAGCAACCATCTGCCGAACCGGGATGACAACATCGGCGTTCTGAACGGAAAACTCTTTTCGTCGATGCGGGAGGGGGCGGTTTTCATCAACACGGGCCGCGGCGCGCAGGTCAATGAGGAGGAGCTCATCGCGGTACTTGAGAAACGTCCGGATCTGACCGCGCTGCTCGATGTGATGCACCCCGAGCCGCCGGAAGACGGTTCGAAACTTTACACGCTGCCGAACGTTCAGCTCACAACCCACATCGCCGGTTCGATCAACGACGAGGTGCACCGCATGGCCGATTACGTGATCGAGGAGCTCGAGCGGTTCCTTGCGGGAGAGGAGCTTCTGTACGAGGTCAGGGAGTCGATGCTTCTGACCAGCCGTTGAAACCTGTCGGGTAATTACGGGGGGCTGTGCCATGAAACGAATTGTTTGCGCACTCCTGTCCGCGGTCGCGCTGTCCGGAGCGGCGGTTGCGGCGGTTGCGGCGGAACTCGATCCGTTGCTCGGGACCGGGAGGGAACTCTGGAAGATGTCGGGGGAAGCGGTTCTGCGCAGCATACCGGATACCTTCATCTGGATGGATCAGGCAAAAAGCCGCCTCCGTTTCAATGCGCGCACGAGCAGGGCGAAACTTTCGCTTTACGGACGGAACGTTCAGGAGGCGATCTTCGACGTTCGGAACGGCCAGGTCGTCGCGCTGAGCGTCTCGGTCTACAACCGGGGCGACGCGGGCGACATCGAGAAGAAACCGTTCGAAGCGATGCTCGATGAACTGCGGGACAAGATCCAGGCGGACGTCGGCGCGAACCTGCGTCCCCAGAGCCAGAACGCCTCGGTGAGCGGTTCCCGGCTGCGGTCGCAGGTCTGGCGGACGGGCCGGGGAGACGTTGTGCTGCGCTGGAGTCTTTCGCGCGGGCAGCCCGAATACATCGCCGTCGACTTCTACCCGCCGGGCAAGGCTCCGCGCAGCCTCAAGGACGCAATTAAAACCTCTGTCGGGAGTTCGGAGCTGGAAGAGAAGGTGAAAACCGATCCGGACGGTTCGCGTTACATGCTTCTTCCGATGGTCGACCAGGGGGCGAAGGGGTACTGTGTCGCGGCGACGGTCGAACGGGTGTTGCGCTACTACGGTTCGAACATCGACCAGCATGTGATCGCGAAACTTGCGCAGTCCGATTCGGAGCGGGGCACCAACATCAACAAGATCGTCGATGTGCTCGAAGGCAGTCAGAGCAAACTCGGAATCCGCTTCAGACAGCTCTACCGGTACGAGCTCGACAACTTCAATGATCTCAAGAAGATCGTCAAGGAATACAATTCGGTCGCCCGGCGGATGGATTCGAGAAAGATCGACCTGGACGATTATTTGTTTGTCCTCGGGCGCAGTCGTTACCTCGATTTCGGCAGATTGATGAAGTCTCTGGACTTCAAGGTGTTCCGAGAGGTTCGGATGGAGGAAAAGCGGGATTGCCGGGAGTTTCTGGAGATGGTTCGTGAGAATGTCGACAACGGAATTCCGCTCTGCTGGTCCACCTTCATCATCCCCGGCGTCGGGGACACCGACAGTTCGGAGTTCGGCATGCACATGCGCATCATCACCGGTTACAACGAAAAGACCGGAGAAATCATCTTCTCCGACAGCTGGGGTGCGGGGCACGAGAAAAAGAAACTGAAAAACGAGGATGCGTGGGGTATCACCGTGAACCTCGTTTCACTCGAACCGCGCCGCAAATGAGACGGAGCGGAAACAAAGAGGGGGCGGAAATGCTCGGATTCATGAAGGCAGTCGCCAGGGAAGCGGGTCGTACGGCCATGACCTACTTCGAGGGAATGCGTTCGAACGAGGTTCATGCGAAGGGGTCGCCGAAGGATCTGGTTTCGGCTGCGGATGTGGCGGTCGAGCAGTTGATCGTCAAACGGATCCGGGAGCGGTTTCCTGGGCACGGCATCTTCGGCGAGGAGTCGGGGATCAGCAACTCCGGATCGGAATTCTGCTGGATCATCGATCCGATCGACGGGACGCAGTCATTTGTCAAACACCATCCGTTTTTTGCGGTTTCAATCGCGTTTTGCGAAGGGAGAAAACCGTTGGCCGGGGTGGTTTATGCTCCTGCGCTGAACGATCTTTTCGCCGCTGAAGCGGGGAAGGGGGCGGTCTGGAATGACGAGCCGATTCATGCTTCGCGCTGTTCAGAGCTCGGGGAAGCCGCATGTGCGACGGGGTTCGCATGTGTCCGTGCAGGGAGGAAAGTCAACAATCTCGCCTATTTTTCGCGGATCGTCTCGCAGCTGCGCGACATCAAGCGTTCCGGTTCCGCCGCGCTGGATCTGGCGATGACCGGCGCGGGTGTTTACGACGCGTACTGGGAGATGGCGTTGCAGCCCTATGATGTTGCCGCAGGGGCGCTCATTGCGGAGGAGGCGGGGGCGCTTGTGCGCGATCTGCACGGCGGGTTCCACTATCCGGAGCAGGGGATCATCGCCGCGAATCCGGCGCTTTTGGTGAAACTTCTGGGATTCTTCCGGGATCTGCCGGAGCTCTCATGCTGACCCGGGAACTGCTGCGGTTCCGGAAACGGAACGGGTTTCTGCCCGCGTTCATCGATCCCGCCGACCCGAAGCTGCTTGAGTTTGCCGCGGGACTGCTTGCGCTCTACACCGAGGCTGCGGGCGGAGGAATGCGCCGCGCCGAGCTGGAGGAACTTGTGAATGTGCAGCTTCAGGGAGTGCGCGACCGGAAACTGGCGGAGGGGCTGAACAAACTCGTGCTCGACCGCTGTTCGTTCGATCCGGTGCGGCTGCTCGACTATCCGGCGGAGCGGAGAAGGCTCTTTCTTGCGGCGGCGGAGGCGCTGAAGCGGGCGGGCGGCAGGTTGGAGGCGTACCGCGAAGCGCTTTTCGAAGCGGAAGGAGCTGCCGAGTTCATGGCCGCCGATCTCTACGGCGATTTACCGGACAACGAGCGTTTGACCGGATGGAGGCCGCTCTACCCCGGGGAACTTCTGAATCGTTACAACCTCGCGCTTGTGCAGGGATTGCTGATCTACTCCGAAGAGCTTGAGCTGACGGTGGCGGATCCAGATCCGGCGGAGCTGCGGAGGCTCTTCAAATATCTGCGTTTCTTCCGGCTGCTTGCGGAAGTTTCTCGCGGAAAGGGGAGGCGGAGGAGAACATCGGAGCCGGATCTGATTTCGCTGCGGATCTCGGGACCGTTTGCGATTTTTGCGAATACGAGGAAATACGCGCTGCAGCTGGCGGCGTTTTTTCCGGCGGTCGTGAATGTGAAGGAGTGGACGCTTGCCGCGAAAATCCGGCTCGGAGAGAATCGGGGGGAACTCAAGCTCGATCAGAAATGCGGACTTGTTTCGCATTACCGCAATTTTTCCAGCTACGTGCCGGAGGAGATCCGGATGTTTCACCGGTTGTTCCGGGAGCGTTCGGTCGAGTGGCGGATCGTCGGGGAGTCGCCGTTTCTCGACGGCGGCGGGCAGGAGATCGTTTTCCCGGATCTCTCGTTCCGGCGCGAATCCGACGGGACGACGCTTCATCTGGAGCTGTTTCACCGCTGGCATCGCGGACAGCTCGATCGGAGGCTTGAACTGCTCGAACGGGAGCCGGAAATTCCGCTGCTGATCGGTGTGGATCGGGCACTGGCGGACGATGAGGCGTGGGCCGTGCTGACGGAACAGCGGCATCCCTCGCTCGCGGTGCGGATGTTCCGGTTCCGCGACTTTCCCGGCGTGGAACGGGTGACGCATCTGCTCAATGCGTTTGCCGCGGAGAGTTTTCCCGGCGAAAAACGGCATCGCTGAAGATGTGCGGTGTTTTTCCGCATTCAAATCGATCTTGATTTCCCGAAGTCGGCTTGAAAAAACAGTGGATTTGTGGTATTTTAAAGGAACACGCTCTAATCAATTTCAGGAGGGTTCTTAAAATGACGGTTTATAATTTTGCGGCCGGTCCGGCGATGATGCCGAAGGCGGTCATGGAAAAAGCGCAGGCTGAATTCACGAATTACCAGGGAAGCGGCAGCGGTCTTATGGAACTCTCCCATCGCGGCAAGCTTTTCGAGCCGGTTCTGCACCGTGCCGAGGCGAACGTCCGCGAGCTGCTGAACGTTTCCGACGACTACGCGGTCCTCTTCATCCAGGGCGGCGCGAGCATGCAGTTCGCGATGATCGCCATGAATCTTCTGAACGGCGGCGTTGCGGATTATGTCGACACCGGCGTCTGGAGTTCGAAGGCGCTGAAAGAGGCGAAGATGTTCGGCACGGTGAATGTCGTTGCATCGAGCAAGGAGACGAAGTACGACCACATCCCGGCCGAGTCCGAGTGGAAGCGCACGGCCGACGCGGCCTACATGCACATTACGAGCAACAACACGATCGCCGGCACGCGCTATGCGAAGCTGCCGAAGCCGACTCCGGGTGTGCCGCTGCTGGCTGACATGTCCAGCGACATCATGTCCCGTCCGTTCGACATGAACGACTTCGGCATGGTTTACGCCGGTGCCCAGAAGAATCTCGGTCCCTCCGGCATGGCGCTGGTCATCATGCGCAAGGATCTGGCCGCGCGCACCGATGACAGCAAGGTTCCGACGATGCTGCGTTACAGCACCTACATCGACAACGATTCGATGTTCAACACTCCGCCGACTTTCGCGATCTACATGCTCGCGCTTGTGACCGACTGGCTCAAGGAGCAGGGCGGTTTGAGTGTCATGGAGAAGATCAACAACGAGAAGGCGGCTTATTTGTACGACTTCCTCGACAACTCCACCTTCTACAAGAGCCCGGTTGCGAAGGCGGATCGTTCGATCATGAACGTCGTGTTCCGCACGCCGAGCGAGGAGCTCGACGCGGCTTTCGTGAAGGAGGCCAGGGAGAACGGTCTGACCGAGCTCAAGGGGCACCGTCTCGTTGGCGGCTGCCGCGCGAGCATCTACAATGCGATGCCGCTCGAGGGCGTGAAAGCGCTGGTCGAGTTCATGAAGAAGTTCGAGCTTGCGAACAAGTAAGCGGCGGAACTGCAAAAAAAGCCCGGATGCGTGAAGGCGTCCGGGCTTTTTTATGCTCAAAACAGCGGGAGCGGATAGGATTCTGCCGGTTCGACCGGGGTTTCGGGCGGCCGGTCGAGAAAGGCGTTCACCGCGATCCGGAGATCGTTTGCGTAAATGCTTCTTTTCCGCGGATCGGACTCCTGCCGGATCAGTTGAGTGACCGGGAAGACGACTGCCCGGCCGTCTCCGCGCACCACGGAGCGCATCAGTCGGTACGCGGCGCGGGCGGCGCGGGTGACGCCGTCCGCTTTTTCAAGTTCGACGGTCAGCAGCAGTGAGGTTTCGGAAATCGGATTTTTCCGGCTCTCCGGCGACTCGCCCGGATAGCTGGAGAAATTTCCGAGAGAATAGAAGAGCGGCGCGCCGCCGGTAAGATCCGCTTTCTGCACAACATGCGGATGATTGCCGACGATCAGATCGGCGCCGAACGAGCGGAGTTGATTTGCGATGAACTCCGTGAACGGGTCGGGCAGAGGATTGTACTGGCCGCCGCAGTGCAGCAGAACGATCACAAAATCCGCATCGGCTTCCCGGCAGTTCCGGATCTGCGTCCGGAGCTGTTCGAGCTGTGGCGGCGGACACTCCCGCGTCCGGTTGAGCCGCATGGCTTCGGCGATTTTTTCGGGAGAGTCGAGCAGATGGATCGCTCCCGGCCGCGTCTCCTGAGGCTGGAGCAGATTCACCGCATACTCCTCATCTTCCCGGAGAAAGATCCCGTTGGCAAAACTGTTGGTCCCGTAGGTGCAGGAGAGGAACGCCGTGCGTATGCCGTTGATCTCCCGGAGGCAGACGCGCTCACGCTCCCCGGGGGAGCGCGCGGTTCCGGTGTGGAAAATCCCCTCCCGGTCAAGAACGTCCAGCGTCCGCTTCAGCCCGGGAAGTTCGCGGTCGAGACAGTGGTTGTTCGCGGTGGAGACCAGATCGAATCCGTATGACGAGAGCATCGAGGCGAACTCGTCGGGCGTATTGAAGGAGTAGAGTTCGGAGGTGTATCCTGCTTCCTTTCCCGCGAATGGAGTTTCGAGGTTTCCCACGAGAAAATCCGCCGCGGCGAGCTCCTCCGCCGCCGGTTCCAGGATCGGCCGGAATTCAAAACCGGAATCGGTTCGGCAGGCGGCGAGCTGTTCCCGGTGACACAGAATGTCGCCCGTGAATGACAGAGAGGCTTTTTGAGTGTTCATTTTATTTTCCATCGTTTTCCGTAAGATAACGATAAACGGCTCGGGCGATGGAGGCGCCATAGGCGAGCATGGCGTTTCGGTCGACGGTGACTTCCCCGAAGTTTGCGAACGGAATCTCAATGGTCTGGGCGTTGCGCACGAACGGCAGTTCGGCGGCATAGTGCTTGATGGTTTTCCCCTGCGTGTAGTTCTGCGCGGTGTTCCACGAGGTTCCGAACGGGATGTCGTTTTTTTTGAAAAAGGGAGCCTGTGGAGTCCGTTCCGCCTCAAGAAAATCGGCGAAACGTTCCATCTCCCGGTCCATGCGTTCGATTCCGGTTCCGACCATGTAGGTGACTTCGTTCGATTCGCCGCCGCGGATCCACGGACAGTGCAGATCGAGCACGAATGCGGGCTTTTCGCGATCGAGCAGTTTGCGCAATGCGATCGTTTCAGGATAGATTCCGGGCTCCTGGTAGTCGCGCGCATGATCGTGCGGGATGCGGTTTTTGCCCTGGTCGCCATCCTCGACGCCGTCCTTGTCCGTGAAAGGAACCGCGAATACCGCAAAATGCTGCCGGAATGAGCGGCCGAACGCATCGTCGGCGAGCACGGCGCGCAGGAATCCCTCAAGCGTATAAGTCGCCATCGTCTCGCCCGCGTGGTGGCGGCTGGTGAGAAGAATGGAGGTTTTCGGGTTCCCTTCACGGATCGTGAGCAGCTCCACGTCGCGCCCCTTGCGGCTGCGGCAGAGCGTGCCGGGATGCATCGCGCTGTGATCGGAAAATTCCGCAAGAAACGTCTCCCAGTTGCTCTGCAGATACTGCATCGTCTGACAGAAGATCAGCTCTTCCCCCGCCTCGTTGCAGGTGTATTCGAACTCCCGGTCGCTCTCATGCGTGGCGGCATCAAGCCACTTCCAGCTTTTTCCGCCGTCGCGGCTGACGGCGGGGCCGCGGGTGCCGACCTTGCCGCCCCGGGTGAAGCGGAAACGATAGAGCCCTTTTTCCGGAAACTTCGCCTTGAAACACCAGTAGAACCAGTCCGTTGACGTGTCCCGCAGTTCCACGTCGAGTTCGACGTCGTGCCCGTTGATCGAGATGACCTGGATGTTTCCCGCTGGAATATTGCTTGAGATCATAAGAATACCTTTCTATTGGGTGTGGTTGTCTGGAAATCATTCCATGTTGTCGGGTGGACAGCCGTATTTTTCCCGTACCAGGGTGATCATGGCGCGCAGCGGCGGGGAGAACGGCCGCGCCGGATTCACGAGAAAACCGGTTTCGACTTCGCAGCCGGTGTCGAACGGAGGTACGGCGATTCCCGGCGGAAGGCTGCCGAGGTAGTAGTCCGGGATGATCGAGAAGCCGAGGTTGCGCTGTACGTAGGAGATCAGCGTGGTCGTATATCGCGATTCGATCCGGAACCGGTTTTTTTCGAGATACGGCATTTTTCGGAAAATGGTGCTCCGGATCGAATCGTAAGAGTGCGCGAGAAACGGTTCCGCAGTCAACAGTTCCGGCGTGATCTCCCGGCATTGCGCGATTGGCGAGAGTACGGAACAGATGAGGATCAGCCGGTTTCGGTACATCGGCACGTAGAGCAGGTGACCGCTTTCATATCCCTGAACGCCGAACATGATGTCGAGCGAACCGTCCCGCAGATCTTCGAGGAAGGAATCCCGTTCCTGAACGGATGGTTCGATGCGCGGATGGCGGCGCATGAGTTCCGTGATGAGCTCCGGAACCACGGCTCCGGACGTGTAGGGTCCGCAGCCGATCCGGAGCGGCCCGGAAATATCGCCGACAAAGGATCGAAGTTCGGCGGGGAGATTGTGGAACGCGCCGAGCAGGGCGTCGGCGCGCTGATGGAGAAACTCTCCGGCCGGAGTCGGCACCAGCCGATTGCCGCTGCGGCGGAAGAGTCGGCAGTTGAGTTCTTTTTCCAGCAGCCGGAGCTGTTTGCTCACTGCGGGCTGGGTGATGAAAAGCCTGCGCGCCGCCTCGGTTACGCTGCCGCACTCCATTACTTTTCGGAAATATTCGAGTTGTATGAAATTCATTTTCCCCTCCGGGATGTTTCATCTTCCGGTAATATATCCCGGTTTTGGGAAAATGAAAATGAATTCTTTTGATCCTGTATATAACCGTGCGGTTATGGTTTGAGTTCCGGTTTCAGATCGAAGAGGCGGCACATGGCGTCGAACCGGGCGAGCGGGCCGGGGCCGAATTTTTCGAGCGAACGGCGGATGCGCGGAAGGGATTTTTCCTGCATGTCGCCGGATTTGGAGTAGAATTTGTCGGCGAGGCAGACGAGAATCTCCTCCGGGGTTTCGGGCAGGAAATCCTGTTCCGGAATCGGGAGCTGCTGGAGACGGACCTCGTCGGCGGTGATGCCGCTGCCGGTGTGGCGTTCACAGATACGGGCGAAGGGTTCGAGGTCGATCCCATGCTGTCCGGCATATTCGCGCAGCATGTTTGCGCCGATGAGGCCGTGGGCGAGATAAGGCTCCGGGCCGTTGCAGAGGATTTTCGGCGCGTGGCAGCGCAGAATTCCGATGTCGTGCAGCATGGCGCCCGTTTCGACGAGAGCGAGGTCGAGATTCATCGCTTCGCCCGCGGGCGAGTGTGCGAGTTCAAGCGCTTTGTCGCGCACCTGCGCGCTGTGCGTGATGAGCAGCCGACGCAGCGGGGTATCCTCCGGGTAGAAGTGCCGGAGGATCGGACGGGGATCGATGGGATTCATGAATTTTCGGTTATCCGTGGTGAAGTTGGGTTTCATGACAGGAGTCATTCGTTTTCTCATTTTGGCAGATTCTCCGCCCGGGAGGCGTAACCGGATTCGCCGAGGCGGCGGAATACCGCGGGCGAACAGCGCATCAGAGCGGAAAACACGCGTGTGAAGTGATAGCGGTCCGAAAAACCGCACCGTTCCGCGATCTCCTCGATCGAACAGTTGCTGTAATGCAGCAGCTTGCAGCCGTGTTCGATCCGCAGCCGCCGCGAGAGCTGCTGGGGGGATTCCCCGCATTCGCGCCGGAACAGACGCACGAAACTCTCCCGGTTGAGCCCGGCAAGAGCGGCCAGCTCCCCGTTGTCCGGCGGGTCGCCGAGATGTTCCGCAATCGCCTTCCGGGCCCGGACGATGCGCGGATCCGGAGAGGGAGCCAGCGTGAGATTTTCCGGCGGAAGCTCCAGCAGAGCCTCGAACAGCAGCGATTCGGCGATGACGGCGCGGCGGAAGGCCGCTCCCGGTTCCGGCAGCAGCCGTCGGAACTCCTCCCAGCGCTCCCGCCACTCCTCCCGCAACGGAATCCGGTGGATGCGCCGTCGGATCGGCTGAAGCGGTTCCGGAGGATTGAAGTGTATGTAATACTGGGAAAACGGCTTCTCCGCCCGGGTCGAAAAGACATAATATCCGGGAATCAGCGTGACATGCTCCGGCGTGAGCTCGATGCTGCCCGCTTCGCAGTCGAGAAAACCGCCCCGTTCGGGATTCCAGTAGTAGCGCCAGAAAGGCGTGTAGAGATTGTGCTGAATCCACGGGTAGATCTCCTCCATGCAGGCGATCAGATGAATCCGCAATTGCGGTAAATTCATTTCCTCCATGCGTAAAAATCCCCGGTTTGCAACAAACAGATACAATTTCCCTGATAATATCCATTCCATTTCCGGAAAAATCAAGTATAATGACAGAAAAACTGGAGGAATCCGTATGAAACAGACCCAAACCGTTTTTGCTCTCAAGACCGAAGGGCTGGACAATCCGATCGGCATCGATGTCCGCAATCCGGAACTTTCGTGGCGCACTTCCTGCAACCAGTCCGCCTGGCAGATCCGCGCCGCCGCAACGCCGGAGGCGCTCGAAAACGGCCCGTATCTCTGGGACTCCGGACGTGTCGAGGGGCGCCGCAGCCACCATCACCCCTACGGCGGAGCGCCGCTTGTGAGCCGCGAACGCGTCTGGTGGCAGGTGCGGAACTGGCACAAGGGAGACGAGCCGTCGGCGTGGAGCGAACCGGCATTTTTCGAGGCGGGTCTCCTCGAACCCGGAGACTGGCAGTGCGTCTGGATCGGATTCCCCGGTGCCTGGTCGGGATGCGGACGCTATTTCCAGGCGAAGTTCGAGGCCCCGGAGACGGTTCATCGTGCGCGGCTTTACATTGCCGGGCTCGGCTGGTTCGAGAGTTTTTTGAATGGCCGCCGCCTCGGAGATGCGGTGCTCGATCCTGCGCCGACCGACGAGTCGAAGAGCGTGATCTACCGTGCGTTCGATCTCGGCGGATTGTTGCAGCCCGGCGAGAATGTGCTCGCCGTTCATGCGGGCGCCGGGTGGTACGTCTCGCCGATCACGCGTTTCCAGCTCGAACTCGATGGCGAAATCGTGCTGAAAACCCGCCCGTTCGGCTACCCGTGCGGTCCTTCCGGCGTGATCCGGAACAGCATCTACGGCGGGGAGGAGTATGACGCCCGGCTTGAACCCGATCCACGCTGGATGCTCCCCGGCGGGCCGCAGCTTCCTCCCGGCCGCGGGAGCTGCCGCGTCGCGCCGCCCGCCGGCTGGATGCGCGGCGCGATGTGCGAACCGATCCGCGAGCTTTTGGAGCTGCCGGTGAAGAGCTGGAATACGCTGCCGGACGGCCGCTCCGTCGCGGATTTCGGACAGAATTTCGCGGGGTACTGTCGACTTCGGATCAAGGCCCCGGCGGGAACCCGGATTTCACTGCGCTTCGGTGAATTTCTCCGGGAGGACGGCGGTGTCGATCAGGAGAATCTGCTCGGTGACCGGGCAGTCGATGTTTATACCGCGCGCGGCGCGGAGGAAGGTGAGGAGTGGAAGCCCTCCTTCACCTATCACGGATTTCGTTACGTCGAGGTGGAAGGGCTGCCCGGCGTCCCCGATGACCGGACGCTTGCCGGGATCGTCGTCGGAACCGATTGCCGTCCGGTCGGGAGTTTCCGCTCCGACAACGACCTCGTGAACCGGATCGAGACAATGGTGCAGTGGACCGAGCGCAGCAATCTGCACGGCGTTCCGACCGACTGTCCGCAGCGAACCGAGCGCATGGGATGGCTGAACGACATGATGGCGCGTTGCGAATGCGCGCTGTTTCACTTCGACGAAGCGAACCTGCTGCGCAAATGGCTGCGCGACATCGCCGAGGCGCAGGATCCGGTGACGGGCTTCGTGCCGATGACCGCGCCGTGTCACTGGACGCCGGACGAGGTCGATCCGGTCTGTTCTAGCTTCGTCGAAACAGCCTGGTATCTGCACCTTTACTGTGGCGAGCGGGCGCTTTTGCGCGAACTCTTTCCCAATTTCCTCGCATGGTGCGGCTGTCTCGAACATGCGGCGGAAAACCACATTCTGCTGCGGGGCGGCGAGATCGGCGACTGGGTTCCTCCTGTGGAGTTCAATGCTCCGGGAACCTGCCGCAGCGGGCTGGTTTCCAAAGAGCTGGTCGCAACCGCGCTGTATGGGTACACCGTGTCCCTGACGGCCCGAATTGCGGCGTTTCTCGGTGAGAAGGAGGAGGCGGAACGGCTCGAACGGCAGTTTGCGGCGATCCGGGCGGCGTTCCACAGCCGCTTCCACCGCGGGGAAGGGCGGTATGACACCGGATCCCAGTCGGCCTGCTGTTATGCACTCTACTGCGGAATGGTCCCGGATGAGCTGCGGGAAGCGGTGTTCCGCTCCCTTGTCGAGCGGTTTGAGGCGGATCACCGGAAGCTCACGACCGGAAACATCGGGACGAAGTATCTGCTCGAAACTCTTTCGCAGTTCGGTCGCTCCGACCTCGCATTCGATCTTGTGAATTCGACGGAGTATCCCGGCTGGGGGTACATGCTTGCGAACGGAGCCACGACGCTCTGGGAGCGGTGGGAAAAAGCGACCGGCAGAGGCATGAATTCACACAATCACCCGATGCTCGGTTCGGTCGGGAGCTGGTTTTACAAATATCCGGCCGGGATCCGCCCGCTGCCGGACTCGGACGGGTTCGACCGTTTCCTGCTCGCTCCGGATTTTGTAGCGGGGCTGAACGAGGTGAACGCGAGGTACGACTCCTTTACCGGAACGATCTGCTCGCACTGGAAACGGGAAGGCGGCCGGATCGAATGGTTCTTCTCCGTTCCCCCGAATTCCGAGGCCGTTGTCCGGCTTCCGGACGGGACCGGGAATCATTACGGTGCGGGCGAATATCATCTGACGATCTGACCGGTTCCCCGGTTCCGCGTTTGAAAATGAGTTTGCGGAGTGGTATATTACCCGGAATGTTTCTGATACAAAAGAGTTCGCATGGCGGTCTGATGCCGATGAGATAAGCGGGCACTGGAGGCGTTGTGGCGTGTTTGCCGCGGCCGTCCGGGTGCGG
The DNA here is from genome assembly GCF_944391105.1 of uncultured Victivallis sp. Lineage (GTDB taxonomy): Bacteria > Verrucomicrobiota > Lentisphaeria > Victivallales > Victivallaceae > Victivallis. The sequence goes on from NZ_CALXSK010000029.1 coordinate 35,995, forward strand.
AAACGCGACGGGATCGCCGCTGTTCCGGGACCGGCGCAGTCTGCTGCGGGCGGAACATGAGGGGTAGTGGAATATGAATCAATTGTTTCTCCGGGGCAGGGCCTTTTTCGCCTCTCCCCGTTGTGTGCTGGGCCTGGCGGTGGGGATCGGCGTTTTGTCGACACTGCTGTTGATGATCGTCTCCCCCGTCTACTACCGGGACTCGGTGATTTACATGTCGATGGTCAGTGGATTCCGGGTTGGAGACTGGGGCCATGCGTTTGATGTGTTCATGTCGCCGTTGCTGCCGGCCGCGGCCGGAATTCTGGCCCGGGCCGGTATGCCGATTCCGGAGGCGACGACTTTTATCAGCTGCCTGTTCTGCATTCTCACGGTTTTTCCGGTTTACGGTCTGCTGAGTTTTTACATGGAGCGGAAGTATGCGGCGTGGGGAGCGCTCATGTTTTCTCTCATGCCGAAGATCATCCGGTACGGCATGTCGCCGCTTCTGGATGCCGGACGGTGGTTGTTTCTCTCGCTGGCGCTGTATTTGATCTTTCGATTTGTCCGGCACCGCAAGTTCCTGATTTTGTGTGAACTCGGCGCGACGTTCGCCGCACTTTCCCTGGTTCGTTCCGAGGGGCTCGTCTATATGGGGATGCTTCTGGCCTTTCTCGGCCTGATGCTGCTTCAGGCGGAAAAATGGAAATTGTCGTTCCGCTGGATCGGCCGTTTTGTGCTCTATTGTCTGGTGATTGCCGGGGTCTGCCTGGCGCTTTGTCTGCCGCGTTTGATCCAGCTTTATCGAGAGACGGGTTATCCGGCGCTCGACACCCGGCAGACCTGGGCCGTGCGCGGCGTCTGTCACCGGATCGCGGTCTGGACGGGAACCGCAGAGGCCGCTCCCGCTGAGCCGGCACGGGCGGATGCGGCAACTTACGGCAGTATCAATGATTTTGATTTCGCCTGGATTTCGGACTGGCAGTTTGAGAAACGGTTCTGGAAAAACATGATCGACGGGTGCTACGTCCCTTATCTGATTCTGGCGGTTCTCGGAATGTTTCTGCTCCGGAGGCGGAAGGAATGGACGTTTGAGCACACCATCATGCTGCTGCTGCTTGCGGCGAACGCCTTCGCCTTTTTTATGATGCGATCGGCCGCGGGACGTTATTTTTACATCAATGCGCTTTTTCTCATGCCGTTCACGGTTTACGGTCTGCGGTGGGTTCTGGCGCTTCTCGGGAAGGCTCCCGGAAAGTATCGCCTGGAGTATCTCGCGGCTGTGGCGCTTCTGGCGGTCGGTGTTCTGCAGCTCTGGAATGGACTCGACAATCTGAATCCGTCGAAGAATGATTACTTCAAGATTCTGGGGCGGGAACTTGCCGAGTGGCAGAAGGGGGTCGTTCCGCGTTCGGGGACCTCGAATATCACGCTTCTGACCATCGGGGATGAATACGGCTGGGGCGTATACGCGGGGGCGAATTCCTTCGCCTATGCCGCAAACTCCATCAGCGACACCTGGACGTTGCAGGAGATTGCCGAACAGGGGCTGCCTTCGGAACTGACGAAGTACATTTCGGAAAATCTCGACGGATATGACCGACTTCTGCCGGATCTGATCGTTGTTGCCGATCCCGATGAGGTTTCGCCGTCGATCATCTCCGCGATCTGTGCGTTGAAGGGGGTTCGGCAGTTGCGCTTCCCGGGGGATGAGAAAGCGCTGTTTTTTCAGCTTCGTTCAACTCCGGAAGTGGCGACGGGAGAAAACGTCCGTTAGCAGGAACGGCTCTGTTTCAACGCTTCGGTGAGCGCGATTTCGAGGACTTTCACGGTCCACTCCACATCCGCTCCGGCGCGGTGCGCATTCATTCCCTTTTCGCTCGGGAGTTGAAAGTAGGCGCGCAGATTCTGCAAACTGTACGACGGAAGCCCCGGATGCGTCTTGCGCAGCAGCCGCAGCGAGTCGAGCGTCTTGCCGCGCCACAGCGGCATCCCCGTCCGCGACAGACTCTCCTGCAGGAATCCCAGGTCGAACAGCGCGTTGTGCGCCACGAGCGTGCTCTCTTCGGCGAGTTCCAGAAAACGCACGGCCGCCTCCTTGAAGTGCGGAGCGTCCTTCACCATTTCATCGCTGATGTGATGAACCGCTGTCGCGGCGGCCGGAATCGGCCGGCCGGGATTGAGCAGCGTCTGAAAACGCCGCAACTCCCCGTCGGTCTCCACCCGGATCGCGGCGATTTCCACGATCCGGTCATTGACCGGGCTCATTCCGGTGGTTTCCACGTCGAACACCGTGAACGGCCCGAGCTCGTGCCAGATCAATTCGCGTACCCGTTCGGGTGTTTGAGCTGCCACTTCCACGCCGATTCGATGATCTGTTCGGCGGACTCGTATTTCGGCTGCCAGTGCAGCAGCGATTTGATCCGGTCGCTGCAGGCGATCAGTTTCGCCGGGTCGCCCGGGCGGCGCGGGGCAATTTCATAATTGACCTTTTTGCCTGTCACTTTTTCGGCTGCGTCGATGATCTCCTTGACCGAGAGTCCGTTGCCGGTTCCGAGGTTGTAGTGACCGCTCTCCGGCGCCGAAAGCGCGAGTTCATGCGCCTGCGCCAGGTCGAGAATATGGATGTAATCCCGCACGCAGGTCCCGTCGGGCGTCTCATAATCATCCCCGAACACCATGAGCTTCTCCCGCTTGCCGCGGATCGTCTGGAGGATGATCGGAATGAGATGGCTTTCCGGGCGGTGGTCCTCGCCGAATTTCTCCGACGCGCCCGCCGCATTGAAATAGCGCAGCGCCGCGTATTTCATGCCGTGAATCTGGCTGTACCATTTGAGAACCTTCTCAAAGCAGAGTTTCGACTCACCGTAGGGGTTGATCGGGATCTGGCGGTCGTTTTCGCGGATCGGAATCGACTCCGGCTGGCCGAAGGTCGCCGCCGTGCTCGAAAAGACGAACATCTTCACGCTGCCCTCGACCGCCGCATCCGCGAGGTTGATTCCCGAGGCGAGGTTGTTGCGGAAATATTTCGACGGATTCTGCATCGACTCGCCGACCAGACTGAACGCTGCAAAGTGCATGACCGCGTCGAACTCCCCTTCGCGGCACACCTTCTTGATGAGCTCGCGGTCGGCAAGGTTGCCGAGGATGAATTTCGCACGCGGATCGACCGCCTCGCGATGGCCCGTGATGAGTGCGTCGAAAATCGTGACGTCATAGCCGCGGTCGAGCAGATATTCGGAACAGGCGCTGCCGATGTAGCCCGCGCCCCCGGTGACCAGTACTTTCTTCATGATAAATACCTTTCTCTGAAACTGTGGAAGTGAAGTTCCATTTATAAAAGATACAGCGTTTTCGCCTGAAATGCAAATTTTTCCCTTGAAATCTCCCGGTTTGCAGATGCCGTCGTGCCGGATCTCGCGGGAGAACCGTTGCCGCTTCCGGGCCGGACGGCCGGGATCGGAGAGTGCCGAATGCGGGATTTTCCGCCCGGGGTTTCCCCGGGACGGTGCGGATGGAGCGTTGCCGTCGGCTCATTTCATCAAAGATCGATGTGCGATTTCCCTGTTCAAAGCCGCCCCCGCTTTCGAGCTGTTCACGGATTTACGGTGAAAAATAGAAAAAAACAGAAGTGTGGACTTGAAAAAAAGCAAACTTGGAGTATTTTAGTTTACTCATGCTCGGTTAAGATTTATTTTATCATACAACTAGTTTTCATAAACAAGAGAGAGTAGAGAAAAATGGCTCACACCAAATCCGCAATCAAGCGTCTGCGCACCAGCCGCCAGGCGAACCTCCGCAACCGTATGCGCACGAGCGAACTCAAGACCATTGAGAAGAAGTTCCGCGCCGCCGTCGCCGCCGGTGACGCCGCTGCCGCCGCCGAGCTCGGCAAAACCTTCTCGAGCCGTCTCGACAAGGCCGCGAAGGCCGGTACGATTCATGCGAACCGCGTTGCGAACAAGAAGTCGCAGGCCGACAAACTGCTGAATTCGCTCGCGAAGTAAGTGTGTTCTGCCGGGAAGGGCGTTCCGCTCCCACGAGATGGAGGCGGGGCGCCTTTTCTGTTTCCGGAGAGATCCTACTATGATGTATCAGGTTTTTCTGTCGATTCTTGAGACGTTCATCGTGTTTGGAGTCGGTGCGATCGCGTGGAAACTCAAGATGATCGAAACCGGCGATCTGGATAAACTTTCACGGCTCACGCTCGATCTCTTTTTCCCGATGCTGACCTTTTCGACGATCACGCGCACGTTCGATCCGGATCGGCTCTCCGAATTGTGGGTGATGCCGCTGCTCGGGATTGCGATCATGCTCTTCGGGGCGGGGGCCGGCTGGATTTTCAAACGGTTCATGAAGTCCCGCGGTCATGGCCGTGAAGGCACGTTTCATCACATCTGCGCAATCAACAATTACGTGTTTCTGCCGATCATCGTCTTGCAGAACATCTACGGCGAGCGGCACGTGGCGCTGCTGCTGCTCATGAATGTCGGTTCGACGATCGGATTCTGGACGATCGGAGTGGCGACCTTCACGGGAGGCGGGTCGTGGAAGCAGACGCTCAAAAGTATTTTTTCGATCAACATCGCCGCGGTGGTCGCCGCACTGCTGGTTTCGTTTCTCGGGATTCCGGTGCCCGAGGCGCTCGATTACACGTTCAAATATCTTGGCGACATTACCGTTCCGCTGATGCTGGTCGTGATCGGTGTGGCGCTGGTCGGGAGCTTCCGGGGAATGCTTGAAAACTGGTACGACATGCTGTTGCTTTCCGCGGTGCGGCTCGTGGTGATTCCGGCGGCACTGCTTCTGCTGCTGCGGCTGCTGCCGCTTCCGGAGGAGGTCTACCAGGTGACGGCGGTTGTCGCACTCATGCCCGCTGCATCCAGTTCCGTCCTGGTTGCCAAACGCTATGGCGGCGACCCGGATTTTGCGGGGCGGGCGATCATCTTGACGACGCTGTTTTCGCTCGGTACGATTCCGCTGCTGATGGAGATCTTTCTGCCGCGCTGATCGAAACCGGCGCGGCGGCGTTTCCGAATTCAGCGATATTGCGGCGGCTGCCAGTTCTTGTATTTTTCGGCTTCGCGGCGGTTGATGTCGAGCCAGTGGCGCGGTGCCCAGAGCCACTGGACCGGCTCTTCCCGGATCAGCTTCTCCAGCGCGCTGGCGCAAAGCTGACAGACGGCCTGGACGTCGCGCTGCTTGTCGCCCGTGGGTTCATAACGGATCAGATCTCCGAGAACCAGATCGAACTCGAAGTCGCTGCCGGGTCTGCGGCGGGTGAGCTCCGGCATGATCGGAATGCCGGTTTTCAAGTGAAGCAGCGCCGGGGTCATGTGGATGCGGGCCGGATGGCCGAAGAATTCGCACTCAACGCCTTCGCCGCCAGCCGCGTGCTGATCGATCAGCATGGTGATGTTGCGCCCTGCGCCCGCCGCGCGAAGGATCGGCCGGATTCCCTCGGTCTTGTCGACAAGTTCATGAAGTTTCCCCGCCCGGTGCGCGAGGATCATCTGACCGATCAACGGGTTGCCGAACGAACGCATGAACGAGGTCATCGGCCGGTTCGCCTTTTCCGAGAAGGCGGTTCCGGCCACCTCCCAGTTGCCGTAATGGGCCGTGACGATGATGACCTGTTCCCCGGATTCGCGTCCGGGCGCGGGCGTCACATAGGCGATCGTCTCAGGAGAGCCGGTGACGGAGATCTTCTCCTTCGAATAGAGCTGCCGCATCTTCACGACCTCGACGAGAAGTTTGGCGAATTCCAGATAGGTTTTGCGTGCGAACCGGCGCGCTTCGGCCTTGTTTGTGAACAGTCCGGCGTGCATGAGGTGCTGGACGGTTCGGACTCGATGGCGGCGGTCGATGAGGAAGAGCACCCGGAAGAGAAAGGTGCTCAGGGCGTATCCCACTTTCAGCGGAAGAAGATGAAGGACTCCGTACAGGAGGCAAAACGGAAGATATTCCGCATAGATCCGGAAGGTACTTTTTTCTCTTTTCTTTTTTGCCATGTTTCTGAATGTCTTTTCTGCTTGACTCGGTTTCTTATGCAACGTATATTAATATACATCGCTTTTCCGGAATCATCCAGTGATTCCCCGCGAATATTCGGGAAAAGCGCAAAATCAAGTAGAAAAATCCGGGCCGGGCGTTTTCCCCGCTCCGGAGATGTGGGGGGTGTATTCAGATGACGTATCGTTTTCAAACCAGTGAGATGGTATGCAGCCGGATGATCGAAATCGACATCGATGAGGAGAAGGATGTGATTCGCCGTGTTGAATTCGTCGGCGGTTGTCCGGGCAACCTCGCCGGAATCGGCCGCCTGGCCGCAGGCATGAAACCTGCGGAGCTCATCGAGCGGCTTCAGGGAATCCGCTGCGGCGGCAAGCCGACCTCCTGCCCGGATCAGCTCGCAACCGCTCTCCGGGAAATTACGAAACGCAGACAGGCGTGACCGCCGGTTTGTACTTTCCCCGCGTTTTTTTTCGCGGAACTGGCAAATGTCGTAAAACGCGTGTATGTTAAGAAAAAATCTTTTTTTCAACATTGTATTTCACGAAAGAAGGAGTGAAAATGGCGCGCGAATACGACTTTTCCGCCATCGAGAAGAAGTGGCAGGCCTACTGGGAGAAAAACGGGACTTTCAAGGCGGTTGATTTTTCGCCGAAACCGAAGTTTTACTGCCTCGACATGTTTCCGTATCCGTCGGGGGCGGGACTCCATGTCGGGCATCCCGAAGGTTACACCGCCACCGACATCGTCTGCCGCTATCGCCGCATGAAGGGGTTCAACGTGCTTCATCCGATGGGGTGGGATGCGTTCGGACTGCCCGCCGAACAGTATGCGATCGAGACCGGAACCCACCCGGAAATCACGACCCGCAAGAATGTTGACAACTTCCGCCGCCAGATCAAGGCGCTCGGATTTTCCTACGACTGGAGCCGCGAAATCAACACCACCGAACCCGCTTACTTCAAGTGGACGCAGTGGATCTTCTCGCAGCTTCACAAGAAGGGACTGGCTTATCTCGATGAGATTCCGGTCAACTGGTGTCCGGCTCTCGGAACCGTGCTCGCGAACGAGGAAGTCATCAACGGACTCTCCGAGCGCGGCGGTCATCCCGTGATCCGGCGGCCGATGAAGCAGTGGATGCTGCGGATCACCGAGTACGCCGAGCGGCTGCTGAACGACCTCGACGAACTCGACTGGCCAGAGGGCGTCAAGGAGATGCAGCGCAACTGGATCGGCAAATCCACCGGTGCCGAAGTGAAATTCATGACCACCGCGAGCGAAGCGATCACGGTTTACACGACCCGCCCGGACACGCTCTTCGGAGCGACCTACATGGTCCTTGCTCCGGAACACCCGCTCGTGGACAAGCTGACCACTCCGGACCGGAAAGCCGCAGTCGACGCCTACCGCGAGGAGGCCGCGCGCAAGAGCGAGCTCGCGCGTACCGGCGACAACACCGAAAAAACCGGCGCCTTCACCGGCGCCTACGCGACCAATCCGGTCGACGGCCGGCAGATTCCGATCTGGATCGCGGATTATGTGCTCGTCTCCTATGGAACGGGCGCGATCATGGCGGTTCCGGCGCACGATACGCGCGACTTTGAATTCGCGAAGAAGTTCGGTCTGCCGGTCATCTGCATCATCGAACCGGACGCCGAGGCGGCCAGAGCGGAGAACGTCGACGTCGAGGCGGTTCTGCGCGGCGAGGCGTGCTGGACGGGGGAGGGGAAGCTCATCCACTCGGCCAACACCGACGGGCTCGATCTGAACGGACTCTCCGTCGCCGACTCGAAGCCTGCCGCGACCCGCTGGCTCGAAGCGCGCGGTCTCGGGAAGGAGGCGGTCAAGTACAAGTTGCGCGACTGGCTTTTCAGCCGCCAGCGCTACTGGGGGGAACCGTTCCCGATCATCCATTACGAGGACGGGTCGATCGAACTGGTGAACTCCGACGAGCTGCCGGTGGATCTGCCGGAAATGGAGGATTTCAAGCCGACCGGCGATGGTGAACCGCCGCTCTCGAAGGCGAAAAGCTGGCTCAATTACACCGATCCGAAGACCGGCCGCAAAGGGCGGAGAGAGACCAACACGATGCCGCAGTGGGCCGGTTCCTGCTGGTACTATTTGCGCTACATCGATCCGAAGAATCCGGATCAGGCGTGGGATCCGGCGAAGGAGAAGTACTGGATGCCGGTCGATCTCTACGTCGGCGGTGCGGAGCACGCGGTGCTGCATCTGCTCTATGCGCGTTTCTGGCACAAGGTTCTGTTCGATCTCGGGCTGGTTTCGACGAAGGAGCCGTTCAAAAAACTCATCAATCAGGGAATGATTCTCGGGGTCAGCTACAAGGACAAGCGCGGCGTGCTGGTTCCGACCGACCAGGTCGAATTCACGCCGGCCGGTCCGGTGCGCAAGAGCGACGGCGAAGCGCTTGTGGAGTTCCCCGCGAAGATGTCGAAGTCGCTGCGCAACGTCGTCAATCCGGACGATGTGATCCGCGATTACGGCGCGGATTCCATGCGCATGTACGAGATGTTCATGGGGCCGCTTGAGGCGACGAAGCCGTGGAGCACGAAGGGGGTCGAAGGGGTGTTCCGTTTCCTGAAGCGGGCATTCCGCATGTTCCAGGAGGCGGAAATCGTCGACGAACCCTGCACGAAGGAGCAGGAGCGGCTGCTGCATGCGACGATCAAGAAGGTGTCGCAGGATCTCGACAGCTTCGGATTCAATACGGCGATCAGCCAGCTGATGATCTTCCTGAATGAGTTTTCGAAGCTCGAGAAGCTGCCGCGAGAGGCGGCGGAGAAGTTCGTTCTGCTGCTTTCCCCGTTTGCTCCGCATCTCGGCGAAGAGCTCTGGGAGCAGCTTGGACATTCGGAGTCGCTCGCTTACGAGCCGTGGCCGACCTGGGACGAATCGTTGCTGAAACTCGATGAAATTGAGATTCTCGTGCAGGTTCTCGGCAAACCGAAGGCGCGGCTGATGATGCCGGTCGACGCAACGCAGGAGGTCGCGGAGAAGCTCGCGTTCGCCGCGCCGGAAGTGCAGGCGGCAATCAACGGCCAGACGGTGCGGAAGGTCATCTTCGTGCCGAAGCGGCTGCTGAACATCGTGGTCGGCTGAGCCGGAGGAAGGGGGAGGGAAACCATGAGGAAGGAGCTGATTGGATTCCTTTTGATTCTCTGTGCAGGCTGCGCACCGGTTCCGCAGTGGGAGACGGCGGAGCGGCTCGCCGCAGAGTCTGAGCTGGAAAACGCTTCCACGCAGGTGGAGATGACCAGTGCCTCCGGCGGGATGGCGGCACAGGCGGAGAAGCAGCTCGCCGAGGCGCTCGACTGGAAACTTTCGACACTTTCCAGGCCGGAACGCCGGGCGCTTCTGCTGGAGCAGTTCCACTGGCAGCGGCTGATGGATCGCCGCAACGCCGAACCGATGGGAAACGGTTCGATTGCGCCGATGCTGCAATCTCTGCGGGAGGAGGCGCGGCTGGAGAATCGTTTCAAAGAGCTGACGGCTCCCGTCGAGGTTCAGCGTGCGTTCGTCGCATTGCGGGAGGCTCCCGTTCGATTTCAGGGGAAAATGCTTTCTCTGGACTTTGGAGAATTGAATCTTGAAATTCCGAAGGAGAAGCTCGGAGAAGGTATGCCCGAATCGGAGACGATCGCGCAGCTGAACATTCCGCTGTGCCGCGAGGTGACGATCGGAGCGGATTGTTTTCTGGTCGGAGTGATTGAGCCGACCAATTACAACGTGGTTTCGAGCTTCGGTCTGGGGACGGAACAGAATCTGTGCATCTGGAAGAACGGGGAATTTTTCGCCAGTCACCTGATCGGGCGGCGGCTTGTCATTCTGGGGGTGAAGGCTTCGCCGGAGGGGATCGAACTCTCTTACCGGACGCGGGAAGGAGAATTTCTCAAGAAGCGTTACTCGTGGAAACCAAACTCCGAATCCATTTTGATCAATCACTGGACGACGGAAAAGATCGATCTTGACTGATCGTTCGATACGAAGTTGCAAAAGCGGGAAGGCGGCGGAGAGGATCCTCTCCGCCGCCTTCCTGTTTCCGGGCTGGAATCCGGAAAAATCGTCATTTTTTTTCGGAAGGTATTGACAAATGCGGGAAAGTTTGGTATAATTAAAATGTAATACCTCGTGATATTAGCTTCTCCAAGTTCACATCCATGGTTCGAGAAGGGGATTTTAACGAGTTTTTAATATCACGTGAAATTGGATGAGGAAACGATGATTTCGCCGAGACGGAAAATTACGGTACGGATGGTTGCGGAGGCCGCGGGAGTCTCTCGTACGGCGGTTTATGCGGTTTTGAACCGGGATGCGAAGAACAACATCGGTTTGCGTCCCGACACGCGCCGGAAGATCGAAAAGACCATCGAAGAGCTTGGCTACATTCCGAACAACTCCGCGCGCACGCTGGTCTCCGGCCGCAGCAACAACATCGGAATTCTGCTGAACACGTCGAATGTGTTGTTCAGCCGCGTGATCGGCGACCTGCTGGCGGAGCGTTGCGTTGAAAACGGTTACATGCCGCTTCTGGAGTTCTACAACTTCAATCTTGATCTCGAGCGACGCAAACTCGAGATGCTTTTTTCGCGCGGGATCGACGGGCTTTTTGCGATTACCGGCGGCGACCGGAATCTCGACGTGTATAAACGGCTGACCGGACTTCACCTGCCGCTGGTCATGCTCGGGCACAATACGCCTGGAGTGCCGAATATTTCCCGGGTGGGGGTAACGGAGGAGAAGATCGCCGCAACTCTGGTTGATTTTCTTCGTTACAACCGGGTGGAAAGCGTTTCATATCTGACGTTTGCGGAGATGGTCAGCAACCCGATTTCGATCCGGGAGCAGTGTATCTTCCGCGGGCTGGAAAAGGCGGGAATCCGGCTGGAGAGCCGTCACGCGGTCTCTGGCCACCGGGAGACGGTCACCGAGATCCGGTCACTGCTCGCAAACCGGAAGCGTCCCGGCGCGCTCTGCTGTTTCACTGACGAACTGGCGAATTCGGCCGTAACCGCGCTCATGGAGTGCGGAAGCGGCGTTGAAGAGCTGCCGGTGATCGGTGTGGACGGTCTCGACATGCCGTTCAACGCCTTGCCGCTCACTTCGGTCCGCAATCCTGTGGAGGACATCGTCTTTTCCGGGTGGCAGCTCTTTGAGAATGCGTTGCTGCATGGTAAATATGCGTCTGTGGAATTGGCCTCTCACATGGTTTTACGCGACACAACTCCGGGTTTTCGACTTCCGGAGCGATAGTTTTTTTTACGGCCTGTTAATATCACGTGAAATTAACAATCGGATCGATGGTGCAGTGTTGAGTCTGCAGTTGGGATTCCGCCGGATGTGTTTCGTGAAAATAAACAGATGTTTCGGACCCGGTGAATGGTTAACCGGGTTGGCAATTGTAAACGAACGAAAGGAACAACGAGATGAATCGTGGATTGAAGTTCGATCCTGTGCGGTCTGGCTGGAGAGGTGCCGCCGGTGTGGAATTCGGTGGTGAGTTCGGCCGGAAAAAATGCCGGATTCGGGGCGTCTGCCGATTGTTTACCCTCATAGAGTTGCTGGTTGTGATTGCGATCATCGCGATTCTGGCGGCGATGCTGCTGCCCGCCTTGAATCAGGCGCGCGAGCGGGCCAAGACGATCTCCTG
>NZ_CALXSK010000030.1 GCF_944391105.1 uncultured Victivallis sp.
TCGCCTTTAAGCTGAAGCTATTCGGCTACATACCGGCGCAGCCGGTAGTTTTTTTGCGCTTAAGCAATATAAAAAAATCCCCTGCCGCCAACCAGCGGCAGAGGGGAACAATCGTTTTTCTTTCCGGATCAGAAGTAGACGACCGCGTTCTTCCGGGCAGACTCGAACACCTTTTCAAGGAACATCATGGAACGACGGAGCTGGTCGTGAGTTACAACGATCTCAGCCTTGCCGTTCAGAACGGCGATGACGTTCTTGTAGTATTCCGCCCAGTCGGATTTGACCTTGACGACCGGGAATTTTTCGATGGTCTGCTCGTTGCGGGGCGCCATCGTGCGGGTGAGCCCGGCTCCGGCCTGAACCGGAGCGACATCATCCTCTCCATGGTTGAAAATCTTTACGATTTCGCCGTCGCAATCCCAGTTGCGGATCACCGCCGAGCCGCCGTCACCGAACGCATACCAGCGCGGCATTTCAATGTAGTTGCAGGTTTTGACCTCGACCAGCCACTCCGGGCCGTTCTTGTAGCGAACCAGCGCCGTAAATCCCTCGTCGCATTCGAAATTCGTGAGGTGATCGAGCGTAGCGTAGACCGATTCGAGTTCGTAATCGTGCATCATGGTGAGCATCTGGTCGAGCAGATGGACCCCCCAGTCGAGCACCATGCCGCCGCCATGCGCCTTCTCCTCGCGCCAGCCGCCGGGGATCCCGCGCGAACCGTGCACGCGCGACTCGATGCGGAACACATGCCCGAGGTCGCCCGATTCGACGATCTTCCGGATGGTCAGATAATCCTCGTCCCAGCGGCGATTCTGGTGGACGGTGAAGAGTTTGCCGTACTTTTTCGCGGCGGCGATCATCTCTTCGAGCTCGGCGGAATCCATCGAAACCGGCTTCTCGCAGATGACGTTCTTTCCGGCGGCAAGCGCGGCAATCACGATCTCCTTGTGGACATCATTCGGGGTGGCGACCGTCACGAGGTCGACCGCCGGATCAGCGAGAAGTTCCTCGCGCGAAGCATACGCATGAATTCCCTTTTCCTCTGCAGCCCGGTTGCGTTCCGGGTCGATGTCATAGACGCCGAGAAGTCTGATCCCCTCCACGCTCTGCATTTTCTCGGAATGGAAGCTGCCCATTCCGCCGTAGCCGATGACGGCACCGCCGATCACTTTTCCGCTCATAATTCCGACTCAACTTTCCTGATATTGAGTGATTGCCGGAGATTTCGCTCCGGACGAAAAATTCACTGTCTGCATTAATGTATCGCGGAGAAATGAAATTGCAATTGCGTTTCTGACAGATCGATCAAATAAATTCACTGTTCCAGCACAAATTCCGGGAATTTCCGGATTTTGGGATTTACTTTTCCGCGGATTTGCATTTTTTCACAATCCGGCGTATATTTTCGACAGAAACCGGAAGGACCGTTGCCGCCGCTTCCCGTCAACCAACTCATGGAGGAGCCTCATGAAAATCTTCGGAATTCTCGGAATCGCCGCCGCTGCCGTCCTGGCTGCGGATGCCGCCGACGTCACAATCTCCGGCATGACCGGAAACGCCCAGACCGACACCCTCAAACTCTATGCGAAAAACCGCACGGCAAAAGGAAATTTCACCATCGCCGCAATGCCGGCCGCTCTCGTCGGTGAAACGATTGTCTCCGTCCCGCGCGGCCAGTCCGCACAACCCGGCACGGCTTATTCCGTCACGATCGATCAACCCGCCCGGGTCTATCTTCTGGTCCAGAACCGCGGAAAAGTCACGATTCCGGAAGATTGGAAGAAAACCAACGCGGTCGTCGCCTGGGGTGACGGTTTCTCCGATACCGTCTATGTGAAAGATCTCGACGCCCCCGGCACGATCGAAGTCCCGGCTCACAACGGCAAACAGGGAAGTACCTACGGAATTCCCAACGCTCTCGTCATCACCGCGAAGGAGAAACCCGCCGCCTCCGGCGTGACCGAAAGCCGTCTCATGCCGAAAAGCAGACTGCGAACCGCCGACGCCAGATTCACATTCGTAAAGTTCCCCGACTCCCTCAAGGGGCAACCCTGCTTCTCCATTCCGCGCGGAGCACAGAATCAGCCTGGCGCAGCCTACTCCATCACGCTCAAAAAACCGGCGAAACTCTATCTCCTCGTTCAGGAGCGCGGCAACGCCGCCATCCCCGAGGGATGGACGAAGATCGATGAGAAGTGTTCCTGGAAAAATAACTCGGAAACTTATACCGATTCCATCTATACGAAAGATTTCCCCGCCGGAGTCGCCGAAATCCCCGCCCACAACGGCAAACTCGGCAACTCGTTCGGGATCCCGAACGCAGTCGTAGTCCGGTACAAATAGTTCCGATGGAATAAAAACGCCGCTCTCCCCGTATCATGGGGAGAACGGCCTCGTAATTTCCACTTCAGGAGAAAGACAGCGAAACGCTCACCTGCATTCCATGCAAAGCAACGCCTCGCGCCCGCTCATTCCGGCAGTGACGCCGCACGCCGTCGCCGCCGGACTTGCTTTGATCACGGCGGCGTCAAGCATATCCGCGAAATCCTTCACCCCGGTCACGATCGCGAACCGGTCGCCGAGCTTCTCCGCCGGCGCGAGCGAAAAGTAGCCGCACCCGAGATTCGCCCGGCGCCCCTGAAGGAGCAGGATCGCGGCATGTTCGGTCGCGATCCGAATTCCACAAAATTCAACGCCTTCTACGGCAATTGCTTCACTTATCATCGTCAAACACGTAGTTCTCGCCGTAGCCGTAGTGTTCGACCACGTAGTCCACATCCTTGTCGCCGCGCCCCGAGCAGGTCACGAGAATCGAACCGTAGGGATGCGTCTTGGCCCACTTCATCGCGTAGGCGATCGCGTGCGAACTCTCAAGCGCGGGGATGATCCCCTCGTAACGCGAGAGCTTGAAGAACGCGTCGATGGCCTCCTCGTCCGAGCAGCTCACATAATTCACGCGCCCGAGATCCTTCCAGAACGCATGTTCCGGGCCGACCGACGGATAGTCAAGGCCCGAAGCGATGGAATAAACCGGCGCCGGGTCTCCGTTGTCGTTCTTGAGCACATAGCTGTCGAATCCGTGCATGTTGCCCGGAGTTCCGTAGGCGAGCGTCGCGGCGTGATCCCCGAGTTTCGACCCGCGGCCGAGCGGCTCGACGCCGTAGATGTCGACCGGATCGTTCAGATACGCCGCAAACGATCCGGCCGAGTTGCTGCCGCCGCCGACACAGGCGCAGACCGCGTCCGGAAGCTGCCCGGTCATCGACTTGAACTGCTCGCGCGACTCCTCGCCGATGCAGTACTGGAAATCACGCACCATGAGCGGGAACGGATGCGGCCCGAGCGCCGAACCGATGCAGTAGATCGAATCCTTGTAGTTCTTTGCATAGGACTCGAAAGCGGAGTCGACCGCCTCCTTCAACGTCTTGAGCCCGGCGCTGACCGACACGATCTTCGCCCCGAGGATCTTCATGCGGGTCACGTTCGGCGCCTGCTTGGCGATGTCGACCTCCCCCATGTGGATCTCACACTCGAGCCCGAAATAGGCCGCCGCGGTTGCGAGCGCCACGCCATGCTGCCCGGCGCCGGTCTCGGCGATGAGCCGCTTTTTGCCCATGACCTTCGCGAGCAGTCCCTCGCCCATGCAGTGGTTCAGCTTGTGCGCTCCGGTGTGGTTCAGATCCTCGCGCTTGAGATAGATCTGACAGTTGCCGAGCTTGCGCGACAGCCGGTCGCAGTGATAGACCGGAGTCGGCCGCCCCTGAAACTCCCGGCGGATCCGGCGCAGCTCATTGATGAAATAAGCCGAATGCGCGATCGACTGATAAGCCGCGTTGATCTCCTGAAACGCCTTCTCAAGTTCCGGCGGCAGGTAGCAGCCGCCGTAGGGTCCGAACCGGCCGTCCGGGGTGGGATAATCACGGAAGTAACGGGAAAAATCCATTTTCACACTCCTGTTGCAATTGAAATGGTCCACTTTAAAATGGTATAAGATACCATGAAAACCGGAAAAATACAATCCTCTCCAGAAAGAAAACCCTTATTCGAGCTCAATTCCGAAGGTCTCGGCCAGGTCGTCCAGGCCGTTTTCCGACTCCTCCGGCAGAGCGGCGGCGAGATCCCCGCCGAAGAGTTCGGAAGGATCGACCCCGCGCAGAATGAAAAGAAGCTCCGGATCCGCATCAAGGCGCACTCCGACCCCGTAGAGCACGGCGGCAAGGTGTTTGCACAGATCTGCCCAGTCCGGACAATCACAGTTCAAGTGAATCTCATCCGGTGCGGGAAAGAGTCCCGTCTCGGGCGAACAGAGCAGTTCGATCACCGGTTCCGTGAGCTTTCCAGCGACCAGGTCGACGAACGACTCGATCCGTCCCGCGCACTGCCGCCGAAGCTCCTCCCACCGCTCCGGACGCACCGGGTCGATCGCGATCGAAACATGGTAGAGTTCGCCTCCGACCACGAGCGCCGTCACCATCCCCGGTTCGATTTCGAGGTCGATCACCGTGCCGTTTTTCAGATAGCTGCGGCCGCGCGGCAGCCGGCTCTCGTAATCCTGGTACGATTCGATGTTGCGGCACCACGCCTTGCCCCAGAAACTCTTTGCAACGGAGCGTCCGGCCGATTCGACCGGAAAGAGCGTCCGCCCCTCTTCCTTCTCGACCTGTTTTGCGATCTTTCGGGCGAACGCACGCAGGCCGGCGGTCGAAACGGGCCTTTCGTCGTCGTCAAAGTATGCCATCGGATTCCTCCATGCTGTTTATGTCAAGTTTCGCGAACCGCAGCAGTTCGGTCGGGGTCATCTTCATCAGAGCCGATTCCACGCCGCTTTCGAGCAGAGAATCGGCGAGTTTCCGCTTGTCGCGGATCATCCAGTCGATGCGCTGTTCGATCGTTCCGACGCAGAGAAATTTGTGTACGAGCACGTTGCGGTGCTGACCGATCCGATAGGCGCGGTCTGTCGCCTGGTTTTCGACGGCGGGATTCCACCAGCGGTCGAAGTGGATCACATGGTTCGCGGCGGTCAGATTCAGTCCGGTTCCGGCTGCTTTCAGCGACAGCACGAAGAAGGGAGCTCCCCCCTCCCGCTGAAACTCCGCCACAAGCGCCGGACGCCGCGTCACCGGCGTGCCGCCGTGCAGGACGAGACCCGGACGGCCGAAACTGTGCGCAAGCAGTTCATGCAACGGCTCGCACATTTCTCGGAACTGTGTGAAAATCAACATTTTCTCCTGTCTCGAAGCGATCAGCTCCGCCAATTCGGCGAGGCGTCGGAATTTGCCGCTCGACTCCATCCGGAAATCCCCTCCCCCGAGAAACTGCGCGGGGTGGTTGCAGATCTGCTTGAAATGGGTCAGCGCGCCGAGCACGACGCCCGCGCGGCGCTCCTCTCCGGCCTGTTCCAGATCGCGCTTCATCGCGTCGACCACGCGGCGGTAGAGGAGAGCCTGCTCTTTCGTGAGGGTGCAGAACACGTTCACCTCGCTCTTGTCCGGCAAATCGCGGATGATTGACCGGTCGCTCTTGAGACGCCGCAGAATATACGGGGAAGTTAAGCGGCGCAGCGGCGCATAGGAGCACTCCGCCTCCTCCATCCATTTTACGCTCTCCTGAAAACGGGGCAGACTCCCGAGCAGCCCCGGCGAAAGAAAGTCGAAAATGCTCCAGAGGTCGGTCAGTCGATTCTCGACCGGCGTGCCCGAAAGCGCGATCCGCCGCCGGGCGCGCAGACTCCGCACGGCCCGGCTCTGATTCGAAGCCGGGTTCTTCAACGCCTGCGCCTCGTCCGCGATCACCGCCGGGAACTCGAGTTTCCGCAATCCCGCCAGCAGCCGCACCGCAGTCGCGTAAGTCGTGACCGCAAGATCGCAGTCGTGCAGAAACTCCGCCGGATGCGCCGCAAACGTCTCCATCCAGCCAGGCGCAAGTTCCGAACCGTGCAGCAGTTTCAATCGCAGTTCCGGGGTAAACTTCGCCGCCTCGTCGCGCCAGTTCGCAAGCAATGAAGCGGGAAGAATCAGAAGTGCCGGACACGGGACGAGCGCCCCCTGAATCCGCAATAGTTCCAGAAAGGAGAGGAGTTGCAACGTCTTTCCGAGCCCCATATCGTCCGCGAGGCACGCCCCCATGCCGAGCGCAGTCGTCCGCCAGAGGAAATCGACCCCGCGTTTCTGGTACGGACGCAGCAGCTTCTCAAGCCGGGCGGGCAGCGCCGGACACTTCAACTCCGCCGGCAGTTCCTCCCCGGAAAGCAACTTCTCGAGTTCCGCGGTCGGTACGACCCGGAGCTGTTCCGGATCAACGGCGGGCGCGGGAAATTCAGGAGCCGCACCCGCGAGCAGCCGTGCCCCTTCCGTGAGCGTCAGCATCTCGCGCGGAAGCGCGCCCCACTGCGTCAGGAGCTTGCGCACATTTTCCGGATCGGCTTCGACCCATTCCCCCTTGATGCGGACAAGGCCTCCGCCGCTCTCCAGCAGGGAGTCGAGCTCCTCCTGCGTCAGTTTCTCGTCACCGATCACGGCCTGGACGGAGAACTTCAGCAGCAGCTCCGAATTCAGCCGCCCCGGCCGACGGCCGACGTCAAGCGCGACCTGCGCCTGGAGTTTCTTCGGCCGTTTCTTCCAGAGGTTCGCGAAGCGCACGAGGATGTTCGCCTCCTCGTAGAGGGGAATCTCCTGAACGAACGTGTGCGCTTCAGCGGGCGTCCAGACGCAGGGGCGATAGATCGAACCGTCCTCGAGCATCCGGGCGACGAGTCCGCTCTTCTCCGCCGCCCGCCGGATCGGCAGAAGCAGTGCAAGCAGTGCCTTGCGGTCATTGGAAAACGTTCGCAGCGCGGTCGCCAGCGGCAGATGACGCGGCTGGTCATTCTCGCTCAAGCGATGGATGAAGGTCGCAAGAAAAGCGAACGGATGGCGTCCATCCTCGTTCTTCCGGTTCGCCGCAAGATGAAACGCAACCTTTCCGACGCTCTCCCACGCCGGCGAAAGCGTTCGCACATACTCCGAAAGTCCGAGCCCCGAAGATGCCAGCTCCGAACGGATTGTTTCCTCCAGATCCCGGAACAGCGATTCGAGCCGCTCCGCCGTCAGGTATTCTCCTCCGTTCATCGGCGGCCGGTCGAAAAGCAGATTCCGCACGCTTTCGCCGTCCGGAAACGCCGCGGCGAAAAGTGCGCCGGATTTCGCCTCCGTTTCGGAAACCCGGCAGAGCCGGGCAACGTACTCCCGCCCCAGCCGCCGGAAAAAATGAAACGATCCCGGCGCATCCGCCGGAACCGTTCCCTTCAACAGCGCGAGAAGCCCCGCTCCTGCGCCGGAGGCGAACTCCTCGGCCAGAGCGGCATCCCCCCGAACGAGGATCCTTCCGTCCGGCGTGACCGTTAACTCCATACTCAAGATGAATGTCCTTCCTTAATCCGGATAACATACCACAGTCACGCCGTTTTTTCAATGATTATTCGTAACGCAGCGCCTCGATCGGGTCAAGTTTCGACGCCTTCCACGCGGGGTAGAATCCAAAGATCACTCCAACCGCGGCCGAAACGACAACCGCCGCAAGCACCGCCTCCGGACTCGACGCGATCGGCCAGCCGAGATAGCGCTCCACCAGCAGCGCCGCGCCGTGCCCGAGCAGAATTCCGACCACCCCGCCGACCAGGCAGAGCACCATCGACTCGATCAGAAACTGCTGAAGAATATCCCGGGACCGCGCACCGACCGCCATGCGCAGCCCGATTTCGCGCGTCCGCTCCGTCACCGAAACAAGCATGATGTTCATGATTCCGACCCCGCCGACAATCAGTGAAATCAGCGCCACGCCGAGCAGCAGATTCGTCATGACCGTCGTGGTTCCGGTCAGCATCTGCATGAATTCCGCCGAATTGCGGATGTGAAAGTCGTCATCCTCGCCCGGCTTGATGCGATGGCGCTCGCGCAGAAGCGTCGTCACTTCGTCGATCGCCTCATCGACCTTCGCCGGAGATGTCGCCACCATCTGAATCATATCGACATGGATGAATTTCGGAATCAGCAGCGTATCGGTTTCGAGATTCTCATCCGGCTCCGGATAGAGGGCGATCCCCTCCCCCGGATAGAGCGCACTCGGGCTTGTCGCCGCCGTGCTGGTCGTATCGGAAGCCTCGCCGGTCTTGAGTCCGGTCAGCCTCAGCCGCGCAGTCGTCCACGGCAGAATGATGACATCATCCTCGTCCGCCCCCATCATATTCGCACCCTTGCTCTTCAGCACGCCGACCACTTTGAAGGCGGTGTCCTTGATCCGCAGCTCGCTGTCGATCGGGGAGTTGCCGCCGAACACCTCGCGCACGATCGTCGAACCGACCAGGCAGACCGTCGCCCGGGAGTTCGTCTCCCGCAGCGTGAAGTTCCGCCCCTCCGCAATCTCCCAGTTCCGAATGGAAAGGAAATCCGGCGCGGTTCCGGTAATCTGATTCGGCGCATAGTTGATGTTTCCCGAGATCACCTGATACCCGCCCGCATTCACCACCGGAACCGCCGTTCCAACCGCGACGCATTCCCGCAGAATCGCCTCGCAGTCATCCGGCGTGAGCGACATCCGGCTGCCCGATCCCTGATTCACACCGCCGCGGCGCGAAGCTCCCGGCAGAATCAGAACCGTATTGGCCCCCATCTTCTCAATGGAGCTCTGAATCGACTGCGAGGAACCGGTCCCGATCTCCATCATCGTGATGACCGCCGCGATGCCGATCACGATCCCGAGCGTGGTCAGCAGCGCCCGGGTCGGATTGCGCAGCAGCGCCTTGAGCGCAACAACAATCGTACTGGTCACATTCATGCCGACACCGCCTTTCCTTCGTATGTGCCCGCGACGATCCGGCCGTCCTGGACGTGAATCTGCCGCTTCGCATATCCGGCCAGCTCGGCGGAGTGGGTCACAAGAATCACAGAAATTCCCTCTTCGTTCAGTTTTCCGAACATCTGCATGACCTCCTCGCTCGTACGCGAGTCGAGGTTGCCGGTCGGTTCGTCCGCAAACAGCACCGGCGGGTGGTTGATGAGCGCCCGCGCGATCGCCACACGCTGCTGCTGCCCGCCCGAGAGCTGCGACGGATAATGGTGCATGCGTTCCGCAAGACCGACCCGTTCGAGCATCTCCATCCCGCGCCGGCGGCACTCGCGCCGCGAGAGTCCGCCCGCCGTGTACGAGAGCGGCATGATCACATTGTCGAGCGCGCTCGTCCGGGGCAGCAGATTGAAACTCTGAAACACGAAGCCGATCTTCTTGTTCCGCACCAGGGCGCGATGATCACCGGAAGCGCTGCCGACCTCCTCGCCCTCAAGCAGATACTCCCCCGAAGTGGGCCGGTCGAGACAGCCGAGAATGTTCATGAGCGTACTCTTCCCGGAGCCGGAAGCTCCCATCAGCGCGACGTACTCCCCCTTCTCGATCGAAAGCGTGATTCCCTTCAGAACCGGCACATCGATTTCGCCGAGGAAATAGGTTTTGGTAATATCCTTCAATTCAATGAGTTTCATGGGCAACCTCCCCCGCGCCTCACCGGCGTTTCGGCGGTTTCGGCAGAAACGGACTGCCGGCGTTCGCCTCCGTTTCCGGCGCCTCGGCGGCAGCGACCTGCGTCGCGCCGGTCACGACCTGCATGCCCTCTTCAAGCCCGCCGGTGACGATCTCGGTCGAGACGCCGTCATTCAAACCGACCGTGACCTTGAGCGGCCGGATCTTCCCGTTCTCAAGCACCCAGACATAACGCTCGGCGCTGTTGCGCTTCACGGCGGAGGCTTCGGCAGCCATCTCGCGATATTCCGGTGCGACGAGCGAATCGTCCGGCAGATAGCGCAACGCCGCGTTCGAGACGGCCAGGACCCCCTTCCGTTCCGCCAGAATGAACTTCACATTCGCGGTCAGATACGGCAGCAGACGCCCGCTCGAATTGTCGGTGCTGACCTCGACCACGTAGGTCACGACATTCTGCGACATCGTCGCATTCAACCGGACCCGGTGCACCACGCCGACAAACGACTCGTTCGGAAACGCATCAACCGTGAAGGTCACCGGCATCCCCGGCTTGATCTGACCAATGTCCGCCTCGTTCACGGAAACCCACACCTGCATCTTCGTCAGATCTTTCGCAATCAGAAAGATGCTCGACGCGCTCATGCTCGAGACAACCGTCTGTCCGACACTGACCCGGCGGTCGATGATGACTCCGTCCACCGGCGAACTGATGATGCAGTAATCATAGTTCTGCTTGGCCTTGTCGTAGGACGCCTGGGCACTCGCCAATTCCGCTTCGGCCTGCGCAAGATTCGCCTCGCGAACCGAAATCGTCGCGACGGCCGAGTCATATTCAGCCTTATAGCTGTCGTAGTCGCTCTTGGACATCGCGTCCTTGGTCTGCAGCGTCTGCGCACGCTCCCAGTTGCTCTGCGCCAGAAGCAGTTGCGCCTTGGCCAGATCGATGTTCGCCTTCGCCTCCTTGATGTTTGCCTCGGCCTGGAATTTGCTCGCCTCGGCCGCGCGCATTTCCGCGGCGTAGACCGCATCATCGATCCGCGCGAGGATCATCCCCTGTTTGACCTGCGAACCGTAATCGACCGACTTGTTGTTCGCATCGGTTCCGAACACGGCGATCTTGCCGCTCACCTGGGCGCCGACGTTCACAAGCTCTTCCGGTTCCACGGTCCCGGTCGCACTGATCGTGCTGGCCAGATCGCATTTTTCGACGGCCTCGGTTTTGAAAACGGTCTTCGTCTTCTGACCGAACCAGCGTCGATACCCCCAGACTCCTCCCGCAATCAACGCGGCGAGAATCACCACAGTCAGAACATACCGCAATAATCTTTTCATATCTGCCCAGCTCCATGTTTCATTTGTCAAAATCGCAGCTTTTGCGCATGCATCGATTTTATATCGCTGTTAACGGTTCGCCGGAACCTTTTATTGTGTGAAAACAAAGATTTTTTCCGGTTTCATTCCCGTTTGCAATTCGCCGTTTTTCGTGGTATAGTAGAAAATGCAGACACAACTGGTTAAATCGTCCGGAGGAGTCGGATTCCGGCTTCTTCTTTTTCTTCTGGCGTTCACACTGCCGTTGATCGCATATGTGATCAACCATGTGAACTCGGGCTGTTTTGTCTCGATCGATCTCCCGGAGCATCACATCTGCAGGGAGCACACCTCCCGGCCGGGCGAAACACAGGATGCGGAACTCCAGGAGAATGAGTTCGACGAAGCGGTCATCCCGAAAGCCTTTCACGATTTCATTCCGGACCTTGATATACCGCAGTTTTTCCGCTTTGGACCGGCCGCGTTCCGGCCGATTGTCTGCACGTCTCATTTTCCGCGCCGAAGCGCGGGGCCGGCGTTCCGGCTGTTTCAGATTTTGCGCTGCTGACGGCTCTTCACCACTCTTTTTTTTGCGCGACGAAGAACGGATTTCCGGTTCTTCGCCGCTCCCGTTATTGTTTTTTGATTCAGGTGAAAGAGATTCAGCATGACACACAGACATTTCGCACTGAAACCGCGCAGGAATCCGAATTCGCAGGAAATCGGACTGCGCATTGCCAATATTTTCGGACGCTATTTCCTGAAAACCGACCATCTCCATTACGGCTACTGGCCCGGCGACCTGCCGGTCACGCTGGAAAACCTGCCGAAGGCGCAGGAGCTTTATGCGGATTTTCTCCGCCGCAGCATTCCGGAAGGAGTATCGAGCATCCTCGACATCGGCTGCGGCACCGGACACAACGCGGAAGTGCTGCTGGGAAACGGTTATCGAGTCGACTGCGTCTCCCCGAGCGCCTATCTCTCCGAAATCGTCCGGAAAAAGCTCGGGGACCGCGGAACCCTCTATGAATGTACCTTCGAATCGCTTCCGCCGGAACGGAAATACGACTGCCTGCTCTTCAGCGAAAGTTTCCAATATATCGATCTTGACACGGTCTTTGCGCGAATGCCGGAATTCCTGAATCCCGGCGGATACGTCATCATCAGTGACTTCTTCCGGATCCCCGGCGAAGGGACGAGCGCCATGGGCGGCGGCCACCGCCTGAGCCGCTTCCGCGAAAAACTCGCCGCGTCCCCCTTCCATCTGCTCCGCGAGGAGGACATCACGGAAAACACCGCCCCGAATCTTCAGCTCGTCAACGAGGCGCTTCAACAGGTGGCCGTTCCGATCCGTGACCTTGTCATCGACGAACTCTCAAATCGTCACCGCTGGATCTGGCTGCCGGGGAAATGGTTCGGAAAATTCTTCCTGCGCCGCAAACTCGACAAGCTCGATTACAAATATTTCAGCGGCTCCCGCAACGCGGAGAACTTCAAAACGCACAAACGATACTGCCTCTTCGTGCTGAAACAGAACTCCCTCGAAGAGACGGCCTCGATCAATCGTCCGGCTGAACTGGACGGCGCAGCGTCTTGACTGCGGAGCGGCGCTCCTTCGACTCGAGCCGCCGCGCGATCGAAGCTTTCGTCGGCTTCGTCGCGCGGCGCATCTTCCGGACGGTCAGCGCTTCCGCGACCAGCGCGGAGAGCTTCGCCGCCGCCGCGCGCCGGTTCAAATATTGCGAACGCTCTTCGCGCGCAGTCACGACAAGCTCACCGGCCGCACTCAACCTGCCGCCGAGCCGCGCAAGCAGCCGTTCCCGGAACGGCTCCGGAATCGACGTCGAATTCCGCAGATTCCAGCTCAGACGCACCGCCGTGCACACCTTGTTCACGTTCTGACCGCCGGGACCGCCGGAGTGCGCGAAGCTCCACTCCAACTCCGAATCGGGGACGAAGATTTTCCCGGCAAGCAGCATTTCAGCGCACGAACTCCCGGAAGAGCGAAAGCCACTTCGTCCACAACTCCTCCGCCCCCGCCGCTCCCGGCGGCGCTTCCACGCCCGGAGCCACGCTCCAGGCCGAAGCGAGAAAGAGGTCGACCCACATGAACTGCTCCTCGTTCAGAAACTTCATCGCCTCCTTGAAACTTTTCCAGTCCCGGACCTTGTTCAAAAATTTCATGCTCATCGCATCACGCCGCGCGCTCTGCACCCGGATCGAATTGTCCGCGGGATCATGAATGAGCGTGTAACGATCTTTTTTCCGCAGCTCCGAATCGGGATTGAAGAGTCCGGGATCATCGACATACCCCCCCTCGAAAATCAGCTCCACCGGCCGTCCGAGCGCAGCTGCGCCCGCGCGAACCTTCTCCTGCAGCATGCCCGACTCCACCGCGGGATAAAAGGTGTGCCACCCCCACGACTCATCCATCAGAAGCCGCCGCCCCTTCTTCGTCGGATAGACCTTCTTCAGCATCGGGTCGAGTCCCTTGGCCAGATAGAGCCCGCACCGGATCGGATTGCGCACTTTCTCATCCCACGTGAAAAAATATTTCCCGAACTTGAAGAACGGCAGCTCCAGTGACGGCACGATCCACCAGTCCGTCAACGACGGCGAGTAGTGGTTGAACGGACGGCGCACGATGCGCCCGCCCTCCGGCGGGATCACCGTTTCGATCCCTTCGCACATGCGGCGCGGAGAGAGATAAATCGAATATGGAAGTTCCATCAAATCTCCTTCAAAACAAAATCATTCCAGCATTTCGCCCGGCATGCGTCACAGCGAAATCCCCTTGAGTTTCTGGTAGAGGCTGACCGCGTAGGAGTCGGTCATGCCGGAGATGTAATCGAGCACCCGCAGCAGCCGCAGGTAAGAGCTGCGCCGCCACATCCCGTCCGCGAGATTCGCATCCATATCCGGCAGCAGCGCCGACAGCCGCCGACTGCGGAACGACGCACTCTTGCCGCCGTCCGCTTCAAGCGCCATCTCGTTCACGCAGGGGACAAAGATGTCCAGCATGCCGGAAACCATCTCAAACCCCGCCCCGATCACCTCCGCCACCGCCCGGTGCTGATAGATGTCCTTCGTGCTGCGGCGCTCGATGCTCCGCAGCGGTTCCTGGCAGTCGATGTACGCGAGCAACGGCTTTTCGAGCGTCCCGTTCAACAGCTCCTCGTGATGGTCGATGAACACTTTCGTGCACTCCCTGACCAGTCTGCCGATCACCTGCGCGCGCAGAAACTCCGCCTTGCGCAGCGGTGAGTCGATCGTGGCGACATACTCCGCCGAACGCTCCGAATCGATGATCTCCAGAAACAGCCGTTCCAGCTCCTGATAGCTCACGAGCCCGAGCCGCTGCCCATCCTCGAAGTCGACGATGCGATACGCGATGTCGTCCGCCGCTTCCACAAGATACGCGAGCGGATGCCGCAGCCACGCGTCCTCCCCGACCGGAATCAGCCCCGTATGTTCGGCCATCTCCCGGAACAGAGCCTCCTCGGAACGGAAGAAGTTGAATTTCTTGCCCGCAACGCCGCCGGGCTTCACCGCCACGCGCGACGCGCAAGGGTATTTCGCAAACGCCGCCAGCGTCGCGCAGGTCAACTGCATACCGCCGGTCTGATCGGGCATCTCCAGCCGGGTCAGCACCCGGAAACCCTGCGCGTTGCCTTCGTAAAACTCAAAGTCGGCCGCCTCGTTCTCATTCATCACATCCCGCATCGACCTGCCGACCGGAGAGTGCGTGAACCAGTGGCGGATCGCCTCCTCGCCCGCGTGCCCGAGCGGAGGATTGCCGATGTCGTGAGCAAGCGCCGCCGCGGCAACCGCCGCACCGACGTCGCTCGGCTGCGCATCACCGAGATCGAAGTTCTCCCGAAGGAACACCCCCGCCGCGCTGCCGAGCGAACGCCCCACCGAACTCGCCTCCAGACTGTGCGTGAGCCGCGTGCGGACGTAGTCGGTCTTCGCCAGCGGAAACACCTGCGTCTTGTCCTGAAGCCGCCGGAACGAACCGGAGAAAACGATCCGGTCGAAATCACGCTGAAACGGCGAACGCGCCTGCGAAATCTCCCCGGGCCGTGAACTGCCGACCCGATGCGGGGATAAAAGTTTTTTCCATTCCATCATCATGACAATCTCTCCATGCAGGTTTCATCAACATTCTCTGAATATACTCCCCGCACGCCCGATTGCAAGTCTCTGGAACGGAAACGAAACGAAATTCAGCCGCCCTCCCCCTCCCGCGGCGGCGGTTCGCGGCGGGCATCTTCCTCCGTGGTCATATTCAGAATCGTGTAGATGACCGGCTCACGCCCCGTGACGATCGCAAAATCCGCACTCGAACCGAGCTTCAACGGACGCCCCTGGCTGTCGATCGTCACCTCGACCGGGTAGCGCGTCGCATTCGTGTCCGAATCCTGGATCGGCGTATCGTACACCCTGTCCACACTGCCATAGAACGAACCGTACTCCAGCCGGTTGAATACTCCGCTGGAAATCCGGACATTCTGACCGATCCGCACCTTGCGCACAACCGTCTCGTCGACGTAGGCGATTCCCTTGAGCGTCGTCCCCGCCGACATTCGCGCGGCAAGCTCTCCCCGCTGCACGTAAGTCGAATATTTGCACGGAAGCGTCACAAGCCTGCCGTCGCTCGGCGCCACGATCCGGCAATCGCTGATTCTCCGCTCCACGAGCTTCAACGCCGCCCGGCGGCTCGCGATTTTCACTTCCACAAGATCGATGTCGCGCTCGGCCTTCTCGATGTTCCGCTCGCCGACCCCGCGCCGCACCATCTCCAGATTCTCCCGGGCGCGCGCAAGTTCCCCCTGCGCCTTGATGTTCTCAATCTCGGCGTCTTCAAACTCGCGTTTCGAAATCGCGTTGTTGCTCGAAAGTTTCAGCGAGCGGTTCAACCGCGCCTGCGTGCGCTGCGCCTTGTCCGTGCTTTCGCGCAGATTCGTCTCGGCGTACCAGAGCTCCTTCGGCAGCGGATTGGTTCGCAGCGCTTCGAGCTCCGCCCTCTTCACCTCGAGTTCCGCTTCGTACTCCCGGATCTCCGATTCGATGCGCACACGCTCCTCCTCATATTCGAGCGCGTCGACCTGAGCGATGACATCGCCCTTCTTCACGTCGTCTCCCTCATCGAAGTACAGGTGTATCACCCGCCCGTCCAGATGGCTGATGACGTCGTACGTAATCTCGGAAGCGATCTTGCCCTTCGCATAAATCACATCCTCGATCTCGATCAGAAACAGCGAAACGATCCCGCCGATCACCAGCAGAACCAGCGAAAAACCGATGATCGTCAGCAACCGGAGTTTTCCCCGCAAACCGCCCTGATGCACCTTCATTCTTCCGGATCCTCCTCAAGGCCGAACCGCCCCTCCCCGTAATTCGGCGAATCGTGTTCATGCTGCTCCTTGAGCTGCATCGCATAAAGTCTCCGGTACGGACCATCCTGGCAGAGCAGCTCCTCGTGGCGGCCTCGCTGGGCGATCCGCCCGTCTTCGAGCACGACGATCAGATCCGCGTTGCGCACGGTCGAAAGCCGGTGCGCAATGATGATCGTCGTACGACCCGCCATGAGTTTGTCGAGAGCCTGCTGCACGACCGCTTCCGAAATGGTGTCGAGCGCACTCGTCGCCTCGTCGAGAATCAGCACGGAAGGATTGTGCAGAACCGTCCGCGCAATCGCCAGACGCTGCTTCTGTCCGCCCGAAAGCGACACTCCGTTCTCCCCGACTTCCGTCCGGAAACCGAGCGGAAGTTCACGGATGAACTCGTAGGCGTTGGCCATCTTCGCGGCCTCCACAACCTCCTCGAAACTCGTATCCTCCTTGCCGTAGCGGATGTTCTCCTCGATCGTTCCGGAAAAAAGGAACGACTCCTGAAGTACGATTCCGATGTTCCGTCTCAGCGAATCGATCGACAGATCCCGGATATCCTCTCCGTCGAGCAGGATCCGCCCGTTCGTCACATCGAAGAAACGCATGAGCAGACTTGCGATCGTCGACTTTCCCGATCCCGACGGACCGACCAGCGCCACCTTCAGCCCGGGCTGCACATCGAGCGTGAAATCCTTCAGCACCATCCGGTTCGGCGTGTAGCCGAACGAAACCGACTCGAACGACACATGCCCCGTCGCCCGGTAGAGATGAATCGCATGATCGCGTTCCTTGATCTCCGGCACGAACGACATCAAAGTCAGAAGCCGTTCCGCGCTGACCGCCCCCTCGCTGATCGCAGGCGCAAACCCCGTGAGCTGCACCACCGGCCCGAAGAACATCTGCATGTACGTGTAGAACGCCACAAGTTCACCCAGCGTCATCCGCCCGCGCGAAACCATGTAGCCGCCGAATCCGAGCACCGCAACCGACGTGTAGATCGAAATCTGGTCCATCACGATGTTCAGCATGAAACCGCGCATCGAGAGCGTCAGCGACATGTCGAAGGTCGGTTTCAGGCGCTCCATGAAGTTCCGGTTTTCGGAGCGCTCTTTGCCGAACGACTTCACCACCTTGATCCCGTTGATGACCTCAGCCAGATTCGCAGAAACCTCCGACATGTGCTCGCGCAGGATCATCGAACGGTCCCGCAGCACCTTCCGGAAGCGCGAGAACACCAGATAAACCACCGGCAGCACAACAAGGCAGATCAGCGACAGGGTCGGACTTAAAATCACGAGCATCAGACCGACGAAAATCAATGCGAAAAAATTCGAAGCCACACCGACAATCACCGTCGAAAACATCGACTGCAGCGCCGCAACGTCGGTCAGAATGTTCGAAATCAGCTTCCCCGTCCGGTACTCCTGATAAAAGCGCAGCGAAAGACTCTGCAGATGTTTGAAGAGCTTCACACGCAGATCCAGCAGCATCCGGTGGATCGGGTAGTAGGTCAGATAGTTGCACGTGTAAAAGAAGAACGCCCGGACCCAGTAGAGCAGCACCACGCCCGCAAGCAGGACATACAGCAGACTCAGATCCGAGCCGCCCAGCGCCTTGTCGATGATCACCTTCAGCACCAGAGGCATCAACAGCCCCAGGCAGGTGCACACCACGTGAAATACGACGGCGACGCCGAGGAGGTTCTGGTAAGGTTTGACGAAGCGGTACAGTTCCTTGAACTTATGCGTGTTGTCTCCCGTGGACATAATCCGTCTCAGCTCTCAGAAGCTCCCCCTTTTTTATTTTGAAGAGAGAGCCGACCTCAAAACCCCCTGCTTTGAAATCGGCTCCGTTTCCAGTATAAAATATGCCGTATTGGGAAAAGATCAACCCCTTCCGGATTTTTTTTGCGATTTTCTTTGGCGGCTACCTGCGGCCGCGGGAGGAGCCGCGTCCGCGGGAATCGCCGGTACGGCCGCCCGGCCGGCGTCCCGCCTGGCGGGCCGGCTTCGCCCCCGGAACCGGCTCCGGCATCTGGAGCATCTCATCGGTCGGCAGCGTGCTCGGGAACTGGACGCCGAGCAGTTTTTCGATGTCCGGCAGGAAATATGCGCCGTATTCACACAGGAAGCTGATCGATTTCCCCTTGTGCCCGGCCCGCCCGGTCCGTCCGATGCGATGGACGTAATCCTCCGCGCGCTCCGGCAGATCGTAGTTGATGACCAGCGAAACGTTGTCCACATGAATCCCGCGCGCAGCCACATCGGTCGCGATCACGATCTTCTCGGTTCCGGCCCGGAACTTTTCGAGGATCTTGATCCGCTTGTCCTGCGGAATATCTCCCGACAGAACCGGAACCTCGTAGCCGAACCGTGCCAGATCGTACTGCAAACGCAGATTCACATCCTTGCGGTTGCCGAAGATGATGATCCGCTCATACGGTTCGGTGCGCAGAATGTACAGCAAAAGCGCAAGTTTCTCGTCGCGCAACACCGAGTAGAAGGTCTGTTCGATGTTCTCGCTGACCATCTTCTCCGGTTCGCTCTCGTAGATGACCGGCTCGGCCAGCCAGTCGGAAGTGAAACGAAGAATGTGATCGTCCAGCGTCGCGGAAAAAAGCAGCGTCTGCCGTTTCCCTTTCTTCGGCAGCTGCGCGACGATCCGCTTCACATCCGGGATGAATCCCATGTCGAGCATGCGGTCCGCCTCGTCGATCACAAGTACCTCCACCTTCGAAAGATCGAGATCTCCGCAGCGCGAATAGTCGATCACCCGCCCCGGCGTGCCGATCAGCAGATCGACCGTCTTCCCGAGCGACCGGCGCTGTTTCTCATGATCCATCCCGCCGAACACCACCACGTTGTTCAATCCGGTAAAGACTCCGAGATTCTCGGCGTCCTTGTGAATCTGCATCGCAAGTTCACGGGTCGGCGCGAGAATCAGTGCCCGCGGCTGTCCGGCTTTCCGCTCTCCCGTGAGCGGCTGATTCAGAAACCGCGTGAAGATCGCCAGCAGAAACGCGGCGGTCTTGCCCGTTCCGGTCTGCGCCTTGCCCGCGAGGTCGCGGTTCTCCAGCAGCGCCGGCAGCGCCATCGCCTGAATCGGCGTGCAGTATTCGAAGCCGGCGTGCTGCACACCGTACTGTACATCTTCATGCAAAGGAAGATCGAGAAAACGCACCTTCCCCTCCGCCGCCGGGACCTCCTTCAAGGCGGCGGGCCGCTCCGGGCGCGGCGATTTCGGGGTTTCCGGCGTCTCAACCTGAGCGGGACGTTCAGCCCGGTTCCGTTTCGGAGAACGTTCGCGCTTCGACTTCTCCGGGGAAGCGGCGCGCGCGGCTGAA
Organism: uncultured Victivallis sp.; assembly: GCF_944391105.1. Classification (GTDB taxonomy): domain Bacteria; phylum Verrucomicrobiota; class Lentisphaeria; order Victivallales; family Victivallaceae; genus Victivallis. Next base: position 19,558 of record NZ_CALXSK010000030.1, read on the forward strand.
TTCTTCGGCTTCTCCTTCGATTTCTCCCGCTCCCGGCGCGGAGAAGAATCCTTCGCGGGACGGTTCTTCTTCTTCTCTTCGGACTTCTCCGACTTCGGTTCGATCTTGACAATCACCTTGTGCCGCTCGTCGACACCGAGCAGCGACTTCAACGCTTTTTTCAACTTTTTGAGCATATCCAGACTCCATTTCACCCGGCCCGGGCACTCGCACCTCACAACTCCCGGGTGATCTCCTTCAAAAACGCGGCGAACGCTTCGCGAAATTCGGGACGCCGCAGCCCGAATTCGACGGTTCCGGTCAGGAACCCCAGTTTACTGCCGAGATCATACCGTTTCCCGGCGATCCGGAGCCCGTACATCGGCCGCTCCGCAAGCATCAGGCGCATCGCATCGGTCAACTGAATCTCATTGCCCTTGCCGCGCGGCGTCCGGCCCAGAAAATCAAAAATGTCCGGGGTGAACACGTAGCGCGAAGCGATCGCCAGATTACCCGGCGCCTCTTCCGGCGCCGGTTTCTCGACCCAGTCGCGGACCTTGTAGAGCCCCTCCCCCACTTCGATGCCGTCCATGACGCCGTAGCGGCTCACGCGCTCCATCGGAACCGGTTCCAGCGCCGTCACCGGGGAATCCACCTCGCCGAAGGCCGCCACCAGCTGCCCGGTCACAGTCACCTCCGTCGACGAATCCAGAACCGTATCCCCGAGCAGCACCGCAAACGGATCATCTCCGACGAACGACTTCGCACACAGCACGGCATCCCCCAGCCCGTTGAGCTCCTGCTGGTAGATGTAGTGGATGTCCGCAAGGCCGCTGATCGCGCGAAGTTCCGCGAGAAGCGCCGTTTTCCCGGTCTCCTCCAGCCGCCGCTCAAGATCGCCCGAGCGGTTGAAATGCTCCTGAATCGCATTCTTCCCGCTGCTTGTGACGATCAGAATCCGGTCGATTCCCGCCGCGACCGCCTCTTCAACCACATACTGAATCACCGGCTTGTCCACCAGCGGGACAAGTTCCTTCGGAACCGCCTTCGTGAACGGCAGAAACCGCGTACCGAACCCGGCCGCGGGAATGACCGCCTTGCGAACCGGCCTGCTCATCGCGCGCACCCCGTATTGACGATCTCCGGCTTGATGACATTGATCTCTCCGTGCTTGAGCACACGCTCAAGTTCCCGGAACATCGCCTCGTTCTCATACGTCCCGATGATCGCCCCTCCCGATCCCGTGAACTTCGCCGACGCTCCGACCGAGCGGGCCAGCTCGACCATGCGCCGATTCTTGGCGCTGACCGCGTTCGGACAGACTTCACAGCGCAGATCGAAGTTGCGGTCGAGCAGCGCCGGAATCTCCGAAAACGCATGCCGCTCCAGCGCCGCCTTCACGGCGCTGGTCAGATTCGCCCACTCCTCCATCGCCGCGAGCACCTTCGGCACCCCGGCCTCGTAATCTTCCCGCAGCCGGCTGTGCAACACTTCGGACCCCTCGGCAAGATCGGTGCGGTAAGCCACATAGAGGTTCAGCGTCTCCGGAATTTCGATCGGCTGGTAGCGCCCGATTCCGTTTGCCGCCATGAACTCCCGGTCGAAATCCATGTAAACCGGCGTATTGTACGCCTGGGCCACGCGATCCTGCAGTCCGGCCGGAATCCCGAGTTCGTCGCGCTCGGTCGCCAGCACCACGTTCGCCAGAATCGCCGGAGGGAGATTCACATGATAGAACTCCATCATCGCGCGAATCGCCGCAGTGATGATCGCCGACGAACCGGCCAGACCGAGACGGTTCGGGATCGTGCTCGAATAACGGATCGTGAAGTTCTTCTTCTCCAGCCGGATCCGTTCGTTCCGGCAGAAGTCGCAGAACGTCTTCACCGCCGCCTTCAGCAGCCGGATGCCGCCGTAGTAGCCGTACAGGCCGACGTCGGCACACAACGCCTCCATGCAGGAAAATACATTGTTGTCCCGCTTCGCCGGCAGCAGTTCCAGTTCCGGCGTCTCATACAACTCCACCGAAGCCTGGTAGTTTCGGAACACAAATGCGATCGTTTTGCCGTGGTATCCGTCTGAGGGATTCCCCACCAGCGCGGCGCGGGGATACGCGATGGTTCTTATAATCATTCTCTCTGTTCCGTATAAACTGTCAGTCTTTTCCGGTATCCGGTTAATATACCGTCCAACTCCCGTTTTTTCAACCCCTTATCGACCGATTTCGTCGAATTGCCTTTTTTCGCGTTTTGCCTCCTTGAAAATCGCGCTTCCGGATATATATTTTATAAACAAGATTTATAAATCGACGGAGGGAAACGATGATCAGGCTGGTCGCCGCGGATATGGATGGAACGCTGTTGAACAGCGCGGGAAAGCTGCCGGAGGTCTACTCTGGAGTGATCCGCCTTCTCGACCGGCACGGCGTGCTCTTCGCGGTCGCGAGCGGCCGGCAGTATTACAATCTGCTGAATCACTTTGAAGATCTCCGGGACCGGATCGTGTTTCTGAGCGAAAACGGGGCTCGGGTCACATACCGCGGGAACGATCTTTTTCTCGACGCGATCCCGTTTGCGGATCTTGCCGCGCCAACGGAATTCATCCGGTCTCAGAAGGGAACGGACCCGGTGCTCTGCGGAGCGCGCAGCGCCCTCATCGAGAGCGACGATCCGCTTCTCGTGGAAAACACCGCAAAATATTATGCACGGTACGAAATCGTTCCCGATGTCCTCGAAGCCGCAAAATCCGACCGGATCTGCAAACTCGCCGTATTTGACCGGCGCACGGCGGAGCATAACAGCTATGCCCGGCTGCAGATTTTTCAGGAGCGGTTCACCGTGACTCTCTCGGGGGAATGCTGGACGGATCTCATGAATCCGGGCGTGAACAAGGGGGTCGGGCTTGCGAAGATACAGGAGCATTTCGGTATTTCTCCGCGCGAAACGATGGCGTTCGGCGATTATCTGAACGATGCTCCGATGATGGAGAGGGCGTTCCGCAGCTATGCGGTCGCAAACGCCCATCCGGAGCTGAAAAAACGGTGCCGGTTCGAAACGCTTTCGAACGATGAAAACGGCGTGCTCGCCGCCCTGAAACAACAATTTTCCTTTCTCTGATCTCCGGCAGGTGTACGATGATTTGCAACATGACAACCGGGACTCCGGCCAGACAAATCGCCCGTTTTTCCGTTCCGCTGCTGATTGGAAACATCCTTCAGCAATTCTATTTCATGGCCGACATGGCGATCGTGAGCCGGACGATCAGTCCGGAGGCGATGGCGGCAGTCGGCGCGACCGGAGCGATCACATTTCTGATCTTCGGATTCTATTTCGGTCTGACCAACGGATTTGCGGTCATCACTGCGCAGCGGTTCGGCGCGGAGGATTATGAGGGAGTGCGCCGTTCGGTTGCCATTTCGATCCTGCTCGGCACGGCCGCAACCGCCATCGGGATGCTGCTCTCGCTGCCGACCGCCGACTGGCTGCTGCGGCTCATGCGGACTCCTGCGGACATCCACGAAGACGCGGTCATTTATCTCGTCGCACTCTGCTGGGGAACCGGTGCAACGCTTTTCTACAATCTGCTCTCGTGCTTCATCCGGGCACTGGGCGACAGCTGGACACCGCTCTGGTTTCTCGCGTTCGCCACGATTCTGAACATTGTTCTGGATTTTCTTTTCATCCTGACCTTCGGAATGGGAATCGCGGGCGCGGCCTGGGCGACGGTCGCCTCGCAGGCGCTCTCCGCGCTGCTCTGTCTCGGATACATGTACCGCTATTTCCCGATGCTGCGGCCGAAGTGGAGCGACTGGAAATGGGACAACTCCTGGGCCTGGCGGCATCTGCGGGTCGCACTGCCGATGGCGTTCCAGTTCTCTATCACGGCAATCGGCGTCATGGTCATGCAGCAGCAGATCAACGCATTCGGAACCTCGACGGTCGCGGCGTTCACGGTCGGCGCCCGGGTTGAACAGCTCGCGGTTCAGCCGATGTTCACGATCGGCATTGCGATCGCAACCTTCTCCGCCCAGAACTACGGTGCCGGACGAACCGACCGGATCCGGCAGGGAGTGAATCAGGCCACGATGATCTCGGTCGCCTGGTGCATTTTGAGCGGCATTGCACTGGTCGTATTCAGTCGCGCGCTGGTCGGAATTTTTCTCGATACGGATGAGATGCCGGTCGAGACGGAACGGGCACAGTATTACATCTACATGGTCTCCTCCCTCTTCATCGTGCTCGGACAGCTTTTCATCTACCGGAATGTGCTGCAGGGAATCGGCCGCTCGTTCGTACCGCTTCTGGCGGGAGCGGTCGAGCTGGTCGTCCGCATCGTCGCCTCGCTGACACTTGCCCCGCTCTTCGGATACGCGGGAGCGTTCTGGGCGACGCCCGCGGCGTGGATCGGCGCGACAGTACTGCTGGCGGCGGCCTACTTCCACGTTCTGCGCAGCCCGGAGTTCATCAGCCGCGCCGGCGGTAATGGCTCGGACTCACCCCGGTCCGCGCCTTGAAGCTGCCGGAGAAGCTGTACTGATCGGCAAACCCGAGCATTTCGGCGATCTCCTTGACCGATTTGCGGGAAAAACTCAGCAGCTGTCTGGCGGTTTCGATCCGCCGCTGCATCAGATACTCGTAGGGAGAACAGCCGAACGCCTCCCGGAACCGCCGGATCAGATGGGCGGGAGAGTAACCGACCTGGCGACTGAACGCATTGAGTCGGAATCGTTTTCCGATGCTTCCGTCGATGGTTTTCTTCAACTCCAGTGCTTCCGGGCGTGCGGAGAGCGTCCGCTCATGGAGGATCTCCGAGCAGGACTCCACGAACTGGTGGAAAATCACGGCCGCGCGCCGATGGACCGCGGGCGTGGCGTAACCGAGTTCCATCATCGCCTCGAAGCTGGGCCGCAGCTGCGGAACACCGTTGATCTGGCAGACGTTCGAAAGCCCGTAACACGCGATGAGCGTATCGACCAGCGCCCCGTCCACGATAAAGAAGAGCTTGTGCCACAGATCGACCGGATCGGTCCGATAGCTGTGATTGCCGTGACGGTGCAGAAAATAGATGCTGTCCGGACCGCAGACGAATCGACGGCCGTCGCTTTCCAGCACGCCGCGACCGCTCACGACGTATTCGACGGTGCAGAATTCGTAATCGACAAGTTCAAAACCGCAGTCCGGCGTCGTCGCAATTCCCCATCCGGCGTGGTTCAGCCGAAACGGAAAGACCGTTTCCTCCCGGCAGAGCTGTGTCTGATCGATCAATATTCCTCATCCTCTTTTGATTTCTCACATCGAAATTCCGCAAAAAAATCGAATTTTCCATTGAATTCTCATTTAAATTAACGCATAATAAAAAAAGATGCAAACCAACTGGGAGCAATTGTCATGAAAACTGCGAAAATCGGAGTCATCGGGACCGGCGGGCGCGGCCACCACGCCTGGAACGCTCATCATCCGGAAGAGGGGTGGGAAATCGTGATGGGCGCGGATGTTTCCCCCGCCGCCCGCAGGGAGTTTACGGAAAAATTCCCGAACGCCACCGCGGTGGAGGATTACCGGGATGTTCTGGCAAATCCGGAGATCAGCGTCGTATTCATCATGACGCCGGATTTTCTGCATGAGGAGATGGCCGTTGCCGCTCTTGAAGCGGGAAAGGCGGTTTATCTCGAAAAACCGATGGCGATCTCGATCGAGGGGTGCGACCGCATCCTGGAAACCGCCATGCGCACCGGGTCGAAGCTCTTTGTCGGCCACAACATGCGGTACTTCCCGGCGATTCTGAAGATGAAGGAGGTCATCGACTCCGGACTCATCGGCGAAGTGCAGGCCGGCTGGTGCCGCCACTTCATCAACTACGGCGGCGACGCCTACTTCCGCGACTGGCACTCCGAACAGAAGAACACCTGCGGACTGCTGCTTCAGAAGGGCGCACATGACATCGACGTGATGCACTGGCTCATGGGGTCGCACACGAAGCGGGTGGTCGGCATGGGGATGCTCTCGGTCTACAACCGCTGCGCCCGCCGTTCCCCCGACGAACCGGGTTGCGCAAAGTGGTCCGATGAACAGTATCCTCCGCTGGAGCAGACCGGATTCTCCCCGATCATCGACGTGGAGGATCACAACATGGTTCTGCTGCAGCTGGAGAACGGGGCGCAGGCGGTCTACATGCAGTGCCATTACGCGCCGGACGCGGAACGCAATTATACGTTCATCGGAACAAAGGGAAGAGTGGAAAACATCGGCGACAGCGGCGACTGCCGGATTCACGTCTGGACCCGGCGCGGTCCGCGCGCGACACCGGACATCATCTACCATCTGAAGCCGGAGAGCGGTTCGCACGGCGGTTCCGACCCGATGATCGTGGCGAACTTCCTTGCGTTCGTCCGGGACGGGGCTCCGACGAACGCCTCGCCGCTGGCCGCCCGCGATGCGGTCGCCGCCGGCGTGCTCGGTCACAAATCGATGCGCAACGGCAACACGCCGCAGGATGTTCCGCCGCTTCCACCGGAACTTGTGCGCTACTTCGAAAACGGTCAGAAGCAGTAAAAAAAAACCGGCTCTGAGGAAAGGAAAAAGCGGGAGCCGCCGTCCAGGCTCCCGCTTTTTAATCGTCCGATGCGTTATTCCGCACCGCCGGAAATGCAAAGTTTCAGATCATTTCTTCCAGTCGAACAAGCTCGACCAGTCCAACCAGCTCGACCAGTCCAGCCAATCATCAAGCAGATCCAACAGGTCGATCAGGTTGAAAAGTCCTATCCGGTCGATCAGATAAAGGACGACAAATAACACCAGCATCCAGAAGAAAAACACTGGATAAGAGATGAGCAGCGCTCCTATCAGGGACCAGAAGAGAGCGATGGATATGGAATGGAGTCGGAATCTCAACGTCAACGCGGCAAGCAGAAATCCCTGCACCCCGCGCCAGAGCAATATGGCTCCGAGCAGCGCCACAAACGAAATAAAAGCGGAGTGGTGGTAGATCAAAAAAAACAGTTCGAGCAGAATCAGAGCCACCGACTGAATGAGCAGAAAAATCCAGGAAATTCCGATTCGGAATCTCCGGTTCTGCAGAATCAGTGCAAATTCCTGAATCCCGCACCCGAGCAACAACATGACAAGCAGCACCGCCACTGCGATGAGCACCGACCCATTCTGGATCGATTCGAGAGAAAACAAACCGGAGTCCTGGAAACGTATCTGCCACTCATCACTCTTGGCGGAAATCTTTCGGAGCAATACAAAAAACAACACTCCGGCCAGAATCGAAAAAATCAGCTGAACGAGCAGAACAAACAAAAAGTTCTTGCTCTGAAGGTTATTTTTGAGGAAAAAACGCAGCTGCCGCAACATATGGCTCCCCCTCTTTCTGCTTTCATTCAGCAATTACCCGATACCATTTTCTCTTCCGCGAGGGCGATTTGCGCAGAAGAAAAGCCGACCCACGAACGGAATTCGCCCTCCATTCCTCCGGGACACGGTCTATCATGAAAAGGAGAGGCTTTTATTCCGTCCCGAGGTCGGGAGGAACCGGATTGTCCTGTTCCATGCTCCGGGTGATCCGGCGGAAACGGAGCGCCACGCCGAGCGTGACGAACCCGTAGAAGATCAGGAAGAATGCGAAGAGAAAGTTGACGAAGCCGACCAACGCGACCGGCATCGCCGCAATCATGACTCCGAATACCAGTGTCACAATGCCGTTCAGCGCCACAAGCATCCGGAATCCCGGCGTGTGAATCCGGTCGACCAGCGCTCCGGTCAGAAGTTCGATCGAGTGAATGACGAACCAGATCCCGAGCACCACCAGCAACGACGCCGCACTCGCGAGCGGCCAGCTGACCAGCACGATCCCCGCCAGAAACCAGAAGAGCGAATAAAGCGCGAAGCCGAACTTGAATCGACGATTCAGCGCCATCAGTACAAACCCCTGAACCCCGCATCCGAGCAGCATCACGCCCAGCAGCAGAGCAAATGCAATAAGCGCCGAACCGTAATGAATCATGAAAAACACCCCAAGCAGAATCGAAAGAATCGACTGCACGAGCATGAATTTCCAGGAGTGTCCGGCGAGAAGATTGGTTGCCAGATAAAAACGCGGTTGATTCCTCATTGAATTCCCCTTTCCTGCGGTTTGATTCCAATTTTTAATATAATCCCTTTCCCCTTCGAGTGCAAATCGCAGCCGGGAATATCCGACAAACCAGATTGCCCGGCTGCTCAACACGGAAAATTTTCCACTTTTTTTCAGCCGATGCTCTTGCATTTAAAATCCCGCAAGCTATTCTATATACAAAACGATATTTTATTTTTAAAACGGAATTCATCTTGATGTCACGAAAGACATACAGTGCGCCTGCGGCGGCCAGCACGTTGGAGGTTCTGGAATTCATGGCCGCGAATCCGGGGGCGAGAGGACCGTCGGAGCTGGCGAAACGGCTCGGACTCACGCCGAATCTGACATTCCGGGTTTTGAATGTGCTTCAGGAGAAGGGTTACGTGAAGCGGAATCCGGCGGGGCAATATGAACTGACCTCGGGACTCTTTTCGCTCGGGATGAGACTGCACAACAACTTTGATCTGCGCAAACAGGCACGTCCGCATCTGGAAGCGCTGGCCGGGGAGTGCGGCGAAAGCTGTCAGCTTCAGGTGTTTGAAGGGGATCACATGCTTCAACTCGATTTTGTTCCGCCCCCGGCCGACTATTACCTTGCCGTCAGGCCGGGAATCCGGCTGCATCTGCACGGCAACGCGTTCGGCAAGGCGGTCGTGGCGTTTCTGCCGGCGGAGGAGATTGCGATGTTTCTCGCGCGACCGCTTCCGCGGCTCACACCGCATACGATCATCGATCCCGATGAGCTGCGGCGGGAATTCGAACAGATCCGGCACACCCGCATGAGTTCCGAATTCGATGAATACGTGGTCGGCAGTTACTGCATCGGGTCGCCGGTTTTCGACGCGACGGGCCGGGCAGTCGCCGGAATCGGCATCACCGGACTGTCCTCACGGCTCAACCGGGCCTCTCTTCCTGAAATACAGAACCGTGTACTTGAATGCGCAAAACAGATTTCCAATTCGATCGGTTACAAGGAGGCTGACGGTGAATGCAGGGGAACGTGCGCTTGACGCACAACTGAAACTCAACGGAATCAGCAATTATGATGACGCAGGAGTGAATATTGACGAAACAAGGAGTGTTTCATGAACCGCAAAGCTGACATTCTCTATCGCCTCGGAGAACCGCTCGCAGCCGGGATGTTCGAACACGAAAACGCCTCCATCGTCGAACGGTACGGCCTCGGACTGCGTCGCTATTTCGAGCATGCCGTCCCCCCGCCGGAAACGGGAAAACTCTATCCCGCCCCGGAACAGGACATCTGGAGACTGGCCGGGCGTTTCGTCCGGTTTCACTACTCGTTCAGCCTCGAATGCGATTACGAAGGACTGCGGGAATACGGCGGGAAACTGTTGAACGACCCCTTCGAACGCAATCTGCTCGACCGAATAATCGAGGAGTTGCAATTTTTCCGCAGCAGCACGATTCCACCACGCTACCGGATCGGCGGCGACGGCTGAACCCACACCGTGCTGAATTACCGCCGCATCCTGCGCGAAGGGTTGAAAACGTATTGCGAGCGGGTCGACGCAATGTCCCCCTCCCCGCTCCGGCATGCGCTCTCGGACACACTCGCCGGAATCGCGGATTTCCTGCGCCGCGCCCCCGGCGACATCGAAATGTGCGCCTTCTCTCCGGCACACGACTTTTACAGCGCGATGCGCAGTTTCAACTTCTTCTTCGCGCTCGACCAGTACGATTCGGCTGGGCGTTTCGACGACTGCATGGGCGAATACTTCCGCGGCGAACCGGACGCGCAGGCCTGGATCGAGGAACTCTACCGTGCCGTCGATCTGCATGACGGCTGGCACTTTCTTCATACCGGGAAATATCCGGCCTTCACAAAGCTCTGCCTGCGCGCCCAGAAACTCCGGCGCCCGAACGCGGGAATCCTCATCGAACCCGACACTCCGCAGGAACTCTGGGATGAGATTCTCGACCTCTGGGGGAAAGGCATCCCATGCCCGAGTCTCTACAACGCGTCCGCCTACCGCGACGCGATTCCGCGCATGACCGACGCCCGAGGCCTCGACCGGGAACACTTCGTATTCGGCGGCTGCACCGAACTCATGTTCGAAGGGTGTTCGAACGTCGGTTCGACCGAGGGGGGAATCCACCTGCTGGACATCCTGAACAACAGCACCCCGGCGAAATTTCATGCGGACATCCGCTGCAAAATCGGGGAGTTCGCCGAATCGGTCCGGATGAACAGCGAATTCGCCGCCCGCTACCGGCCACAGCTGATCCGCACACTTTTCGTCGATGACTGCATCGACCGGGAGACCGAATACAATGCCGGCGGCGCCCGCTGCCGCGGCAGCATCGTAAACGTCGCGGGAATGACCGACGCGGTCAACAGCCTCGCGGCCATGCGCGGACTCCAGGAACGTTTCGGCAACGATTCGTCCGAAGTCGACGAGATCGCCCGCAAACTCGCGGAATTCACCTTCCGGGAGATTCGGAAACACAAGATGCGGCTCGGAGGTCCCGCCTATCCCGCCGTCATCCTCCTGACCGGATACGCGTGGCACGGCTCCTATGTCGACGCCTCGGCGGACGGGCGGAAGGCGGGCGCCCCCGTCGTCGACTCGATCGGCGCGGTCTCCGGAACCGACCATAAGGGTCCGACCGCACTCCTGAACTCCGTTGCCAGGCTCCCGTCCTCTCTCGGGATCGGGACACTCGTGCTGAATGTGCGGCTTGAGCGTTCACTCGCGGCTTCTCCGGATAAACGTCCGAAGCTGCAATCGCTGATCCGCGGCTTCTTCGCGCAGGGGGGACTTCAGCTCCAGCCCACGCTCATCGATCAGCAGACGCTGAAGAAAGCCTGTGAAAATCCGGACGCCCACCCGGAACTCATCGTCCGGATCGGCGGTTACAGCGAATATTACAACCGTCTCTCACGGGATTTGCAGCTTGAAGTCTTGAAAAGAACGGAACATGCCATATAGTATTGCAACGATTCAATCGGAAGGAGAAAGAGGCTCATGAAACCATTCGTCAACCACATTCCGACCAAACTCTACTTCGGCGCAGGCCAGCTCGGCATGCTCGGCACATTGCCGATGCCCGGAAAACGCGCACTTGTGGTCATCACCAGCGGCAAGTCGATGCGCAGCTCCGGAACGCTCGACCGGGTCGTCAAGCTCCTCGAACACAACCATGTCTCGGCGGTCGTCTATGACAAGGTGCAGGCCAACCCGACCAGGGAACAGGTCATGGAGGGCGCGGCGCTCGCGAAACAGGAGCAGTGCGACTTCGTGATCGGCCTCGGCGGCGGCAGCCCGATCGACGCCTCCAAGGCGATCGCGATCATGGCCGCAAATCCGGGCGACTACTGGGACTACGTCTCCGGCGGCTCCGGAAAGGCGCTGCCGATTCCGAACCCTGCGCTGCCGATCATCGCGATCACCACAACCGCCGGAACCGGAACGGAAGCCGATCCGTGGAGCGTGGTCACGAACGGCAATGAGAAGATCGGATTCGGCGGTGAAATGACCTTCCCGAAGATCTCGATCGTCGACCCCGAACTCATGCTGACCGTCCCGCCGCAGCTGACCGCGTTCCAGGGATTTGACGCCTTCTTTCACGCTGCGGAGTGCTTCCTCGCAAACTGTGCGACGCCGATCAGCGACCTCTACTGCCTCAAGAGCGTCGAGCTCATCTGCAAGTCGCTGCCGCGGGCGGTGCGCGACGGGGAGGATCTCGCGGCAAGAACCGACGTGGCGCTGGCCAACACGCTCTCCGGCATGGCTGAAGCGACCTCGTGCTGCACCTCGGAGCATTCGCTCGCCCATGCGATCGGCGGATTCCATCCGAACGTTCCGCACGGAGCGGCGCTGATCATGATTTCGAAGGCGTGGTTCAAATTTTACGCGCTGCGCGCCCCGAAGCAGTTCGCCGCGCTCGCGAAGGCCGCGGGTCAGAGCGACTTTCTCGGCGCACTCGACAAGCTCCAGCGCGACTGCGGTGTCGACGAACTCAAAATGTCCGACTACGGCATCACACGCGAAGAACTCCCCGCGATCAATGAGAACGCATGGGAGACCATGGGCGGGCTCTTCGAACTCGACCGCGTGAAGATGAACCGCGAGGAATCCCTCTCGATCCTTGAGGAGTCCTACCGCTGAGCGAACGGGAAACCGGATGTTCTGATACCATGACCGGAATGATCTTCGACATCAAGCGGTTCGCCATCAACGACGGACCGGGAATCCGGACGGCGGTGTTCCTCAAAGGGTGTCCGCTGCGCTGTCTCTGGTGCCACAACCCCGAGTCGCAGCGCAGGGAACCGGAACTCTCGTTCCTGCCGGAGAAGTGCATCGGCTGCGGGTACTGCGTTTCAGCCTGCCCGAACGGCTGCTTCGAAAACGGCACATTCGACCGCTCGAAGTGCCGTTCCTGCGGCCGCTGTACCGAAAAGTGTTATGCCGGAGCACGTGAACTCATCGGCCGCACCGCCTCCGTGCAAGAGGTGATCGAGGAAGTGCTCAAAGACCGGGTGTTCTATGAGAACTCCGGCGGCGGCATGACCCTCTCCGGCGGCGAACCGCTCTTCCAGCCGGAATTTACGGCGGAACTCCTTGCCGCAGCAAGGAAAGCCGGGCTGCACAGTTGCCTCGACACCTGCGGTTTTGCCCCGTGGGACAAACTCGAGCTACTGCTCCCAAACGTCGACCTCTTCCTCTACGACCTCAAGGAGAGCGATCCGGAACGTCATCGGCAATACACCGGCGTCCCGCTCGAACCGATTCTGGAAAACCTCGCCCGGCTCGACGCCGCGGGAGGAGAGTCGATCCTGCGCTGTCCCGTCATTCCGGGGCTGAACGACCGCGACGACCACGCCGACGGCATCGCCCGCACCGCGAATACCCTCGCTCACGTGCGGGAAATCAACCTTATGCCTTACCATCCGCTCGGAGAGTCGAAACTGGCACGGCTCGGCCGCAAACCGGGACTGGCCGGAGAATTCGCTTCCCAACAGCAGCTGGAACCTTTCCGCGCCCGCATCGCGGCCCGCTGCCGGGTACCGGTCAGCTTCTCCTGACGCGACGCCGCAAACAAGGGGGGGGCGGTTGCCAAACCTCACGGTTGAGCAGCGCCCCCCCCCTCTCCATTTTCTCATGGAATCAGAATTCGATCAGCTCGTACTCCCGGGTTCCGAGTCCGATTTTCTGTGCATGGATCAGCTGAATTTCCCAATTCGTGATCGGAGAAACGTCTTTGAAATGGTCGTGATAATGATCTCCGTGATCGCCGAGAAGACTTGAGGCGATCGGAGTCTGGCGGTTCACCGCATCCGCGCAAGCCTGGTCGAGAGCGACAGGATCGAAAGATGCGAACATGCCGACATCCGGGATGATCGGAGCATCGTTCTCCGGATGACAGTCGCAGAACGGCGAGACATCCATGACGATGCTGATGTGGAAATGCGGACGATTGTGGACAACGGCCATTGCATATTCCGCCATTTTCTTGTCGACGAGCCCCTCTTTCTGTCCCCAGGAGGGTTCTACGGCGTCTTTCGGACAAACTCCGATGCATCTGCCGCAACCGACGCATTTGTCATGATTGATCGTCGCTTTTCCATCCGTGAACTCCGGTGCGCCATGAGCGCAGATCCGGGCACAGGCATGACAACCGATGCAGAGATTGCGATTGACCGTCGGCTTACCGTCGCAATGTTGTTCCATCTTTCCTGCTCTGGAACCGCAGCCCATGCCCAGATTCTTCAGAGCGCCGCCGAATCCGGTCATCTCGTGTCCTTTGAAGTGACTCAGGGAGATGATGATGTCGGCATCCATGATCGCCCGGCCGATCTTTGCTTCCCGGACCAGTTCACCGTTCGGAACGGGAACGGTGACATCATCGGTCCCTTTCAGCCCGTCACCGATGATGACATGACATCCGACGGTATAGGGAGTGAATCCATTTCGGTATGCGGTCTCGATATGTTCAAGAGCATCTTTGCGTGAGCCGACATACAGCGTATTGCAGTCGGTCAAAAAGGGCTTTCCGCCCAGTCGGCGAACCTCGTCGACCACGGTCCGGGCGAAATTCGGACGCAGAAACGAAAGGTTGCCGGTTTCCCCGAAATGGATTTTGATTGCGGTAAAGCGCCCCTTGAAATCAATTTGTTCCATTCCCGCCTTCCGCATCAGCAGCTCCAGTTTCCCCTGAAGATTCCGTCCTTCCGGCTTTACGCGCATATTCGTAAAATAGACTTTTGCCTTTTCCATGAAATTCCGACTCCTTATTCTGTTTGGATCGCGTCCCGAATTTTGCGACGGGATAAGTTGTTTAACAGGGTGCATCTACTCTTTATTTCGAATCAGCTCGAGATTCGACATCAAGGGGAAATCAGCACCGGACAAACTTAGCATGATGTTGCCGTTTTGTCAATCGAAAAAAGATTTTTTCATCGGCAGAGGAGGAAATTCTGCTTTGCAATCCAGAGTCGCCATGCGATCTTAGTCGATTACGCAAAGAGTACGCCGACCTGTTTCAAAGGGTGAATATAGAAAAAATATATCCCGTCCTTTTTTTATCTTTATTTTTCTGTTCAAAGAGATAAATGATTCATCGAAAGTCAACATCAGCAACTGTGCCGATTCAGTATTAATCTTCTCGACTCTCTGTTTGAGGGAATCGAGCAAAGCTGCGAGGCTCAGAAATTACTTGAAATACAGTTCCCGATTCCATCGATTGAGGACATTTTGGATTCAGGAACTCCATCGGAAATAGATCTCCTCCATCAAACCCACCGGCTTATCCGATGGCGTGCACCACAACCAGAGGGGAAGAGACCCCTCGGTCAGGCAGGCGGAAGTTTCGAAATCATGCGGGGACGCAAACTCGTAACATGTTCACCATCTACGATAAACGTACCGTCTCCCACCGCATGGAAAGTCCGTTTCTCCGTTTTGTCGGGATTGATCCAGGCCCGTTCCGCCGAGAGAATGACAATACTGTGCGCCTCGATATAATCTGCCACCCGGCATTCGATGTTGGCAAGGCATTCCGCAATCAGCGGAGCCTTGACATCCCGGGCTTTTTTCGGGGTGAGGCCGAACTTTTTGAATTTGTCGACATCCGCGCCCGAGCACGCGCCGATATCGACGACCTTCTCCATCAGATCGACGGCGGGAACGGCAACGACGCACTCGCGGGTCGTCATCAACGCCTCGAAGGAGTGATTCCAGGAACCGGTCACAATCGCAAAGTTCGCGTTGAAGTCCAGAACCGTACTCCATGAGATCGTCATGATATTCTTCCTGCGCCCGGACACGGTCGTCACCAGCAGAACCGGACCGGGTTCGATCAACGTGAAAACCTTCGAAAGCGGAAACTCCTTCATCTCATTGCCCTCCAGTCACAGCGATTGCCATGAAGCAATATAATGCGCGAAACAGAAAAAATCAAACGTCCGCCACCGAACGAAAAAACGGTACTTTGCAGCAGATACGCCGCAAAATACCGTGAACGTTTCAGACGACTGTTCAGTTGACCCGGTTGGTGTAGGCCTCCGCGCCGCTGTTGTCGATCACATACTGGAAAAATTTCTTCTCCGCCTCGCCGCGAGCCTTGTCCCAGGGACGCGGATTGCCGCAGAGCTGGACAACCCAGAGCTTCAGTTCCTTTCGATGCCAGTTGACCATGCAGTTGGTGCCCCATGCGCCGCCATGGCCGAACCAGGACTCCTCACTGTCCACTTCCGGCGCGTTGAGTCCGAGCGAGTAACCGCCCATCCCCTTCGGGCGGGTCGACTTCGCCAGCAATTCCTTGACCGTCTCCTCCTTGAGGATCCGCACGCCGTTGTCGCCGACGCCGAGATTCATCAGCATTTTGTAAAACTTGAGCTGGTCGTTCGCGGTGGTCCAGAGTCCCGCGCCAGCCGAGGCAAACACATGGGAGTCGTTGTAGGGACGCTGCTGCATGTCATTCTGGAGACGGTACTTCGCGGGAGCGTCCTTCACGCAGTCATACATTTCGACCTGGGTTTCAAGCTGTTCATCGGTCGGCCAGAACCAGGTGGACGCCATCCCGAGCGGATCGAGAACGCGCTCCTTCAGAAAATTCTCCCACTTCTGCCCAGTCACGACCTCGACGATCGCCGCGCCGATGTCGATGCCGGTGTTGGAATACTGCACCTTCGTGCCGGGTTCGAACATCAGCGGAGATGCCGCCGCAATCGCGGCCGTCTGCCGCAGCGGGGCGCCGCCGCTCCAGCCGCCGCCCTTGATGTTCCCCTGTTTTGCGCTGATCTCGAACGGGAAACCGCCGGTATGGTTCATGACCATACGGATCGTAAGCGTGTTCTTCGCCTTCTCAAGCGTCTTGACGCCATCCTTGTTGGATTTCAGGACCCAGAGTTCGCGGAATTCCGGCAGATACTTCGAAACCGGGTCATCAAGGGAGATCTTCCCCTCTTCAACCAGCATGGCAATGGTAACGCCGCAGAAGCCTTTGGTCTGCGAGCACTGCATGAAAACATCATCCATCGTGATCGGGCGCCTGGCGGCAACGTCGGCAAACCCCACACAGGCGGTCTCCTGAATTCCGTTCTTGTAAAAGACGTTGATCGCGCCGGGAAGCTGACCGTTTTCGACATACGGCATGAGTGCATCCTTCGCAAAGGAGGTTCTGGAATCCACGGCTCCCCCGCCTGTTGACCGGCACCCGGCGACGACCGCCATGACGGCGATCAGCATCATGAGTTTGAGTGATCGTTTCATTGTTTCACTTTCCTGAGGTTATGATCTTCGACGTGATCCCGATACGCGGAACCGCGCACCAGTGACAATCGTCAACTTTCCCGTTAAGATAATCCCGTTTCCACTGATTGCAACCTCCGTTCCGGCGAAATTCCGGAAAAATCAGCCGCATTCATTTGCGGCGCCCACCTCCTCGCCTGAATCATCATCCACATCGACGTCCCTGCGGCCTCCCCGACCGGGAGAGCGCGGATATTTCGACAACTTGCAATTGCGGCGAAATCGTCTATATTTTACAGCGGAATCAAAATCTGCAACACACGGAACGCGCCAATGAAAGCAGTAGACAGAATTCGATCCTATCTCCGGGAGAAGCTCGCCGACGGCACATTCCGCCCCGGCTCCCGGCTGCCCGGCTATCTGGAGCTGGCAGATCGATTCAGCCTGAGTTATCTCACGGTCTCCACCTCTCTGAAAAAACTTGCGGCGGAGGGACTTGTCGAGATCCGCAACGGGACGGGGACTTACATCTCCGGCGGCCATCCTCTGACCGTGCTGATCAACTTCAAATCTTCCACACTGCCCTTTCCTAAGCTGGCGAAACTGCTGAAAAAACATACCGGCGGCGCGGAACTGCATCTGGATTTTGAATTTGCGGAAGTGGACGATCTGGGGCTCCCCTCCGTGCGACGGGAGCGACAGGCAAACTACAAGGCCGCGCTTTCCGTCCTGCCAAACCAGGACAGCATCTGTGAAATGCTGCCGGCGCAACTGATGCAATTTGAAGGATATCAAACGATTCTCCAGGAACTGCAGCCAGTGACCGTCCGCAACTACGGTTGTGCGCTGCCATTTGTCGGAATCTCCAAGCAGATGGGGGTGAATGTCCGGCTTCTCCGCGAGCTCGGGCTCTCGCTTGAGACGCTCGGCAACCCGCTGGAACGCTGGAAGGAGTTGCGCGACCAGACCCGGAAGCATCATAAAATGCTGTGCAACTGCACCATTCAGCCGCAGCTTGCAACGTTATTTCCCCATACTGCCGATGTGCTGTTGTCGCAGATCTCCTATTCGGAGGAACTTTTTCACGGCAGAGCTCCGCTTTTCCAGTCCGAGGGGGGACACCGTTTCTTCGAAATCGTCCGGGAGTTGCGCAACATCCCGGAGGATTCCCCGGAGAACTTTTTCCTTGGGGGGGCCTTGTTTCACCTGAATCTCCCCTCCTGGATCATTCTGCAGAACTTCAGTCCCGCCCATCCGGAGAAACGGATTCCGGAATTCGCATTTCTTCCCTACCACATGCCGGACGGCCGGAAAATCTGCAACATCGGCTTTGACTGCCTCAAGGCGTTTCTGCGCCACGATCTGACGCTCAACGAACGCGAACGGGTCTGGAAACTTATGAAAATCCTGCTCTCGCGCCCGTTTCAACTCGAATTCTGTTCGATGACCGGCATGATCTCTCCCCGGAAAGACATTGCGCCGACCGATTACTGCTGGAACCGGGACGGTCGATGGGACAGCCTGTTTCCGACTCCGGATGCGTTCACCTACACGCCTCTGTTTCTGTTCAATGCGGAGCAGATTCATCAACTGAGCCTGCTGCTGGAGAATTATTGTTTCTATCAGGCCTCAGAAGAAGAGACCGCATTCCGGATGGATCAGAAAAAAATCCCGTTTTCTTTCCAATCCCGTTTCCCCGTATGATGACTGGCTGAATGGAGCCTTTTCCCGTTTTTGAACATTTTGATACAAAAAACATTTTTTTTTTGCTGTTCTCCTTGACAATCCTCCTGTCTTATAGTATAATTAAAGTAGCTATATATATAGTTAACCAGTCAAATAGGAGAGATGAAACATGAAAACAATCTCAATTCCCGCAAGAGGTCTCCGTTCGACACGAAGCAAAAAAAAGGCAGCAGTCCCCTCCCGCCCGCTCAGCAACGTTGCAATGCAAACAGTTAGATTTACACAAATAGAATTTCCTGTTGTGAAAATTTGTCAAATATACCATTCTTTCCTTGTCTGCACCGGGCAGTCAAGAGAGGGGTTCGGGGGAGAGAAAGCGGCTATGGCAGCCGCGTCTCTCCCCGTACCGAACAACCATCAAACTCCCCATCGGCCAGTCATCGCCCCGCAACAAAGTCTCCGCTCGGCAAGCGGCGAAGTGGAGCAAAAACGCGAATGGGTCTTTCCGCAGAAAAGCGGGAAGAGCTGTTCGCGTTTTTGCGGCTCTTTCCCCTCGCGCCGGCCGACCGCGGCCACGTCCGGCTCCGCCCCGTACGCGGCACCGGCACCTTGCCGGACGCAGGGGGTGCGGGGGGCGGCGGACACGCCCCCCGCCTCCCACAGCCATGCAACGGTCAAAGCGGCGTTTACCTTGATCGAGCTCCTCGTGGTGATTGCGATCATCGCAATATTGGCAAGCATGCTGTTGCCCGCCTTGAATCATGCCCGCGAGAAAGCGAGATCAACCAGCTGTCTGAACCAGGTAAAGCAGATTGCGCTGGCACAGCAGCAATATGCGAACGACAGCGATGAATTCATGGTTTTTTCCGTTGCCTCCAACAACCATGCGACCGCGTACTGGATGGAGGTTCTCACGGGTGGAGATTATCAATGCGACAGTACAGTGAATTTGACCGGCGCGCGCTATCTTCCCGTCAAACTCCTGCGATGTCCCTCCAACCAGTACGATGCCGGAAAACCGTTCGGTCTGAAGGCTCCATTCGGAAATGCCTCCGCATCGGTCATGAGAAATGTCTACGGGGTCCTCAAGGACTACGGCAAATCTCTGTCGCAGACCAATCCGCGCGGCTTCGGAGATTTTGCGGTCATCGCGGATTCCTACCGGACGCACCTGCACTCAACCAAGCGCATGAAACTGCTCTCCGAACTGCCGCTGGTTGGAGATACGGTCTGCCCGCCAACCTCCTCCACTCCGGGAATGGGACGGCCTAACTTTGATTTTGAAGGAGACGAAGGCGTGATCCACCTGATTCATTCCGGCCGTGCCAATATCGCATATGCGGACGGTCATGCGAAAAGCCAGAGTGGCACAGAGTTGAATGCGGCAAGAGCCAATTTTGTCCGGTTCGTCAAAGATTATTTCACGCTCATGGATTTTTAAGAAGAGGAATAACATGGTTCGCAAACTACTGCCTGTAACAATCGCAATACTCTGTCACCTTTGCAGCGAAACATCGGCCGCCCCCCTGCCCGACTGGGAACCGCCGTTTGAGCAGAAGGCGGAAATCGTCTCGCTGAAACCGGAGTTGCATACAGAAACGTTCAAAGACGGCAGCCATGACCTGTTTCGCGGGGAATTTCAGGCAGGAAACAAACAAATCGGCATTTTCATGCGCAAAGAAGCCGATGATCGAACCATCCGCATCTACATCGATTCCGAGCATGTGGGATCTCTGTTGTTTCAAGGTCACTACAGGGGCAGTTACGGTTTTCCCTTCAACAATACTCCGTTTACAATCCGGATCGATCCTGCGGCCAATACGATCTCCGGCTCCCGGCCGTGGAAACTGCCGGACGGCAGAAGCGCAACGTTTCAATGGATATTGAAAGAGAAAAACGGTAAAATCGAACTCTTCTGGGATGCAGGTATTTCCCGGAAAGAGGCGGATCAACTGCCCGATTTCCTGCTGTATCCGCAGTTCGAGACCACCTGGGCTTCCGAATGCCATCTGAAATACGGGATTGAATTCGACCGGACTCCATTGCGCAAATATTCGGCCGAAGAGCTGGAAAAAGCGCCGAACCGCACCATCAGTTATCGCCTGCGCAGCAGAAAAACCGTTTACGCACCGGATACGCCGCAACAATCCTTCGTAATCGAAACCCCGGGAATCGACACGCATGTCAGCGAGATGTTGAGAACGAATTTCAACGGCCTTTACCGGATGCGTGCGGTCAAGCTGGAGTTTTTCTCCGACCGCAGGGCAACGCAGGGTTCGCTGCTGATCGATTTCGGCAGATCCGCCGTCTCCCGGAAAGCCGCCTGCCCTCCGACCGGGGGAATCGATTTCTACGGGGAAGACGCCATGCACGTTCCGAACCTTCCCGGGAGGAACCGCCTTCCGAATCCCGGTTTTGAACAGGGTTTGCGTTACTGGGGAAGCATCTCGCCACCGCCGTTCAACCACTACACCGCGGGCGATCCCTGCCGGTACACGATCAGCAGCGAGACCCCTTTCGGGAAACGTGCGTTGCGAATCAACGGAACCGTGCAGCCGCAGGGTTCCTGGCTGCGCTCCATGCCGCTTCCGCTGAAATCCGGAACGGATTATACCATCAGCTATTATGCAAAAGGCGAAAAAGGAGGCGAAAAGCTCTACGTCGGAGTCACCTCCGGCATCTGGGGCGCAATCTACAACACCCACAATCATTATAAGCAAAATCCAGGAGCGACAAAAATCCTGACCACCGAATGGAAACGATATGAGATAAGATTCCGCTCCGACAACTCCGGCATCGGTCTGCTGATCGGCATGCCCGAAGACGGCAGTGAAGCGCTGATCGACAACATCCAGCTCGAAGAAGGGCGCACTGCCGGTGAATTCGAAGCGCCGCCGGTCGAAGGGTGGCTCTCAACCGCCGCCCCGGACAACAACCTTGACGCGGGGAACGCGATCGACGGAAGATTCGAACTCACCGGAATGCCGGGACTCACCGGGACCATCACGTTCAAGCTGTTCAACTATTACCGGGAAACAGTCTGGAAGGCGGAGCGCTCCTTCACGCTGGATCAGGAAGGCAGAGAAACTCTGTCGCTCGATCTGGACGGAGCCGTGATCGGCAAAGGGGTCTTTGTCCTGCAGGCGGAGTATCATCCTGCCGGGCGGCCGGTCCTCACGGATTACTTTCGCATGTCGATCCTTGAACCGCTCTCCGGGAAACACTCGAACCGGGATCTGCTGGGAACATCCATCAATTTCCGCCATATCCGGGCGGAGGAGTTCATGAAGCAGCTGACCCGCTGCGGCTTCGGCGCCTACACCTACGGCGGTTTCGATCAGCGCGAGCCCGGCGCCTGGCTGCCGATCCGGGCGGGCTTCCACTGCTACGGCGCGATGCTGGACAACAGCTCGCAGGTGTTCTCGCCGGAAAAATACAAACGGGTCTGGGAGATCATCCGCGCAAACAAAATCACGCCGGAAATCGAGAAGGAAGTCGAATCGCTGGCCTATGAAGCCGTGAAAAACAACCGCACCAGCGACGTATGGGCCTTCTCCAATGAAACCGAGTCCCACTCCCCGCTCATCAAATCCGGTCAGTTCGACGAATGGGCGAAGGTGCTCACCGCGTTCGCCCGCGGAGCGAAACGGGCCCGCCCCGAAGTGAAGCTCATGCCCGATACCGGCGCGGCCGGCTACACTCAGCTGCGCGGATACCGGGAGATCGAAGGATATCTGCGCAGCACGCAGGGCAAGGTGAAGTGGGACGCTGTCTCGATTCATCCCTATCATCTGCTGGATGGGACGAACAATTGGGGGGAACTCGATGCTGCCGTCTCCCATCTGGTCAGCACCATGAAACGGTACGGATATGATGAAAAAACGCCGATCTATTTCACGGAGTGCTTCAACGCCAAAAACTTCCGCTGCTCCGCCTGGAACGCCGGGCTGTGGGCGGACAACTTCCGCGGCCTGCGTCCGAGCTATGACTTCGGGCTCACGGAATTCCTGCAGGCGGCATGGCTGACGCGGCTTTACATCATCGCTTCCAAATATGAACAGGTCAAACACGCGAACTGCTGGATTTCCGACGATATGTTTCTGGGCGCCAATCTTGACATGATGTCGGCCCCTGCGGCAGTCAACACGCTCGGTCATCTGCTGGACAAGGCGAAATTCCGCGCCGATCTGCCGCTCCCGGCCGGAATGCGGGGCTATCTCTTTGACTATCCGGACGGGACGGCGGTCGCAGCGGTCTGGTGCACCATTCAGAACGTTGAGTCGGGACTGGTGCGCGGCCCGGAACTCGCGTGCCGCTTCCCGGAGCTGCCGGAATTCCGCGACCTCATGAACAACGTCCGCACTCCGGAATCTGCTCCGGACGGCTCGGTGAAGATTCGTCTCTCCCCCGCGCCGCTCTTTCTGATCGGCAAGCCGGAATCGATTCTGGAAGGCTTCCGGGAAGCGGGGTTGAGCCGCCTCGCCGACGCGGTTCGCGCCTCGGTCTTTCCGGATGCGTCGGGCGGGTTGACGCTGACGCTCACGAACCGTTCCACACAGTCCCGCCAACTTCGGGTGCAGATCGGCAGCTGGAGACGCGATGTCACGCTTCCTCCGGGAGAAAGTTCGTTTCGCCTGCCGAAAGAATCTGCCACGGAGTTCGGAAAGATGTATCACTGGAACAAACCGATCCGCCTGACCGCACCGGACGGGGAATCGGTTGAACTGGAGTGGAAAATCACCTTCTTCCGAGTGCCCTGCACCGCCCGGCCGCTGCCGGAAAATCCGGATGCACCGGAGTGGAACGCCATTCCGGCAATCCCGCTGACCAGTCGCTATGTGCAGTTTTCCCTGCAGAACATTCCGCACGGCCACCCCGGCGACCTCGAAGCGACCTTCCGCGCCGCATGGGACGAGAAGAACTTTTACGTGATGATCGACGCGAAGGACGATAAGTTCCAGTTCTATCCCGAAGCGTTCAAAAACGGCCGTCGCGACGTACTCTACCTGCTCGACGGCTGCGCGGAACTTTACTTCGACACCGGCGCCAACGCACTGCTCAAGGATACACGGGGCTATGACCTCGACGATTACCGGTACGACTTCGGCCAGGCCGTCGACGGCGCGGACGGTTCCGGTTCCGTCTGGCGGCTCCGCGAACCGACGATGCAGCTGATGGGAGCGCTGAACATGCCGTCGAAGGAAGAGGCGATGCGCAACGTCAAATGCACTTTCCGGAAAACGGCGGAAGGTTACCGCTACACGATGATCTTCCCGCAACGGTATCTGGAACCGTTGAAACTCACCGAAGGAACCCTGGCCGGATTCGCCATCTTTCTGCATGACCGCGATGATCCGAAACTGGCTTCGGGAAAGAAGGGGCTTTCGAGTTCGGTGGTTCAGGGGCAGCACTGCGATTATCAGCCGCATCTGTGGCCGATTATGATCCTGACGCGCCAGTAGCTTTCCCGCTCGGAACGGGGCGGAGAACAGACATCGAACTTCTCCAGCCCCGTTCTCTCCGGATGCGATCACGGACGCGGAGTGTGACGATCCCGCCACAAACTGCCCACCACGTTATCCGGATGCTGCAATCGCTCCCCGCTTGACGCATGATCGACATAAAAAAAGCGCCCCGTCAATATTTCAACGGGACGCAGCTTTTTGCAGCGAAAGATCTTACTTCGCCTGGGAAACCGCCACCGCGACGGCGACAGAAGCACCGACCATCGGGTTGTTGCCCATGCCGATGAGACCCATCATTTCGACGTGCGCCGGAACGCTGGAAGAACCGGCGAACTGCGCGTCGCCATGCATACGGCCCATCGTGTCGGTCATGCCGTAGGAGGCCGGCCCGGCAGCCATGTTGTCCGGATGCAGCGTACGGCCGGTGCCGCCGCCGGAGGCGACGCTGAAGTATTTGCGGCCGTTCTCGATCGCCCACTTCTTGTAGGTGCCGGCGACCGGATGCTGGAAGCGGGTCGGATTCGTGGAGTTTCCGGTGATGGAAACATCGACGCCCTCTTTGATCATGATCGCGACGCCTTCGGAAACGTCGTCGGCGCCGTAGCACTTGACCGCCGCCTTCGGGCCGTTGGAGAACGCTTTCTCCTCCACAACCTTCAGCTCGCCGGTGAAGTAGTCATACTCGGTCTCAACGTAGGTGAAACCGTTGATGCGGCTGATGATGTAGGCGGCATCCTTGCCGAGGCCGTTCAGGATGACGCGGAGCGGCTCCTTGCGGACCTTGTTGGCGGTTTTGGCGATGCCGATCGCGCCCTCGGCCGCAGCGAACGACTCGTGACCGGCGAGGAAGCAGAAGCACTTGGTCTCTTCGCGCAGCAGCATCGCGGCGAGGTTGCCGTGGCCGATGCCGACCTGGCGGGAATCCGCGACGGAGCCGGGGATGCAGAATGCCTGAAGTCCGATTCCGATGTTCTCGGCGGCTTCAGCCGCATCTTTGGATCCCTTCTTGATGGCGATGGCGGCGCCGAGGGTGTAGGCCCAGACGGCGTTTTCAAACGCGATCGGCTGGACGCCGCGGACGATTTTGTCGACATCGACGCCCTTGGAGAGGCAGAGGTCGCGGGCGGCTTCGAGAGATTCGAGGCCGTACTCTTTCAGCGCTTTCTCGATTTTCCCGATCCGGCGCTCGTATCCTTCAAATTTCACGCTCATTGTCATGAACTCCTTATTCTTTGCGCGGGTCGATTTTCTTGACGGCCTCGTCGAAACGGCCGTAGCTCTTGACATTGGACTTGAATGCCTCGGCGGGTTCGACGCCCTTGCGGATGGCTTCCATCATTTTGCCGAGGTGGACGAACTTGTAGCCGATGATCTCGCTGTTTTCATCGAGTCCGAGTTCGAGGACATAGCCTTCGGCCATTTCGAGGTAACGCGGTCCCTTTTCGAGGGTGGAGAACATGGTACCGACCTGGGAGCGGAGTCCTTTGCCGAGGTCTTCAAGGCCGGCGCCGATGGGCAGACCGCCCTCGCTGAAGGCGGTCTGAGTGCGGCCGTAGACGATCTGCTTGAAGAGTTCGCGCATGGCGACGTTAATGGCGTCGCAGACGAGGTCGGAATTCAGAGCCTCAAGAATGGTCTTGCCGGGGAGGATTTCCGACGCCATGGCGGCGGAGTGGGTCATGCCGGAGCAGCCGAGAGTTTCGACGAGAGCTTCCTGAATGACGCCGTCCTTGACATTGAGCGTAAGTTTGCAGGCGCCCTGCTGGGGGGCGCACCAGCCCACGCCGTGGGTCAGGCCGGAAATATCGGTGATCTGCTTGGATTTGACCCACTTCCCTTCTTCGGGAATCGGGGCCGGGCCGTGTTTGACGCCTTTGGCGACGCGGCACATCTGCTCGACTTCGTGCGAGCACTGATACGGACAACTCATGTTGGTTCTCCTTGCGAAGTTACTGTTTTAGAAACGGGAAATTGGAATAATATACACCGGATTTGTTTTTTTTCACCCCCGGAGGTTGGAATTTTTCTTTTTTTTCGATTCAGGAGGCGAAACATGACGGATGGGCCGGCCTCCTCCGGCAGTCTGAGTTCAAAAATCAGGAAAAAAAGGGATTTTTTTTCAATTTTGATTTGCGTTTTCGGAGAAGCGGGTTATTTTATGAAACATTGAAACGCTCCGGCATAGCTCAGCGGTAGAGTAGGTGGCTGTTAACCACTTGGTCGCTGGTTCGAATCCAGCTGCCGGAGCCATTTTTTTACCACTTCTCCGTTTTGAGCCATAAATCATAGCTCTTTCTGAGGTTGAATTGAGGGTAGCTGAAATATCTTCAATTTGAGATAAAATAGGTCTCGAAAGCCATATGCCAGGCGAATGAGCCATCGAATCTTGTTGTTGAATCCTTCGGTTATGTTGAAATCCACGGACTTTCTGTTTTTTTGAAGCAATGTGATCGACATTTTGCCTCCCGGGTTTGCGCGTGATGAGACAAAACGATAAGGCTAAGGTCGATCTTTTTCCATGCTATTCAGATTTTCAAAGCCGGTTTTGAAGCAAATCACGGCTCAAACCGGGGAAGAACCCTTTTCCAGTCAAAGTCACTGAGGGGAAAAAACGGCGGAAAGCGCGGTAACGTTCCGACATCTCCGCAGCAGGAGAAAGCCGAAAACAGGGGGATGAGAAATTTTCGAGTGGTACTCAGTGGTACCTCAAAGGGCGTTTCCGGGCGTAAAATTGGTACCCGGGAGAAAAACAGAAGGGTATCTAAATCCGGGCGTAAAAACGACCTCTCCCGCCTGAAGCAAACTTCCGGTAGCATTCGTAACTAACTTCAAACGGTACCGATGAATATATTTCAATGGTACTTGATGGTACTTTGCCCGGATGAGAATACTGAATGTGTTGTGAATTTCAGGAAGCAACAGGTGGATATCAAGTTTTTGTGCAATGAAACTCTGTTCCATATAATTCCAAATGATTTCCAATGGTACTCGGTGGTACTTCCGGATGCCTTTCCGGGCGTGGCTGTGGTACCTCGGTAGAGAACGGGCATATTTCGTAAAATTCTTCAGGGAACCTGAAACTATTTGCGATCCTAATGTTCCAGTCCAATGTTTAAGCAAGGCTTTTCGTTGCTTACTGCATACGCTTTCATGAAGTCACGTTTGACGGGATGTTCCTCTAGCACAAAGTCGAAAATAATTTCAGGCATAACCTCTTTCAATTTATCAAATCTTACATTATCGGGCTGTTCGCCTGGTTGTTTGCGGCTAAGCAAGGCTGTAAGTTTTCTCGTAACCAGATTAGCCCCTTTTTGAGAGGAAAACATTCTATCTATTCGCTTTCTTACATCTCGGGATTTTCCTATATACAAAATATCATTAGGGTAACTTTCTATTTTCATTTTATCAGCTATATTGCCTTTGAGCCCATATGCGACAGTAACAATTGCAGTGCGCAAAGAAAAATTATATGGTTTATTGAGATTCCAGCGAATACGAAAAAGACCACCTATGCCTTCAAATTTTTTTTCATCTTTACTCTTAGGAGGATTTTTCTTTAATTTCTCTTTTTCAAGGTTGCGCAAAAACTGCATAAATTCTCTATAACTGAGATTAGTTACTCCATTGGTACTGTCATTCTGCTTTGGCCAACTCCATGAAGAAAGATCCTCCAGAATAAGATCAGATTTCAAGAACTCCATGATTGCAGGGGGATTTTCAATATGTACTTTTGCCATGATTTACTTCCTCTTCTGGTAAAGTTTTATGAGATAAGTATACCATGAGATTTTGTTTTTTGCAATCAAGAAGAGCAAAAAATTATTGATATTCTTAGGCTAAGCAGCCCTCGCGTGTGTGATGGAAACCGAAACTGAAATAACTCAAAATCCTCTTGA